>JAYYSE010000073.1:0-8210 GCA_036126475.1 Pseudomonadota bacterium | reverse complement strand
CTCTTGTGAATCAAAACTTATCCGATAGTGATCAATCAGCCCAAGAACGGTTGGATTATTTGTTGTATTTAAATAATGGCACTGTGGTGAGGAGTTCCAGCAAAATTGAAGTGTTAAGCAGTTTTGATGATGATATGTGGGGGGGGGGGGGATTTATCTGACCACCTAGCGGTAAGTGCACGCTTTGAAGTGCCCTAGGATAGTGTATCTTCTATCTTAGCTGTCTGAAAGTGCCCCGAAATTATAGGGCACTGTTCATATGGGCAATCAGTATGTTTCTAGAAGAATTTCTTAATCGCTTTTTCAGCACATGCGACGTCTAAATGTCCACCTGGAGCACCGCCTACACCAATCGCACCAATCATGGCATTGTTCAGTTGTACCGGAACACCGCCAGCTAAAAACAGCAAGTTGTCATCCATATTTTGTAGTGGTTGCATGATTGGCTTCTCCGCAATTAGCTTCATTAGATTACCTGACGGCTGCTTCATACTAGCGACAGTAAAAGCTTTCTTACGGGAGCTATCAAGCGTGTGGATACCTGCGCCATCTGAGCGAAGTTGTGCAATTACATTCCCTGATAAACCGACGACCGTAGCAGACACCTTGTAACCATCAGCCTCGCATTGGCTAACCGCTTCATGAGCGAGTTTGAATGCCGATTCTGATGAGATCTGTGTGAAAGAGACCGTTTGTGTTTCTGCCGCCATCGAGTTGTGAGAAAGGCTAAGGAAACCAAGAGTTGCTGCAAGTACAGTTAGTTTTGTCATTTTCATGTTCACTCCATTAAGACATTCTTTTTCGTATATAGGGTTTCGATGAGTGCTGGTCTGATATTGACAAGCCACTCTTAATCAACAGATTCATATTAACGAACGCAGGATTACCAGTGGCTTTCTAGAACATTACAAAGTTGCAATGTTGGTTATATTCGAGACAGGATGTTGATAAAGTGTATTTAAGGCACAGTGAGGAGATAAATGGACGCTAATGAAAATACTGTTGATCGAAGATGACATTCATATCGCACGATTTTTAGTGAATGGTTTTCAGCAAGAAGGGATAACGGTGACTCACGCAATCGATGGTATTGATGGGTTGCATGAGGCTATTACGGAAGAGTACGACGTGATCATCCTCGATATCATGTTGCCAAAGAAAGATGGATTTGAAGTGCTTGCTGAGCTAAGAGGGCAGGGCTACTCGACACCCGTCATCATATTAAGTGCTAAACACTCGGTAGAAGAGCGCGTGCAAGGACTGCAGTCGGGGGCGGACGATTACTTGGTGAAACCTTTTGCGTTTCCAGAATTACTTGCGCGTTGCCAAACTTTGGTTCGTAGGGGAAAGCAGCCGTCACCTCAAGCCTTAGAGCTGCATTATGGTCCCCTTAGCTTAGATCTCCTTAAACACTCGCTACAAAGAGATCAGCAGATGATCACTATCAACCAGCGTGAGTTTATGTTGATGAAGTTACTGCTGGAAAACCCAGAATCAGTGATGTCGAAAACCGCGATTCTTGAGCATGTGTGGGGGCACCAATTTGATCCACAAACCAATGTGGTGGATGTGCTAGTGTGTCGCCTTCGAAGCAAAGTGGATAAAGGCTTCTCCAAACCATTGATTCATACGCTTAGAGGTGTTGGTTATGTCCTCAAGTCGTAATATCGAGCAAGCGCTAGCGAAAACGCAGAGGCATTTGTTATTTCGTTTTATGTCTACGTTACTACTTTGCTTGTTGCTGGTGGAAATGATCGTTGGGGCCATTTTCTTTTTCGATCTTTACCAAACCGAGAAGAAGATCCTTACGTCAATGTCGACGGAGTATCAACGTATTCTGACTTACGATTCTAGCGAACGTTTGATTCACGTTTTAGCGGCTAACCCCCATCGGTTACTTGAGAACAACATCGCCGCTTATAAGGTTGAAAAGGGTGCTTTATCTGGTAGTACGTTCATCGCCGGAACACCAAACCTATTTCCAGCACAGCCTTTTTCTCACTTCCAAATTGATGAAAATCGTTCGTGGTTAGAAAGCTTCATCTTTAATCCCTATATGTCTTTATCTATTCAAGGAGAGCAATATGATTTCTGGTTGGTCTTGGACAACCGCTCGAGAGATTACATCGCTTACAATCAATGGCTAATGACCTTGTACGCATTGATTGCACTTGTTGCGGTTACTGCGGTGTTTACTCGTAAAATTATTCACAGTGCGATGTCGCCATTGATTACCTTTGGTGACTTGCTCGATAAGCTTCAAAAGGGGCAGTTAGAGCTTCCAACCCCTAGAACTCTGAAAGAAGCTGAATCTGAAACACAACAAGGTCTCAACGTCATCAGCTCTAGCGTTCACGCTGCTGTTGCCAGGCTCCAGCATGTTACGACAACATTGAATACCACTGTCGATGCGATTGTCCATGATATTCGAACCCCTTTGTCACGTATTACCTTGGCGTCTCAAACTGCATTGCTGAATAATGTCGATCAACAGGTTATGAAAGATGCATTGTCGGATTGTTGTGAGCATGCGATGCAGGCTAGTAACTTGCTTACTGCTTTGATGAAGCTTAACGACGAACTGACTGGCAAGCGTACGCCACAGAAGGTGTCGACACAGGTATCGGATGTGGTTGGTAATGTTGTTAGCTGGTATGAAGATGTGGCAGAAGAGAAACAAATCGAGCTAGCGGTTGAAGGAGAGTGTAACCTTGTTGTTCAGTCCGACCCTGACAAGTTGACTCAAGTGTTGGTTAACCTTGTAGACAATGCCATTAAGTACACGGAACCAGAGGGGAAAGTGACGGTTCATATAGAGGAAAATGTTTTGAATAAGGTAGAGATTAGCGTTCGAGATACTGGTGTAGGAATAGAGCAGAAATATCTGGATCTGGTTTTTGAGCGGCTTTACCGAGTCGACAGCAGTCGAAGTAACGTTGAAGGGTATGGTCTCGGGTTATCTCTAGCGCTTGCAATGGTTGATAACCTTGAAGGCACTTTGACCGTGGAATCTGAGCTGGGAGTAGGGAGCACCTTTACTCTTACAATATGATGCCTTTGCACTAAGGTGGCGCTGTATTGACGTTTGATACCGTCACCTCAAACTTTGAACTTTAGCCCACTCTTTTGCACATCAAAAGGAGCTTTTCTATAGTTAAGGTAATAACTATTAAAACTAGGGCAGCATTGAACTCATCATAAAATATCTTCACTTCTGATCTCACCTGTACGTTTTCAGTTGATGAGCCTTCGTCTTCGATTCAATTCATCGCTGCCCATTCTGGAGGGCTGCTGATGCAAAATTTCTTCAAATTGGCACTTAGGTTTTGTGCCGTTTTCTCTCTCTTACTTCTCCCTCTCTTTAGCTCAATGAGTTCATCAGCTCCACTTAAAGTCGGTGTATACCCTTGTCCTCCCTTTGTTATTGGCTCGATGGATAATGAGTGGGACGGGATCAGCATTCAACTGTGGGAAAAGATCGCCAGGGATATGGATGTTGAGTTTACGATAGAAAACCATCCACTCGACGAGCTGCTCAACGCCATTGAATCAGAACAAATAGACATAGGGGTGTCTTGTATTTCAATTACTCCAGAGCGAGAGATTTTCGCTGATTTTTCTCATTCGTTTTACGAAACTCACCTTGCTATCGCAGTAAAAAAGAGAGGCTATCTTGAAACCTTGCACTCGATATTCTTCAATCCAGTTTTGTGGTTAATCATTGGCGTGGTCGTGTTTATTGCAGTTGTCATTGGTGCATTTTTCTATATTCTCGAACACGGTGAAAACCAGAAGCTCTATTCGATGAAAAGCCGAACTGGACGCTGGTTAGAGAGTTTTATTCTCGGCTTACTTTTCATTACTCGAGGCCCATTTAATTACTTCGAATTTAAGAGTCTAACGGGGCGGATTGCTACCGTGTTTATTGGCGTATTCAGCATGCTCTTCATTGCCAGCATTACTGCAGTGTTAGCGAGTAAACTTACGCTCAGCCAAGGATCTTCTCAGATCAAAGGTATTAATGACCTAGCGAATGTCAAAGTAGGTGCTAAGGTCGCGACTACGTCCTCTCTACTTTTGACTGGCTTTGGTATCAGACATGAGAACTATGTTGATATGCCTAGGCTTTTGGCTGCTTTAGAAGAAGGAGAAGTCGACGCCATTGTAGCCGACGATGTAGTGCTTAAATACATGATTGGTAATGGCCGAATGAGTGGCCAATTTGAAGATTTAGAAGTGTTACCGTATCAGCTAGAGAAACAAAACTACGGTTTTATCATTACAGAAAACAACCCTTACGAGGAAAAGATTAACCGCGCCCTGTTGCAAATTCGAGAGTCTCGCAAGTGGCGTAAAATCTTAGTCGAGTATTTTGCAGACAACTAACCGAGACAGCGATACATAGCGTAAGGTATCAGCTGTTCGTCTGCGCTGATTCCAACGCTGAGGTTTTACGTTTTTGAAATGTTTAACACCGGTCCAAATTACATAAGCGGCTACAAAAACGATCAACGCAGAGCGGAGTAGAATAGGCGCGTCATGTTCTAATTGCTTAACATGGGGCGCGATACTGGCGAACAATCGACTGGTAAAAAGCATCCCCATTACTAACATAACAACTTTATTCATCTGACTCGCCACTCAACTAGACACGTAACACAGAGCACATTCTCTTTCGGTTTGCTTATGAAAACGGTCAAGAACGACTCTGTTCGAAATAAAAGCATGCGCTTCTCAAACGGCATCGTCAACGCGATATCAGCCTATAGCCGGTAAGCTAAAATTCCGTTTTTGGAGGTGCTCTACTTTAATGTTATACGTTATGAGGCTGGATTTATTGACGAACCTGGAGAATCAAACGAGTCTTTGAGTCAGATTCAATCTTCTCTTCCAATTCGGCTTTATTCTTTTTATCCAAAAAGGCGTCCCATTCATCAAGTAATAGCGTCTCTTGCGTGTGGTTGAGTAACCAATCTAGGCATTTCTTGGTGTACTCTCCGTCGGAAATATCTTCTTTATTTAGCTCCAACTCCCAAGGCCAACATACGCGGTACGAGGGGTTGAAATACAGAGCGCCGGAACTTCGTTGATAGTCTTTAAGGTAAGTGGTTTTTCCAGAACCGTTCGAACCAATAACAGAGAGATAACCTTTACGATAGTTCTGAAGCTCATTTGCACTCACTGGTCTATTGGTTTGATTATCCTTGAGTTCAATAGTGTGCGTATCTATTTTAAATGGTGCTTTAGTGTCATTAAATTTGGTGAGTAGCCTAAGCTGCCCTTTTATATTAGGTAGCAGGATAATTATCGATACTAATTCGTTTGCCGAAGCAAGCAGATGGTAGATACGAGTCAGGTTTATCACAATCCCTAGTTTAATCGCTGCATCTATTTGAGGTGAAAACAGCAAAAACACGACCAAAGAAGTGGTGGGTAAGAGCGAGAATAAAGAAGTGATCAGCATCGCTGCGTATTTACTGCGAGCCTCTTTCATTCGAGATGAAAGATACGCCTCGGTACTCAGACGTGTATTACTTCGAAAACTGTCACGATTAATAGACGAGCCGTGATGATAATTTTCATGGATGGCCGATAATTTCTTGGTAAGGATTGAGCCTTGAGTATTTCGGGTTTCTGATAGCCACTCCATTCTTTTGGATATGTACATCTTATAGGCAGCAATAAAGAGTGCGCTGACTAGGATTGAGAGAGCAAACCGATAATCTAAAACCACACTAATCACTAACAAGCTCAAGCTGAAGTTTAGTAGTGCAGAGATAGAATGAAATGAATAACCAATAAAGCTAATGATGGTCTCTTTACCTTGGGAGACCAGAATACCTTTGATGTTATCGTTGTCGGTTTTGTTGGTGCACGAACCGTAGATCGTTGTGGCAGCAGACCAAAAGTCATTCAGTACAGAGCACAACCACACCTCCCGAGACATGTCACTGAAATATGACACACAGTAAGGCAGCACCATACACGTCAAGTAAACAATGGCCCACAGTTTGAAATCAACACTGTCGAAGCCAACATTGTTGACTTCGTAGATGATTTGAACGGATGCGTATACAGAGATTGCGATTGAGAGTTGGTGTATGCTCGCAAAAGAGATTGCCAACCAAGCGTGCTTATTGAACAGGCTTAGCGCAATAGACCTTACTGATTCAAATTTCATGCAGGGAATATCCGTTTAGTGCTGTAACTTTTGTGCTTACTTAGATGAAGTTCACCCTACAAATAGGACTCTCTTGCAATATGAATTGTCCTTATATTTATAGATATGCGACGCAACACTCAAAAGTTATGGTTTTGTTAATATAATCTTATTAGTATGGCTCTTCTTGATGGTTAAAAAGCCATTTCTTTTGAACTTGCTTCTTATCCTGTTTTTCGCTCTAGATTTAAGATGCAGGGCTTTGGAAATGCGTTAATTAGTGAGGGGGGATTATGGGAACATGTTAAAAAGCCCCGTGAATACGAGGCTTTTCTGTGTCACAAGTCACTTATTTGCGGATGTTAAGAAGGTGTTGCGAGTTTACACTCTCTCAACTTGCTTTCGCTAAATCTACGTTTAACGTGATAGGAGCCTGTAGGTGAGGGTTAATAGCGGCTATAAGATCTTCTTCATATTGGTCTAACCAAGCGTAACGTTGGCGATATAGCTTTCGTTTTTGGCGTTTAAGCGGCTCAAGATCTTTTCTTGTTGCGCGTAAAGGCAATACGTAAAAACACGTGTTATGTTGCTCTCCGTTATGCTCTTCCCAAAGCTCATCATATTTTAGAGTGATATCTTTGCTTTTCTTTCCATAGCGGAATGAGTTTGATACATGGCTCGCTTCGTTGACTGCGTAAATGTGTGTGATACCAAAGCCTGCAGCCATCAGTCTTAGTGTTTCGACGATGAAGGATTTAGGTCTTAAGCCGTAAAATACTTTGGTGAACGCTCGGCTGAACCCGTTATCATTTGCGCCACCTTGAACACCACCGATGTAGATATCATTGTTGAAGACAGAGAAAGATAGGGTGTACATCTTATTCAATTGTGAATCAGTCAGCGACAGCGTTAGCTCGCCTTCTTTTCTTGAATTGCGCTCAAAGCTGAGATTGAGTAAGTAAGTTTGTTCACCAATGTTTAACTCTAAAAGGTTGATTCTTTCGTTGTAAATATTGTGTCGAGCTGGAGTGTTGAACGTATTTTCAAACCAATCGTAATGCTTTGATAAAATTTCGATTTTCTGCTTTTTGCTAAAGCCATTACATAGGTAGGTAGTGACAAACTTAGATAGGAAATTTGGTTGTTTTTTAAATAAGAGTCTTCTCTCATCAGAGTTGAAACTCTCATTCAGCTTTTTCGTATCTGAGTAATAAAACAATGCTCGAATTGTAAACTTAGCTATCGCCTTGTACTTGCCCTTGTTTTTATGGACATTAGCGTCAATTCCCATACGAACTACATTCATAGTCACCTCAAAAGAAGAAGCATCCCCCGAACACATTCGCGTTGGGTTTTACGTTCTTTACACTCATAAACATCAAGGCTGCGATGATAATGAAAAGTGAAATTTAGGTATGTATGACAATGTAATCAGAATAATTACTTAGTGTGTAAACTTTGCACAGGTAGGAGCGACTAGTTCACGGGAGCTTGCTGGTTAAACAAAAATGCCACAGCAAAGATGCTGTGGCATTGTTTATCTATCGCTTGTTATCAACGCAGGGCTAAATTAAAGCTCTAACAGTTTGGCCAGTTCAGGCTCTTCTAGAAGCTCTTCAATACTTTGTCGAGTTTTAGGTGCTTGGTTTTCTGTTGATTTTTAGCGTTTTAAATACGAATAGTAAAAGAGCTATAACGAATTTTAGAGTTTGAGGGATTGGGTTAGTCCTCATCGTGCCAATTATCTGAAACCTGAGTTATTCGTTTTACTTGGTGATAGATAAAGCAAAGCCCAGTGAATTGCTGGGCTTAGGGGGGGGAGGTTGAGCTGCTTTGAGTGAGCTTATTTATTGGTGACGAAAATCTGTTCGGTCTCTAGTGAGGTCATGTTACGAACTTGGCGCCAGATGTAGTAAAAAATACCTAACATCATTAGTAAGCTTGGAATCGCAATCGCAGGGTAGCTATATAGAGTTAATTTACCGAGTTCTTCATTGAACGCCGCAGTACCAGCAGGGCTAGTAACAATCCAAGTCGCCAGGAAATAGTT
>JAYYSE010000072.1:0-31916 GCA_036126475.1 Pseudomonadota bacterium | reverse complement strand
CACCGTGCAGTTTGGTGATGAAACCGTGACAACTAAGCGCACCCATGGGGGAAGCGTATTTTCCTTCAATCAATACGAGATTCAATGCTCCTTTAAGATGGAACAAGAAGACATTTCACTATAAATGGCGCCAGTATGCGGCGCCTCTACCAAAAACATCCTCATCGCAACCTCTCTTTAATCAGAAGACCACACCGAGCGAATGTCTGGCCATCCCCAGTTGGTCAGTGCGACATCTTCTAAGACACCTTGAAATCGTAATGTTTGAGTGTGATGAAACATTGGGGCAATCCAGTACTCACTGACCAAGGTTGAAGCGATCGGCTCTAACGCCGTTAGGTAATCTTCAAGCGGGTTGCTCGCTCTTAGGTTTTCCAATTGCTGATCAAGTCAACTTGCATTTGCCTCCCCTAAAGTGTGGTACAGCACGTTGTTACAGTAGAAATTAGAAAACGCTGAAGCATGACGGTTATCGTCTAAATTGATATTGGTTAAGATCAGTGTTTCATCGAGTGTGCCGTTGCTCGCTTTCTCACTCAACTCTCGATAGGAATACATCACCATTTCAACCACACAATTGTGTTCGGAAAGTACTGAAGAAATAGCCCGAGCGCATCGGCGCAGAGCTGTGTAGTTGTATCCAGCAATAGAAATGGTTTTTGGTAGCGCGCTGAATTCACCAAATGGGCGTAAAACGGGATTCCAAAACGGTACTAAGTTGTTGGCTACGACACTGCCGTAATGAACCTCATTTTCTGGAACATGTCGAGTAGTCGCTGCGGTTGAATCAATTCCGTAATGTAACAACGTTGGGCTCGTGTTAACGGATGCTTTGCATGGTGGTTGAATAACGCGAGCAAGCAGCCGTCTTCAGTTCGACTGTGTGACTCGCTTGAGTAGAATTGGGTGCTTGTATTGAAACTTCAATACCGCTTGTCGTTTCAGATATTTGGATTTGTGTATTACTGGATAGTGATGGGTTCTCCATTTTCTCGTCGTTGACGCTCCAAATCGTAACTAAGTCGACTAACACACGACATGAATAGTAACCATCGAACGCTTGCAGTTTAAGCTTATTTTTTCGTGTTCTACCACTTTAAATGGACCACTGCCAATCACAGCATTGTTGTTTGCAACATGAGCTTGGTTTGCCGGCTGAATACCGTATTTGACATCAGAGACAAGCCCTGCAAACCCTTGATCTGGTTTGCTTAATGTAAATACTACTTTCAATGGGTGTGGTGCGCTGATGTCGCTGACGTGTGTGAGTTCTTTTTGATAATAGGGAAGGGCACAGAGTTTAGCAAAGAGGCTCACAATGGTATCAGCGTCAATTGGCTCGTCGTTGTGGAACTTAAGTCCAGGGCGAAGATGGAATGTCCATTAATAGCTCGCTTCGTCATAGTGCCAATGGTGAGCGAGTTCTGGTTTGATAACACCATTGTCATGGCTGGAGACCAAGCAGCAATACACCTGAAGCAAGAAGAAGCGCTCGCTACGGCGGTGTAATTGATGTGGCACAATACGCTCGAACATGCGCTTGTATGTGAGTTGAATACTGACACGGCCTTCCTGAACAGAAGCCCCAGAGGTGGTTTTCAGCAGGCGGCCAAACGTTGCTTCGTCCTCATCAAGAATAGCCAAAGCTTTCTCATACTTGCCTTGTTGGATTCGCTCTAGAACAAGGCTCTCCTTAAGTGCGCCTAGTTCAATGTTTAACAGAAGCGACGAACGTTGGTTTCGACCGGCTTTCGGTTGCCAAGTTAACCACGCTAGCTCTTGCATTTGTGATAACAGGTTGCGGGCATGTCGAGGAGAAGTACAAAGCAAATCAGCCACTTCTTGTACTGTGGTTTTCATTTCGCTGCCGACACCAATGGGTGCGATTCGCTGTTAATACTTAAGCAGGTTGAGATTAGACACCAAGAGCCCTTTGTTAATAGATAGCCTGGTATTTTACTCAACTTAACTTCGAGAAAATAAGAAAATGTTCAGTTACTTTGTTCCCCTTTTGTCACGGTTTAAGGGAATAAAAAAGGAGAGCATTCGCTCCCCCATTTGGTGATTGTGTTTATGACAGGCTTTAGCTAACAGCTCTTACACGACCTTGTTTAAGATCGGACAGAACCTTCGCTTTCGGACCATCAGCAATTATGCTGCCTTTCTCCATTACGATGACTCGGTCTACAACATCTAACATCGAGGTTTTATGAGTGATCAGGATCAGCGTTTCGCTTGGTAAAAGTTGGCTAAGCTGGTGCTTGATGTGCATTTCTGAACGGTTATCCATTGCACTGGTTGGCTCATCCATTAGCAACACCGGAGGACGGCCTAAGAAAGCTCTGGCAATCGCAATTGACTGACGTTGACCACCTGAAAGTAAACCACCCCCTTCACCCACTTGGCGCTCTAGGCCTGCAGGATCTTGCTGAGTAAAGGCTGTCACACCCGCACGGTTCGCTGCATCCATCACATCACGATCGTCCACCAAAGGGCGGCCAAGAGTAATGTTATCTCTGACTGAACCATAGAATAGGTTACTGTCTTGCGGTACACAGCCTATATTGCGTCGTACGTCGACATGGTGAAGTTGTTCTATATCGGTATCATCAATGCGCACATGGCCTTCTGTGGGCTTGTAAAGGCCCATAATAAGGCGTTCTAAGGTTGTTTTACCTGAACCAATACGACCGATGATCGCTACCTTCTCGCCGGGTGCGATGGTCAGGCTGAGATCTCGCACTGAAGCGACGGGCGAATCAGGATAGTGGAACGTCACTTTATCTAGCGCAATGTGACCTTGAATGACTGGTCGGTGAATGTAGCGCTTACCTTCCTCTTGTTCGTCAGGCATCGACATCACTTGCTCAATCAGTGTCATAGAGGATTTGGCTTGGTTGTAACGTGTAGAAAGCAGCGACAATTGAACAAGAGGACCAATCGCACGGCCACTCAACATGGTTGCAGCGATCAAACCACCCATCGTCAGTTCGCCTTCTGCAATTAGATACACACCAAAAATGATCATCCCTACATTGGTACTTTGCTGAACAAAACCTGCGGTGTTTTGGATACTGTCGGTAATGCGGCGGCTTTTAATGTTCCAGTTCGCCATGTGAGCAACGGCTTCTTCCCAGCGGAATTGGAACTGACTCTGTGCGCTGAATAGCTTAACGGTTTCTAGGCCCGCCAAGCTTTCAATCAAGTTCGCATACTTCTGAGAGGCTAAGCGTGAACCTTCTTCAATGGTGCGACGCAATGGACCTTGAATCAGCAGCGCGTAGATGATCAGAATCACCACACCTGCGACTGGAACAAACACTAAATTGCCCGCCATTAGCCAAATTAAGGCAAGGAACATGAGTGCGAAAGGCAAGTCGATCAGAGAGCCGATCGTCGCAGAGGTAAAGAATTCTCGAATTGACTCAAACTCTTGCAAGTTCTTCGCGAAGGCACCAACTGAAGCTGGTTTTGCTTCCATACGAATACCAAGTACCTTACTGAACAATTTGGAGGAAATCAGGATATCGGATTTTTTTCCCGCAACGTCGAGGAAGTAGCTACGCATCAACTTTAAGAGCAGATCGAACAGGAAGACTACGAAAATGCCGCTCGCTAATACCCACAAGGTTTCAAATGCAAGGTTAGGTACTACTTTGTCGTATACCAAACGCGTAAAAATCGGCGCAGCAATCGCAAAAATGTTGATAAGAATCGACGCTATTAATACATCACGATAGATGTTTTTTGATTCCCAAATGGTGCTCCAAAACCAGTGACCTTTGCGTGTTTTCAGAACTTCTGGTGAACGCTCGTCATAGCGGAACTGCTTTTTAACTAAGAAGTAGCGGCCAATGAACTGCTCTTTAAGTTCGGCAACAGGAATGATGATTGGCACCATTCTACTCTCAGCTGTGATGATTTCAGCTTCTTGTTTTTCAAGGTCGATGCTGTTGAGCACACACGCTTCGCCCTGCTTTAGCAATAATACCGCCGGCAAAATTAGGTGTGGGATGTTATCTAAGTCGGAACGGTTTTCTTTTGCCACTAGCCCCGCACGTTCTGCCGAACGTGGAAACAGGAAAGGGGTTAGCTTTCCTTCTGATAGTGGCAACCCATTAACCAACGCCTCAGGCGAGTTCGCTAATCCGTAATATCTGCTAACGTAGATCAATGAGTTCAATAGTGGATCTTGCATGCGATATAACCCTTACAACTATTTATCAACAATGAAGCCTTGGAACACTTCTACGTAGTTATCAGACAAGATATCTAACTGAGCCTGAGTTTCGATTCGAGATGCTATGGTGGTGACACCAAGGTTATGAGCCGTTCGTGAAATCGACGTGAGCGTGAATTTCTGCTTCTCATCGTCCAAGTTATGCGTGAACAGGTAATCCAGCTTCACGTAGTTAGGACGGTACTCGTTGATGTAGTCCAGTGATTGGAAGTTACGTCCGTAGTTATCGACACCAAACATCGCTTTAGTATTACGAATGGTGTTACACAATAGTGCCGTGTAGTGCGGAACGTTGATGAAACAGTTTTCTGGGATCTCAAAATGCAGCAGGTGAGCAACTGAAGCGTTTTGCTCAAGCGTTTTGCCAATCCAACGGATAAAGCTTGGTTGAGAAATACTGCTTGGTGAGATATTGATTGCGATTGGGCTTGTCACCTCTTTTGCTGTTAGCTTCTCAATTACTTTCTCGATAACGTATTGGTCGAGAATATGGCTCATTTCAAGCTGTTCTAGTGCGTATAGGTATTGGTTAGCACCGTAACGAATGCCATCTTTCTCAATCGCTGAGAACACCTCTTGGTGATAGGTTTTGCCAAACGCATTATTTGCAGCTTGCAGGCGGAATGTGACTAGGTCATTGATGATCGCCTCTTCAACTAACATGCGCCATTGTTGTTTACCCATTACTGCGCCATGGTCATCAGCAGTGACGTAGCCGTAAGCGAGTTCACGATTCGCTTTAGCACTAGAGAGCGCATTATCGACCAATGACATGATTTCAGTGCTGGTTTTACGTTTGTTGCAGTGCGTTACACCCAATGCAATGTGTGGATTTGCCATGCCTGTTGGATCTGAACCTAGGCTTTGAATACAGTTCACGATGCTGCCAGCGACCAGTTTAAGCTCGCTTTCATCAATGTTGGGCATAATGAAACCAAACTCGTCACTAGAAATACGCGCAATGGTGATGTCTGGTGATGAGATAGAAG
The DNA here is from genome assembly GCA_036126475.1 of Pseudomonadota bacterium. Lineage (GTDB taxonomy): Bacteria > Pseudomonadota > Gammaproteobacteria > Enterobacterales > Vibrionaceae > Vibrio. Next base: position 26,687 of record JAYYSE010000072.1, on the reverse strand, counting down.
CTTGCAGTTGTTCTGCCAATTGATGAACTAACGCGTCACCTTCTTGGTAACCTTTCTCGTCGTACTCTTCACTGATAAATTCCGCTTTCAATACTGCAAGACCACCTAAGCTCGATTCTTTTAGCCACTGATTTAATTGCGACATGTAGTAAGCGCGATTACCCAGTTGAGAAACCGGATCAATGTACGCTCTTTCACGTAGCTTCTGAGCTTCTTTTGCTTGGTTTTTAAAGGCTTGTTCAAGTTGAGTCGACATGTGATTAATTCCATCAACCACCAGGATCAGATCTTTTGTTTTAGGGCGTTTTAATGGCTCACCGAATTGGTTCTTAGCGATCTGATCCATTTTGGTAATGATCATCGATAGTGGGCGTAGTGCTCGCTTAAGGATCCATGAAATCGAGATCAAGCCGAGCAAGAAGATCACACCAAAGATGCTTAATAAGCGAGTGAAGGCTTGCCATAATTGATCATAGGCTGGGCCGGGATGGATGACGATCTCGACTTCCGCAAGCTGCATCCAACCACTGGTGATCACTCGGCGATCATGAACGGGTTCAAAAAGGTTGAGATTGGTAAACCAAAGGGGCACGCCCGAGGGTTTTACAGGGTATGAACGTATGATGTCTTCACCGCTGTCGAGAAAAATCAATCGTACGACCGAGTAAGAACTGCCATCAAACAGGGCGTTTATAACAGACTCTACCGATACCTTGTCCTTTTCTTCAAGGTAAGGGGCAAGAGCCAGTCCAACAGTATTAATGGTATTACTTACCTCAGAGCGTTGCTGCTCCTCTAAGTATCCACGGGTAGTATTGAATTCGATCATAAAGACTGACGTCATCAGTAATATGAACACCACAACCATCCCGACCACAAGCTGTTTATATAAAGTCATTGTACCTACTCATCGTAATTGATAATGGGTTTGTTTAATTTTAGAGAGCGCTCACGGGAACGTAAGTCGTTCCATAAGCTCAATCTTGAAGCTTTCCCTTCTAGTTTGCCGCTGCCTGCTGCTGACTTTATTAGCCAAAGGTTTTTACCGTTGAAACTGTAAATTGGTCGTAGGTCAGGGCGTTTAGAACCGCGCTTTATCTCGGGGCTTAAGTTGTCCAAAATGAGTGGCTCTGAACTCGGTGTGGAGTAGTAAGCCAACACCATGTGGAATTGGTTTAGCTCCAGTGCCTTTACGTACACTAATCGCAATTTCTCATCTGGAACACCTAGCTCAAGTAGAGAGAAGTACTTCGCAATGGTGAAGTCTTCACAGTCACCAGCATTACTACCTAAAAACTCCAGTGGTGTTGCCCAGTAGTCTTTCTTGCCCCATAAGATGCTGTCATCGAGAAAGTACATCTGATTGAAGAACTGGTTAACTGACGTGAGCTTCTCTTTCTCGCTTAAACCATCGTATGACGTCATATTTGAACGCCAAGTTGCCACGCGCTTTCCGGCTCTCTCACCGTAGGTTTGCGTGACAGCATCGATCCACCTTTGGTCGTTCTTATTGAAAGCGACAGAAGTAAAAGAGGTAAGGACGAGCAATAACAGCGATATTCGAGACTTCATAGCCTCAACTCTTGTTGGTTCACTATGTATTGAAAGGCGTTGTTAACCATCAAACGTCCTTACTCTTTCAATGCGTTATTTTGAGCACTGAGGATAGGTTTCAACATGTACTCAAGTACGGTTCTTTTACCTGTGATGATATCGACTGAGGCTGTCATACCTGGAATGATTGGCAGCTCTTCGTTTTGTCCAAAATTATGTTTCTCGGTACGTACACGCACGATGTAAAAGCTGTTGCCTTCTTCATCTTGAGTGGTATCGGCGCTGATGTGTTCCAATACGCCTTCTAAGCCACCATATTTAGTGAAGTCATAAGCACTAAATTTAACAATGGCGGTCAGTTCTGGGCGTAGAAATGCGATGTCTTGCGGGGCAATTTTTGCTTCAACGAGCAAGGAGTCTTCGGTCGGTACGATCTCAACGATGTCCATACCTGGCTGGATTACACCACCCACTGTATTGATACCTAACGTTTTAACGGTACCGGTCACTGGAGAAACGACGACAGTACGGTTTACTCTGTCTTCTAGGCCAACCGCAGATTCGGTCAGTGCAGAGAGTTTATCTTGTGCTTGGTTGAGCTTTTCTTGTTGTTCAGAACGGAAGTTAAGAGCCGCGTCGATACGGCTGAGCATGGCTTCTTTGATCGCAGAGCGTAGCAGAGGGATTTTAAGCTCGCTTGAGGTCATTTCTCGGCGAGTATCGTTGACTTGTCGTTGCAGCTTAAGTAATTCAATTCTTGGTACCACACCTTCGTCGGCAAGCGGTTTCGTGATGTCCAATTCCTGGCGAGCGAACTGGTAGCTCTGTTTTAGGTTTCGTACACGCGCTTTGATCTCAACAAGATCTTGTTGTTTCTGTTCAACTTGTTGATCAAAAACGGAAAGTTGATTTTTAAGATTGTTTAAATCTTGGTGGTATTCTGCTTTTTGACGACTAACCAGCTCAGGTTGAACCTCGTAGAACTTAGGTGGGAAAGCGAGTTTTCCATAATCAAGAGTGACACTTTTCTTCCACTCTTTCTCATTAAAGTCTTCATTGATTAATACGCTGGTTAACGATGCGGAAAGCATCAATACGTTGGCGGTTAAGTTGGCAACTTGCTGTTCACGTTCCCGGAAGTCAGAGCGGAATCGAGTGTCATCGATCAATAGCAGCTGTTGGCCTTTTTGAACCTGCTGACCTTCTTTAACCAAGATCTCTTTAACTAAGCCACCTTCAAGGTTTTGCACAACTTGGATCTGCGAAGAGGGGATCACTTTACCTTGGCCAACGGTGACTTTGTCGATTTCTGCCCAAGCGGCCCACCTAATAGCAGCAATAAAGAACAGAATGATCATCCACAACATGATACGCGCACTGGTCGGCGTATTGAGCAGTACTGCCGCAGTTTTATCGTCGACATACTCAAGTTCAGTTTCGTTCAATTTGCTGAAATTCTTGTGGCTCATAACAGTCCTTGTTTGCTGAGTAAAAGTGCAAGACTATTGGGTTTATTATTACTTTTGATAAATATTAAGAAAATGCTCCTTTAAACATTCGGGTCTATATATTTTTTAACTTTTATTTGTTTTTGAAATCTGTCTTGTCAAGTTGGTGCTTTTTTAGCTTGTCATAGAGAGTTTTCCTCGACACTTGCAGTTCTTGTTGTACGTCTTTTAGGCGCCCATGATGGCGATACAGTGCCTCTATCAAGAGGATTTGCTCAAAGCTGTCGGTACGTTGGTTTAATGACAGTTGTTGTTCTTCAATGTTGACGTCTAGCGCACCGTCATCCACTTTAGCTGGATTCTCTGTTTGAGCTGACTCTTGGTTATCGAATGCTGGCCTTTTAACCTGAGTTAGCACTCGTAGCTCGGCATGTTGACGAAGCTGACGAATGTTTTCACCCCAGTGAGTGACTATTAAGCGTTGAATCTCTTTCTCTGTGATTACTGGTGGTGGCAACTGGTAACGACTTGCAGCCCCTCTAGCAAAGTGTTTGAACAAAGAACCAATATCCTCTGTTCGTTGCGCCAAAGGTAATAAGTCAAAACGGCGCAACTCACCTGTAATTGTAGTAGGAACTACTGTAGTTGCGATAATGATACAAGTAGCATTTTTCTTACATGAGTTTTCTCGAAGTAGAGTCGCTTTTAAAGATGCCAACCACTGCCATTGATCTGAAGTTAATGCTTCTGTTTCATGGATATAAAGCGTTCCGCCCTGATGTTTGTGAAAGAGCTGTAAGACAAACTGGTGAAATGTCGCTTCGTTATTGCGTGGTAAATTAAACGCAGCAACCGGGCAAAGTTCGGCGGTGGGCTGGCTGTGTAAATCGTGAGTGTACTGTGCAGTGATTCGTTTGCCTGTACCTATGTCGCCAACAAACAGTAACAGCGGGTTCTGCTTGCAATCTAAGGTGATTAATTCGCGGCGCAATGCCTGCATTGATTGAGATTGACCAATCAGTTTCGGGCCAACTTGATTCTGCATCGCTAGCTCTTTTTTGAGTAGATTGTTTTCTTCAACCAAAGCGAGCTTATCGACCGCTTTTTTTACTGCCGTTATTAGCGAATCAACAACAAACGGTTTCTCAAGAAAGTCATAAGCCCCGGACTTCATCGCAGAAACGGCAGTTTGCACGTCACCGTGACCTGTAAGAACGATAATTTGAAAATTCGGATTTTGACTCAACAGCTTTTGTGTAAATTGAATGCCATCCATCACTGGCATGTGAATATCGGTGATCACAACGCCTGCTTGTGCGGTATTAATCTGCTTGAGAGCCTCGATGGCATTAGGAAAGCAGACAATATCGATACCTTCAATGAGCATGGCTTGTTCTACCGAGTCGCGTATTGCGGGTTCATCATCGACAAAGTAGAGTTTAGGCATAGAGTGCAAGTTTTGAGTCCTTAATGTTGAGAAAGTTTTTAATAACAATCTGTTAGCCTTTATCTTGGTACAGTGGAATATTTAGAGAAAATACTATGCCTGTAGGCTCGAGCTGGGTTGCGCTGATCGTGCCGTGATAGGCTTCAATGATTCGCTTCGATATCGAAAGTCCGAGCCCTAACCCCTCAGGCTTAGTGGTAAAAAATGGGTCGAACAACTGTTCCAGTTTGTCGCTGGCGATACCAATTCCGTTATCCCAAATGATCAGTTGGCAGGCATCACTATTAAGCTGCCACTCTACGCCAATTTGTGGAGTGGTCGGTTGATTCCCTTCTTGAATTTCTAAGTCGTTTTGAAGTGCGGCTTGTTGAGAAAGAGCTTGTGTCGCATTGTGCATCAGGTTAACCAACACTTGCTCAAGCTCGGTTGGGTGAATCGCGATATTAATGTCACCTGGTACTGTACTTAACCTAAGGGTGATGCCTTGTTTGATCATCTGTGCACTGAGAATGCTGGTGGCGTTGTTGATCGCTTGATGCAGATTCGCCACGTGATGTTCTTGCTTGGTTACCTTGCGTGTAAATACCTTAAGGCGAGCAATGATCTCGGTAATTGAAGTGTTTAGCGCGATCATTTTATCTAGATTATTTTTTACTAAGTCTGAACGTCCCATCTCAAGCAGCTTGACGCTGTTTTCGCTGTAGGTTCTAAGTGCAGCAAGTGGTTGATTAATCTCGTGGTTAATACTGGCTGACAGCTCACCCAGTACGGCTAACTTAGCGGTTTGCGTGAGCTCTTGCTCTGTCTGTTTTAACTTCAATTGAGACTCTTGATATTGAAAGAGTGTCTGTTGAAGTTGTTGGTTGGATTGCTTCAGATACTGAGTTCTCTTGTCTACGGTTTGCTCAAGGTTCTGATTGAGTTCAGTCAGTGCCACTTTCGCGAGGTAGGTTTGGCGCCACGACCAGGCAATGAGCGTGACCAAGCTGTAAATCACGATGAAGATAACGTCGAGCTGCAGCACCTTGAGCAGCTCGGATCTTGTGTCTTTGATAGCAACGACTTGGTACTGGTTGTCACTGGTAGCGGCTGGATACAGGTTAAAAGTCCCAAGTTTAAATAACTGGTTTTCACTAAGCAATTTGCTTGCATCGGTTGTTTGGTTAGAAGAGTTAAACGCATCAATGATCGAAATTTTGTTTTGGCCGTATTGGCGTTGCGCTGCGATATCCTGTTGCTGTTGATGCGTTAATGGGAGTAATGAGTGATAAAGCCAAGGTGTTTGACTAGAGAGAAACACCACTTGGTTGGAATCAAGCACCACAATCTCAAAGTCGTCGCTAGTTAGAATGTTTTCTAGGTTTTCTAAGCTTACTTTGACCGTGATGACGCCCACGATGCTATCGTCGATATAGAGTGGTGAAGATAAGAAATAGCCTCGCACATCAGAGCGAGCGCCGAGTGCGACATATTGGGTTTTATGGCCTTTTATTGCGGACGCAAAGTAGGGGCGAAACGCGAAGTTTTCGCCAACGAAAGTTCGAGGTTTTTGGTAGTTACTTGAGGCAACCACGGTGCCGCTCGGATCGTGGATATAGATGGTATCGGCTTGGCTTTGCCCCAACCATTCGTATAACAAGGTGTTGAGTTCAGCTGTGGAGATTTTGTCGGTCTTTGGTGATTTATCAAAGTAGGACAGCAGGCGTGGATCGTGGCTGAGCAGGTCGGGAATTTGTTTGAACTTATCTAATTCAGAATCGATCTGTACGTTGGCTTTGTTCGCTGCTTCGTTGAGTTGTTGTGTGACAACTTGCTCTTGGTATTGACCTGCCAAAAAGTGAGTTGCGGTTAGCCCTGCCGCTCCCAAGATCAATGAGAAAAATACAAAAGGCGTGATCAGGTTAGACAGTTTTTTAGACACGAGAAACTCAAGTTACAATCAGTTTACATATAGACTATCAATATGACGGTTGGTGTACCGAGATCTCGTTAACACAGAGCACCTCCAATGAGACAAAACCAAGGCTTAGACTTGTGTTTCAAAGGATTACGGCGCAGAATCACAAAAAAATTAAAAGGAGTAACCAAATGGAACTGACAGACATTCGTCGTGAATACGCTCAGGGTGGATTGAGACGTAAAGACTTAGCCGCAGACCCAATTGACCAATTTAACCTTTGGTTAGAGCAAGCGATAGAAGCTAAATTGACGGATCCGACGGCAATGACAGTGGCGACGGTTGATGAAAATGGACAGCCATTCCAGCGCATTGTTTTGCTAAAGAATGTTGATAAAGATGGTTTCGTTTTTTACACCAACTTAGGTAGCCGTAAAGCACAGCAACTTGAGCACAACAGCAAGATCAGTTTGCATTTCCCTTGGCATCCTTTAGAGCGACAAGTTCATATTACTGGTACGGCTGAAAAGCTGACGGCGATGGAAAACATGAAGTACTTCTCGTCTCGTCCAAAAGAGAGCCAATTGGCAGCGATCGCAAGTAAGCAAAGCAGCCGTATCTCTGCTCGTGGCATCTTAGAGGGCAAATATTTAGAGCTTAAACAGAAGTTTGCGAAAGGCGAAATCCCGGTTCCTTCTTTCTGGGGGGGGTTCCGAGTGCGAGTTGATAGCATTGAATTTTGGCAAGGTGGTGAGCACCGCTTGCATGATCGCTTCTTGTTCTCACGCCAAGACAAAAGCTGGAACATTGATCGCCTAGCGCCATAGTTTGAGTCTGCTGGATTATGTAGTAAAGACAGTAAAATGAGGAAGATACCGTTGATCTTGTATTCATCCACATCAACGGTATTTTTTTCTATATTTTGATCTCTATGGGCGCTGTGAATCGTTAATCAGTCGCTGTGTAGAACCACAGAGATCTGTTTCTTGAGTAAGGTTTCAGGAATCACAGAGCCTAACCCTGAATCCAATGCATACTCGATTAACTGGCTCTTACTGCGTGCATCGAACTTTTGCTTCAGCCTTGCGACATGTCCCTCAACCGTCTTGATTGAGATGTTTAACGTCAATGCAATGTATTGAGGTTTCTTACCGAACAGCAGCAAAAATAGGACTTCTGATTCACGTGAGGTCAGCTTCTTTTTCAGTTTAGACACACGCGGTGTTGAGCCTGCGATCGATACCTGATTGTCTTTGGCGCAAGTTGCCTGACACACCCAGTGACCTACCTCTAAAATCGCCGTATCAGTCAGCTCTTGCCCATAGAAGATGGTGCCTTGTACGTTGTCGTTCTCATCCAGCCAAGGCGTTTTGGTGAAGATATGGGCGTGCCAGCGTCCGTCGGGGTAGGGGTGAATATCAAGGATCTTGAGTGTCGAACGCGTTTCCATTACATGCTTGTCTTGAGCCCTAAAGTCTTGCGCGCATTTGATGGTTTGGCTCGGCATATCGAAATCTGTCAATCCAGTACAACTCTCGCCCGGTTGTAAGCCGATCAATTGGTTGTAAGCGAGGTTTGCGTATACGAAAACAGAGTCAGTATCTTTACAGCCCCAGCAGCCTGGAAGTTGATCGAACAAAGAACGATGTATGGGGTTTAGTGATTCTGGCAAGGTTTTATCTCGTAGGTGGCGATGTTGTAATGATATCAGTTTACTATTGCACTGCAATGGCAATTACAGGTTGGAGTACGTTTAGAAAATATGGGGTGAGTTTTCGTTAATCAGAGTGTTGAATAACTGCATGATTCACGGGCAATAGATAAGCTAACCGTTTGATCAATAGGCAAAAAAAAGCCAGCCTGAAGAGGGGCTGGCTAAAGACAAGATATGCCTTGTCGACATGTAGAAGATTTTCAGCTTAGTTTACGAGGGTCAGGTAAATTAAGCTGGGGCATCAGTTAGATACCCAGAGTGACTTACTACTCTATCGACGAATCTACTCCTAGGCGTGCTCATGCATAAGGGGGGAATTCCCCTATAAACACAATTGAATGCGATAAATGAGAGCCTAGAGTAAATATTTTAATCAATGGTGCGAGTTATCGAGAGCTTATAGCTCTCGTAACACTCTAAAGCCGAGGTAGTTGGCTGCTGTTGAAGGCGGAACGTATAGCTCGTTAAATGCTTTGGCTTCTTCAGGAGAGAAGCTCCACGCGCCACCTTTGGCTAGGCCTTTCTGAATGGTTGTCCACTCCCATAAATTGCCTACCATGTCGTAGAAACTTGTTGGTGTTGGCAAGCGATAGGTAAAGCCGGTGTTCTTGGATAACCAACGAGTGTAGGCAATCGCATCATTCTGACTGACACAAACTACTGGTGAACTGTCTGCTTGCTTGAAGCCTGGTTTTTGCCAGTCACTGTCGGCAACCGAGGTAATTTCAGCATTAGCGAAGGTATCGCAGGTATTCATTAGCTCTGCATCTGTTTGGTAGCCAGTGCTCTCTACAAATGCTCTAAAGTCTTGTACACGTGTTGGGGTAGCGGCTAGGGCAAACGGCTGTTTTATCGTCATTTGCTTGGCGCTGTTTTCCCCAGTAGGTAACGACCAGAGCCAACAATAATCATTTCAGGGCTCTGAGTGCTATCTTTCATCGGGTCCGCAAACTTGGTGCCTACGTTTAACGTATTTTGCTTGGCTTGTTGATCAGTTTGTGTGAAACAGTTGGATGACTGAATACCAAGCCGGCGACAAGGGGGGTTCTTGTTTGGACGAGTTTCTCGGCTTGGATAGCTTCAAGTTCCATAGCCAAACTTTGCTGCTTCTGCTTAGAGTCAGAAATCGCAAGTTTGCCTTCTTTCACGGTTTTCCATTCGTCTTGGAAGTGATTTTGAGCAGTCGAGATATCGAAGTCTAGCTCATCAATCATGCGATGTAATCTGGCTCTAGGCTTGCTTTGGCCGCTGCAAGTTTTTGTTCTGCTTCTACAGATTGTCTAGCGAGACTTGCCGTTTGCTGTGCTTGGTTGTCTACCTGGTTTTGTTTGTCTGCGACTTTCTTTTCGATAGCCGTTAACTCGGCGTCCTTTTCTAAAAGCGAACTTTCAAGATCAGTGACAGACGCGGTCGTGATTGCTGGTGGTGTTGCTTCAGCGAAAACAGCAGGTGTCATTAAGCTCGGAGCAAGTGCAAATAATAAAGTGGGTAAACCTTGGCGCATGATGGGCTACTTCAATCGTAATTTAGGTTAATCGACTATTCTAAATGACAACGCCATTTCGTATGCAGCTACTGTTTATTAAAATCAACAGTTTATAACTATCAACAAAATGGCGAGTGTTCATTCAGCTTCATTAATCGCTTGTTGATTGTCTAACTGAGCCGATTGATTTTCTTTAACTGTAGCCCATGCATCTTGGTAGCTTTTTTGAAAAGAGACCAGATCAGTTTCTGGATCTTCAAGTAAACGACTGTACTGTTTGTCTAGTACAGACTTGGCTCTGTTACGTTTTGCCTTAAGTTCTTCACCTTCGCGCAACAACTTACTGTTTTTGTTTTGTAGTTGTTTTAGGTTCTCAGTCTCTAATACTTTGGTTGCTGAAATACGCTCAATATCTGAGTTTTTCTCTGTGATTTTTGCATCGATGGCTGAAACGGGATCGACTTGATTCAGTTCTTCAGCTGATACCGATGCAGATACCCAAAGTGGGGATAGCGCAAGTAAAAGCGCTGAAATTCGAAAGTTAGTCATAGGTCCCTGCAACTTATAGATTGAAATTGGCTCATTGATAATGTGTCTGCTTTCTAGTTGTGAGTCACTAGTTTTTAGCAATTAACATAGTACCCGTTTTTATACCGTTTTATTGTATTTCAATCTACTCAAATGCCGCGTTTCGGTACTTTGGATGCACTTTTTATAAGTTTTATGCGAATTGTTTGAGCTATGTAAGCAAATCTTTCAGCGATGTTCTAGTGATTAAAATTCTCATTTATAAGCCACCTTGAGTTGGTTGAATAATGAGGTTGGGATTTATAAAAAACCACCGGAAATATTGATTTTACATAGCCCGTATTTTGTATACTCTTGATCATCTTTCCGGAGGCATGATCATGATGATCGCGATAATGATCTTTTCATTCTCGCGAGCAAATAACTCTCAGGAACATTTACAAATTCATCTTATGTGCATTTAAGAGTATTATTCTTAGTATGTTGACCCGAGTACTTGTCTGTCATGTCTAAACCTTTACCCTTTCCTAACCTAGACCTTTCTCCGCTAGGCCTTACTGGCCCTAGACCTGCTGAGATCATCACTTTACCATCGCACATGGATTGTCATGATCATAGTTATTCTCAGGTGGTGATTGGTTTAAAAGGTCAGGCTGAATTTGAAGTCAGCGGTAAGGGAAATCTTGTCGGCCCTGGACAAGGTTGTGTGGTGACGGCGAGCTCTGATCATGCTTTCGGTGGTGTGGTCGGTCAGTCCGATATTTTGGTACTTAACATGCCAGTGCCGAGTGACGACGACCCGCTGATGCTAGAGAAGATTAACCAGCTCGAATCTTCGAATGTCTACTTCCAATTAGATGCGCAAATTCAGAAGCTTATCCATATGTTAGTGCAAGAGATGCAGGCAAGTCCTGATGACCTCTTATTAAGCCGAGCGTGCAATGACACGGTGATCGCCTTAATGCAAAGGCACATTTCGGCTTTTGAAACTTCAGTGAAGGATTCACGCTTCGATCTTGAAGCACTTGATCGTTACATCGAGCAACATCTAGCAAGCAAGATCTCAGTCGCGCAACTCGCAGGTAGCGTGTTCTTAGGCGAGAGCCAATTTCATATGCTGTTTAAAGAGCAAATGGGCATCACTCCTCATCAATATGTACTAGGTAAGCGAATCGATCGTGCTCGACGCCTTATTGAACAAGGGAATTTAAGCCTAGGTCAGGTCGCAGAACTTGCTGGATTCTCCGGGCAATCCTCCTTTACCCATACATTTTCGCGCCTTCAAAGCATGTCACCATCTCAATACAAAAAGCAAATTTCTGTTAAATAGTGAAACGAAACGGCATATTATATTAAAGTTTCATGTGTGACATTGTGTTTGTTTTGTTAATAAAGCGAGTTTTTAGCAAAAAACTCGGAGTTTTTGACAAGTATTCCTTATATACTCTAAATACACTGCTGCCATTGTAGAGATCCCGGGCTAATTCCGGGTGTGAGATTAAGGAAAACGCATGTTTACAGCTACTGATGTGTTAAAGCCAGAATTCAACGAGCAGTCGCTTGATGATCTATGGTCGCTTATCTCACCATTATATATGGTGGATGAAACCCAATGGCTAGAGCAACTTCTGCCACTAGCTACCCCTTCTGAGTCTGAAAAGCAGCAAATCACAGACAAAACGACTTCTTTGATCGAAGCTATCCGTGCGGATAAGTCTTCTATCCAGATGATCGATGCGCTGTTGCTTGAATACAGCTTAGATACTCAAGAGGGCATCTTGCTGATGTGTCTGGCGGAAGCCTTGATGCGTATTCCTGATTCAGCAACGGCTGATGCACTGATTCGCGACAAGCTAAGCGTTGCGGATTGGAAGTCTCACCTAAAGAATTCTGATTCAGTTTTTGTTAACGCTTCGACTTGGGGCTTAATGCTAACAGGCAAGGTGGTTGGACTTTCATCGAACGAGCAGAGTGCTGGACAAGCGGTTAACCGTCTAGTGAACAAGCTTTCTGAGCCGGTAATTCGTAAAGCGATGCACCAAGCGATGAAAGTCATGGGTCACCAATTTGTTCTTGGCCGCAGCATTGCTGAAGCGCAAAAGAACGGTAAGTCTATGCGCGATAAAGGTTTTACCTATTCATACGACATGCTGGGTGAAGCGGCACTGACTACAGCTGACGCAAATAAGTACTTTAAGGATTACCTAATGGCGATTGAAGCCGTAGGTCGAGACACTTATGTCTCTTCAAAATCTAGCCCAGCGCCATCTGTATCTATCAAGCTTTCTGCACTTCACCCTCGTTACGAAGTGGCGAATGAAGACCGCGTACTAACTGAGTTATGCGACACGCTAGAACAGTTACTGCGCCGCGCAATTGAGCTTGATGTTGCGATTACGATTGATGCAGAAGAAGCGGATCGTTTAGAGCTTTCGCTTAAGTTGTTTGAAAAACTTTACCGCAGCGAGTTAGTGAAAGGCTGGGGCAAGTTTGGACTGGTTATTCAAGCGTATTCAAAGCGTGCGCGACCGGTTCTAGTTTGGCTAAACCGCCTAGCAAAAGATCAGGGTGACTTAATCCCGCTTCGCCTAGTTAAAGGTGCTTACTGGGATAGCGAGATCAAATGGTCGCAACAAGCCGGCTTTGATAATTACCCAGTTTACACACGTAAAGAAGCGACTGATGTAGCTTACCTAGCGTGTGCGCGTTACCTATTGAGCCCAAGTGTTCGCGGCAATATTTTCCCGCAGTTTGCGAGCCACAATGCTCACACGGTTTCTGCTATTGCAGTGATGACAGACCATAAAGACTTTGAATTCCAACGCTTACACGGCATGGGTGATTCACTTTACAACCATGCAATGGAAGCTTACCAACAGTCAGTACGAATCTACGCGCCAGTTGGTAGCCATAAAGATCTACTGCCATACCTAGTACGTCGTCTGCTAGAGAACGGTGCAAACAGCTCGTTTGTACACCGTTTGGTTGATGCTCGTTGCCCTGTGACAGAGCTAACACAGCACCCAGTCGACATGCTTTTGGCATTCGATACTTTGAACAACACTAAGATTCCTCTGCCGCCAGCGGTATTCCCTGAGCGAAAGAACTCATACGGTGTGAACATTGATATCGAAAGCGAAGCGCATCAGTTTGAAGAGCAAGTAAAAGGCTTTTTGACCAATCAATGGACTGCAGGACCTATGATCAACGGTGAATCTCTTGCCGAAAGCATGATCAAGGCAGATCAGAATGTTGAGCAAGTAACAGCACCTTACGATCGTCGAATTAACGTGGGTCAGGTGGCTTTTTCAAACCTTGATCATGTTTCCGCTGCGATCACTGGCGCAGACGCCGCATTTGCTGATTGGAATGCGACATCGGTTGAAACCAAAGCCGCTGCGCTTGAGAAGCTGGCTGATTTGATGGAAGAGAACCTAGCTGAGCTGGTGGCAATTTGTCATCAAGAAGCGGGTAAGACAATTCACGACAGCATTGATGAGGTACGTGAAGCAGTCGACTTCTGTCGTTACTACGCAAAACAAGCGAACAACCTACAAGGTTTTGAGCTAAAAGGCTTTGATGGTCTAACTCGAATCGCTTCGCGACAAGGTCGTGGTGTATTCGTTTGTATCAGCCCATGGAACTTCCCATTGGCGATCTTCCTTGGCCAAATTACCGCTGCACTAGTGGCGGGTAACACGGTTGTGGCGAAACCTGCAGAGCAAACAAGCTTGATTGCAGCTCGCGCGGTTGAACTGATGAAAGAAGCGGGTTTCCCTGCTGGCACGATTCAACTTCTACCTGGTCGTGGTGCAGAGATCGGCAGTGCGCTAACGAGTCACGATGCGATTGCGGGTGTTGCCTTCACGGGCTCTACACCAACTGCACAACGCATCAATGTGTCTCTAGCAAGTCGTAACGCTAAGCCTGTGCCGTTTATCGCGGAAACTGGTGGTCAGAACGCGATGATCGTTGACAGTACTGCACTGCCTGAACAAGTGGTTCGTGATGTCATTCGCTCTGCCTTTGCTTCAGCAGGTCAACGTTGTTCTGCGCTACGTGTGCTTTACATTCAAGAAGATATTGCAGACCGCGTGATTGGACTAATTCACGGTGCGATGGATGAGCTAAGTGTTGGCATTCCACACCTTCATAAAACGGATGTGGGCCCGGTTATCGACCAAAACGCGAAACAGAAATTGATGACGCACTTAGAAAACATGACCAAGACCCAGAAGAAAGTGGCTCAACTTTCTCTAGGAACGGATTGTGAACATGGTGACTTCGTTCCACCAAGTGCATTTGAAATCGATGACATTAGCTGTTTGCAAGAAGAGCAGTTTGGCCCTGTGCTGCATATCGTTCGCTTCAAAGCGAGTGAGCTGGCGCAAGTGGTAGACCAAATTAACCAAACCGGTTTTGGCTTAACCATGGGTATTCACAGCCGTAACGAGACAACTTACCGTTGGATCGAAAAACACGTTCGTGTGGGTAACTGTTACATCAACCGTGACCAAGTTGGTGCTGTTGTTGGTGTACAACCATTTGGTGGTCAAGGCTTGTCTGGTACTGGCCCTAAAGCGGGTGGTCCTCACTACCTATACCGCTTTACTGATGTTCATTTCTCTCAATCACAAGACAAGGCATAAGGAGCAGTATCATGGTTCATCAAGTGACAGGTTTTTCTGATGCTTTTTTGGCGTGGGAACAATGGAATCTTACCGACTTTGATCATAAGAGTGCTCAAATACTTGCATTCAAATCAGAGATCGAAAGCCAATCTACGTCTTTGGCGGCAGTGGCAACTTATCACCTAGAGCAAGCGTCTGCGCTGCTTTCAGAGCAGCATCTGATGGCTGGCCCTACTGGTGAAACAAACGAGCTGTATGCTGCAGGTCGTGGTGTGGCTTTGGTGATTGTTGATGATTGCCAAGACAAAGAGCCAGCACTGCAAACAGCAACTGCGATGATTACCGCAGCACTATTAGCGGGTAACAGCGTGCAACTGTGCAGTGATGACGTGCAATTCAACACGTTGATCGCTGATGCGGCGAAACAAGCGAATCTACCGACGAACTTGGTGCAGGTTGCTTCGTACGACGCGGCTCAACAGCTGCTGTCTTGCGATGTACGTAGCGCAGGTTACGTAGGTAATTCACAAACGGCTCAAGCTATCAATTTACAACTTGCTAAGCGTGACGGTGCCATCGTCAGTTTAGTAGCTGAAACGGATCTGACAGCAATGCATGTTGCTCACGATCCACACCTATCGCTACGCTTTATTACAGAGCGTACGCGAACTATAAATATAACAGCCGTGGGCGGTAACGCGACCTTGCTCGAACTTGGAAGCGAAGCTCACTAACCTTCAGTAACATTGGCTCTAAGCACTTTTGGTTTTCTACCTCAGCGCTTTGGAGCCAAAATCCCTAACTCAATGTAATGGCTTGCCTTTATTTAGGTAAGGGCATGGTATTGGGTTAGGCATGGAAGGCTTTTTACAAATGAGGACTATCAAATGATAGAAAACAGTTTTGCAATAACGACGACGTTCATTGCGTATCTATTCATGATGCTGGCAATCGGTGTTATTGCTTACAAACGTACTTCTAGCTCGACAGACTACTTCCTTGGTGGTCGTTCGCTAGGCCCATGGCCTGCTGCACTTTCTGCTGGTGCATCAGACATGAGTGGTTGGCTACTACTTGGTCTACCGGGTTACGCTTACGCTGCTGGTTTTGAAGCATTCTGGCTTGCTGGTGGCCTGTTAGTTGGTACTTGGGCGAACTGGTTAATCAGTGCTAAGCGTCTGCGTACTTACAGCATTACGACAGAGTCACTGACACTACCTGAGTTCTTATCTCGTCGTTTCAATGATAATTCTAAGCTGATCCAAACAATTTCTGCTTTCTTTATCCTTTTATTCTTCCTTTTCTACACAAGTTCAGGCTTGGTAGCAGGTGGTAAATTGTTTGAAACAGTATTCGGTCTAGATTACACAACAGCGGTAATCATTGGCACAGTATGTGTGGTTTCTTATACGCTATTCGGTGGCTTCCTTGCAGTATCTTGGACGGACTTGGTTCAAGGTCTACTGATGTCTGCTGCGCTATTGATCGTTCCTATCGCGGCAATGAACGGTGGTCTTGGTCAGTTATCGACTGATCTTCACAACATGAACCCAGAGCTTCTGACGCTATGGAATGATGCGAAAGGTGAACCACTGTCTGCTATCGCGATCATCTCGCTAGCGGCTTGGGGGCTTGGTTACTTCGGTCAGCCGCACATCCTTGCTCGTTTCAAAGCAACGCGTACTAATAAAGACCTAGCAACAGCGCGCCGTATCGCTGTGGTATGGACAGCAATGTCTATGGTTGGGGCAATGCTAGTAGGTCTGGTTGGTCTAATCTACGTGACTAACTCTGGCGCGCCTAAGCTAGACGATGGCGAGAAGATCTTCATGCTTCTTGTTAACGCGATGTTCCACCCAGTAATCGCAGGTATCCTACTGGCGGCTATCCTTGCTGCAATCATGAGTACTGCGGATTCACAACTTCTTGTATCTTCATCTGCGATGGCAGAAGACCTTTACAAGCAAGTGTTTAAGAAAGATGCGACATCTGAAGAGATCGTTCGTGTGGGTCGCTTTGCGGTAATCATTATTTCTCTTATCGCGCTATTCCTAGCGATGACGCCAGACAGCTCTGTACTTGGTCTTGTGTCTTACGCTTGGGCTGGCTTTGGCGCGGCATTTGGTCCAGCTATCGTGATGAGCCTTTACTGGTCTCGTATGAACCGTAACGGTGCTCTAGCGGGTATCGTGGTTGGTGGTGTGACGATCGT
Source organism: Pseudomonadota bacterium (assembly GCA_036126475.1). Taxonomy (GTDB): domain Bacteria; phylum Pseudomonadota; class Gammaproteobacteria; order Enterobacterales; family Vibrionaceae; genus Vibrio. The sequence continues at coordinate 9,770 of JAYYSE010000072.1, read as the reverse complement.
ACTTTGGAAACAGTTCACGGGTGGTTGGTTCGACGTTTACGAAATCGTACCAGGAATCATCCTATCGACTATCTCTATCGTTATCGTGAGCTTAATTACTGGCGAGCCAGAAGACGAAGTGAAAGCGCAACACGCTGAGTTCGAGAAGAAGCTAGTAGAACTAGACTAATTTACATTGTAAAAATACAAGCGAATTAGCAACAGATATTAATCAAGAACAATAGAGTCACTTTGGTGGCTCTATTTTTTTGACCACTCTCTAATGCTCGCGACTTCTTGCTCATCGATATTCAATGACTCCAAAAACTTTTAGTGAGCGGTTGGTTCCATCTTTTCAAACTGCTTGTGCCAGTTCTTCATGTCCTTTTCGTTAAATCCGGCGTTCTCCCTCACCCGCCCCCAGCGCTCTTTTGCTATATCAACGATAGCCATTGTCGGAGCGACTGTTACTTAGAAGGCGCCCGGCACGCGCTTATTCGAGAAGGGGGACGAGATATGTCGTCCTTGAGATCGAGCAGTTATTCAGGTTTTACAATGTAAATTGAAGCGATGAGATCTTGCATGAGAAGTGAAAGGTCAACCGCCTCGTTAGTGTGTGATGTCAAAAAATGAAATAGAAAAGTGGCTAATTTTTGAACTTGGCGCTCACTTTTGTTATTGGCTCGGTGAATTGTGGAACCGAATTGGACATGATGTGTGAATTATCAGTAACCACTAAAGACCTATAAGACAAAGGCATGCCTGATCTCTATTGCAAAGGATGTAAAAAAACAACACTACATAAGTCTATAATGAAACGTTGTGAATCAGAGCCCGAGACAGCCTCTGGCCGTATGTTGCAATGGACCTCAAAGCTATTTAGTGTCAACTTATATTACGATATGGAAACGCAGCACTTTTGTCGTACATGCAACTGCCGTTGTGAAACTGAAAGTTCAGTTCCTCAGGTTGGCTTAGCTTAGTTGATTGTGAGTGCTTACTAACTCGCATCAAAAAACCTCCGTTTGGGAGGTTTTTGTCATTTAAGCCGCTCTAAGCGCGATCTCGCTGTTAATGGTATTGCCATCAATTTTTACTTCCCATCCGAAGTTTGAGTATTCATTGGCGAGTGCTTGAGCCACATCTTTTGACACTGTTACGTGTGTCCATGAACCGATACCTTAAGGTTTATATGCGAGTTCTTGTGTTTTCATAATAGAGTCATCCTTTCTTTCGTTTATGGCTCAATTTATTTGTTTATCGGGTCATTTCTATAATAACCAGAGTTTGATTTATATGGCTTGTTATCGATTTGTATGGATTTATGTTTGTTGCGAATGCGACTTGTGCGTTTAGTTTTTAAATGTGTGAGCGGGGTTTTCTTTGATCGCCTTTGGTATGGAATATACTGAGCCGAATTTAGAATGTTTAAGGAATGTTATGTCTCAGCATCAGCTTGATCGTATCGATAAAGAGATACTAAGAATTCTGCATATGAAAGGACGCTTGCCTGTGGTTGAATTGGCCAAGCAAGTTAACCTAACTACCTCTCCTTGCTCTGATAGATTGAAGCGATTAGAAAAAGAGGGTTACATCACGGGTTACCACGCAGAGCTGTGTTCCGAGAAGTTGGGGCTCGATGTTCAAGTCTTTATCCATATTCGTCTCGACCAAACCAGTTTTTCAATCTTTGATAAATTTGCCCAAGCTGTGGAAATGATGCCAGAGGTGGAAGAGTGTTATTCGCTATCTGGAGACTTCGACACCATGATTAAGGTTCGGGTAAAAGACATGAAGGCTTACCAAGCATTTATGGCTACCAAGCTGGGAACCTTACCTGGTGTGATTCAGACGCGCAGTGAAGTGGTGATTGAAGAACATAAAAAGGGCTTTGGTGTGAACCCTGAACTATTAGCGACTTTAAATTAGCGCCCCATGGATTGAGCCAGTTTTGATAGATATAAAAAATGGAAGCTAATGAGCTTCCATTTTTTGTGACTGCCAGAAAGAGCAATCGGATAAGTGCAGTCATAAACGCTTTATAGTGTAATCGCCGCTGAAATAAGACCAATTACACCACCGAATACACCGCCCCAAATGACAAGCCAGCCAAGGTGTTTCTTGATCATGGTTTGAACCATCTCTTTTACCAGCTTCGGTGTCAGTTCATTCAAACGCTGGTCGATGATGGCTTCGATGTTCTCTTTGATTTCATCCATCATCGCTGGTGATTCCAATTCTTCCTTGATGGCATTTTTCACTGAATCACTCTTGCTGATTTCGATGACAGATTCTTGCATCTTCTCAACAAATGGAGCTTTCATTGGCTCTAATGCTTCTGTACCACCAAACATTGCTAGCATGCCGCCAAACTGTGAGTTCTCGATAACGTTAACCAGTGAATCGAATGCTGGATTGAAATCGATTTTCTTAATCACAGGCTCTAGGTTCAGTGATTGGCCACCGCCCATTTCGCTGCTTAGGAAGCGGTCGATGTTACTCTCAGTAAAGAACTGCTCCATCATTAGTTGTTTGATGGCTGCTTTGAACTCTTCAAAGCGTGCTGGAATAACGCCAGAACCGTATAGGCCGGGTACTTTCTCGAACAACATGTGAATCGCAAGCCAGTTGGTGATGGCACCAGAAAAGGCGAATAGGCCCGCGTAAAGTAGGTATTGATTTGCTGTCGCATAGCCGCAAGCAAGCAGTGCTAACGCTATGAGGTTAGTTAAGACACTTTTATTCATGGTTGATCTCTAGAAAGAATATTGCGCGCATTTTAAGAAAAAAACACCAAGAAAAAAACAAAAGGATTGATGAAGTTGATGGAACTGGTGGGAAAAATCGCTGATCTACGGGCATAAGAAAGGCTAGCCTCCCCCCGAAGTCTAGCCTTATTCCAGAACGCGCAAGCGAAGCCGTCTTGGTTTGTTAAAGTCATTATATAATTACGACATAACATTCTGCTATGTATAATTTACCGCTATGTAGCAAATTGGCGTGCAATGTGCCGCACTTTTAAAATAGCACACAAATCAATCGTTGTTAGCTTGCTTAAGATCATCGGCTATGAAGCCACCAGTCTGGTGATTCCACAACTGCGCATAGATACCATTTTGGTTAATCAGATCTTGGTGCGTGCCTTCTTCAACGATATTACCTTCATCTAAAACGACCAGGCGATCCATTGCTGCGATGGTGGATAGGCGGTGCGCAATTGCAATAACCGTCTTACCTTCCATTAGCTCAATTAAGCTCTCTTGGATAGCAGCCTCTACCTCTGAATCTAGAGCTGAAGTCGCTTCATCAAGAACCAACAATGGTGCATTTTTTAGAAGCACACGTGAAATTGCTACACGTTGGCGTTGACCACCAGAAAGCTTAACACCACGCTCGCCCACTTGAGCATCGTAACCAATGTTGCCAAACGGGTCGGTTAGGGTTTCAATAAACTCATGCGCGTGCGCTTGCTTGGTTGCGGCATACACCTCTTCATCCGTCGCTTCCGGACGACCGTAAAGAATGTTGTCTTTGATCGAACGGTGAAGCAGTGAAGTGTCTTGTGTCACCATACCAATATTGCTGCGCAGTGAGTCTTGAGTAACGCTTGAGACCTCTTGATCATCAATCAGGATACGACCGCTTTCGACATCATGAAAACGCAGTAACAAGTTAACCAACGTCGATTTACCTGCGCCAGAACGTCCAACTAGACCTACCTTTTCACCTGGTTTGATGTTCAGGTTTAGCTTATTGATAACGCCTTTGTTTTCACCGTAGTTGAAGCTCACATTTTCGAAGTTGATGCCGCCTTGTGGAACCTTAAGTGGCTGCGCGTCTTTCTTGTCTTCGATAGAGATAGGCTTCGACATGGTCTTAATGCCATCAATTACGGTACCTAGGTTTTCAAACAGGCCACCGATCTCCCACATGATCCATTTCGACATGCCGTTAATACGTAGAGCCAAACTTACCGCAATCGCAATGGCACCCACAGTGATTGCGCTATCGAGCCATAGGTAGATAGAGATACCTGCGATACTGAATACCAGTAAGTAGTTAGCGAATTCAACACAGATGTTGAAGCCAGTAACAAGGCGCATTTGGCGATACACGGTACCTAGGAAACCTTCCATGCCTTCTTCAGCGTATTCCGTTTCACGTTTGCTGTGTGAAAACAGTTTTACTGTCGCGATGTTGGTGTAGCTATCAACAATTCGACCTGTCATGAGTGAGCGAGCATCCGCCTGTTCCGATGACACATCTTTAAGTTTCGGTACGAAGTAAAGCTGAATACCGATGTAGACGAACAACCAGATCAACATTGGAGCCATCAAGCGCCAATCCGACTCGGCCAGCATGAACAGCATCGCGCTGAAGTAAACCGTTACGTAGACAAACACATCAACCATCTTGGTCACGGTTTCACGCACCGCGAGCGATGTTTGCATTACTTTGGTGGCGACACGTCCGGCAAAGTCATCTTGGTAGAAGGATAAGCTTTGCTTTAAAAGGTAGCGGTGCGCCAACCAGCGAATCGACATCGGATAGTTGCCGAGTAAGGTTTGATGAAGCAACAGTGAGTAGACACTGATTAAGATTGGCATTACGACCAACAGCAGCACCCCAAGACCCATAAGAGTGGACTTGTTGTCAGCTAAGAAGGTTTCCGGGTTACTTGTTGATAGCCAGTCAACCAATTGTCCCATGTAACCAAATAACGCCACTTCGATGATCGCAATCGTCATGCTCATGATACCGAGCAAGATGAGTGGCTTTTCAAAACCTCGCGTGTAGTGGCGGCAAAATGCCAGTATTCCAGTAGGAGGTTGTATCGGCTCTCCCTTTGGAAAGGCTTCAGTAAAGCCTTCAAACTTTTTGTACATAGATTTCCTTTTATAAACTCGTGTCTCTATAAGCAGCGGTATCGTCGTGCAGCTTTGTTTTTATAGTCTTAACTTAAATTTTCACAGTCTTAGTTTGAAATTTTATGAGCGCCCATGCGTTCTTATAAGCATTAAATCATTCGATGGAGTTTGGTTTTCACTCTGGCTTAAACGCTTGGCTCTAGAGCTTGGTTTAACACCGTGTTTTAGTGCTCGCGAAAGCTCCAAAACGTATTGTGTATGGCGCTTATTTTAGATTGGATCAGATGGGAAGAGTTAAGCTTATTTCAAACGTAATTGATTGTTATGCAACGGTGATAATCCTAACGCTAAATGGATTAAATTGTAACCTAAACTCGTGGTAAGACAGAAAAGAGCACTCGGATATTTATTCAGCAAATTCTCTAATTGATATGCAAACTGTTGGTTCTTTCTGATGTGCTGTTATCTCGCAGTAAAAATTACGGCTTAAACTGGGTTTTGCAGTAAATATTTTGGATAAATATTCAAATCATTATTCTTTTCAGTGAATCTTGTCGTAACAACTTGTTTACAATTCTGAGGTAAATAAAAGATAGGGACGGTTGAAATGTTAAACCTACACAAAAAATCACTTCACATTACTAATGTTCAAAACGCCAATTGCGTTGTTATGGTACCGCCAAAAGAGTTTCGATTTAACGAAGAAACTGCACGTGATAACGAGTTTCAAAACAGAGTTAACCTCACCGAAGCTGAGGTGAAGTTAGAAACTATGGCTGAATTTAAGGCGATGGTGGCTTCATTACGTAAAGAGGGGGTGCAAGTTGTAGAGTTTGATTATCCAGAGCTTGGTGTGGAAACGCCAGATGCGGTGTTCCCAAACAATTGGTTCAGCACCTGTAGCGATGGCAGCTTATTCACCTTCCCAATGGCCTGTGAAAACCGTCAGCATGAAGTTAAACCAAATGCGCTTATTGAAGCATTAGAGGCATCGGGTCGTATTGTTAACCACACTGAGTCGCTAGAGTCTTATATCGCGCAAGGTTCTTATCTTGAGAGCACGGGTGTGATGGTGATTGACCATATCAACAAGACCATCTATGCCGCGCTTTCTCAACGTTGTGACCGTGAAGTATTAGAGGATTACGCAAAGCGTATTGGTTATTCACGAGTGGTTTCGTTCCAAACGGCATTGCCATCTGGCCAGCCGATTTACCATACCAATGTCATGATGGCGATTGGCGATAACTTCTGCGTGATCTGTGATGAAGTGATTCCAGAATTTGAGCGCCGTTTTGTGGTTAAGTCACTCGCGAAGGACAAGCAAGTGATCTCGATTTCGATTGATCAGATGAACCGTTTCTGTGGCAATATCCTGCAGCTTGAAACAGTGAATGGCGACAAAGTGATCGCGATGTCTCAATCGGCTTACGATGCGTTCTCTCCAGCTCAGCTTACCCAGCTGTCGACTCACGGAAAGTTGCTACCATTCGATGTAAAAACCATTGAAGACATTGGTGGCGGTTCAGTACGTTGTATGCTTGGTGAAGTGTTCCTACCAACACGAGTGAAGCGTCTGTAGCGAACGATTCATATTGAGCTCTAAGCCTTTGAATACCACTCTTGTAATAGAGTGGTATTTTTGTATTTAACGAACTTCGTGAAACAGGCGCGGGAGAAGGGCTAGGGAGCCTTCTTGAAAGCTCTGTGTTCGATAAATTGAGTAGAGAGCGTGACTACTTCCTTAGAATACACCAGCGCGGTGTGATTGAGCTTGAGTGCGCAGGTGTCTGTTGCGCCTCGCAGGTTAGCGTCTTCAAGCGTCACTGTGCCATCTCCTGGGTTTCTGCCCAACACAATGCGTCCTACACCTGCGTCGTAGGTGCCAGTAATCACGCCAATCGGCACATCAATATCGTAGTCGCCTAAGCCATCACTTAAGATCATCTTGCTCGAACCGAATATAAAACCTAACCCATGATTCGACAGGGTTTTCGCGATAGTCGCACCATTGTGTGGTGTGCCCGCTGTAATGATGCAGGTGTCAGTGAAGTGTGGTTGGTAGAATTTGAAGTAATGACGAATCAGTAAGCCACCGAGTGAGTGACCAAAGAAATAGACCTTATCGTGCTCATCAAAGCGTGCATTTACGAAGCGATTTAGGCGTTTTGCTGCGGATGGGAAGCGCAGTGAGTTGTAGGCAAACTTATGAGTAGTGAAGCCGCGTTTCTTAAAATTTCTATCTAGATATTGCATGATCAACGCAGGCATATACAGACCATGAATTAAAACTATGTGTTTGTTTTTATTATTCATTATTGCCCTCCGTCTGATGGTGTTTCCAGTATATGGAGTCGCAATCCTAAACTCAACAAACCTTGCTACGAATGGGACACGATAGACAGAGATCTAATGTATGGGCAGCCCGTTACTCTGACCTGACACCGCCATATACATCTATGGTTAATCCACCTTCTTTGACATAGGTATTTGGTGTGAAGCCAATGGTCTTTTTTAGGTAACGAATCAGGTGTGGTTGGTCGCTAAATCCAAATTGAAAAGCGACGTCTAGCCAATCTATGTCATGCAACTCTTTCTTATAAAGATATTCGAGTATTGCTTCGAGTTTATTTATGGATTGGCACTGCTTTAACGTTAGGCCTGTCACTTTGTTAAAGCTTCGTTCGAGTGTTCTTTGAGAACAAAATAGCGTGTCACCAAGTTCAGCTATGGGCGTCGAACCTATCACACTCAGTACTTTTCGAGTGAGCTCGCTATGTCTATCGGTTCTAGCGGCGGATAACCAAGGTAACAGCAAGTCATCCAACTGCTGGCAACAAGCTTCAAAGTCGCTTTGAGCAAGCTTAATCAGTGACGTTACATCGGCATCAGAATTGTTGAGTAGAACTGCAAGGTCGATTGTGTTGGCGCGATCTAAGCTTTGATGGGGGTAATCAGGGATTGTGAGCGAGTATAAAGCGCCGACGTGGAACTTGATGCCCAAGTGAATAAACGGCTTCGAATGATCCAGTTCTATCGCCTTGTGATGGGGCAGTAATAGGTGGCTGCCAACTCCTTGTTGGACTTGTTGATTTATTGTGTAGTGATACGGTTGGTCGCTGGGTGACAGAATCAAATGTGCTGAAGGGTCAGGGTTGAGTATCGGAAACTGATGAGTTTGAGCATCGGGCGCTTTTTCGATAAGCCAATAACAATCAATATATTGAGCAACATCTGAGGATTTAGGAGACTGTAACCAATAGCTCATTCTAATTTCAATCTCTAATTAGGTTTATGTGTGGTGATAAGTTTTTAAATTCTATTAAATATCTTTTGCCAGTGCCTCTGAATCATAAATGGCAATATTTACGCGTTGTGGAATGATAGAATTCACTTTGCCGTTTTGATTGCAAAGTGAATTATTTACGTTAGGGTGCTCTAAGTAGGCTCGCTACATTAGAAGTTGTAAGAACCACCTAGGCTAACACTGCTGAATGCTAGTGTCTTATCTTCGGTTTTGAATGGACCATAGTTGTTTTCTACGCTCACGGCATCAGCTTGTGAAATTAGGCGTAGTGTTAGGTTTTCAATTGGCGTGTATTCAACACCAAGGCCAAAGTGGAAGCCTGTACCGCTGTCATCATTGTAACCCGCACTCTTGTTTGCGTGTAGGTCAACTGAGCTAAGACCAGCCAACACGAATGGGCGAATCGTGTTGTCGAATGTGTAACCTAGGTTTGCAGATACGGAAACAGATGTTGGAGATACTTTTGCTGTGCCCTGTTTGTAGTCTGCGTAATCATTGTAGCCAAGTTCAACACCAACGATACGGTTGAACTGGTAGCCACCATATAGGTTGTAACCCATACCATCTGAGTCTAGGTTACCTTGACCGTCTGTATCAGAATCTTGGTACACACCAAGGCCGCCACCGATGTACGCACCGCCGTCAGTTCCTGCTGCTAGGGCAGGAAGAGAAACCGCGCTGATTAAGCCCAGTGCTAATGCTGATTTCGCGAATTTGTTCATTTTCCTTACTCACTCTTTTATGTCATGCAGTATCAAGTATTTTTGTTATCGGCCTTTGACCGTTGGTGAGCATTATTCCGCAGTCTTATACATATTACTGTATGGCTTTGTAAGCTAAATAGTTACATAGTAAAAGCTATAAATAAGAGTATATATTTTTTGTTAGCGTGAATAGTACTCTAATTTTAATTTGATATGTTTGTATTGAAGATATTGTCCTTACATCACGAAAAATATTGTTCAAGAATTTGCACAATAAACGGTAGTAAAAATTGGGATACATGTCATTGAGCTCGATTTGGGTATTGCAGTGCATCCACTCATAAAAATTAATGAAGAAATGAGTAACACTCTCATGGGAATTTTTCTCGCTGTTATTATATTGACTTTATTTTAAAATACTATCAACTGGTAATATAAACCAGAACGATTACACAAATTGTAACAAGTTTGATTTGATTTTAAAATTTCAAGTATTATCATTGCGGCAAATTAATTGAACAGTGTTTTATATTGTGAGAAAGAAAATTTTTGCTTTGTTACTTTTGCCATTCTTGTCGCATGCTAAGAGCTCTGATTATGTTGTAGGTGCTGGGTTGAGTGCTGACAATAACCATATACTAGGTGGTTCAAGTAAAGAGACTTACATGCTTAGAGCCGGCATCATTAATAATGATACTCACCGATTTCTTGGGACAGTTACCTACTCAAGTGAGAGTAAGTTGACTAAATACCTTGGCTCGTATGACTACTTATATGGTTTAGGTTCAAGTGGCAAGTTTAATACATTTATTGGTATAAGTGCTGGCTATAAACATCAAGACATTGATACTCCTGATAATAAAAGTTTTTATTTATTCGGGGGGCAAGCTGGTGTTAATTACTTTTTCAGCG
>JAYYSE010000071.1:0-10872 GCA_036126475.1 Pseudomonadota bacterium | reverse complement strand
CCTCTACAATCAGGGTTAGTGCCACTAGCTTGATTAAAAAAACGGTCAATAATATACCAGATTCTAGCAAAAACCCCAGAAATATGTGATCTGAACCAAAGCCTTTTTATCAGTTAGCGATTCACATTGGCTTAACTTTGACTTAGTACAGTGTTGACTAGCAAAGTCTGTCGGGTTCTAAAACGTCTCGTACGCGAGTAACTCGCCAAAACTCCGGTTAAATAACAAAAGTGGATTGACAATGTCTGCAATTCATTGCTGAATGGTGCTCGCTTTCGTCTCATCTTGGTGCACCGACAAACAAACGCACCAACATGGTGCAAACAAAGATCATTTTGGTGCAAAACTAGAGTTAGGCGAAACAGAAAAACAAGTAAAACATTGAAATTAATGGAATAATTTTTTTTGGCACGCTTTTGGCAATAGATAAATCAGCATCGATTAATGCACTTGTTAGACATTAATCAATGCTGATTTCAACCGAATCGAGCTAATACCAAATTAATAACACTGGAGGTTATCCAAGATGTCAGTAGAAAACGTACTATCGCTGATCCAAGAGAACGAAGTTAAATTTGTAGACCTACGCTTTACCGATACTAAAGGTAAAGAGCAGCATATCTCTATTCCTTCTCACCAAGTTGACGCAGACTTCTTCGAAGAAGGTAAAATGTTCGACGGCTCTTCAGTAGCTGGTTGGAAAGGCATCAACGAATCTGACATGGTAATGATGCCAGACGCATCATCTGCTGTTCTAGACCCATTCACAGAAGACGCAACGCTAAACATCCGTTGTGACATTCTAGAGCCTGCAACTATGCAAGGCTACGACCGTGACCCACGCTCAATCGCAAAACGTTCTGAAGAGTACATGCGTTCTACAGGTATCGCAGACACAGTTCTAATCGGTCCTGAGCCAGAGTTCTTTCTATTTGACGACGTTAAATTTGCAACTGACATGTCAGGTTCTTTCTTCAAGATCGACGACATCGAAGCAGCATGGAACACAGGTTCTGACGTAGAAGGCGGTAACAAAGGTCACCGTCCAGGCGTTAAAGGCGGTTACTTCCCAGTAGCTCCAGTTGATTCATCTCAAGACATCCGTTCAGCAATGTGTCTTGTAATGGAAGAGATGGGCCTAGTTGTAGAAGCGCACCACCACGAAGTAGCAACTGCGGGTCAAAACGAAATCGCAACTCGCTTCAACACGCTAACAACGAAAGCTGACGAAACTCAAATCTACAAGTACGTTGTACACAACGTTGCTCACGCATTCGGTAAAACAGCAACATTCATGCCTAAGCCACTAGTTGGTGATAACGGTTCTGGTATGCACGTTCACCAATCCCTAGCAAAAGACGGCGTTAACCTGTTTGCTGGTGATAAGTATGGCGGCCTATCTGAAATGGCTCTTTACTACATCGGTGGTGTTATCAAGCACGCTCGCGCCATCAACGCATTTGCTAACCCATCAACTAACTCGTACAAGCGTCTTGTACCAGGCTTTGAAGCACCAGTTATGCTTGCTTACTCTGCACGTAACCGTTCTGCTTCTATCCGTATCCCAGTAGTACCAAGCCCTAAAGCACGTCGTATCGAGCTACGTTTTGGTGACCCAGCAGCGAACCCATACCTATGCTACTCAGCAATGCTAATGGCTGGTCTTGACGGAATTAAGAACAAGATCCACCCAGGCGAAGCTATGGATAAAGATCTATACGACCTACCAGCTGAAGAAGCGGCTGAAATCCCAACTGTGGCTTACTCACTAAAAGAAGCTCTAGAGTGTCTAGACGCTGACCGTGAGTTCCTAACAGCTGGCGGTGTATTCTCTGACGACTTCATCGATTCTTACATCGACCTTAAGTCTCAAGATGTAGAGAAAGTAAACATGACAACTCACCCACTTGAGTTCGAACTGTACTACTCTGTTTAATCTCTGGTAGATAAGCTTTCTTACTGCAATCATGTAAGAATCGCTGACTAAATATTAGGCTCGCCTCGCAGGCGGGCCTTTTTTATCTTCTCCCAACCTCTCCTTCTTCGTAACATGCCTTAGATAATAGACAAAAGCCCTCAGAGGCTGTCGAACTAAATACAATAAAATCAATAACAAACTAACGCCAAACGTGAAATCACCTAACGGTGAAAAGAGGCCAACCATATGAAAAACATACTGTTCCTAATTGGGTTAACAGTCGCATTCTCATGCTCAGCTCAAACGATTTATACCTGGGTAGATGAAGATGGCGTACTTCATTTTAGTGATACACCGACAGGCGAAGGCGCAAAGTCTCTTGAGCTTCCGGATGTTCAAGCTTCAGCACCCGCACCTAAATTCGAGCCATCGAAACCCGTTGACGACCAAGCCACCTCAACCCCTCCAAACCAAGAGCAACCAAAAACACAACAGACCGAGCGAGAAGTCCCTGCGCCATTAGCTCTTACTATGCTCACTCCCATTCACGACCAAACTATTCGCAGTAATCGGGGCTTCCTCTCAATTCAAATCGAACTCAACCGTAAACTAGGCATTGGTGAACAGCTGCAATTGATGCTCGACGGGCGACGTTATGGCGCACCACAAACCCAGCCTAACTGGCAGTTGAAAGATATCGATCGCGGCACTCACACCATTGCAATTCAAGCACATAGAAGCGGCAAGCTTATTGCATCTACTAGTCCAGTCACCGTGTATTTACATCGAGCGACGATCAAGTAGGCTAATGGGTTAAAAGAGACTGAATAACATCAACTTTTACCTTTTCTCAGCAGCTTTTCGCGACTTTTATGAATTATCTTTAGCTTCTGATTGATATGCGCCATACTTGAACTTAGCTACGCACCAATTTGGTGCAGTGAGAAAAAACACCAGTTCAAGGACGAAACAGTGAATCGATCAGCCAAATGCGACAGCATAGATACACACCACCTTTCCAACGCCATTCTCGATAATATGGTGACATCGACATTGATGCTCGATGAACAGTTATACGTGCGATACGCCAACTCGGCAGCTGAACAACTCTTTTCACAAAGTGCGAGACGCATTGTTGATCACCCACTGAGTCAACTTATCCAACACGCTTCGCTCGACCTAGCACTGCTGACTCAGCCTCTGCAAAGCGGCCAGAGCATTACCGACAGTGACGTGACCTTTGTTGTCGATAACCGCCCGCTGATGCTTGAAGTGACGGTAAGCCCTATCACCTGGCAGCGCGAGACCCTATTGCTCGTTGAGATGCGCAAGATCGACCAACAAAGGCGCCTCAGCCAAGAGTTAAACCAACATGCACAACAACAAGCAGCGAAACTGTTAGTGCGTGGCTTGGCGCATGAAATCAAGAATCCATTGGGTGGCTTAAGAGGGGCGGCACAACTGCTTGGAAAGATGCTTCCCGATCAATCACTGAATGAATACACCCAGATCATTATTGAGCAGGCCGATCGCTTACGTGCCTTAGTCGACCGTCTGCTTGGTCCGCAAAAGCCGGGAACCAAGTCAGAAGAAAATCTCCATCAGATACTCGAAAAAGTCAGGCAGTTAGTCGAGCTCGAATCTGGCTCAACATTAGCTATCGAACGAGATTACGATCCTAGTCTGCCACCGATAGTGATGGACTCAGCCCAGGTTGAACAAGCGATGCTCAATATCGTGAGCAATGCGGCACAGATTTTAAAGGAGCAGGATTTAGGCAAGATCACCATTCGCACCAGAACGGTGCATCAAGCCAACATTCATGGTCAGCGGCACAAACTCGCAGCTCGTATTGAGATCAGCGATAACGGCCCGGGCATCCCCGATGAATTAAAAGACACCCTGTTCTACCCCATGGTCAGTGGGCGTGAGGGCGGTACAGGATTGGGACTATCGATATCTCAAAACCTCATCGACCAGCACAACGGAAAAATCGATGTTGAGAGCTGGCCGGGGAACACAACATTTACGATTTACTTGCCCATTTAAACGAAGCTTCACCTCTCGATAGAGAAACCAAGCTTCAGGCAAGGAACGAATACAGAACAATAAAAACAATGATTATCACAATAGATTTGGCTGCAAAGGAATTGAATTATGAGTAAGGGATACGTTTGGGTCGTGGATGACGACAGCTCTATCCGCTGGGTAGTAGAAAAGACACTTTCATCGGCTGATATAAAGTGTGAAACATTTGCTGATGCAGAGAGCGTACTGCTTGCACTTGAACGCGAAACACCTGATGTATTGGTGTCAGATATCCGCATGCCCGGCATTGACGGTATTGAGCTATTGCATCAAGTGCATCAACGCTCTCCCGATCTACCGGTGATTATCATGACGGCGCACTCCGACTTAGATGCCGCGGTGAATGCTTATCAAAAAGGTGCCTTTGAATATCTGCCTAAGCCATTTGATATCGATGAGACACTTACCCTCGTAGAGCGAGCGATCGCTCACAGCCAAGAACAAAAGCGCGAACAAGCTAATGAAGCTTCTGAAGAGACCAACGCCCCTGAAATTATTGGTGAAGCACCAGCAATGCAGGAAGTATTTCGTGCCATCGGCCGTTTGTCTCGCTCATCGATATCGGTATTGATTAACGGGGAATCAGGGACCGGTAAAGAGCTGGTTGCTCATGCTTTACACCGCCACAGCCCAAGAGCAAAGAAACCATTCATTGCCCTCAATATGGCGGCAATACCGAAAGACCTCATCGAATCCGAACTGTTTGGTCACGAGAAAGGTGCCTTTACTGGCGCTAACAGCGTTCGCCAAGGACGCTTTGAACAAGCCAACGGTGGCACCCTATTTCTAGATGAAATCGGTGACATGCCACTCGATATTCAAACTCGTTTGTTGCGTGTACTTTCTGATGGTCAGTTCTATCGTGTCGGCGGTCACTCTGCAGTTAAAGTGGACGTTCGTATCGTCGCCGCTACCCACCAAGATCTTGAGCGATTAGTGCATGAAGGCGATTTCCGTGAAGATTTGTTCCACCGACTCAACGTTATTCGGATTCACATTCCTGCCCTACGTGAACGTAAACAAGATATCGAAAAGCTGACTCATCATTTCCTAACCTCAGCGGCTGAAGAACTGGGTGTGGAAGTGAAAACACTGCACCCAGAAACCATAATCAAGCTGAACCAGCTAAATTGGCCAGGTAACGTGCGTCAACTAGAGAACATCTGTCGTTGGTTGACCGTGATGGCGAGCGGTAGTGAAATCCTTCCTTCAGACCTACCACCGGAGCTATTGGAAGAAAAAACGATCGCACCATCAGGTACTGGAGATAACTGGCAGCAGCTGCTTGCTGATTGGGCAAAATGTGCGCTTGATTCAGGAGAAAAAGAGCTGCTCACTTATGCTCTTCCGGAGTTTGAACGTATACTGCTAGAGGCTGCACTCAACCATACGAATGGTCACAAGCAGGACGCAGCCAAGGTTTTGGGCTGGGGAAGAAACACCCTAACTCGCAAGCTCAAAGAACTGTACTAGGCCTCTAACAATACAAAAATGCCAGCATAATGCTGGCATTTTTTTATGTTTTGATTCTCAAGCGAGTGATTAGATAACGCGAGAGAACTGCTGTTGGCGAGCCTTAGCACGCAAGTATTTATCGAAACACATACAGATGTTACGAATCAGCAGGCGACCACGAAGCGTTACGCGGATTTCTTTGTCGTCTACTTCAACCAAGTCATCATTAATGAAGGTTTGCAGAAACTCTAAGTCTTCTTTGAAGTAACGATTAAAATCAACAGCGAACTCAGATTCGATCATCTTCTTATCGAGTTTGAAATTACAAATAAGCTGCTTAATCACTTCTCGACGTAGTAAATCGTCGTTATCTAGTGCTACACCTTTCCAAAGCGCATGGCGAAGGTCATTCACTTGAGCGTAGTATTTCTTAAGTTCTTTTTGGTTTTGCGCGTAAGAGTCACCCACCATAGAGATAGCCGACACACCAAAGCCTACTAGGTCACACTCTCCCTGAGTCGTGTAGCCTTGGAAATTACGGTGCAGAACACCCTCACGCTGTGCCACTGCTAGCTCATCTTCTGGAAGCGCGAAGTGATCCATACCGATGAACTGGTAACCTGCTCCCGTTAGAGTCTCAATGGTATCTTGCAAGATAGCCATCTTCTCTTCAGCTTTTGGTAGGTCTTCATCTTTAATCTTACGCTGCGCCGCAAACAGTTGTGGCATGTGAGCGTAGTTAAATACCGATAGACGACCAGGTTTCATCTCAAGTACTTGCTTCAGCGTTTCAGCGAATAACGCTTGAGTCTGCTTAGGCAAGCCGTAAATCAAATCTAGGTTAGTTGAACGGAAGCCAAGCTCTTTAGCACGCTGAACCATAGCCACGATGAACTCTTCATCTTGCTCGCGGTTCACCAGCTTTTGCACTTCTTTATTGAAATCTTGAACACCGATACTCAGGCGGTTGAAGCCTTCATTACGTAGGTGATCCAGTACATCGAGTTCAATCTCACGTGGGTCAACCTCGATGCTGATCTCTGCGTCAGCAGTGAAGTTAAACTCATCACGTAGGATCATCATTAGACGAGTGATTTGAGCTTTGCTTAGGAAAGTTGGCGTACCACCACCGAAGTGCAATTGAGTCACTTCACGGCCATTCAATAAAGAGGCACGTTGGCGGATTTCATGTTCAATCACATCTAGGTACTCGTCCGCTTTGTGCGAGTGACGAGTAATCACCTTGTTACAACCACAGTAGTAACAAAGCTTATGGCAGAACGGGATATGCACGTAAAGCGACAGCGGACGCTCTGGGTATTGCGTACACGCCATGTCGTAATCAGAGACGGTAAACGCTTCATGGAACTCCAACGCAGTTGGGTATGAAGTATAACGAGGTCCCGAATAGTTGTACTTGTTTAAGATTTCTTGGTCCCAAACGATTTGCTGATTCGTTATTACTGGCTTGCTCGACATAGCGGTACTTCCAATTTAGATCCGCGAGAACCTAGGCTCTCTCAAATCAATTTACATACATTAAAATATAGACGCGTTATTTTGCCACACGACTTGTAAGGACGTTTGACGGCTAATCGCTTTTTGAACACCAATGCTCAAAATTGATAGCTTGATCACTAACCGACTTAGAGGATGTAAGATAACACAAAGGTAAGAGGGCTTATTTGATATGACACCACACCACATAAGCCCTTTTTATTAGATCATCTGAATGTTGATTTGGTTATTAAGAGGTTTTACTTTCTTCTGTAACTGCTTCAACTCCTCAATGATGGATTCGTTCAAGCGCGACTCTGCTTTTTGTCGAGTCAGGTTCTGCTTCATACGCTCTCGCTTCGGAAGATTTTGTCGTTCTTCGCCACGCGCCATGTCCTTAACCACATGATACAACTCCGAGGTCGCAGGGTATTCGGCGTCGAAATCGACACGTTCATCGCCCTGAACAAAGTCCATGATGTTGTACACGCGTATACTAATCTCTGACAAATCACACTGACCTTGAATGCCGGCAAGGCATAGGGTATTAACGTTGTCGAAGATGTTCGCGTTACGCTTCTCGATAGCTAGAGCTTGATGCTGCTTTTGCAACTCCGTCTGCTTCTTTACTTGAAGTAGAAGGTAACCTGCATAAGAGCCCAAGCCGAGAATAATAATTCCACCAGCAATTGCTAATAAGGTTACGTTCATTGGCTATTAACCCTTAAAACTGTCTAAGTCGATATCTTCGAATTGAGATAGCAGGTCTTCATCAGAGTTTGCTTTCTTATTCGATGCTACCGGTGTTTCTTCGAAGAACTCTTCTTCATCATCTTCTGGATCTAGTAGACCCAAACGGCCCATTAGGTGTTCGATGCGATCAAGCTTCTCATCAACGAACTTCTGTAGACCTGCACCTAGGTTTTCACCGTTTTCGAGACGGTCTAGCAGCGTGTTCAGTTGTGGATCATTCTCAAGCATCTCTAACTCTTGCTCGTTAGATAGCTTGCGCTCTTGCTTAGTTAGTTTCTTCACTGGTTCAACGATCAGTGGGATTTTTTTCTTGCTGCCTAAACGAGGGTCACGAGCTTGTGCTGCTTTACGCTGTTTCGCATCGCTACCATCTGAGTGGCGGCTGCCCGATTTTAGGCCTTTACGCTTCTTCAGACGCTTGCGTTCACGACCTTCAACGTCAGATTCGCTACGGTTACGAGTAACGATAACTTCAGGAGCACCATATGCTCCCGGCTTTCTAGATTTTTTACTACGGCTCATTACTGGGTCTTCCTCAGTAAAATTACATCATTTCCAATAAATTCGAGTTCGAGCTTATCCCGCTCTGCCAAAAACTGGAATGTTTGACGACTAAAGAAGACGACATGTGTCGGGTCATTCTTATAGTGCCAACCAGCAAACGCGTCCACGTCTATTACTAGCTTGGTCATCAGACCAATCCAGCCCTTGGGCTTAACTAAATTCAACCATTGCTGCCACACCTTATCTGGGTGGTAAAGATGCTCTATCACCTCGGTGGCAGTCATAAAGTCATACGTTTTATCCAGCACAGAAGTTTCTGGGTGGTAGTAAATATCGTATAACTCCATGGTGTGTCCGGCTTCTTCTAACATAATAGATAGCGTAGGGCCCGGGCCACAACCAAAATCCAACCCGTGTGAGTTAGATGAAATTTTGTCTGTTAATGGATCCGCGATACGAGATAAAAAACGGCGATAGCCAGCATCACTAGGATCGTTCTCATGGAGATCATAGTGCGCTTTCTCTTCGTTTGCTTCTAACCTTTGATCTGGTTTTACAAATACCAGCTCACATTGCTGACACTGCAGATAGGCTCTGCGTTTGTCTTCAAAATAGTGATTCACGCCTTGGTGATGGCATAAGGGACAAGTATACATAGCACATCCTTAAACAGGGATGCGAAACATACCAGAAACTGCGTTTATAGTGGAGAGGTATTGGGTGTTTTTTCATCAAATCAATAAAAAAAGCGATAGGAAAACCTATCGCTCTCTAAATCTGCCTATATCGGCTAAAATTTGCATACTCAACTTGGTACACAAATCTCCATTTGTTATTGGTGCTTTCCATGCCAAATTTGTTTGTTGTTCATCGTCCTGATGAGTTTTGGCTATCCTTTTCTAACACCTTGTTACTGGGCTGTCCTAGCCTGATCCGTTTCTGTCTATACCGTTAGACGAGATGATCATCCGTATCTAAGTCAGCTCCTAGCTGATGGCGGTTACTTTACCGTGTTACAAAAAGACTACAATAGTGCGACTTCACACTTTCGCACACAAATTGATCACACATAGATAAATTAGACATAAAAAGACAAAGCATCATTAATATCTATTAAATACTGCTTAAAAAAGAAAACGCCCCAATCATTTCTGATCGGGGCCTCTTCTTCAACCTCGCTCGAACGTACATTTCTTCACTCTGGCTAAGAGCGAGAAACTGACAAATTAGTGTAGACCACCAACGTACTTCGATAAGGTATCAATTTCTGCGTCTGTTAACTTTTTAGCGACATCACGCATCATCGCATTCATGTCGTTATTACGGCTACCATCACGGAATTTTTCAAGTTGAGCCTTGATGTATTCTGCGTGTTGGCCTGAAATTTTAGGGAAGCCTGACAGCTCGGTGCCGTTACCACGAGGGCCGTGACAAGCGATACAAGCTGTAAGGCCGCGCTCTGCGTTGCCCGCTGTGTATAAGGTCTTACCTTCTTTAACTACGTTCTCAGGAGTAGAGTTGTTAGAGATTGGGAGAGATGCGTAGTATGCCGCTAGGTCAGCCATGTCTTGTTCAGACAGAGGCATCGCCATTGCACCCATTACAGGCGCATAACGACCTTGCTTACCACCACTCGTCATACCTAGCTTGAGCTCTTTTAACTGCTTCTCTAGGTACTTCTCATGTTGACCAGCCAACTTAGGGTACTGAGTGATCAGACTGTTGCCGTCAGCACCGTGGCAGGCAACACATGTTTGTGATTTGGCTTTACCAGCTTCAATACTACCTTGAGCCCATACTGAGCAGCTGGCTAAAAGACTCAAAATTAGCGCTAATTTCTTCATGACATTCCATTATAATTATCAAGCTTCCAGTACCACTCTATGTTGCCACTCATGGTACAATAGGCGACCTTATGCCGAGCACGGTTATTTTACACAAATTCACAAAAAAGTAATCAATCGACTACACAAAGTCGAGATGGAGTTAACAGTGAGCGTAAAAATTCATTATCAAAACACGCATTTCATTACCAGTGCACCTGATATTCGTCACTTACCAGAAGACGAAGGGATCGAAATTGCGTTTGCAGGACGCTCCAATGCTGGTAAATCTAGCGCGTTAAATCGCGTTACCAACCAAAAAAGCTTGGCGAAAACCAGTAAAACACCTGGTCGTACTCAGCTTATTAACCTATTTAAGGTAACGGACGGTTGTCATATCGTCGATTTACCTGGGTATGGTTTTGCTCAAGTACCGCTTGAGATGAAGAAAAAGTGGCAGAAGTCGCTAGGTGAATACCTTCAAAAACGTGAATCGTTGAAAGGTTTGGTGGTATTGATGGACATTCGTCACCCAATGAAAGACCTAGACCAACAAATGATTTTCTGGGCCATTGATAGCCGTATTCCAGTACAAGTGCTGCTAACTAAAGCCGACAAGCTGAAGCAAGGTGCACGTAAAGCACAACTGCTGAAGATTCGGAAAGATGCGCAATCTTTCGGTGGTGATGTCGCTGTTGATGTTTTCTCTTCACTGAAAGGCATTGGTGTTGACCAACTGCGTAACAAGATGGATGAATGGTTCGCGCCAGCGCTTGCTGATCAACTCATTGACGAACTAGAAAACGAAGAACACAACGATTCAGAGTAGTCTCT
>JAYYSE010000070.1:0-6702 GCA_036126475.1 Pseudomonadota bacterium | reverse complement strand
TGTTGCTAGAATCGGTCTTGAATGCAGCTAATGTAGTGGCAATTCATCACATTGGTAGTACTTCAGTCAAAGGTCTTTGTGCGAAACCAATCATCGATATTCTTGTTGAAGTGAAATCACTAGAAGAGTTAGATAAGAACAATAATCTGATGGAGTCACTTGGATATGAAGTTAAAGGTGAATTTGGTATAGCAGGTAGGCGTTATTTTCAAAAAGGTGGCATACAAAGAAGTCACCAAGTACATGCTTTTTTAGTTGGGTCTCCGGAAGCAAATAGGCATATTGCTTTTCGAGACTACTTGATTAAATTTCCAGAAATAGCGTTGCATTATGGAAATTTGAAGCGAGAAGGTGCTTCAATTTGTAACAACGATATTGGTGTATATTGCAATCATAAGGACAGTTTTATAAAGGAACATGAAGTAAACGCACTACGCTGGAAATTTACCTAACAAATAAGGATTAAGCGTTGCGTAGTCAACAAATTGCTTAAGACGGACTGCCTATACGCTCGGCGAATTTACTTCAAAGCTTGCTCTGTGTTTAAGGTGGCTTAATTTCGTTTTGTGATATGTTGTTAGCCACTTAACATCAAGCTTGAACTTCAGAACTTCCTATAGCCACCGCTCACGGGGCTTTTTTACGCCAGTTACTAAGCCCTACCTAAAGTAAACACAACCCACGGAAAACGCACCCCTCCTTCCCATCTGCGACGTTTTCGATCTCATTTTTTCGCAATTCTATTTCAGTGAAATTCTGCTACCGTAATAGAAAGCTAATAAGCCGCGAGCCCTTCAGGAATAACGGGGGATAGTTGAAGGGCTGAGAATGGATTATAGGGCGCCTAATAAAATTACTAAGAGTGAAAAATTGCAATAAATTGAAATTATGACGATCTATGATGATCTGATTTAGTGTTGTAAGTGTATGAAATGGCATTGTTTCTGTATTTTTGGTCAGTTGTTTAATGATCATTTGGTTTTTAATGCAGGCATGAGAGATGGCCCAGAATGCGTCGGCGTGTCCAGTTAACTCGCTGCGCTCAGTTTTGAAGGTCATGCTGTTACCGATGTTGGTGGTCGCCCGCTTAATGGTCATGAAGGCCATGGCAATGCCTTTGTGCTCTGCATCAAATTGAATTCGGTTGGCTTCGACCACATCAATCATCTTCATCACCAATCGGTTTTTACTTTCGTTGCTGTATTGAATGGCCACGGTTTCTCGCGGGTGTTTTTGGCTGAGTAAATCGTACACACCCGCGCCAATGCCTGTGGTATCGATGCCCAAATAGCTGACGTTGTAACGTTCAAACACTTTTGAGACTTGCTGAGCCTGGTACTGAAAGTTCAGCCCTCACCAGTAGTGCTTTTCCAGGACTCGGAACTTTTCAATGGCGACAATAGGTGGGGCGACCACAACTAAACAGGCGTTGTCTCGGGTCGTAACCTAACCAAACCTCACGCAGGTCGAAGGGAGAGTTGTCATTGGGCTTGAAATCTTGCCACCGGCTAATGTCGACCATGGCTTCCTCAAGGGCTGAGAACTTAAAGACCGAGCTGGCACCATCGACGAAGATACACATAAACCCTTTCCTTAGGTAACGGAGTCATTACATGACCTGTCTATGATTCGTGAATGGCAGTGGCTTTGAATTTAGGAACCCCTGACAGCGATCGAAACCAAGCTGGTGGACACTTTGATGTGTACCCACATCTTCAACGCCTTCCGCTACGGTTTCAATTCCAGACGCTTTGCAGTAAGCCAAAGTTTGCTTTATTAGTGAGGAGCGAGAGCTGTCTTCGCTATTTACAATCGATTTCTCAAATTTTACTTCATTGACATAAATGTTCATCACCTTATTCATGTCTGAGTAACCCACACCGAAACCATCGATAGAGATTTTAATACCAAGCGCTTTATAGCGTTGAACCTGTTTGCAGAGCTCTCCATCCCATTGATCAGCTTCTCTGAGTTCGCTAGTGCTTTCTTGCTGATATTAAAAGCCAAGTTCAAGTGTGCTGGCAGCGACTTGACTTCAGTTAAAGATTGCTCGAAAAGATCTCTTCTTCTTAACCTAATGCAAAAGTACGACCAATGAACACACCCGTTGAAAAGATACCTTTTTCGGGAATATTCAGACGAAACAGTGCTTGTACACCTGTCACTTTCTCGGCACTCGATTCTACTTTTGGTTGATAAAAACAGCTGTGCTAGTCGTTTTCGAAGGCTTCTTGAATGATGTGATCGGATAGCGTCATGGGCTTGTTTCTCATCATATCTTGGGCATCGGTGTAACGGCCGCACATTCTGAGAGAAACAGTAATTCGCCACTAAATCGTTTTGAGATTAAAAATTGAGAGTGGGTATGAAAGCGAAATCAGGTCGAATTTTCGATGGATATGGCGTTTAAAAGAACAATAGAGGGGCGTTAATGTGCCCTACGTCACTGGGATGAACTATTATTCATGCCTCAGGTTCATTAATGTTTTTCCAACTGGAGGGATAATCGAGAAGGGGATGTTCAACTAGAATATAAAGATTAGTTTTACAGTGTAAATGATCGTTTTAGGATCGTTTGTATCCCTACATAATGCGGCGCGCGATGCTGCTGAATAATAACTAGTAAGGAATGAGAATGTCTTCTGCATTTTATCAACAGATTCAAAATCAAATCGAAGAAGTTAAAGAAGAAGGTCTTTACAAGTCTGAGCGTGTAATCACTTCTCAACAGCAAGCGGCTGTTAAAATTTCAACAGGTGAAGAAGTACTTAACTTCTGTGCAAACAACTACTTAGGTCTTGCGAACCACCCTGAGCTTATCGAAGCTGCAAAAGGTGGTATGGATCAGCACGGTTTTGGTATGGCTTCAGTTCGTTTCATCTGTGGTACTCAAGATTCTCATAAAGAACTAGAGCAAAAGCTGTCTACGTTCCTAGGTAAAGAAGACACAATCCTGTACACATCTTGTTTTGATGCTAATGCTGGTCTGTTCGAAACCATTCTAGGCAAAGAAGATGCAATCATCTCTGATGCACTAAACCACGCATCTATCATCGATGGTGTTCGTCTATGTAAAGCGATGCGCTTCCGCTACGCGAACAACAACATGGAAGAACTAGAGCAGCAACTTATCGCAGCTAAAGAAGCTGGCGCTCGCCACACACTAATCGTAACTGACGGCGTATTCTCAATGGACGGCGTAGTAGCGAATCTTCCGGCTATCTGTGACCTTGCGGACAAGTACGATGCACTAGTAATGGTTGATGATTCTCACGCTGTGGGCTTCATGGGTAAAAACGGCGCTGGTACTCACGAGTTCCACAACGTTGTTGACCGCATCGATATCATCACAGGTACGCTAGGTAAAGCAATGGGTGGCGCTTCAGGCGGTTATACGTCTGGTAAGAAAGAAGTGATCGACTGGCTACGTCAGCGTTCTCGTCCATACCTATTCTCTAACTCTGTTGCACCAGCAATCGTATCGGCGTCTATCCGCGTTCTAGATCTTCTAGCAGAATCTGGTGACCTACGTACAACACTATGGGAAAACTCTGCACATTTCCGCACTCGCATGGAAGAAGCTGGTTTCACTATGGGTGGGGCTGACCATGCAATTATCCCAATCATGCTTGGTGATGCAAAAGTAGCAGCTGAGTTCGCAGAGCGCGCTCTAGAGAAAGGCATCTACGTTGTAGGTTTCTCTTTCCCTGTAGTACCAAAAGGTCAAGCTCGTATTCGTACGCAAATGTCTGCAGCACACTCTCGTGAGCAACTAGACCGCGCAATCGATGCGTTCATCCAAGTTGGTCAAGACATGGGTATCATCTAATTTGATTGCAGGTTGTTGGCGTAACGCTAATGCTGTGATGATTAGATAAGAACAATAAGATTTTTGATTCTCGCCTTACTGTTAGGCGAGATGAACTAGGTAACATTATGAAAATTAAAGCACTTTCTAAACTTAAGCCTGAAGAAGGCATTTGGATGACCGAGGTTGAAAAACCTGAAATGGGTCATAATGATCTTCTTATCCGTATTAAGAAAACCGCAATCTGTGGTACAGACGTACACATCTACAACTGGGATGAGTGGTCACAAAACACAATTCCAGTACCTATGGTTGTAGGTCACGAATACGTAGGTGAAGTTGTTGGCATCGGCCAAGAAGTTCGTGGTTTTGAAATCGGTGATCGTGTATCTGGTGAAGGTCACATCACATGTGGACACTGTCGTAACTGTCGTGGCGGCCGTACTCACCTTTGTCGTAACACAACAGGTGTTGGTGTTAACCGCACTGGTGCATTCTCTGAATACCTTGTGATCCCTGCGTTCAACGCATTTAAGATCCCAGCAGAGATTTCAGATGATCTAGCATCAATCTTTGACCCGTTCGGTAACGCAGTGCACACAGCGCTTTCTTTCGACCTAGTAGGCGAAGATGTGCTAATCACTGGTGCAGGCCCAATCGGTATTATGGCTGCTGCGGTTGCTAAGCACGTAGGTGCTCGTCACGTTGTAATTACTGACGTAAACGAATACCGCCTAGACCTTGCTAAGAAAATGGGTGTAACGCGCGCTGTAAACGTGATGGAAGAGAAGCTTGAAGATGTTATGGCTGATCTTGGCATGACAGAAGGCTTCGACGTAGGCCTAGAAATGTCTGGTGTACCATCAGCATTCAACAGCATGCTAACTAACATGAACCATGGCGGTAAGATCTCTCTACTAGGTATTCCACCATCAGACATGGCAGTAGACTGGAACCAAGTAATCTTTAAAGGCTTGGTTATCAAAGGTATCTACGGTCGTGAGATGTTCGAAACTTGGTACAAGATGGCTTCTTTGATTCAATCAGGCCTAGATCTAACACCAATTATCACTCACAACTTCAAGGTTGATGACTTCCAAAAAGGCTTTGACGCTATGCGTAGCGGGCTTTCAGGCAAGGTAATCCTTGATTGGGAATAGTCTAAATTGCTCTCTAATGAGCAAAAGGCGACAGGTAAAACTGTCGCCTTTTTTTACGTCTAAAACTGCTAAGTAATGCTCAAGTTGCGCTCGTCATAAATGCGAGGCAAAAGTATGTTGGAGAACATGCGTTGTTTATCTATTTGGGAGATGATCTGGAGTTGTTGTTTTAGCTTTTGGCGCTCGAACGGGTGCGATAACTTAAACTATTTAAGCAGCCATCTAAGAAGTCGTTTTGGCTGAAGGTATGGTTGAAAAAGAGGTTTGTCACGAAGGAATGACCACATTCGGGTCACTACAATTTTAATATAAAAAGCTAAGCTTGGCATTGATAGCATTCAGTCGTTGATTAGGTAAACCAAATTACCTGATTTGACTCTGCGTAATGTGTCTTCTAGCGTACTATTGTGAGATTGGCGTTCTTGTTATGTACGAACTATGCTTACAATTAAATACATTACCATGCATTATTAGGGAAAAGTATATGTGATAATTGTATCAATTATTTCGATGGTAGTGCTATATTTTATTCACATGGTTGATTATTGATGTTAGCAGCTTCCAAATGCGATTTTTGCCTCTTAAACACCTACAATGACATTGGAATCACACTGTGCAACATATACATAACTTTCAAACAAAACACTCCCTCTTAGCCTTATTAGGTGTTAGTTTATTTGGCTGTGGTGGCGGAGGTGGTGGTAGCTCGACAACTGTTACCGCAATTGAAGAACCACAAGTGCCATATTCACCAGAGCTAGCAGCAAACACAGCCATCTTAAATTTGAAAGACAACGGTAATGTTGATGTTGAAAGTGTTGAAAACACAGCGAGATTAGTATCGGTCTTTTACGATGAAGTCGTTCAAGATATCTTCGATGGCCTTGACCTTTCAACAACCGCAAGTATAGACGAGCTAAAAAGTGCCATGTCTGGAAAGAACAAAGAGTTGAAAAGCATAGACAGAAAAACATATTTAGTAAGTAATGATGTTGTCACTATCTCTTATGATGCGGGTAATGCGTTGAGCTTTGCTACAGAATATGTTTTTGAAGACCAATCTGATGCTAGAGGTGATACCTATGAGAATCTTGGCTACGTAATAGAATTAAGCGATAAACTGGTTTGTCATCTAAGGTTCAATTTTTCTGGAATAGATGAATACTTGTCCTGTGATAACTCCGAGATTGAAATGTCATACAAACATTCTGGGCAATCCACAGAGTATAAACTCAAAGTGGATAGAGTAGAGGAGAACTTTCCAAACACCTCCGTAAGCTACAATCCGAATACCAATCAAGTATTTCTGAACAGCTATAACTCTGGATTCTTGAACAATGATACGACAATTACGTGGACACCTTAGATAGTAAAAGACTTCAGCATGCGTTACTAAGCACAGTAATGAGGTTGTGCTGATTTAGGTAACTCGTAACAATGTTACTAAAGACCTGCTTGAGCTAATAGCCACCTTCCCCCTCGGTGGCTATTATATTTTTCAAAATAACAGCCTAGGTGTAGAGCGGTTTGTTTTGCTGTTCCAGCACTATGTAACTATTTAAGTTACAAAGCTATACAGAATTAGTTGAGAAGTTACGGTACAATTGCTCTTTTTATCAGTTTACGATAGTGCTAGTAAGATAAATCGTCTGTTAACAGCTTACGTGTTAAATAGAATGAAGAGGCCCTACATCGCTCATGTCTCGAATTATGATCATCTTGCTATACAAGAAG
>JAYYSE010000069.1:0-16994 GCA_036126475.1 Pseudomonadota bacterium | reverse complement strand
AACTCAAGGTAAAGGCCTAATGCCAGATGGCACAAGCCGTTTCTCTATCAACGGTGAGCCAATTTTCCACTACATGGGTTGTTCTACTTTCTCTGAGTACACTGTACTTCCAGAAATTTCACTAGCGAAAGTAAACAAAGAGGCACCTCTTGAGGAAGTTTGTCTTCTAGGTTGTGGTGTAACCACAGGTATGGGTGCGGTACTCAACACAGCTAAAGTTGAAAAAGGCGACACAGTTGCTGTATTCGGTTTAGGTGGTATCGGTCTTTCTGCAATCATCGGTGCTCGTATGGCCGGTGCAAGCAAAATCATCGGTGTTGATATCAACGAGAGCAAATTCGAGTTAGCAAAACAACTTGGCGCGACTGACTGCATTAACCCAATGAACTACGATAAGCCAATCCAAGACGTTATCGTTGAGATGACAGACGGTGGTGTTGATTACTCATTCGAGTGTATCGGTAACGTAAACGTGATGCGTCAAGCTCTTGAATGTTGTCACAAAGGTTGGGGCGAATCAGTTGTGATTGGTGTTGCAGGTGCTGGCCAAGAGATCTCAACTCGTCCGTTCCAACTAGTAACAGGTCGTGTATGGCGTGGTTCTGCTTTCGGTGGTGTTAAAGGCCGCTCTGAGCTTCCGGAAATCGTAAACCGTTACATGGCGGGTGAGTTCGGACTACAAGAATTCATCACTCACACTATGGGCCTTGAAGACGTAAACGAAGCATTCGAACTAATGCACAAAGGCGAGTCTATCCGTACTGTTCTACACATGGATAAATAGCCTTAAATCTTAAACCTCATTTGGTTTTCTTAAAGTCCGTTAGATCAAATCTAACGGACTTTATTTTTTCCTAGGCATGCTTTACCAAGGAATACTTTTATTAAAGGTTCGTCCCTTTAATAAAGTATCTGAATTGTCCTACAGGGTTACTGGAATTGTCCTTATGTTGACTAAACTTCGCCACTCTTTACCTCTACAGTTAATGTTAGCTGCTTTGCTTGCATGGCTTTTTGCACAACTTATTTCTTCAACCTCTGGTATTACCCAAACGGGGTGG
The DNA here is from genome assembly GCA_036126475.1 of Pseudomonadota bacterium. Classification (GTDB taxonomy): domain Bacteria; phylum Pseudomonadota; class Gammaproteobacteria; order Enterobacterales; family Vibrionaceae; genus Vibrio. The sequence continues at coordinate 15,933 of JAYYSE010000069.1, read as the reverse complement.
TATCAGTTCTTAATGCTTGGCAAAACTACCTATATCGGCTTGCTAAAAATGGTCGTTGGCTTAGTGGTTTTATTCTCGCTATTGCAAGGTATAACAAGCATTGGTTCGATAACTCGATTGAAGCAAATTGGTCGCAATACGGTGCTTTTCTATAGCTTCACGACGCTGATAGCCATCTCTTTGGGCTTGGGTGCTTCACTACTGTTGCCTGCTTGGGAGCCTTTAACCAGCGTTGCTACGATTGGAGACGATGTTCAGCTTATAAGCGAAGATGCGGCAGGTGGAGCTGCTATTGTCAGCAAGCTGTTTAGCATGGCATTAGTGAACCCGGTAGCGGCATTAACCAATGGTAACTTGCTCGCGATTGTTGTGTTCTCATTCATGTTGGGGATTGCTCTGCTTTCTTCATTGCCAGAAAAACACCCGATTTTTGAAGTGCTTAGTGGCTTGAACAAGAGCATCAATACCAGTGTTAGTTGGATCATTCGTTTAGCTCCGCTGGCGGTTTTTGCCATTGTCCTCGACTTTACCGTTCGTGGTGGTGAGTCACTGTTTGAGCAATTGGCACTGTTTGCTCTGCTTGTATTTGTACTTACTCTGATCCACGGAGCGATTGTCTTGCCGACTATTGCGAAGGTGATGACTGGAATTCGTCTTAGCACACTATTCAAAGGCATCTCGGCACCAATGGCGATGGCGTTCGCAACGTCATCAAGCTCTGCTACATTACCACTGGCGATGCAGAGCGCAGAAGAAAAGCTCTGCGTATCGCAAAGTACAAGTAGCATGGTGTTACCACTTGGTGCAGTGATGAACATGGATGGTACGGCACTTTTCGAAGGTGTTGCGGCAATCTTCTTGGCTCAACTGTTTGGTGTGGACCTCACGACTTCTGGCTTGGTGATGATCTTCATTATGGCGATGGTCTCTTCTGTCGGGGCTCCGGGTATGCCATCTGGATCTATGTCTGGCATGCAGCTGGTGTTATTGGCCGCTGGTATACCACTGGAAGCGATTGCGATTCTGCTGATTATTGAACGCCCGTTAGATACATTCCGTACGGCTGTGAACGTAGAAGGTGACATGATTGCTGCACTGGTCGTGGATAAATGGCAGAAACAACAAAAGACAGTGCTTGAACCTGCACTGAGCGAGTCAGTAGCTTAGAGAATATCAAGTTCAATGAAAAAGCCCGTTCAGATGTTCTGAACGGGCTTTTTGTTGTTTATTAATGTGTGCAGTCAGTGACTAGCCGATTTTCGTCATCTCATTGGTAGGAGAAGTGGCAAAGCCTTAGTAAAATCAAGTGTGGCAAGAGATCCTTTACCAGCTTAGCGTGAGCTACTTGTCGGTTTTGAACAACTACTGTGGGCAATTAGAAACTTTGTTGACGATGAAATTGCTTGGGCCCGCTGAGGTATTTAGTGAGCGCTTTGAAGCGGTAGTGAACCCGTTGAATCTCGCATTAGAGCACTCCGAAGATGCTCTTCATTTGCTAGTAGACTATTTACATGGCTATGCACTTGTATTGAACTGTAACCTGGATAGAACTGAGATTACGGTTGAAATGGTGAGCAAGTCTTTAGGCCTTTATTGCTTGGGTATCGAACAAGTGAAAACGTCGTGACCTTGCTGTCAATATTGATGCCTGAATAGGTGATTTTGGTACTGTGTTCCTCATGATAACGTCGCTAAGTTTTACATATACTGGATAATTACCTATAAATTTCTGGATTTAGCAGTAATAATCAATGAATAACCTCAAACAACTTGGTCGTTGAAAAGTTGTCGAGGCCAATTCAAAGACCTCATTGTGAAAAGGATGTCAAACACATGCCTGTGCTTCAACGCATCAGCTTAACCTTATTACTCGTCGCTGTACTCGGCGGCTGTTCTTCATTACCTGAAGGCATCGATCACCCGGCAGAACCCTACACCTCTTATGGACCAAGCGCTTTATCGGCTTTGGTGGATGAATATCAGCCCGCATTAGAGCAGGCGACGACTGCCGTTCGTTTACAAGAATCCGGCTGGGATGCTTTGGCTCAGCGCTTGGCACTGGTTGAAAGCGCAGAGTACACCATCGATATTCAATACTACATCTGGAACTCGGATGAATCTGGCAAGTACCTTGCTAGCCGCTTGTTAGCAGCAGCTGATCGTGGTGTTAAGGTTCGCGTGATGCTGGATGACATTAACCTCAATGAGCGTGAAGGGCTATTGTCGGCACTCGACGCTCACCCAAATGTCGAGATCCGAATCTTCAACCCAACACCAGTACGCCGTGGTTTCAGTAAGTGGTTGAGCTTCCTTGGTGATTTCTCTCGTTTAAACCGCCGCATGCACAATAAATCCTTCACTGTCGATGGCACTTTATCTGTGGTGGGGGGACGTAATATTGGTGATGAATACTTCGATCTTTCTGACGAGATAAACTTCCGCGATCGTGATGTATTGGTGATGGGCACGGTGGTTACCACTATCCAAACCAGCTTTATTGAGTATTGGGATAGCCGTTGGTCTTACCCTGTCGCTATGTTGGGTGACGAAGAGCAACCGGATCTTTCAAAGATTGACGACATAACCGTTCCGCAATACAAAAACTACCCGGAGTTACCGTCAAATCGTGAATCGGCAGATAACCTGCTGAAAAAGACTCTTGATGAGATGACTTGGGTGAATGCTCGTTTCGCTTACGATTGCCCTGTGCCTGTCGATTCAGACAATACTGATGAACCAAAAGCAACGGCGGTTCTATTAGGGCAGCTAGCTAGTGAATCAAAACAAGAAATCTTGCTTGAGTCGGCTTACTTGGTATTCGATGATGGCCAATTAGATGAGTGGCAAACGTTGAAGAACGAAGGCGTTGAGATAAAGGCACTGACTAACTCAATGGCGTCAAATGACTTGGTTACTAACCACTCTGCTTACGCGGGCAGACGCTACGATATGTTAGAGCATGGTATCGACCTGTTTGAGCTAAAACCAGATTCCAAGTTGTGTGAAGTATCTACCCAAGACGTGTCTAAATGTGCGCCAGAGACGGCTTATGGTCTGCATGCTAAATCAGTGGTATTTGATCGAAGTATTGCGAGTATTGGCTCGTTTAACTTCAACCTGCGCTCGACCTACCTAAATACGGAATCGGTGTTAATTATCGAAAATAAAGCCATTGCTGAAACGCTAGTTGAAACTATCGAACAGGCGATGAGCGAAGACAACAGTTGGCGCTTGGAGCTTGAAGATGGCGATGTGTATTGGTTCTCAGGTGAGCAAAGTTGGGACAACGAACCAGAAACCGGCAAATGGGAACGCATGCAATCAGGCTTCCTACAGCTTCTCCCGATAGAGAAATATCTTTAAGAGAGTGGACCTTAGAATAATGAAAAATGTCAGCGCGTAATGCGCTGACATTTTTGTTTGTGGTGATTGAAACTTAGCTTGTTTATCTGAGCTAGGTTTTGAACGCTATCTCTTAGTCAGTTGCTTACTCTTCAAGTACGGCAAAATATGTGGGCGAGATTCACCAGAGAGTTTCTGTGTGATCTGTTGTGACCAACTGCTTTGCTTTTGGTTACTTGAGCGGTTGGCGTAGTAGCTCTGCATTGAATCATCATAGCTAGCGATTTCATCTAGGCTCAATGGGTGGTATTGGTTTTCGTGCATCACCACATGAGCTGGAAGTCGGGGTTTTATCTCTGGTTGCTGTGCAGGATGACCTAAACACATACCAAATAGCACGGCTGTGTGCTGTGGAAGTTCTAATAGCTCATCAACCTGTGTAGCGCTGTTACGTAAGCCACCAATATATACGCCACCTAATCCCAATGACTCCGCTGCTAGCATACAGTTCTGCGCCATAATGCCAGAATCGACGGCGCCAATCAGGGTAAGCTCGGTAAAGTCGGTTTTTACTTCAGGGTTAATCTGGGCGTGGCGTTGATAGTCGATACAGAACACCAAAAACTCAGCGGCACTTTCCACATAAGACTGGTTGCCAGCGTATTCCGCTAGCAGTTTACGCTTGTCTTTGTCTGTTACTCTGATGATAGAAACAGCCTGCAGTAAGCTTGATGATGACGCAGCGAGACCTGCCTGGACAATTAAATCGAGGTGCTCTTTCTCTATTGGTTGATCGGTATACTGACGAATGGAGCGATGCTCCAAGATGGTCTCAATCGTACTATTCATAGCGCTCTGACTGTCCTTGTTTTGATGATGTATTACAAATCACATAACGACATTTTTTAGTGTGGTAAACCTCTAACTCCACAACTCTTTTATTTTTGAACTTGGATCTTTTTTGCGTTCAAAGACTGGCTGTATATGTGTCGAATATAATGCACATACGCAAGCGACCGCTATGGGGGCATACTTTCATGTGCAAGTTGAGCAAGCGCCGAACAAATGGAATAGTAACACATTGATATGTCTTCAAAGTATTTAGCTTTTATGTAGACACTGATATTTCTGAGAGTGCGTTACGGTCATTTCCGTCTTTTAGAAAGCCCCAAATTGAGTGAATAAGCACTCTGCATCACATTTATTATAAATTAGCAGATATACCAATATACGTTTATTTATTTCGTGAATATAATCTCGTTCTAGCGTTATTTTGGCTATGTAATTGAATGAGAACAAGAATGAAATTGAAATCTATTTTTTTGCTTGTCTGTCAGCAATGGCTCTTTCTGGTTGTTTGAGTGTCCCAATTGAAGAGTTACAACCAACAGCAGATCAAGAAACAATTGATACCGCGATTGAACACCTAAGCGATATAAAAGGAATGACGATTACAGAAAATGGCGTGATCTATTACGTTGAGTCACTGCCGGGAAATTCTCGATGGTCAACTGCACACATTTCGGAGTTGAGCTACCGTTATTCTTGCCAAGACCTTCGTTGGTTTGTTGATAGAGGCATGATCGTTAGAATGAGATTCCAAGGTAATAGTGGCACGACCCAAGATTATGACCTTGAGCGCTGTGAGACGGAAATTCCAACGGACTTATATGAATCTAAACAGTAGGATATTAATCATCTCACATTGAGATTAAAGCTCCTCCTCCATCAATAAGTATATTAATACCCTCTCCATCTGGTGAGGGTATTTTATTTAAAATCTAAAAACTGATTCGACTATATTGTGGATTATCAACGAATGCTGACGTTGATACGTTTTGGTGTATTCAAGATCGCTCTGTGTTAAAAGATGCGCTATATCCTCGCTTGAACAGCTAATGGACGACAGCTTTAGATATCGACAATAAAAACTCCCTCGGGAGTTTTTTGTTTGTAAGATATTGGCGCTTGCTTAAGTGATTGGGTGTGGTTCGATTACCAGGAAATAAAAAAGCTTAGCGCGGGGGACGCTAAGCTTGGTTATTAATCAGGTTTTTGAACTGTGCTTGGTAGCTGGTGCAATTAGCCTGCTTGAGAAAAGCTCACCACTTTACGTTGTAGCTTCTCTTTTAAGTAGTCAGACAATGCTTGCTGCTCAGATTCGCTCATGTATAAGCCAAGTTTGGTTCTGCGCCATAAGATGTCCGCGTCTGTCATTGCCATTTCTTGGTTGATCAAGTAATCAATCTCAGCTTGGTAAACACCGTGAGCTTCGCTTGAGAACTGGATACCAAGGTCCGCTTCACACGTAGCACCTTCAAGTAGGTCCCATGTGTAAGTACCAAATTGGGTCACGTAACGAAGCAGCAGTGCTTCTGATGCCCAAGGGTATTTAGTGTGCATCATTGCGGCGAGCTGTTCGCGGCTGCAGCTGAAATTACCACCCGGTAGCGTGTCGTTAGCTGTCCAAGGCGCACCCATGTGTTTCAGGTAAGGTTCTAGCTTGTTCAGTGCCGCTTCACCGAGTTTACGATAAGTTGTTAACTTGCCACCAAAGATAGATAGCAGTGGTGCTTGATCCATTTCTGCATCCAGCTCCAGTGTGTAGTCACGAGTGATCGCTTGTGGCGAGTCAGATTCATCATCACAAAGCGGTCTTACGCCACTGTATGTCCACACTACATCGTCACGCTCTAGTTGCTTAACAAAATGCTGGTTAACGATATCAATCAAGTAATCAACTTCTACATCGTCGATAGCTACTTCGCGAGGATCGCCTTTGTATTCAAGGTCGGTTGTGCCGATGATCGAGAACTTATCTAGGTAAGGGATCATAAACACGATGCGGTTATCTTTGTTTTGTAGAATGTACGCTTGTGGTTCGTCGTGAACACGCGGTACCACAATGTGTGACCCTTTGATTAGACGAATATTACGCGGTGAGGTTTGCTCTAAACCATCATCAAAGAACTGTTTCACCCAAGGACCTGCAGCGTTAACCAATGCTTTTGCTTTGCGCTCAAAACGTTGGTTTGTCATCACGTTAAGAATCGTTACATGCCAAATGCCGCCTTCACGGTGTGCTTTTTCAACTCGGCAGTAGTTGCGTACTTCTGCGTTGTTTTCTTTAGCCGCCAATACGTTTAGCAATACCATACGCGCATCATCTACCCAGCAGTCTGAGTATTCGAAACCTGTTTTCATTTCTGGTTTCAGCAAACCTGATTGAGCCAAGTTCACCGTTTTACTTCCAGGAAGCGTCGTACGTTTACCTAAGTTATCGTAAAGGAATAGGCCACAGCGGATCATCCAAGCCGGGCGTAAAAATGGTCGATGTGGTAAACGGAAACGCATTGGTTGTGCAACATGAGGTGCTTTTCTAAGCAACACTTCACGTTCTGCGAGTGCTTCCGAAACTAAACGAAACTCGTAATGTTCAAGGTAACGTAAGCCACCGTGGATTAGCTTTGAACTTGCAGAAGACGTCGCAGAGGCGAAATCTTTTGCTTCGTATAAACCAACGTTTAGACCACGACCAGCAGCATCTGCCGCGATACCCGCACCATTGATGCCGCCGCCAATAACGATTAAGTCTAGAGTTGAAGATGTACTATTGTTTGAATCAGTTTGTTGAGCACTCATGGTTTGACCTCTTTCTGAGCGAACGAGCATTTTAGAACATAACTGCATCCTATATTAACTTTCGTTTGCGGTCATTTATTATTTTCGTTTATGCGCGTTTTATGTGATTTGCGCATAAAAAAACCTTCGCTTATGACAGCGAAGGTTCCAAATAACTCTTATTCGAGCATAGAAGTGATACTATTCATGTTCAAGTGCGATTTTCTAAGTAACAAAAAAGCCCATTCTCGATAAAGTGATCTATCAATAACGAGCTCTTTTAATGAACATGATTTCTGAACGCTTTTTATTCGTCCGACGCTAATGGTTGAGCAGCGGTCTCGATAACTTCCAGTGGGATCGATGAATCGTTTAGGATGTTCAGGATCTCTTCTGGGGGCTGTTTATTGGTGAATACCATGTGTGCCTGAGAGATGTTACCAAGCTTCACCATTGCGTTGCGGCCAAACTTACTATGGTCGACTGCCAAGAAGATGCTGCGGCTGTTTTCGATGATGGCCTGCTTCACTCGAACTTCATGGTAGTCAAAATCAAGCAGTGAGCCGTCAAAGTCGATACCGCTGATCCCTAGAATGCCGAAGTCGAGGCGGAACTGCTTCACAAAATCGAGTGTTGCTTCACCCACGATGCCCCCATCACGGTTTCTTACCTCACCACCTGCCAAGATAACTTTTATCTCAGGGTTTGGTAGCAGGATACTGGCAACGTTGATGTTGTTAGTCACGACTCTGAGTTGTTTGTGGTTTTTGTTCAGCGCGCGTGCCACGGATTCTGGGGTGGTGCCGATATCAACGAACAAGGTTGCACCATCGGGAATGTGTTTTACCAGCTCGTCGGCAATCACATCTTTTTCATTGAAGTTAAGTGCTTTACGCGTGTTGTACGAGGTGTTTTCTGAGCTAAGAGGAATGGTTGCACCACCGTGATAACGACGGATTTTGTTACTATCAGCCAGTTCATTAAGGTCTCGTCTGATGGTCTGTGGGCTCACATCGAACTTCTCTACGAGTTCTTCGGTGCTCACATATCCTTGTGTTTTTACCAGGTCTACAATCTGCTGGTGTCTTGGTATTTGCTTCACTTAACTTACCACTCCCTGCGCGCTGCAATACGTTAGCGCACCTAATTCTAAATATTACCTCTCGCTATTGTGCTCGAATTGATTCTAAGAGAGAAGTAATGATGGTAAGGAATTATGCCTAAACCGCAAAAACGTTGATCAAAACATGAAAAAAGTCCTCAAACGTAAAAAAGAGCACAAAATAGTGCTCTTTTTAGTTTCGTTTACAGAGGAACGAACAATTCAATCGATAGGAGAGTGATTATTCGAACGCTCGATTTCACTCTTCATCGTCATCGTGCAGTTCAGACCAAACTTGTGCACACTTGATAGCACGCTTCCAACCTTTGTAACGGCGGTTACGCTTCTCTTCATCGTGGTGTGGCAAGAACGTGCGATCTAGTACTGCTTTGTTTTGAAGCTCATCGATGCTGTCCCAGAAACCAACGGCTAGACCAGCAAGGTATGCTGCACCCAGAGCCGTTACTTCAGTTACTTCAGGACGGTGAACTTCTGTATCTAGCACGTCTGATTGAAATTGCATTAGGAAGTTGTTCGCTACTGCGCCGCCATCAACACGTAGGTTTGCTAGCTTGATGCCTGAGTCCGCTTGCATCGCATCCAGTACGTCACGAGTTTGGTAAGCAATGCCTTCCAGTGTTGCACGGATGATGTGGTTAGAGTTAACGCCACGAGTTAGGCCAACAATCGTACCTCGAGCGTAAGCATCCCAGTATGGTGCGCCTAGACCAGTAAATGCAGGAACAACGTAAACACCGTTTGACGTATCTACTTTAGTTGCGAAGTACTCAGAATCTTCTGCGCCAGCCAGCAGCTTCATTTCATCACGTAGCCATTGGATTGATGCACCGCCCATGAATACCGCACCTTCAAGTGCGTAAGCTGGTTCGCCTTTTGGACCACATGCTAATGTCGTTAATAGACCGTTTTTCGATGTTACTTTCTCTTGGCCTGTGTTCATTAGTAGGAAGCAGCCTGTGCCGTATGTGTTTTTCGCTTGGCCAGCCTCGACACACATTTGGCCGTAAAGTGCTGCTTGTTGGTCACCCGCAATCCCCGCGATTGGAATACGAGTACCACCTTTACCACCAAGGTTCGTTTGGCCGTAAACTTCAGAAGAGCGTTTCACTTCAGGCATCATTGATGCTGGAATACCCATCTCGTCTAGTAGCTTGCTGTCCCAGCATAGGTCATTGATGTTAAACAACATAGTACGTGATGCGTTAGTGTAATCCGTAACGTGTACACGGCCTTGAGTCATCTTCCAAACTAGCCAAGTATCGACAGTACCGAATAGTAGCTTACCTGCTTCAGCGTCTTCGCGAGCGCCTTCAACGTTGTCTAGAATCCATTTTACTTTTGTACCTGAGAAATACGGGTCAAGGACTAAACCTGTATTGTCACGCACGTAGTCTTCTAGGCCGCGCTCTTTAAGTTCTTCACAAATTTCTGCAGTACGACGACATTGCCATACGATAGCGTTGTATACCGGTTTGCCCGTCTCTTTGTTCCAAACGATAGTGGTTTCACGTTGGTTAGTGATACCAATACCCGCTAGCTCGTCGCTGCGAATACCAGCTTTAGCTAGAGCTTCAACCAATGTAGAGCTTTGAGTCGCCCAGATTTCCATTGGATCATGCTCAACCCAGCCAGCCTTTGGATAAATTTGAGTAAATTCTCTTTGAGAAGAGCTTACGATGTTTGCATCGTGATCGAGGATTACAGCGCGAGAGCTTGTAGTGCCTTGGTCTAGGGCAACAATGTATTTTTGCTCGGTCATGGTAAGAATCCTTTTTGTTCTGTTATTTATATTTTAGTAAATGTAAGGTCGCTTGGGATTAAGCTTGAGCTTGTTCAGCTTCTAATTCTGTTTCACATTGGTTTGGAATTGTGCAGCCATGGCCTTCCACTGGTAGGTGAGCACCGATAACACGTGGGTACAACCAGCCACCAAAACACGCACCAGCGATAGGAGCAAGAATTGGAACGATGAAGTAAGGAATATCACGAGCACCGGTTAATGCGAAATCCCAACCTGCAAAGTAAGCGAAAAGTTTTGGTCCGAAGTCACGTGCTGGGTTCATAGCAAAGCCAGTTAGTGGGCCTAATGAGCCACCAATTACCGCGATAAGAATACCGATCAGTAGAGGGTTCATTGCGCCGCGTGATGCCCCATTGTTTTCATCACCCAGTGCCAGAATTGCAAACATCAATACTGCAGTAATCACGAATTCCACAGCAAAAGCGCCGAAGAAAGAGAGTGAAGCATGTGGGTAAGTCGAGAAGATACCAGCAGTTGATAGTGCGTCTTGGCTGCTACGAACAAAGTTATGAGCAATTTCGTAATCTGTAAACAAGTTGCTGTATAGGCTGTAAACCAAAGCTGCAGAGCAGAAGGCACCAAGTAATTGAGAGATGATGTAAGGCACTACCTTCGCCTTATCAAATCCATGGAACATGGCTAATGCAATGGTTACTGCAGGGTTTATGTGTGCGCCAGAAACGCCAGCTGTACAGTAAATTGCGATAGATACACCGAAGCCCCAGATGATACTCACTTCCCATTGTCCGAATGTTACACCTGTTAATACCAGTGCAGCCACACAGCCAACGCCAAAGAAGATGAGCAGGCCTGTACCGATAAATTCGGCGAGGCATTGCCCAAATAAAGAAGGTTGTTTGTTTATTGTCATGTTCGAGTCCTTGTTATTTTTGCTTATCTAGCACGCGTATTGTGCATGAATTTGCGAAATCGAAAATAAACGAGCATTAAAAATGAGCGTCTGAGCGTAAAATTGTTAATTAAACTGGCTTGAAATGTTAAACCGAACACTTTTGCTCGAAAAAGAAGCTTGTATGGACGCTATTACGCGAATGTATGTCCCGTGAGGTCGCTAAAAGTACCTGTATGTAAGCAGATGCACAACTGGTACGAGGAGCTGATGGCTGGATTTGTGATGCTGATTCGCGAGTGGTGGTTTATTAAACTTGAATCTTGCGGGCTTATCCGGGCTCTCAAATGTTGGAAAAGCGTGAATAAACACGGATGTACTTAAGTTATGACAAAAAATGCCAGATCCATACTGAATCGTACGCCCAGTTAAATCCGATAGCGTAGAGTACAAATAAAATCACTAGGCCGATGTCCATAATCAATATGGTTAGAAAATCCAGCTTTAACACCCACATCAAAACTGGCAGCGTTACTGTCATTAAACCAAGCTCAAATCCCAATCCATGTAAAACTCGTGTTTTCTTCGTTCGTTTTGTTTTGTCTGCCCCGAAGATTTTCTAGTTTGCAGACTTCACTGTTAGACCGTTGTAGTACTTGTCTTTCATCTTAAGTGCAACGTTCACTAGGTAAATCAGCACTGGAACTTCAATCAGTGGCCCAATAACGCCTGCAAATGCTTGATCTGAGTTGATACCGAATACGGAGATTGCAACCGCAATCGCTAGTTCAAAGTTGTTACCTGTTGCTGTAAATGCAATTGATGCGTTCTTGTCGTATTCAATGCCCACCTTCTTACCGATGAAGAAGCTGATGAAGAACATCGCAGTGAAGTAAATTGTCAGTGGAACAGCAATCAATAGAACGTCCATTGGCAGCTCAACAATCATTTCACCTTTCAGGCTGAACATCAGAACGATAGTTGTTAGTAGTGCAATAAGCGTCATTGGAGAAATACGCGGAATGAACACGTCGGTGTACCATTGCTCACCTTTCATCGACACAAGGATCTTACGGCTTAAGAAGCCTGCTAAGAATGGGATACCTAGGTAGATAAGCACGCTGTGTGAAATATCGATCATTGAAATATCAACTGGCATGCCTTCGTAACCGAATACTGGAGGAAGAACGCTAATGAACAACCACGCCATAAAGCTGTAGCTAACCACTTGGAACGCACTGTTCAGAGCAACCAACGCGGCACCGTATTCTTTGTTACCGCCACCGATGTCGTTCCAAACTAGAACCATTGCCACACAACGAGCAAGACCAATTAGAATCACGCCGACCATGTAACCAGGGTGATCTCCTAAGAAAGTCAGTGCCAATACGAACATTAGAATTGGGCCAACAAACCAGTTCATGATCAAAGAGAGCTTAATGGCTTTCTTATCTTTTACCACGGTGCCTAGCAGGTTGTAGTTAACCTTAGCCAGAGGTGGATACATCATTAAGATAAGGCCAATAGCAAGTGGAATGTTGGTGGTGCCAACGGACATTGAATCGTTCCACTGTTCGATCTGTGGGAATAGGGTACCCAGCAGTACACCAAGACCCATGGCGATGAAGATCCATAGTGTTAAGTAGCGATCTAGAAAAACTAACTTTGGTTTCATGGTAATCTCTCTTTATTTAAATCGTAAATCGTCGAAAAACGATTAATCATGGTGAAAAAAACGCTTAAAAATAAAGGCTAGCAAAGCCAATCATTCAAGCGTGAACTTCTATTTTAAAATACTGTTAAAAATCGATTCGAAGCGTTGAATATTGTCGCGGTCGATGCGGTAACACATCTTTGGCGGAATTGACTCAGCGGTAATGAAGCCTGAATTTTTTAATACTCTTAAGTGTTCAGACACTGTTGATTGAGCTAAACCTAATTCACTCACCAGATCACTGTTTAAGCAGCCGCCTGACTTTTCTAGTGCAGACAAGATGCTAAGTATGCGAATTCGAGCTGGATGCGCGAGTGCTTTTGCTAACGCTGCCATTTCTTTTTCTGCTTCTGCATTACTCGGCGGAAGAGGAAGAGAACAGCTTTCTGTTGTTTGGCATGTTGCAGTCATACTTAGGTGGCTCACTTAATGCTAATCGTTAAAAGACGATTAATAGTAAGTCTATTTCTTTTAGCGGTCAATGTGAATTTTAAAAGTCGCCTTAAACTGACCAGCTCAGCTTGTTGTTTTGATGACGCTTGATATCCGAGCAGCTATCTAATTGAAATCCTATTAGACATAAACAAGACCTAAGATTTAGGCAAATAAACCGACCGAAAAGCATTGCACTCACTGGCTACTCTAGCGATATAATCGAACGCAGAACCGTTACCCAAGATAACGAAAAATAACAATTTACAATTTTATTTATATTCATAGGTAAGCTCTGAAATGCCACAACAGAACATCAAATTTATCGCTGCTGATATGGACGGCACTCTGCTTAATGAGCACGGAAAATTAGCCCAAGAATTTTTTAACCTCTACGAGCGACTAGACGCTCAAGACATTATCTTTGCTGCTGCGTCGGGTCGTCAGTACTACAGTTTAATGGAAACTTTTGCTCCTATTAAAGAGCGCATGATGTTTGTTGCTGAAAACGGCACATTAGTGATGCATAAAGGCGAAGAACTCTACAGCTGCTTGTTAGATACAGATGCCATCAAAGATATCATCAAAGAAGCGCGTGCTATCGAAGGCGCTCATGTTGTGCTGTGTGGTAAGAAGTCTGCATACATCGAAACCAAAGACGAGCGTGCTCTAGAAGAAATCTCTAAGTACTACCATCGCCGTGAGCAAGTAGAAGACCTGTTGGCGGTTGAAGATGAATTTATCAAGGTTGCTATTTGCCACTTTGACGGCTCACAAGAGAAAGTAAACCCAAGCATCGACGCTAAGTTTGGTGAGAATTACCAAGTGGTTGTCAGCGCAAAAATTTGGTTGGATGTAATGAATGCTGAGGCTTCAAAAGGGGCGGCAATTAAGCACCTCCAGAATACATTAGGTTTTACTTACGAGCAGACTATGAGTTTTGGTGATTACCTGAATGACTACGAAATGCTCAAAGAGAGCTACCACTCTTACGCAATGGAAAACGCACATCCAAAACTGAAAGAGATAGCTCGTTTTAGTGCGCCAAGTAATGTTGATGCGGGCGTATTCCAAGTGTTGGAGAAGCTTCTCGCGTAACGTTTGAAATCCCTTTTAGCTTTTTTGTTGGTAATCTCGAATTTGAAAACTCGACTTAACATTGATTCGCTAAGGTACACTCCGGCTTGATTTGTCTGCCAAGTTTATCCATCCCAAATGTGGCAGCCAGAACCACGGTTCCAGCAATGGTAAAACCATAAATAGTCGCATCGGCTTTTGCCAATACAGCAATCAACACATAACTAAGGCTCTGTGTTAAGGTAGCGAATAGCGCAAGCCCTCCATCTACTCTTCCTCTTTGTTTTATTGCTACCGCATGGTGCATCCAATTGGTTCGGGCGATTCTATTGAGCGCGTTGAATGCACCGAAAATGAAAGTAAGAACAATAAGATAGGCAGGATTCTCAGCTTGGCTCATCAACAATAAAGAGAGTCCGATGATGTACATCGCTATTTGGATGATTGTTTTGTGAGACGCAGACTTCAGGAGCAGTGGTAAAGATATCCCAATAATCAGTGCCCCCATGCCGAGAGAGATATTGTAAAGTGCAAGCCAGTCTCCGGTGATATTCAGTTCTGAAAACCAAATCGGAATTAAGCGGCTTAAAAAGGTCACCATCGGATATGAGAGACAAGAAACGATCAGGAAACCGTAAAATTGAGGCGATTGAGAGAATACATCCTTAATTTCGACCAATTGCTGCTTGAATGGTGTGTTCACACTCTCCGTGATTTGTCTTCTGTAAGGTGTCATCAAGTAACTTATCGCTGAAATGCTCGAGGCAATACCTGCAAAAATCGCAAATTCAATAATGCTCCACTGCTCGAGTAACACAACGCCAAGAGCGCCAGCGCCCAAGGTTGTCGACTGCAAAATAATCTCTTGGTGACTCGAAATTTTGGCATATTCATGGTGGTCGTAATTCTCTTGCGTAAAGGCATTGTTGGTGTGCCAGGCAAGGCTACTAGAAACCCAAAAAATGAGTTGAGCGGCGCCTAAGGCGACAATAGAACCTGCGTCAAACCAGTAAATTGTAGCGACAATAAATGCGGTTGAAGTCTGGATTTCCTGAGCGATGATCAAAATATTTTTACGAGAACGGCAGTCGATCAAAGCTGAAAAATAGGGCGTAGCAAGAAAAGTGGTGATCGTACAAACCAGAGCCGTGAGCGCAACAAAAGTGCCCATATTGGGTGTTGCTAGCATTAGCCACGGAAGTGCCAACATAAATAGCCCTGAGCTAATGCCATCAAAGAAGCGTCCGGTAAGGTAGGGTGGTGTTTTTCTTTTCATATCTCTGTCTCATCGTCTCTGTTTTGTATCACTCTACAACTTAAAGTTAACTTTAAGTCAAAGGATGGTTGAGAGAAATGTTTGACAATCTGTTGATTCAACGTAGGCGAATGCAATCACTATTTAATTTTGACTACCTTCTTGAGTGCTATGTTCCTGAATCCAAGCGCCAGTTTGGTTGTTTCAGTTTGCCGATTCTATGGCAAGGAGAGCTGGTGGCGCGAGTGGATTGCAAGGTCGGCAGAAAGAATCGTTTACTCAATATTCGTAATTTAGTTGTGGAAGATAGAATTAAAAACCATGAGTCGTTGATTCATGCGTTATCTGATGAGCTTAAACATTTCATGGTGTTCAACCAATGTGAAGAGATGGTCGTTCACAATACAACGTCTTCCGGCCTTGGTAGTTACTTGATGAGTCATTGGCAAACGCTTTAACCTGCATCGTTTCTTCAAAGCCATTACTAACGCAGCCCCCTTAGTTGATTTGATCACTTTAGTTATTTAGAAAGCTCGGCTAACAAGAACTCGACAAAGGTTCTGTTTTTCAGAGACAGTTGCTTGGTTTTATAGAGTAGATGAATCGGCTTGGGCGAAGGTGACATACCAGGTAATATTTCCAACAGAGCACCACGTTCAATCTCTTCTGCGACTAAGATAGTTGGCTGTAATAACACGCCTACGCCTTGTAGGGCTGC
>JAYYSE010000068.1:0-7095 GCA_036126475.1 Pseudomonadota bacterium | reverse complement strand
TGCCAAAGTTAAGGTTGTGGAAAGTAATGCGATCACTCCACCATCTGTAACACCTAAACTGTAATTGGAGGCATAATGCGCTTTACTGATGTTTTTATTAAACGTCCAGTTCTAGCGGTATCCATCAGCTTTTTGATCGTTCTACTTGGCTTACAAGCAATCTTCAAAATGCAGGTGCGTGAATACCCTGAAATGACGAACACCGTCGTAACTGTCTCCACGAGTTACTACGGTGCAAGTGCCGATCTTATCCAAGGCTTTATCACCCAGCCCCTAGAACAGGCTGTGGCACAAGCGGATAATATCGATTACATGACTTCATCTTCTGTACTCGGTAGCTCTACGATTACCGTTAACATGAAGTTGAACACCGACCCAAACGCAGCGTTGTCTGACATACTGGCCAAGACAAACTCGGTTCGTTCTCAACTTCCAAAGGAAGCGGAAGATCCAACCGTAACCATGTCGACCGGCTCAACAACGGCGGTACTCTACATTGGTTTTACGAGTGATGAGTTGGTGTCGAGCCAAATTACCGATTATCTAGAGCGTGTAATCAACCCGCAGCTGTTTACGGTAAACGGTGTATCGAAAGTTGACCTATACGGTGGTATGAAATACGCACTACGCGTATGGCTAGACCCATCAAAAATGGCTGCCGTTGATCTCACTGCTAGCGATGTGATGTCGGTACTGAATGCCAACAACTACCAATCAGCAACCGGTCAAGCAACGGGGGAGTTCGTTCTCTACAACGGCAGTGCTGATACCCAAGTATCCAACGTTGAGGAGTTAGAGAATCTTGTAGTACGAAGCGGTGAAGGCGAAATCATCCGTCTATCTGACATTGCCAAGGTGTCTCTAGAGAAAAGCCACGATGTGTACCGTGCAAGTGCGAACGGTCAGGAAGCGGTTGTTGCAGCGATTAACGCGGCACCAAGTGCTAACCCAATCAACATTGCAGCCGATGTTCTTGAGCTTCTTCCTCAGCTAGAGAAGAACCTACCAAGCAACATCTCAATGAACGTAATGTATGACTCAACGATTGCGATTAACGAATCGATTCAAGAAGTTATCAAGACCATCCTTGAAGCAGCATTAATCGTACTGATTGTAATTACCTTGTTCCTAGGTTCTTTCCGAGCGGTACTGATCCCTATCGTTACTATCCCACTGTCTTTGATTGGTGTGGCAATGGTGATGCAGGCAATGGGTTTCTCTTGGAACCTGATGACACTACTGGCAATGGTACTCGCCATCGGTCTGGTAGTAGATGATGCGATCGTAGTACTGGAAAACATCGACCGACATATCAAGCTCGGGGAGTCCCCTTTCCGTGCAGCCATCATTGGTACTCGTGAAATCGCTTTACCCGTTATTGCAATGACACTAACGCTAGGCGCAGTTTATGCCCCAATTGCTTTAATGGGCGGCGTAACAGGTTCGCTATTTAAAGAATTTGCATTAACCCTAGCAGGTTCGGTATTTGTATCCGGAATCGTGGCATTAACGCTGTCGCCAATGATGTGTTCAAAAATGCTCAAAGCTAACACGAAACCAGGTAAATTTGAGCAAAAAGCGCACAACTTTCTAGATTCAATGACCAATACCTATGTAAAAATACTTAGCAATGTTATGAATTGCAGGCCAGTAGTCATTGTCTTTGCACTGATCGTGTTTGGCACATTACCATTACTATTTAAATTCATCCCTAGTGAGCTGGCACCTTCAGAAGACAAAGGTGTGATCATGCTGATGGGTACAGCACCATCAAATGCGAACTTAGACTTCATGCAAAATACCATGAACGACGTAAACACGATTCTGTCTGATCAGCCAGAAGTGGCGTACGCACAGGTGTTTACTGGTGTGCCTAATGCAAACCAAGCATTTGGTATTGCATCTATGGTTCCTTGGAGCGAACGTGAGGCAAGTCAATCGGACGTAGCAGAACGCGTTGGTGGTTTAGTTAAAGATATACCAGGGATGGCGGTAATTGCATTCCAAATGCCTGAGCTACCAGGGGCAGGTTCAGGTCTTCCAATTCAGTTTGTTATTACAACGCCAAACAGTTTTGAAAGCTTGTTCCAAATTACAACAGGTCTCTTAGCTGATGTTGCTTCAAGCCCACAATTTGTCTATTCAGATCTCGACCTAAACTACGACTCTGCAACCGTAAAAGTTCACATCGACAAAGATAAAGCAGGTGCATACGGTGTAACCATGCAAGATATTGGTATCACGCTCGGTACTATGATGTCTGATGGCTACGTAAACCGTATCGACTTAAACGGACGTTCTTATGAGGTTATCCCTCAGGTAGAGCGTAAGTTCCGTTTAAACCCTGAATCGATGAATAATTACTATGTACGCGCTGCAGATGGCAGAGCGGTGCCACTGGGCAGTTTAATTACGATTGATGTTGTGGCGGAGCCTCGCTCTCTTCCCCATTTTAACCAATTAAACTCCGCAACGATTGGTGCGGTTCCAACTCCAGGGGTCGCAATGGGCGATGCGATTGCGTGGTTTGAAGAAGCAGCAAACAACAAATTGCCAAGTGGCTACAATCACGATTACATGGGTGAAGCTCGTCAATACGTTACCGAAGGTAGTGCGCTATATGCGACCTTTGGTTTGGCTCTGGCTATTATCTTCTTGGTACTGGCGATTCAATTTGAATCTCTAAAAGACCCGATGGTTATCATGGTCTCGGTACCACTGGCGATCTGTGGAGCTCTTGTAGCGCTTGCATGGGGAACAGCATCGATGAACATCTACTCACAAGTAGGTTTGATCACGCTGGTCGGTCTGATTACCAAGCACGGTATCTTGATCTGTGAGGTTGCAAAAGAAGAACAGCTGCATCACCACAAGACTCGTATTGAAGCGGTAATGGAAGCGGCAAAAGTTCGTCTTCGTCCAATCTTGATGACAACAGCTGCGATGATCGCGGGTCTAATCCCACTGATGTACGCAAGTGGTGCAGGTGCAGCTCAGCGCTTTAGTATCGGTATCGTAATCGTTGCTGGTCTAGCGATTGGTACTATCTTTACGCTGTTCGTACTGCCGGTGATTTACAGCTACCTAGCTGAAAAACACAAACCTCTTCCTGTATTTGTTGAAGACAAAGATCTAGAAAAACTAGCTCGCGTCGATGAAGCAAAAGCAGCACACAGAGAATTAGCAGATAACAAGTAATCGCTAAGTCGTAAAACAATCAAAAAGGTTACTTCGGTGGCCTTTTTTTATACGCGATAGGCGACATATCAAGTGTTATTAAATAGAATAGTGATAAATAGTCAGGAGTTTTAATCGATATGTTTGATCCAAAAAAACTAGAGCAAATTGCTAAGCAGATCCACGACTCTATGCCTCAGCCAGTGAAAGAACTGGGTTCAGACGTAGACCAAAAAGTTCGCCAAGTTATCCAAGGCCAGCTAAACAAACTAGATGTTGTAAGCCGTGAGGAGTTTGATGTTCAGACTCAAGTACTACTACGCACTCGTCAAAAGCTGACTGAAATGGAACAAAAGCTTGCAGAGCTAGAAGCTAAGCTTGTAGACAAATAAGCACTCAGTGAGCAAAGATAAGAGGGCTGACGTGAAAACGTCAGCCTTTTTTATGCACTCGAGTTTTTCGGTCTAGATTCCTAACAACACTCCGATTCACTCTTCCTTCTTTCCAAATAAACAAAAAGGCTTGGTCAACGGCGACCAAGCCTTTTAATTAGATGTTGTGTTTTTATTTATGACTCCAGTTTTTGGAGCTCTTTAAATTTTTTCGATGATATCGAGTTAAGAACTTAACCGCCTACTGCGATGCGCTTCATGTCGCTCATGTAAGCACGTAGCTCTTCACCGATATACTCAACTGGATGGTTACGGATAGCTTCATTTACTTCAATTAGACGAGCATTATCTACTTGGTTAGATGTTTCACCTAAGCCTTTACCAATTACGTCTGTTGATACTGAAGGCATGAATTTCTCGCGTAGTAGTGGTGTTGCTACGTTGGCAAACAGGTAGTTACCGTATTCAGCTGTATCAGAGATTACTACGTTCATTTCGTATAGACGCTTACGAGCAACCGTGTTTGCGATTAGTGGAAGCTCATGTAGAGACTCGTAGTATGCCGACTCATCGATGATGCCAGATGCTGTCATTGCTTCGAACGCTAGCTCAACACCCGCACGAACCATAGCAACAAGTAGGATGCCGTTATCGAAGTACTCTTGCTCTGAAATTTCTAGATCAGAAGCTGGATAGTTTTCGAATGCTGTTTTACCTGTCTCTTCACGCCAGCCTAGCAGGTTCGCATCGTCATTTGCCCAGTCAGCCATCATAGTGCTAGAGAATTCGCCTTGGATGATGTCATCCATGTGCTTGTTGTAAAGCGGACGCATTAGGTCTTTTAGCTCTTCAGAAAGCTCAAATGCTTTGATTTTAGCAGGGTTAGATAGACGGTCCATCATGTGTGTTACGCCACCAAATTTAAGCGCTTCAGTGATCGTTTCCCAACCGTATTGTAGAAGCTTACCTGCGTAGCTTGGGTCGATACCGTCAGCAACCATCTTCTCGTAAGATACGATAGAACCAGCTTGTAGCATGCCACAAAGGATAGTTTGCTCACCCATAAGGTCAGATTTAACTTCAGCAACGAAAGAAGACTCTAGACAGCCAGCGCGGTGACCACCTGTACCAGCAGCCCAAGCTTTAGCGATGTCCCAACCTTCTCCCTTAAGATCATTCTCTGGGTGAACAGCGATTAGTGTTGGTACACCGAAACCACGCTTGTATTCTTCACGTACTTCAGTACCTGGACACTTAGGTGCAACCATTACAACCGTTAGGTCTTTACGGATTTGCATACCTTCTTCAACTACGTTGAAGCCGTGTGAGTAACCGAGTGCAGCGCCTTCTTTCATAAGAGGCATTACTGTTTCAACTACGTTAGTGTGTTGTTTGTCTGGAGTTAGGTTGATTACTAGATCCGCTTCAGGAATTAGCTTCTCGTAGCTATCTACTTCAAAACCGTTCTCTTTTGCGTTTTTGTAAGACTGACGTTGCTCGTCAATCGCAGCCTGACGTAGAGCGTAAGCCACGTTTAGACCTGAATCACGCATGTTTAGACCTTGGTTAAGGCCTTGAGCACCACAACCAACAATTACGATTTTCTTGCCTTCAAGGTATTCAGCTTCTGTCGCAAATTCTTCACGATCCATGAAGCGGCAACGACCTAGTTGGTCTAGTTGTTCACGAAGGTTTAATGTATTGAAATAGTTAGCCATTTGAGGCACTCCTTTAAAAATAAGTCCGTAAGGTCGATATCTCTCTATCGAATGACTTCATACTAAAACAGACACTCCGTTGCTGAAAGTGATATATTCACAATTAGTTATTGCAATAAATGCAACGTGGAAACGATCACAGAACATGAACATAAAATCTCTACAATTATTTATACATTTATGTGATAGCAAGAGTTTCAGCAAAACCGCTGCAGCCATGCATGTCAGCCCTTCAGCACTGAGCCGTCAGGTACAAAAGCTTGAAGAAGAAACAGGACAGGAACTGCTTATCAGGGACAATCGAAGCGTTGATCTCACTCCAGCAGGGAAACACCTATTGCCAGTAGCATTGAGTATTGTTGGAGAATGGCAGCAATATAACCTTCACCTAAAAGGTGGTGAACAAGAGTTAAAGGGTGAGATCAGGATATTTTGCTCCGTAACTGCAAGCTATAGCCATCTTCCTGAGCTAATTACCGAGTTCAGAGCCATTCATCCATATATTGAGTTCAAGCTTTCTACGGGTGACCCAGCTCAATCTATTGATAAAATATTAAATGATGAAGCGGATATCGCGATTTCAGCGAAACCAGACATCCTCCCTTCAAGGTTAGAGTTCGAAACCATCAGTGATATACCACTATCTGTCATCATCCCATCTGGCGTCAGTAGTTTTAGTCAACAACTGCAATCCGACAAACCAAACTGGAATGAAGTCCCTTTTATCATCCCTGAAGCGGGTACCGCTCGTGAGCGTGCCAATGCATGGTTTAAGAAGATGAAGATTAAACCCAACATTTATGCACAAGTGTCAGGTCATGAGGCAATTGTAAGTATGGTAGCGCTAGGGTGTGGGGTTGGTATCGCACCCGATGTGGTCATAAACAACAGTCCTGTAAGAGATAAAGTAAGCCGCTTAAAGATAGAGCCCATCAAGCCATTTGAGTTAGGCGTATGTTGTAAGCGAGCACAGCTAGATAACCCTCTAATTCGAGCGTTCTGGCAAGTCGCAGAAGGTAAGTATTTAACGGACTAGTTGTCACAGCTTTCAATACTAAGAAGGGAAGAGCACGTTAGTGCTCTTCCCTTTTTATTTATATATCGCAGATAAGAAAAAAGCCCGCTGATTTCTCAGCGGGCTTTCTAATGGTGGTGGAGGGATAGGGATTTGAACCCTAGAACCGCTATTAACGGTTGCCGGTTTTCAAGACCGGTGCTTTCGACCACTCAGCCATCCCTCCAACAAATTGTCATCAACAGATTAGTACACTGTTGAGGTTGTTATTTGCTATGCAAATAACGAAATTAAAGCCTGGCGATGTCCTACTCTCACATGGGGAAGCCCCACACTACCATCGGCGCTATTGTGTTTCACTTCTGAGTTCGGCATGGAATCAGGTGGGTCCACAATGCTATGGTCGTCAAACAAATTCTTTTGTTAACTTGATTATTCAAATCAACTAAATCGTGGTGCTGATACCCAGACTCGAACTGGGGACCTCACCCTTACCAAGGGTGCGCTCTACCGGGCTGAGCTATATCAGCAGTTCAATAATCATTTAAAAACGATTCTGAAAACTTTTTTCTTCACCTTTTGAAAGAGTGAAAATAAATTTTGAGCCTGGCGATGTCCTACTCTCACATGGGGAAGCCCCACACTACCATCGGCGCTATTGTGTTTCACTTCTGAGTTCGGCATGGAATCAGGTGGGTCCACAATGCTATGGTCGCCAAGCAAAATTTTGCTTTTACTTTCAGTTTTTTAAAAACTGAAGGCAAAATAATCTGGAAAGCTTATTAAAAGTGTC
>JAYYSE010000067.1:0-2706 GCA_036126475.1 Pseudomonadota bacterium | reverse complement strand
TTGTAAGCGCTCAAATCTCCGCATAATTCCATCCTGCTCTCCATGGTAGATAATGACCACTGTCATTACACAAGGAGAAATTTATGAATCACTCACCACAAGTTTGGCAGAGTCATGTAACTGCGTGGCAAAACACCGACTTATCCCAAGCGCAGTATTGCCGGACTCACGACCTAGACCAATCCCAATTCAGCTACTGGAAGTGCAAATTAACCCGCACAAAATCAGTAACCCAATCTGCCACCTCCAAGTTTGCACTTGCACAAGTTGAAACCATCACCGAGCATGTCTGTTCATCGCTCACCGTTACGTTACCAAGCGGTGCTCAAGTTGAAGGTATCGATGAGCACAACGCTCATGTCGCAGCAACACTAATAGAGTGTATGAGCTAATGCGCCAGCCCACATTAAGACCCGCATTGACGCTACCAAAAGTGTACCTCTACCGTGACCCTATCGACTTTCGCAAGTCACACCGAGGCCTCAGTGCCTTAGTCGAGTTGGAATTAGGCCACAACCCCTTTAGCGGAGAGCTTTACGTCTTCACAAACAAACAGCGTAACAAAATCAAATGCCTGTTCTGGGAGGACAACGGCTTCGTGCTTTACTATAAGTCGCTCGCTGAAGAAAAATTCAAGTGGCCAAAGCGCACTGATGAACTCGTCACCCTCACTGGTCAGCAAATAAATTGGCTGCTCGATGGGTATGATATCTCTCTGATGAAAGGGCATAAAAAGTTGGAATACGAGTCATTATTTTAGAGACTTAACAGCCTGTTTTTGATACAATAAGTCCTGTTCCCATAAGGCTTTAAAGGCGATTTGATTGTGACTGCTTCAACAAATTATATAGCTGAAATTGAGCGGCTTCACGCTCAATTAGCAGAGAAAGAACTGCAGCTTCAATCTCAAACTGAACAGCTTCAATCTCAAACTGAACAGCTTCAATCTCAAACTGAACAGCTTCAATCTCAAACTGAACAGCTTCAATCTCAAACTGAACAGCTTCAATCTCAAACTGAACAGCTTCAATCTCAATCTAACAAATTACAAACGCTTTCTTCTCGAGTTGAAATACTAGAAGAAGTCGTTCGTCACCTCAAAATCAAGCGCTTTATGCCAAGCTCAGAGAAAACCAACGTTGACCAGTTTTTACTGTTTGATGAAGCTGAGCTGTGCACCGACCCTAAGGTTGAACAACACGAAAAAGACCAAGATAAGAAAAGTGGTAAAGGGAGCAACACCAAGCCTCGTGGCCGCAAGCCTTTGTCGTCTGACCTGCCACGTGAACAAGTCTTCCTTTACCTAACGGATGAAGAAAAGACTGGCGCGAAAAGTACCTTCTTCGCCAAAGTCAAAGAAGAGCTTGATATTGTGCCTGCCAAAGTACGTGTATTGGAGTACATGCAAGAAAAGGCCGTCTTCGAAAGCACCGAAGGCCAAAAAATGGTGGCGGCTGCGTTACCTAAACATCCATTACCTGGCTCATTAGGCAGTACTGGTCTGATAGCGCATGTCATTACCTCCAAATATGTCGATGGGCTGCCCCTGTACCGCATCGAAAAGATGCTCAGCCGTTATGGGGGCGACATCTCACGGGCGACATTGGCGAATTACGTCATCAAGTCCGCCAAGGTGTTCCAACCGCTGGTGAATCTGCTACGAGAGCACCAAAACAGCGGCGACATCGTAGCGATGGATGAAACCCGAATCCAAGTATTGAAAGAGCCGAATAAAGCGGTCACCTCCGACAAATATATGTGGGTGTCACTGGGTGGTTCAGAGGCACAGAAAAGTGTCTTGTTCCACTATGACCCGTCACGCAGCGGTGAAGTACCGATAAACTTACTGGAAGGCTTCACAGGTTACCTGCAAACCGATGGTTATGCGGGCTACAATGCTGCGTGTGAGAAATATGAGCTGACTCATGTTGGTTGCATGGACCATGCTCGTCGCAAGTTCGTGGAAGCACAAAAAGCTCAACCGAAGGGTAAAAAAGCGAAAGTCAGCAAGGCTGATATTGCCCTCGGCATGATAAATAAGCTGTATCGTGTGGAGCGTCAACTCAATGACCTTAAAGAGCAACAGCCAGCAATGACAGCGGAAGATATCGTGGCATATCGGCAAGAGCACAGTGTTCCGCTGCTGAATGAGCTGAAATCTTTCTTAGAAAAAAACCTCAGCAAGGTACCCAAAGATAGCTTAACGTACACAGCGATAAGTTATACGTTGAACCAATGGTCGAAGCTTGTGGTTTACTGTGAGGAGGGCAAGCTTCGTATCAGTAATATCTTGGCTGAGAATGCGATACGCCCGTTCGTGATTGGCAGAAAAGCGTGGTTGTTCGCAGATACAACGCAAGGGGCGAATGCGAGTGCTGTCTGTTACAGCTTGGTGGAAACCGCGAAACTAAATGGTCTAAAGCCTTACCAATACTTACACACCCTTCTTACTCAGTTGCCATATGCAGAAACTGTCGAGCAAATCGAGGCGCTGTTACCTTGGAACATAAAAAACCATTGAATCATCATCATTATCCGTTCATGACCTGCTGAGTATTGAGCGGATACAAAAGAGATACCGATACCTTTAATGAGCTACAACGGCTATTATCAAAATTCACAATCCCATTTTATTGCACCGCTGACTATAGCGTGTACTCATCAACTCTACCGAGTGAAAAACATATCATTGGAAAACGATACACT
>JAYYSE010000066.1:0-8066 GCA_036126475.1 Pseudomonadota bacterium | reverse complement strand
GTTCTGCTTACCTTAAGGAACTTAGCAATTTGGGTTCGAGATTGACCATCTTTAAAATGAGCCAATGCGAGTAATCGCATCTTCATTTGAATAGATTTTTGTTGACTAGCAAGCTTTTTGAAATCAATGTTATCGAGACTGCCCATAGCGTCTTTTCTCAAGAAGAAGTAACAGTCTTAATTAGATCATATTTTTACTTAGATTGGTATTAGTCGCGTTGTGGGCCCACTGACGACGTATGTTGATTACATCTACATGATGCGCAGGAGGCGATGAAATAGGTTGTACCGGCATCATAGCGTTTAAAGATTCTATGGTTGGTTTTCTGTACTGTAGAGGCGCGTGGTATATAGAGTGCCATATGATCGCGGATAGTTACCTTGATACATATGAGACGTTAAGGCGTGTTTAGAATCGAGCTTTTTGTATGCTTTCCACAAAGCTGCCTAACACGTTTTAAACGTATTTGTACGTGCGCGTAAGTCCTACCAAGCAACCTAAGCGTTCGATGGAAGGGGAGAGAAGACACGGCCGTGAGATTGATGAATGACGTGATTCAGAGTATCTACGCTCTGCTAGTAGGGGCGTCTGCTTTCTAATATAGGAGTTACAGTTACCGTTTTCTTCACTTACTCACCACCCTCACGTGGCTGATAGACGTTGAAAAGAAGTATCTTGCTAATAACAAATAAAGCCAGTTGGTAGATACCAACTGGCTTTTAATTACTTGCAGGCTAAGGGATGTTTTATTCAATATCTGATACACAAATACTAGCGTTAGTTACCCAGTCTCCTTCGTCATAGCTTCCACCAAAGATATTCATGTTTTTACTAATATGACTGTTCTCTTCTTTTCCATGATCCGTGGTCCAATATTCAAGTCCACCATTACCGACTGGCCAGCCAAAAGCGTTACCAACATCACCTATAGTCGATTGAATAGTTTGTAATTCTTCTTCTGTAGCTAGCCTTTTCCCCGAATCTGTACAACGAGTAACAGAATCCTGCCATGTACCGACACCCCACCAAAAATCATTTTCATAATGATTGTGGGACCCATCTGGATTTAACATTAACTCAGATAAGCTGTATTTATGCTTTCCTAAGGTAAATGTTTTATTAAAATCGATGTTAGTGAGATTGATAAGGTTACTGGTTACTTTTGTTTTGTTGTCACCGATGGCAAATATAGCCGCTGAGCTTTGGTTATGCGAAATAGCAAGTACAGTACTGCCAAATAAGTAAAAAGCTTCCTCTTCTTGATCTAACTGCCATTTGACATTATCTGTGATATCTAATGAAACAGTATCATGCGAATCATTGATAGTGTACTCTCCTATAGCCCTATAAGTTCGAATTTTATTATATGGAACGGTATTTAAATCTGGGTGGCTAGGGTAGTTATGTATTTCTGAAATTGTAATGCTTTTAAGTTTTCCCGCAACAACGTTAAATTCTTTCGATATATTATAATCTTTACCATTAATTTCTGCAGTGATGGATATGTTGTTAGACTCTTTTATTGGCACGAAACTATTATGCCCCGTCTGTTTTATAACTTCCTCATCTGAACTTGACCAGTCCACAAAGGACGTAATATCAGCTGTTATTTTATTGTCAACTTTCTCATTACTTGTATAATGGCCGATTGCGGAAAGTGAAAATTCAACATTGTTAACCAAATTATTTGTACCAGTAATTTCAATATATTCCAATG
The DNA here is from genome assembly GCA_036126475.1 of Pseudomonadota bacterium. Taxonomy (GTDB): domain Bacteria; phylum Pseudomonadota; class Gammaproteobacteria; order Enterobacterales; family Vibrionaceae; genus Vibrio. The sequence continues at coordinate 6,349 of JAYYSE010000066.1, read as the reverse complement.
TAGAATCAGAAATTGTCATTTCTTGTGGATTACTTTCGATATCAAACATTCTTGCAGATATAGTAGCTTTGCTTTTTCCTACTCCACTATCAGCAGTAAAAAGATTGTTACCCTCAGCATTATTGAATACATCTGGTGCACTTGAGACCCATCTTACATCTTTTGTGATATCAATATGTTTTACCTGTTCATCTCTTGGACCTTGATAGACACCCACTGCAGTAAACTCTAGGCTTGTTCCGTACAAAGCGCTACTTAATTGAGTTGTCTTCTCAGAGTTAGTGGTTGGGCTAATAATAATCTCTTTTAGCATCGCATCGCTTATTTCTAACGAAACACTATTACTTGTAAAACCATCAAAATTAGCTGATAAATCTGTGATATCTGCAATATCACCTATAGCTTTGAAGCGATTTTTTTCAGATGAGCTTTGCGAAAAACTTCTGTTATCTAGAGTCCATGAAACATAACTTGTACCATCACGTTTTGAACGGTCACTCCACTCCACGATACAATCAAGTGTTATCGAGGTTCCATTTGGCACATAAACCGTTTGGTTATTATCAAAATCTATTGTTTTGACCCGAGGTGAAATTGTAATCGCGACAGGCTCTAATATAGATAGTGACCAAGTCGCACTAATATTGGTTGTTTTTGCTATAATAGTTGTTTTTCCGCTTTGAAGTGTCTTTAATTGTGCTGGTTTATCAAAGCTGGCGAACTCAGGTTCACTACTGACCCACTCTACTGATGATGTGATATCACTAGTACTATTATCATCATAATACCCGATTGCTTTAAATTTTAACGTTGTATCTAATAAAGCCTCGTTAGAGTCTAGGATATTATTTTTAGAGACTTCTTCGATGGTGATCTTCTCTAATCTCTTTGTATGTGAATCATCCTTGCTATCACCGCCCCCGCCACCACATGCAGTTAATGATGGGATTATAATGAATAAAATAAAAATTAATGAAATCGACTTCTTAATATTATTTTTTATTTGCTGTGAAAACATATGATAAATAACACCTCATTGATAAATTAGAAGTGTAAATTGTACAATTCACAACTTTTTACAAGTAACAAGATAGAGACAATAAATAGCAAAAAGAGGACATGTTTCTTGTCAATGTGAAATGTTGTTAATGGAAGTGTAGAGTATTGTTCACATGGCATTGAAAACATAACTATTACTGATAGCTCTCACTTGGAATAATTTGTGTTTCTTAACACCAGTTCTATGTTTCGCTGAGTGGTGTTCAAAAATCAGATTGCATACCGTGCTCTTTTTTCTCGAGATTGTCTTGGATACGTATTTCTACTTCCGACACTCAACCTTGATCTAATTGTTCTGGGGTCGTAGAAGCTGTGCGCTCTTTTTGATCAAGGATCCACTCTTAAAGCAGGCTACTTTAAATCTTTTAGAAGGGATGTCGCTGCGATTATTTATGGGGATAACTTCACATAGTAATAGGTTTTATTCATATTTGGGGGAGGGGTTTTACTATAACTGAGTTAACGTCTTGACTATTGGAGATTTATAAATTTAGTCGTCAATAACTTGAATCCGAGAAAGAGCAGACCCATTATGTAGAAGCAAGGTGTTATGTAAGGGGCGCTAATTGTAAAGGTCGTATCTGAGCGAGCCATAGGTCATAAAAAGGTAAGAAAAAGCAGCCTAAGTGGCTGCTTTTTTTGTTTTTAATAACTAAAAGTTCACTCGCGAGTTAGCTGGCAAGTTTAGCTTCAACTTGGCCTAAAGCGCGTTGGTACATGAACCATGCGCAGGTTCCGGCGAACACGTTACCTATCATAGCACCCCAGAATAGGCCTTCAATTCCAACAAGCTGAGAGCCAATCCATAAACAGGGCAAGAAGAAAGCGAACAGACGCAATGCTGAAATCGTTAATGCGGTGTAAGACTTACCTAGGGCGTTCGAAACCGACACCATCAACATGCAAATACCCAGAGGACCAAGGCTGATTGGGACAATCATGAGGTGATAGTTTAGGATTGTGGTTACTTCACTATCGCTGGTCATCAATCCTGCTAATCCGCTTGAGAATACCCACGTAACAAGCGCAATAACGACTTGAAAACCAAGTACAAAGGTTGCTGCGATCTTAATCAAGCTGCGAATATCAGTCAGGTTCTTTTCTCCCAACATACGACCAACCATTGGCGGCGTAGACATCGTTAATGCGAGCACCGTAACAATCGAGAAAAACTCAAAACGAGAGCCAAGTGCCCAAGCCGCAACGGCAGCCGTACCGTAGCCTGCCAGTAGTTTAGTCGCCAACATAGAGGAGACTGGTGGCAGCAATTGGCTCACCATCGCAGGCCCCATGATGTTGCCAATCGAGCGAACACTCTTGCCGATATCAAGGTCGTGGCAGTCGAACGTCATCCAGTTTTTTTTGGTTACTTTGGGCGCCACGATAAAGATGCCTGTACCGAACGCCAAAATCGTCGCAATCGCTGCACCGTTGATGCCCATGTCGAGCGTAAAGATGAAGATTGGGTCCAATATAAGGTTAATGATGCTGGTTGCGATCATCATTGAGCCGGGCAGCATAGTATTACCGTTGGCACGACACACACTGTAGTAAAAGTAGAGTAGTGCACCTGTCCAAGAGCTGATTAACCAATAGATCCAGTAAGAGTCAATGATCGGCAATACGCTTGCTGGTGCGTCGAGCAGTTGTAAAATTGTGCCGCGAAGGAGATAAATGATGATGGAAAAAAGTGCGACACTTACGCTTCCCATTGCGATCACAAGCCCACCTAACTGCTTAGCGTAGCGCATTTCGTTAGCACCAATTGCACGCGCAATGACTGCTGTGGTCGCGATGCCCAACCCGACTTGAATACCGATGATGATCATCTGGATAGGCAGTGTGAAGCCTTGAACAGCGAGCGGTAGTACACCTAGCTGACCAATGAAGGCACTGTCTACAAGTTGGAAGCTCATTAGAGAAAGTACCCCAAACAGCATTGGCCACGTCATGGTATAGAGTTGTCGGCTAAGCGAAGGCGAGGGAGTTGCGGTAGTAGAATTCATATTACTCTTTTTGGTCTTGAAGGTAGACTCACAGCGGTAGCGTCGAGCTGTGAAGAATTGCGTAAAGGATAACGTAAGGTCAGCACGATACCAATCATTGTTGCCGGATCTCGTTATATTGCTTAACCCTGCGGTTGATAGAATTGGCGCATTTTGTTCTGCCACTTTATGGAAGTTCCTCTCAAACCTTATTTATCTTATAGGGTTATCCTTAATGGCTAATGTAATTATCAAATCCATATACCGATATCGTGAAGAGAAAAAGGATTAAGAGTCCGGCAATAAAGAATGAACTGCGTATCGCAGAGAGAGCTAAGATATGCCGACCACAGAACCTTATTAGAATAGTAAAAAGCAAAAGCCAGTCGTAATGACTGGCTTTGTTCGTATTTCGATTAGAGAAGGTTACTTGCTAGCAACGTAGCCTAGCTTCAACCATGTATCGATAACCGTATCTGGGTTTAGGGATACAGAGCTGATGCCTTGTTCCATTAACCACTCAGCTAGATCATCATGGTCAGATGGGCCTTGACCACAAATACCTACGTATTTACCCGCTTTGGTTGCTGCGTCGATAGCCATTTTCAGCATTGCTTTCACAGCTGGGTTACGCTCATCGAATAGGTGAGCAACATCACCAGAGTCACGGTCTAGCCCAAGCGTTAGCTGAGTCATATCGTTTGAGCCGATAGAGAATCCATCGAAGTACTTCAAGAACTCTTCAGCCAAAATCGCATTCGACGGCAGCTCACACATCATGATGACTTTCAGACCTTGCTCGCCACGGCGCAGGTCGAATTTAGCCAGAATGTCGATAACCGAAGCTGCTTCACTTGGCGTACGAACGAATGGAATCATGATTTCAACGTTCTTAAGACCCATTTCGTTGCGAACACGTTTGATCGCTTGAGTTTCTAGCTCGAAACAGTCTTCGAATACAGGCGAGATGTAACGAGATGCACCACGGAAGCCCAGCATTGGGTTTTCTTCATGTGGTTCGAACTCTTTGCCACCGACTAGGTTGCTGTACTCGTTCGACTTGAAGTCAGACATACGTACGATCACACGCTTAGGCCAAAATGCAGAAGCGATGGTCGCGATGCCCTCTGTTAGTTTGCCTACGTAGAAATCGATAGGATCTTTGTAACCACGAATACGCTGTGTGATTTCAGCTTTAAGCTCATCAGACTGTGCGTCAAAGTTAAGCAGTGCTTTCGGGTGAATACCGATCATTTTGTTGATGATGAACTCTAGACGAGCAAGGCCTACGCCTTCGTTTGGAATCTGCGCGAAATCGAAAGCACGATCTGGGTTACCCACGTTCATCATCACTTTAGTCGGTAGCAATGGTAGCTCATCAACTTCAGAACGTTTAATTTCGAACTCTAGCTCACCTTGGTACACGTAGCCAGTTTCGCCTTCAGAACATGACACTGTCACGGTCGCACCGTCTTCAAGGTTGCTTGTTGCGCTACCACAGCCAACGATTGCTGGAATACCTAGCTCACGAGCGATGATTGCTGCGTGACAAGTACGACCGCCACGGTTTGTAACAATCGCAGAGGCTTTCTTCATAACAGGTTCCCAATCTGGGTCTGTCATGTCTGTTACTAGTACATCGCCTTCTTGTACCAGTGACATTTGGTCTAGTGAGTCAACCAAACGAACTGGACCAGAGCCGATACGTTGACCGATAGCTCGGCCTTCAACCAGTACATCTGCCTTGTTGTTCAGCTCGTAACGCTCGATAACGTTTTGGTCGCTTTGAGAACATACTGTCTCTGGGCGAGCTTGAACGATGTAAAGTTTGCCATCGATGCCATCTTTCGCCCACTCAATGTCCATCGGACGTTGGTAGTGCTTCTCGATGATCATCGCTTGTTTTGCCAGCTCTTTGATCTCTTCGTCGTTCAGTGAGAATTGATTACGCTCTTTCTCATCCGTATCAATGATGTCGACTTGCTTACCGATCTCTTGGTTGGTTGAGTAGATCATCTTGATCAACTTGGAACCAAAGGTTTTCTTCACGATAGGCTGGTGGCCTGCTTCTAGCATTGGCTTGTGCACGTAGAACTCATCTGGGTTCACAGCACCTTGAACCACCATTTCACCTAGGCCCCAAGAAGAGGTGATGAATACGACTTGGTCGAAGCCTGACTCTGTATCAAGGGTGAACATTACACCGGAAGACGCTTTGTCTGAACGAACCATGCGCTGGATACCCGCAGACAATGAAATGCCGCGGTGGTCAAAGCCTTGGTGTACACGGTAAGAGATAGCGCGGTCGTTAAACAGTGACGCATAAACGTGCTTAGTCGCCTCAAGTACCGCATCAATCCCTTTCACGTTAAGGAAAGTTTCTTGTTGGCCTGCGAAAGAAGCATCAGGAAGGTCTTCTGCGGTTGCAGATGAACGTACAGCTACAGACAATTCTTCGTTGTCTTCGATTAACTCACGGTAGTTATCACGGATGTCTTGCTCTAGTGATTCTGGGAAAGGGGCATCTAGAACCCATTGTCGAATCGTTGCACCTGTCTTACGCAGAGCTTCAACGTCTTCAACATCAAGTTCGTCAAGTAATTGGTGAATGCGCTCATCAAGACCTTTGTAGTCAAGAAAGTCATTAAACGCATGAGAGGTGGTAGCAAAACCATTTGGTACAGAAACACCAGCATTGGATAGGTTAGAAACCATCTCGCCCAGTGAGGCGTTCTTACCGCCGACTTTGTCGACATCTTCCATGGATAGGCCATTGAACCATAGGGTATTATTTTGCATTTATTTCTCCAGAAACATAGCAAGCATTGTAGGGATTTAAAGGCAAACGATTACGTGTCAGTTAAAAAAATGTAAATTATTTTTAAAAGCTGTGGGAGACGTAATAGTCAGCAGGGTTTTGTTATATATATTATGGTTACCATCCTACTCAAAATAATTTTAAACATTAAATAAAAAATGCAAATTGATATTCAAAGTCGTGATGTATTCTATGTTTCTGATGGAACGGCCATAACATGTGAGACTTTAGGGCATGTTGTTCTAGGTCAATTTCCCTTCAAAGCCAATGAGAAAACTTTTCCGTTTGTTGAAAGTGAGGACAAACTTTCTGATTTATTGAAAGAGATCGACACTTCGTATCGTGAGAGTGGCCAGCAACCTTTAGTGTTCTTTTCGATTGTGATTCCTGAAATCAAAGCGAAGTTGCTTGAAGCGCCAGCTCATTGCTATGACGTGTTGGAAAGTATTGTTCAGAAGGTACAAGATGACATCCATATGGCGCCGAC
>JAYYSE010000065.1:0-50931 GCA_036126475.1 Pseudomonadota bacterium | reverse complement strand
GATTCGCTTGAGTGCCGTAACTGTCACCAGTACGATTACATGGATTTCTCTGAACAGAGCCCTCGTAGTGCGAAACAACACTCAACAGCGCTGGCTTCTGGTGAGAAGACATGTGTAGACTGCCACAAAGGTATCGCACATAAACTACCAGACATGCACGGTGTTGAAGGCTGGCAATAAGGAGCAATTGAATGAGTACTTTAGAAAGCGTGATTTGGCATATCCTAGGTTACAGTGCTATGCCATTTATCATTCTTACCGGCTTCGTAGGTGTTGCAGCCGTATCTCTTTGGATTTTATCTATGGGTAAAGACAAAGAAATCGATTAAGAATCGAATCATCTTTTCTCCTACTTTTGATACCTTAGAGAAGAGTTAAAGTTAAAAAGCCACTGAATTCAGTGGCTTTTTTATTACCTGCGGTTCTGTTTTATTGTTGTAAAGTATCCATACGAACACTAAGCGTCGCGTGGTTGGGCGCCTTTCTCTGTAACTTCTGTATCGCTCTTAGCTTTATCAACAATTGGAAGCACCTGTTTTACGTAATTACCTGGCGCTTGACCAATCACAGGATACAGCTCAGAACCTTGATTGAACGGTTCAACCCTTTCACCCGCTTCAAAGCCCTGTAGCCATTGATTCCAGTGTGTCCACCAAGAACCTTCATTGTGAGTTGCATTTGATAGCCACTCGTCAGCAGAATCATCTAAATTGTCGTTAAGCCAAAATCCATACTTTTTTTTGTCTGGATGGTTAACAATACCTGCGATATGTCCAGACTCGCCGAGGACAAACGTCTTGTTACCACCCGTGTTCAGTGCGCCGCGGTAACTCCCCTGCCAAAGTGCAATGTGGTCTTCCTTAGTAGAGATGAAGTAACTAGGTATTTTTATCTTATTCAGGTCAATCCAAACACCGCCTACTTTCACGCCTTTGTCTTGCACCAGTTTGTTTTCAAGGTACAGCTCTCGTAGCAGGAATTTGTGACACTTAGCAGCTACATTGGTGCTATCACTGTTCCAATAGAGCAGGTCGAACTCCATTGGACTGCTGCCTTTTAGGTAATTATCAATGTAGTAGTTCCAGTACAAGCTGTTTTCACGCAGCAGACTGAACGTCACACTCAACGATCTACCATCCATAAAGCTTTTAGCATCGTTCTGTTTTTCTATGGCGTTAATGATCGTTTCATTGATATAGGCGCCCACCTCTCCCGGCTGAGAGAAATCTAATAAAGTCGTAAAGAAGGTAGCGGTTTTAATGCGTTTCTTCATACGCTTAGCGGCATAGTAAGCGACCGTTGAAGCGAGTACAGTGCCGCCAATACAGTAACCTGCCGCATTGATTTGCTCTTTACCCGTGATGTCTTCAATTGCAGTCACTGCTTTCACGACACCTTCAGTCACATAGTCACCAAACTCTAACTCTTTCTGCGCTTCACCAGGATTGCGCCAAGACATCATGAATACACTGTGCCCTTGTTCAAGCAACCAGCGAACCATCGAGTTCTTCTTACGAAGATCGAGAATGTAATACTTATTGATAAACGGCGGTACGATCAGCAATGGCGTAGCATTGACTTGAGGCGTTTTCGGGTAGTATTGAATCAATTCAAACAATTCATTTTGAAAAACAACGTCCCCTTCCGTATTGGCAACGTTTACTCCCAAGCGGAAAGCATTATTGTTAGTCATGCGAATCTTGAGGATATCAGCGCTTGCTTCAACATCTGCCTGCAATTGCTCAAGCCCACCGATCAGGTTTTCACCATTTCGCTCGAGCGTCAGTTTCATCAGCTCTGGGTTTGTCGCAATAAAGTTGCTTGGAGATAGCGCGTTGATCGCTTGACGTGAGAAGAACGCAACACGCTCTTTGGTTTTCTCATCAATACCATCAATAGAGTTTATGGTGTCGATATAGCTTTTGCTAAACAACAGATAGGATTGCTTGATAAAACTATAAAATGGGTCGTTTTTCCACGCTTCATCAATAAAGCGTTTATCACTGCGATCTTCAGTAATGACGCTCTCTGTGTTACCCATCAATGCAGCGTTTTGCCAGATCTTAAGTTGTTGCTCCCACCATTGGGATTGTAATTGAAGTAGTACAGCGGGTTGGTTAGCGGCTTGCTCGAAGATTTTCGATGCATCATCAAAATTCAATTCTTGCATCGCTTGGTTTAAGGGAGATTGCGCGGCTTCCTTGTTTTGTTCAAAGTTGTCCCACCATTGCTGGTTTGTTTGTTGAAGTTTAACAAGGTAGTCCGAAAAGAAGTGTTGAAACATAACATGACTCCAATAATCGGAAAATCGCCACCGAGCTTCACAGTAAACGCTGCGCTAACTCGATGGCGATTGAATTTATGCTGGTGTAACTGTTTTCAAGTTTTCAGTTGTTAGTGTTTCAACGTCTTCTTTGAATTCTTTCGCTACCGCTTGCAGCTTTGCGCTATCGCTCATCATCTGTTGAGACAGCTGAGTTAACGCTGCTAGCTGCTGGCTGTTGAATGCAGTAAGGCTGTTCACATCTTTAATTTCACTTACCGCTTTCATTTGAGCAAGCCCCATATCCGTATAGGTCTTCATCGCATTCATTTGCAATTCCGTCATGGTTTGAACGTTCTTTGCAACTAACTTGTTAAACTTAAAGTACGGTTCATATTGCTTTTCAGTTTGGTCAGTAATTGTTTTGAAAATATCCGTGTACATAAGTAACTCCTGATGAATACATAGTTTAGTAAATTAGTACTTGTATCGTTTCAGCTAAGGTAGGATGGTTTGTTAACGCACCTTGTAGACTGCAGCGATAAATTGTTTAGCTTGCTAACGATACATCCAGCGTTAACCTTCAATACCCTTAAGTAGAACAGCGGTTCCCATTCCCCCACCGACGCAGAGTGAAGCAACGCCATAACTGATCTTTTGCTCAAGCATTTCATAGATGAGTGAGACAATGATTCGATTACCCGACGCACCTAGAGGATGCCCTAGGGCAATCGCACCGCCGTTAACATTCACTTTTGACTTAAAAGCGTCTAGAGGCAGATCGTGCTGCTCAGAAAGCTGATACATCACGCCAAGCGCTTGCGCCGCAAACGCTTCGTTTAATTCAAACAGATCAACTTGTTCGAGTGTTAAATCAGCTTTATCTAGCGCTTTAGACACCGCCTCTACTGGACCTAAGCCCATGATCTTTGGGTCTAATCCAGACTGTGCGTAGCTTGTAAGCTCGACCAGTGGTGTCAAACCGTATTTCGATAGAGCACTCTCTGATGCCAAAATGATTGCACTCGCACCATCATTAATGCCCGAGGCGTTGCCCGCAGTGACCGTACCTTCACGGTCGAATACAGGACGAAGCTTTTGCAAACCTTCGAACGTTGCATCCGCTTTAGGGTATTCATCGGTATCAAAGGTGAAGGTCTGTCTGCGCTGTTTCACTTCAACAGGCACAATTTGCTCAGCAAACTTACCCGCTTCAATCGCAGCTACCGCTTTTTGTTGGCTTTCTAGCGCGTAGTTGTCTTGGGCAAGACGCGAGATATTCAATGCATTCGCAATGTTCTCTGCTGTCACACCCATGTGGTAATGATTGAACGCATCCGTTAGACCATCGCCAACAAGCAGATCTTTCATCGAAATGTCACCCATCTTGTGACCGTTACGAATACTTGGCGGAACCACGAAAGGGATTTGAGACATCACCTCCACGCCCGCAGCAACCACGATTTCTGCATCTTGGGCTTTAATATGCGCTGCAGCGTCCATGACTGATTTCATACCACTACCGCAGATCATGTTAACGCCGTAAGCTGGAGTCTCTTCAGGTAGCCCTGCGTAGATAGAAGCCTGACGTGCAACACCCATACCTTGACCCGCAGAAATCACATTGCCAACAATCACTTCATCAATCACATCTAAAGGAAGCCCTACCGAGTCCAATGCTCCCTTGATCGCCACACCCGCCAATTCACCGGCTGCAACGTCTTTCAATGAACCCGTAAATGCACCAATAGGCGTGCGTTTTGCCGCAACTATAAATACTTTTTCCATCATTCAATTCCTGTCAATTTCACCAATTAGTGCATGTACAAACCGCCATTTACAGACAAAGTTTCGCCAGTAATGTACGCACCAGAATCGCTTGCTAGAAATCCAACCGCTTCAGCAATTTCCACAGGCGTTGCTAAACGTTTCATTGGGATTTGGTTCTTAATTGAATCCAGTACTTCCGGCTTGATTTGTTCAACCATTGGGGTTGCGGTGTAACCCGGAGCAATAACATTAACGGTCACGCCGCTGCGTGCTCCTTCTGCTGCTAATGCTTTCGAGAAACCAATCATCCCAGCTTTTGCAGCAGAGTAGTTAGTTTGCCCGAATTGCCCTTTAAGGCCATTCACTGAGGAGATATTGATAACTCGACAGTTACCTTTCTCACACATAGGAGCGAATAGAGGTTGAGTCACATTAAATAAGCTGTTCAGGTTCGTTTCGATAACCTCTTTCCACGCTTCGGCACTCATCTTTTTAAATACGCAATCACGTGTAATGCCAGCGTTATTAACGAGAACGTCAACGGTACCCTCTTCCTGTAACAACTTGCTCAAGCTCAATGCGCACTCTTCTGTATTGGTGACATCCAACTCAAACAATCTCACTTGATCTTCAGTAAATTGTTTCTCGTTGAACCACTCCAGAGCACACTGATAATTTCCAGTAAAATAAGTCGCTATCACACGATACCCATCAGCGACTAGCTTAGAAGATATTGCTGACCCGATACCACCCTTTGACCCTGTAATTAAAGCAAGTTTTTTCATTAATGGTTCCATCCCTTACAAGCAAATAAATAACAATGATGTTAATAAGATAATGTCTTATTCGATAATTAAACTTTCGCGTTGCTTTAAGTAAACACTACATATCAAAATCAAAAATTATTATTACAAAAAGAAAATAATTCCCACTGATGTCTAAAATTCTGACTTACCTCGCAAAAAACGTGAAATGTTAAACACACGTAAAACCCACACAAGCCATTGATTTTAAATGAAATTTTTAATTACATCAATATCAACAATAATGATAAGTCACTGTAAAAGAAGGAGAAAATCCTAATCAGAACCTTGTTTCAATAAGAATGCAATATTAAAAATAGAATTTATTGAAGACCAAAACATTAGTAAAAGTATTATTTATTATTAATAAATCCATCTTATTTATTCTATAAGACGATCAATATGAGCTTAAGGGTAAAATGAATAAATCTTCATTTTATCAATAAGAAAAAAACCCACTCCATTACAGAGTGGGCTTTGATAATTAATTGATAACTTATAGTCTATTGACAGTTTATATTATCAACAGTAATACATAGTTGTCTTTTAGTCTGTAAATATTTCATTTGTATTTACATCAAGATAAACTTTATTTTCAAGAGATAGGCCACCGCAGTAGATAAAGTAAACATCGCGCTCGCTATACCGAACAGATCTGACCCAACCACCTAGCTCTTCAAAGTCACTTGGTTCGCACACACCTTCAGATATCAACTTAGCGACAGAATTACGAAATTTCTCTTGGTACAACTTAAGATCGTCGGACTTAACTAAGTAAGAATCTAATATCTCTTTGTTTTCCTTATTAGAAATAACCACTTCATCATTCGAGAGACCAGACATCGCCACCCATTCTGCAATCTGAGGTCCGCCTTCTTTCAGAACAATATAATCCGAAATACGTGCCCAATCTCCCAGCTTCTCGAGCACTTCGACCTTTTCCCCTTTGTAGAGGTAGCCCGTTATCAAGCCATCAATCTCAGGCTGTTCTACCACCTCTAGCTTTATATCTAACACATAAAACTCTGTTTGCTCGGGTTCAGGTCGTAGTTCAATAGCAGGCTTTAATTCAGATTTAGGTGGCTCCACAGTTTCAACAACAGGCTCTTCGACTTTTTCTGGTGGCTTAGGATCTTTCTTAATAATGAAGAAGTAGTACGCAGCACCTCCTCCACCCAAGATTAACAATACAAGTAAAGCGATCAGCGCTTTTTTCATTCAATCCACCAGCTTATCCGTTTGAAGTGAATTTGCAGTGTACATCAACTCACGCATCAGCTCATCTATACTCTATATTGATAACATCGCGAGTAGAGGAAGACCATGAGTTTTTGGGGTAAGTTTCTAATCATAAACGTCTCTTTGAGTGCTATTGTGGTATTAGCCAGTGAATGTAACAGTGAGAGCTGGCAAACGATCCTAGCTCGTCAGCTCGCCTTTGAGACTCGCTATAACCAATATACAAAAGAGTTCAATCAAGTTCTCTCAACCTATGAGTCACAGACCCTACTGTCTAAAGATTTCAATGGAGAGCAAACCGTTGAACTTTGGGCAAAATACGAACAAAGATTTAATACACAGCTCAACAGCCACATGAATACCGCTTACGATATCTCCGAAGTTCTGCTTAAACAATCATATGTAGTATCGACCGAACTAGAAGGCGCTCGTTCTCTTGCTCAATTATGGGAAGCAATGGCTCAAGATTGTGATAAAGCTAAGCTAATCCACCAGTCAGCAAGTGCACTGTCACATGTGAAGAGCTCGCAGTCTCTCGCGCAAGACCTTAATGTGCTTAGTGAAAAGTTCAGACAACTATCGTTTAAGTATCGTCAGGAAGCCACAATGATCGATGCTGCACGCCAATCAAATGAACTGGGAAGCGTTCAATCAAACGAACCGCTTCGCTAGATTTATTAGCAAAATCAACGATGGCTGATGAAAATGTATTCAACTCAGCCTTAATCAAATCTTTATCAATAAATTGTAAAAATAATGTTCGAACTATCAACAACAAGGTTCAACTTCCAACCAATGCAAGTGATTATGTGAGATATTCATCACAAAATAGATTTACAAACGCAAAAAAATTGTTATCATGAATATTCATATAACTTAATAACAAGAAACATTTTGGCTAGGTAATATGCAAAAAACTATGGCTTTCAACTGCTTGAGTAAAACGGAATGGACTGCAGAAATAAGAGCTAAGCTTTTATCTGTAGCTAAACACATGGAAGAGTTCGGTTCAGTAAGTGAATTAGAGCTATGCAAGATATTTGGAGAAACAATCTGGAATGATGGTGTGGATTATCATTCACATGCTTTTTCATTCAGAATTAATGCACAAACCGGAGATTGTTCAATCTCTAACTTTAAGTATCACTAAGTTTTGCACCTATCATATACGGAGTACCTTTCACGAGGTGCTCCGTTTTTATTGTATTTAGTTTGGCATCTTGTGAAAAATCTTGGGACATCTTCGCATTGTTATCTAAAGATCAAAAAATGTGTTTTTCAGCTCACTTTCCCCAATAACCACCAAGTTTTCCATCGGGTTAGTCGGTATACACTGGAAGAGGGGCATTACCTTTTACTTGCCTTATCGCTAGGTGAGTATGGATGTCTTTGACGTTAGATAGCCGCTGAAGTTTTCTAGTAAATGCTTCATAAGCCATTAAGTTTGGACTAACCACCTCTAAAAGATAATCATAAGCGCCAGAGACAACATGACAGCTGATTACCTCCTCCATCTCGACAATCGCACCTTCGAAGTTCTCGATCGACACCTCTTGGTGATTATTTAGGCTCACCTCTACAAACACGCTCATCGCCACACCAACTTTTTCTCGCGACAAGCTCACGCGATAGCCGTCGATAATCCCTTTTTCTTCAAGCCTTTTGATACGCCTAGCACATGGAGACGCAGATAACCCGACCTCCTCAGCGAGTTCAGCCGTTGTCAATCGACCATCTTTTTGTAGTAATTCAAGAAGATGTCTATCTATTCTATCCATAACGCGACTTATCCTTTGGTATTAAAAAGAGCAATGAGAGCAGCACCCATTTAGATTTACCACCAATCAACGTGGTAAACCTAAAGACCACAACAAGAGTTGTAAGCACTAATAATTTTCGCCATGTTAGCAAAAATCACCAATATTAAGTAAAAGTTTATTCAATTTTGCCAACTTAAAGCACACGAATCCCATCATAATTAATCATCACTCACTTGTTTGCTTGTTTATATTATGAAGCTTGGCTACCTTTCCATTATTGTCACTTTACTGATCTGGGCGAGTTTTTTTCTCTCACTAAAAGGTGGCGCCAATTCAAATTTAACGCCCGCAGATATAGCTCTCACACGCTTCTTCATACCCGCCCTCGTGCTACTGCCACTAGTATGGAAAGCCCGTAACATCGTCACTACGGTGCCTACGCGATACTTACTCGGTATGTTCATTGGTAATGGGCTGCCTTATCTACTTGTCGCTGGTACAGCAATGCAGTTTGTTCCGGTTTCTCACGGTAGTGCGTTAGTTCCTGGGACCCTGCCTCTATTTGTTACAGGCATTGCGGTCCTCTTTTTTAAGCAACCACTGAGCAGACATCGAGTAGCCGGATTAGCGATGGTGTTACTTGGAATCATGCTGTTTTTAGGTGCGAGCTTAAGCAGTTTCAACTTCGAATACACCAAAGGACACATGCTATTCTTATGCGGAAGCTTGATGTGGGCGATATTTACAATCTCTGCTCGTGTAGCCAATCTTGACGCATTGGTAAGTGCTGGCTTCATCTCTCTCTGCTCAACGTTACTATTATTGCTTCTTATTGTTAACGGGTCGCTCCCTAGCCATCTAGCAGACACACCCATCGCTCGATGGCCATTTACCGAGCTTGCTGTGCACTCTGCAGTACAAGGCGTTGGCGCAGGTTTAATAGCAGCGTTCACATACCTTTATGCTGTAAAGACCTTAGGAGCGGAACGATCAGCAGCATTCGGCAGCGCAACACCCGCAATTGCAACTCTGCTAGCTATCCCATTGTTTGGCGAGATCCCTGACACGCTAACCTGGCTAACTCTTGGTTCTATTTGTATTGGCAGCTTGGTAGCGAGCAATATCTTTATGAGAAATGATCAATCAATGCAGTATCAGCCTCCCACTCACAGCAAGGCTTAACTGCGCTTGCTCAATCATTCCTACTACTCACTTTCACAACAACGATGTCTAGATAAGCCTACCTTTGCAGGCTTATCTAAAATCTTCTTTTTCTCAGCCCGCTTCTCTATTAAACTGTGCAACCTTTTTGCCGATTCAAGAGAACACCATGCAACGCGACTACACCTTAAATTGCTTAATCACCATGCCCCGTCATGAACTAGAAGAATTTAGTTTAAGAATGATCCATCGCCTTGTTCCTGAAGACGCAATGACAGAGCTATTCACATTCGAACAAGAAGAAGTGACCAGCGAAGAACGCATGCAATCAGCGAAGTTCGATGCAATGCTACGAATGACAGCGATTGCATTAGGCGAAGTAAACCTAGCATTCTCTGAATCAGAAAACTCACTACAAAACATTGAACGCATGACTCGCCTGCTGTTATGGCATTTCTACTCGATCTCTTTCAACCTTGAAGAAGCGATCGCAATTGAAGTGCACTGTGAGAAAGTTGAGAAGATCTTAAAGAACGCACCAAAAGATGCGTTTGGTTGGGTTAAAGAACTCACAGAGCTGCTTCACTTCTATGCAAAAGTGAATGAAGGCAACGAAGATAAAAAAGACGCGTAACGTCCCTTAATCTTCAACAGGCTGCCGCAAAACAGCCCTGCTCATTACAAAGGCAGAGTGAACTACACAGAAGGCAAGTAAAAGCTTTGCTGAAATGAGTTCTCTGCCTTTGTGGTTTTTAGTACGCTGTGATGCAGCATCCATATCGACTGCGCATTTTTAGTCCCGATACCCAATGAACCATTCGGCGCTTCACGCTCCACTCCATTGTGAATAACTACCCTAACCCGCTTCGAATCCTTCTCTAAGTCAAAACGCAAAAAGGCCGAATCGAATTGCCGATTCGGCCTCTGTTTTGTGTATTGTTACTCGTCCAAAAAGTCGTGTTGCTCTCTAAGCAAAGCTAACGCTATAGGATCAACTTAGAACGCGTAGTTTGCGTCAATCAGCTCGCTTACTTCAACTTTCGTTACTTCAGCACGCGCTTCAAGCCATTGTGCAACCTGAAGTTGTTCAGCTTCAGTTACTGAACGGTATCGCTCGATCGAACATAAGAAACCTTCAAACAACTCAAGGCCGCCACCACCAAAGCACAAACCAATGCTATCGATGAAGTCGATGAATTCATCAATGAACACATCGTATTGGTCAAAATCAGTAATCGATGTTTTGCAGCTTACTTCAAAGCCAAGAATCGCGAATTCACCCAGGTATAGCTTTTTACGTAGACGACGATTTTTGTTTTCGATCTTATCTAATTTCATAACTGTCTCTCTCTTCGTTTGATCAAGCATTTATACACAGTTCTAACGCAATGCCCAAGAGTTTTATCTTACATAAAAATCCTTGAGACAAAAATCGTGCGACAGAAACAAAAGCTTAATAAAAACTATAAAAATCTGTCACTTTACTACTTCACGATTGGTCACAAATTTACCCAAGTTATTAACCAATTAGTTATTAACTTTGTAAGTCATAAATAACAAATAATAAAGTCAACCAATAGGAAGCAGTTGCGATGAGCAAGGAAACATTTGATAGCACTCGTTTTAACAAGAGTAACAACAAACCCTTTGAAGAGGTTCTAGAAGCAAACCTTTCAAGAAGAAACGTTTTGAAAGGTGGCTTAGGCATTAGCGCAATGACCGCCTTTGGTGCATTCGGTTTAAGTGGTCACAGCACAGCTAACGCGTCAACAATTCAAGCTACGGGCGCTAAAAAAAGTACTGCGATGTTAGCATTTGAATCGGTTAAAGGCTCATTAACAGACAGCGTGGTTGTGCCTAAAGGCTATACAGCACAAGTGCTAGTTCCTTGGGGAACGCCTCTCAATAAGCAAGGCAATGCTTGGCTAAAAGACGGCACCAACAATGCACAGGACCAAGCTAATGCTCTAGGTATGCACCACGATGGCATGCACTTCTTCCCGCTTGATGGCAACAGCAATGATGGTTTGTTGGCCATCAACCACGAATACATTGACCAAAAAGCACTTCATGCTAATGGTCCTACATACAATGAAGGCGCTCGCCCTAACATTGATGAAGTACGTAAAGAAATCAACGCGCACGGCGTAAGTGTGGTTCGCGTGAAGCTTGAGGGCAACCAGTGGGTAATGGTCGATAACGACCCACTTAACCGCCGCTACACTGGCGCCACTGTGATGGACCTGTCTGGCCCTGTCGCTTACAGTGAGTTTACCAAAACGAAATTCTCACAAGACGGCAGCCAAGCTCGTGGCACATTAAATAACTGTGGAAACGGCTACACACCTTGGGGCACTTACCTCACTTGTGAAGAGAACTGGCCAGGTTACTTCGTCAATAAAGGTACAACGACACCTGCTCAAGAGCGCATCGGTATCGCGACAGATAAAACACGTTACGGTTGGGACACGCTTTCTGGTGACAAACAAGAGCGTTTGGATGAGTTTGCACGCTTTGATGTGACACCAATCGCTAATTCTCCTATGGACGATTACCGTAACGAAGCACACGGTCACGGCTACATTGTTGAGATCGACCCGTACACAGCAAACTCACGAGCTAAGAAGCGTACAGCTCTAGGTTGCTTCCGTCATGAAGGTTGTACGTTTGGTAAGCTAACCGAAGGCGAACCAATCGTATTCTACTCGGGTCACGACTCTCGTTTCGAATACCTGTACAAATTTGTTTCTGAAGCGAAATGGGACCCACGTGACGCTGAGCCAAGCAACCGCCTAAGCGCGGGCGACAAATACATGGACAAGGGAACGCTGTATGTAGCTAAGTTCAACGACGATGGTTCAGGCACGTGGTTACCATTAACACTAAGTAGCAAAACCACAAACGGTGGCAAGCTAGGTGATACGTTTGATTCACAAGCCGCACTTATCGTCAATACAGCAGGCGCTGCCGACCTTGTAGGTGCAACACCAATGGATCGCCCTGAATGGTGCTCTGTTGACCCAATGACAGGTACGGCTTACCTAACGCTAACAAACAACAACAAGCGTAAAGAAGCGAATTCAGCGAACCCTCGTGTAAACAACAAGTTTGGTCACGTTATCCGTTGGGATGAAGGTAAAACCGCTGGCGAATTCGATTGGGATATCTTTGTATTCGGTTCTCCTGCTGTGGGAGATAAGTCTATCAACCGCTCTGGTCTAACAGACATGAACCAATTTGCGAGCCCTGATGGCTTAGCGTTTGATGCACGTGGCATCCTATGGATTCAAACGGATAACGGTGCAGACGAAGTAACGGGCTATACCAATGACCAAATGCTGGCAGTAATTCCATCTCAATTAACGGATGACCAAGGCAACAGCGCGGTCATTGATGTAAACAATCAAGCACAGCTAAAGCGTTTCTTCGTGGGTCCAAACGGTTGTGAAGTGACTGGCTTTACCATCAGCCCAGACTTCAAATCATTGTTTGTGAACATTCAACATCCTGCGAACTGGCCATCATCGGATGATGCAACGGCCCAGACTCAAGGTAACGTTCGCCCACGAGCATCTACCGTTGTGATTCGCCGTGAAGACGGTGGTGAGATCGCGGTTTAACAAACAAAGCAATGCAGCGTTAGTTATCTAAGCAATACAAAAAGAGCGATAAGGCCAAATGCCCTATCGCTCTTTTCTATTCTGGTCAATCTTCGATTTTCGTACGAATCCGAGTCTCAAAACTCATCATCACCGCAAGCTCTCATCATCATCGAGAAGGAGGAACGATTGAGTCGGGGATCTCAATGCTTGTTGTCATTAAAGCAGAATTAACTCACAAACAACCACACACCAACACCCATCATTAATGTGCCAGCAATATGGTTCATCAACTTAACGTTATCTGCCTTACCTAGCATATGCTTAAGGCTCTTACCGCCTGTCGCGTACAGAGTCATACAAACAAATTCAGAAGCCAAGATAATAGACACCAAAATCATCAGTTGCGGCGCTAAATCTTTACTGCTGTTGATAAAAGGAGGAAGCAGAGAGATCATGAATGCCCAGCCTTTCGGGTTCGCAATCGCAGTCACAAAGCCCTGAACCACGAGATCCCAGTCATTATTCACTTTGGTATTTTGAGTGTCGGTACTGATGGCCAGCTTGCCTATCGAACGCCACATCTGAACACCCAAGTAGAACAAGTAAGCTGCGCCAACAAACTTAAACCCAGTAAATAACCATGGGTAATTCAGCATAATTGAGGCAATGCCTAGCACTGCTGCAACCGAAACCACAGCGACGCCAGCTAGCTCACCAATCATCATCCACAATGTACGCTTATAGCCAATACTCATACCCAGTGTTAAGGCCAAAGTCATGCACATGCCTGGGGTGATTGAAACAAAGAAAAACGTGGGGATAAAAGCCAAAAGTAGCGCGCTATCCATATTATCACCTTACTGCCTTGTTACTGCTTGAAATTCACTGTTTCCCCATTGAGAAACAGTTCACTGAAAATTGGGAGGTTGGAAAATCGATGAACACAAACGCCAGAATAAGCATTTATGTAAAACAACTGTGTTTATAAATAACACCGCGCCCAAAAACGCAAAAGAGCCACAATACAGTGGCTCTTTTCTATAACCAACCGTAATTTTACTTACGACGGTTTTTAATTCGCTTCATCATCGCTAGACGACGTTCTGCGCTTGCTTGATCTTGTGGTGCATCGTTCGCGTTGTTCTTGCGACCTTGGCGGTTTTTGAATGCCGCTTTCGTGTTTAGCTTCTCGATGTAAGCATCACGCTTCTTAGGTTCATAACCCGGTTGCTCAACACGACGAATACGTTGTTGAATCAGCTTCTCAACCTGCACCACGGTTAACTCTTCTTCGCGGTTAACGAAAGAAACAGCATGACCTTGCTTACCTGCACGACCAGTACGACCGATACGGTGAACATAATCTTCTGCTAAGAAAGGCATGTCGTAGTTAATCACGTGTGGTAAGTCTTCAATATCAAGACCACGAGCCGCAACATCAGTTGCTACCATTACACGTGCTTTACCTTCTTTAAAGTCATCTAGAGCACGACGACGAGCACTTTGCGCTTTATCACCGTGACACAATACTGCTTTGATGCCGTCTAGTTTAAGCTCTTTAACCACTTCGTTAGCGGTTTCTTTATAGTTCACAAAAACCAGCACTTGGCGCCAGTTTTTACGGCCAATAAGCTCAGACAATAGCTCTGTTTTACGCTCTTGATCCACAGGGTAAACTACGTGACCTACCGTTGCAGCCGTTGAGTTTTCACGCTCAACACTGATTCGTTTTGGCTTACGTAAGATATCAACCGACAGTTGGTTTAACTGCGTTGATGTGGTCGCAGAGAACATCATGATTTGTGGAGAAGTTTCTACATCCAACATGATCTTACGAACCGCATTAATAAAGCCCATATCTAAGATACGGTCAGCTTCATCAAATACGAGGAATTCTAGATTAGCAATAGACACGTTACCCGCTTCTAAGTGCTCTTCTAAACGGCCTGGCGTCGCAACCAGAATATCAACACCTAGTTCTAATTGACGAACCTGTGAAGACATCTTGTTACCACCGTAAACCGCAGAAACGCTTAGTTCTGTGTATTTAACGTAGTCTTTAATGTTTTGAGCAATCTGCGCTGCTAGCTCACGAGTTGGAGCTAAAATAAGGCCGCGAGCCGTTCCTCGAGATGCTTTTTTACCACTGTTCAGTAGATGCTGGATAACAGGCAATGAGAATGCTGCTGTTTTACCTGTACCGGTTTGAGCAGTAGCAAAAATATCATGGCCTTTACGAGCCATTGGAATTGCTTTTTGTTGAATTGGAGTGAGTTTTTCATAACCGCACTCAGTCAGCGCTTTGACTAATTCAGGAGCAAAACCTTGAGAGGAAAATGACATTGTTACGAGTTCCTTAAGCAGACAGCCTACATTCTTATTTCAGCCGAGCACTATAAAGTAATTAGAGTGATTTATCTCACATTTATCGTGATATAACGCAAATTTTCTCACTTAATCTGGTGTTTACCACACGAACCGCGAAGCAAACACCCGATTATTAGGCTCAAACAGAGAATAAACCCTATTTGATGCCACACAGCTTGAGCAAGATCTGCTCTAGATCGCCCCAAGGCATAAGCTGTGAGTCGATAACTTCCAGTCGTGATTCAAAGCCATCTAGTGTGATTTCATTGACTGACACAACTTGATTCGCGACGTTGAAAGCAAAGCAACCTTGATCGGTGTTAACCACCGCTTTAACGCGCTCAGCCGTTAAATCAGACAGCATTGAGAATAGCGCATCGAAATCGAATTTATACTCAGCGCCAAACAACCAGCCACAGCTAAAGTAACCCTGCCCTTTGTTTTCCTTGCGGATGAACGCTTCGCCCGGAGGAAGTTCGAATTGAGGTTCTTGTTCAGCGTGATCATGATGGTGTGATTCAAGATGAGTTGAAGCACTGCCATACACACGCTCAATGTCCAACACTTCTAGAGGCACTTCACCATCGTGAATCAACTTATGGAACACTTTCGCTGGCGTTTGATCCGTTACCCAATCGTTAAATATATCGATGTCTTCAGAGTGAACAAGGTCAACTTTAGTCCCAAGAATCACATCAGCACTGTCTAACTGATCATTAAAGTTCTGATTAGAGGTGTATTTTTCGTTGGATAAGTTACGCGGATCTACCAAACCTAGCGTCGCTTTAAGATCAACGTATGGCGTGTATTGTTCTGAAGTTAGGGTAGCAATAACCTGCTTTGGATGTCCTAGGCCTGTTGGCTCAATCAGCAAACGGTCAGGCTTTTGACGAAGCAACACATTAATGCCCACCGACATCGGTACGCCAGCAGTACAACACATGCAGCCACCCGGCACTTCTTTAATCAATGCGCCTTGATCTGTCATCAGTGCACCATCAATACCAATCTCACCGAACTCATTAACTAGAACAGCCCAGTTCTCATTCTCAGGTTTATTTTTCAATAGGTTCAAGATAGCAGTCGTCTTACCAACACCTAAGAAACCCGTAATTATGTTCGTAGGAACTTTTTTGGTCATATCAGTTCTCCTTTTTAAGGGAGTATATACTCAATCACCGAAAAGTTGACCCCAATCGCTTGTTTATACTTAGATTGATAAATTGAATATAAGACCTAGGCCAAGAGAAAGTGAAACAAGAAACGAGTGTGAGTATTAGAAGGTTTGGCGCTAGGGAAAGGAAATGCTTTGGATGATCCAAACAAACTGAAGGCGTACTTCAAGAGTACGCCTTACCCTCGTTACTCAATCGTGAGTTCGCGAATCAGGATTAAATATCGACCTGAACATTTAACGAGGAACTAGAACTTTGTATTTTTGAATCCATCCAAATTGTGTGTAAAACCTCATGTCTCCTTGCGGCTAGTTATGCTGCTTTACGAATTAACTATGGTTCATTTTGACAGTAATTCAAGTTAGCGCCGTAGATTCGATCAAAATTGTGACGGTGATTCCACTATATCCTTTATACAATCTATTTATGTAATACACTCCTTTCATAAATGAAATTCAACTTTGCATCTTTGTTGCTATAGGATAAGCAGAGTAGGCGTATAATTTATCTAAGCCCCGCCGCATCAACTCAGGAACCTAACTTCAATGACTAATAGAGAGAAATTTAAGCAGTCCCTTTTAGCAAAAATGCCAAGGGGTGCTATTAACCAATTTCTTTCTAGAGACAAAGCCCCCGTTTCAGTTCTCATCCTTTCTTTCCTTGTTGGTATCCTTGCCGGTGTTGTTGGTACCTACTTCGAAGTTGCAGTGCATTTCATAACAGAAACACGTACCGACTGGCTAAAAGATGAACTGGGCAACCATCTACCACTTTGGTTGTCTGCGTTTATTATTAGTGCTGCTTTTGCTTTCATTGGTTATTTTCTTGTTCACCGCTTTGCCCCGGAAGCCGCTGGATCCGGTATCCCTGAGATTGAAGGCGCGATGGACGGGATGCGTCCGGTTCGTTGGTGGCGAGTTCTACCTGTCAAGTTCTTTGGCGGTATGGGCACATTAGGTTCAGGTATGGTGTTAGGTCGTGAAGGACCAACCGTGCAAATGGGTGGCAGCATTGGTCGCATGGTCACTGACATCTTCCGTGTAAAAGACGACGACAGCCGACACTCACTGCTTGCCTCTGGCGCAGCTGGTGGTTTAGCAGCTGCATTCAATGCCCCCTTGGCTGGAATCATGTTCGTTGTAGAAGAGATGCGACCACAGTTCCGCTACTCTCTCATTTCTATCAAAGCCGTTATTATTTCTGCCGTTTCAGCCAACATTGTATTTCGTTCTATCAACGGGCAGTCGGCTGTCATTACCATGCCCCAATATCAACAGCCTGAACTGAGTGCACTTTGGTTATTCTTGTTATTAGGCGTACTGTTCGGAATGTTCGGGGTAATTTTCAATAAACTGATCACCCTTTCACAGGACATGTTTGTCGCAATACACAAAAACGACCGCAAACGTTACTTGATGACAGGTACATTACTCGGTGGTTGCTTTGGCTTATTGCTTCTCTACATCCCTGAATTGACTGGCGGTGGTATCGGTATTATCCCAAATGTCACCAATGGTAATTACAGCACCAACATATTGCTGCTAATTTTCCTTGGACGCGTGCTTACCACTCTACTCTGTTTCGGCTCTGGTGCACCGGGCGGCATTTTCGCTCCTATGCTAGCACTGGGTACACTCTTCGGTTATGCATTTGGGCTTATCGCAGCTGCATTCTTCCCTGAGTTAAATATAGAGCCAGGTATGTTTGCGATTGCAGGTATGGGCGCACTGTTCGCAGCAACTGTACGCGCACCGATTACAGGTATATTGCTAGTTATCGAAATGACCAATAACTATTATCTGATCTTACCTTTGATCATTACCTGCCTTGGTGCCGTTATCTTTGCGCAAATGCTAGGTGGTCAACCAATCTACAGCCAATTACTTAATCGCACGCTTAAGAATGAGAAGTTGAGACAACAAGACCTCCCTCAACAAGAAGAAGGTCGTTAATAACAAATGACTCATAGAGCAAAAGTACACATTCAACGTGCTTAATGTCCCGATTCCGCATCAAAGTCAAAAAAGCAAACATTAAAGTTGCTATCATCCACGCAAAATTAGCTGAGCGCCCTCAACAGCTATTGATGGCACAACTACACGCATTAAATAGAGTAAAAGCTTTATTGCTAACCATTGTTTTATAAGTCACTAAGTTGGAGAAAGTCGTTGAACTGGAGAAGGTTGACCCAAGTAAAAAACGTGCCGCCATCTCAGGCATCTTTAGCACTTGGTATTATAGGCCTAGGACAAGCTTGGGCTTTATATATACCAGGCATAGGTGACGTTATTCGCCCCTACCTCGCTTCACTTGGTGCGCTGCTTCTGTTACCTGTTTTACTTCGTTACCTGACAAGTCTTAATACCTTCATTAATGACATTCGTCACCCACTTAGTGGAAGCTTGATGGCGCCAATGAGCATGGCACTGTTGATCCTATGTGACTATTTAGCCGAAATATCACCAATAATCGCCTACCCAATATGGTTCTGTGCCCTATTACTTCATTTTTCGATGATGGTGTTGTTCTTCGGTTTCCAGATCATCAATTTCAAGATGTCTAACATCGTTCCAAGCTGGTTCCTATATCCTGTGGGGTTGATCAGTAGTTCGCTGGCAGGTACCCAATTTGGGCATACAGTGTTTTCAGAAACGCTTGCAGCCACCTGTGTCGGTATCTACTTCTTCTTACTGCCTGTAGTTCTTTACCGCTTGGTGTTTGAAGGAAACCTCCCTCGTAGAGCAAGACCGACACTAGCAATCATGGCAGCTCCAGTGAACTTGTCGCTTGCCGCTTACTTGGTTAATTTCGACCACCCCGACCCAATTCTGACAGGTGCTTTAGCAGGTATTGCTATTACCATGACGTTGCTGATCTACTTATGCTATGTAAGGCTCATGCGACTGAAGTTCCAACCTTCCATTGCTGCGGTAACCTTTCCATCGGTAATTAGTGCTATCGCTATGCATCGTTTAACCACCTTTTTCGGTGCCGAGTATCCACAGTGGTACTGGTTACACAAATTTGGTTTCTTCGAATTGACCATCGCAACAATCCTAGTCATTTGGGTCGCTGGCGGTTACGTGAAGATGTACTGGCCCGAGCTTTTTGATCCTGATTACATGTCTAAGAAAGTGAAACGTTCTTAACCAATTCAAATAACACTTTCCAGCTCGCTGAATCAGCAGCTTAGCACAAAACGAAGAAAGGCCTCACACTGTGAGGCCTTTTGATTGGGCAAGGTTTTTAATATACCAGGCGAGTGTTAACACAACTACCTTAAGATCTTAGAAGTTAGCGTGAGGGCCAAATACTTCGTAGTGAACACGAGAGCGGTCAACTTTAAGTGCATCTAGCTGCTCAACAATGTTCTTCATAAAGCCTACAGGACCACAGATGTAAAAATCGCTGTCTTTAAATCCTTCAGTATCAGAGATCGAAGCAAGATCCATTTGTCCTTCATGCGTATTCTCACACGCTGATGCTTCTTTGTTAATGTACCATGTCTTCGCAGACCAGCCTTTACCAGCAACGATGTCTTTCACACGTTTAGTGAATGAGTGTTGATTTTCATTTTCACAAGCATGTAGGTAAAGCACTGGCTCGTTTTTCTCTTCAGTATTCAGGAACTCAAGCATTGACTGCATTGGCGTTACACCAACACCTGCAGAGATAAGCGTTACTGGCTTACAGCGCTCTTGATAAATGAAGTCACCCGCCGGAGCGTAAAGGCTTACTTCATCACCGATAGCAACCGTGTCGTGTAGGTGGTTAGAAACCACGCCTTGTGTTTCTTGGCCATGGCCTTCACGCTTCACAGAGATGCGGTATTGCTTACCGTTCGGCTTATCTGATAGTGAGTATTGGCGAATTTCGCTGTATTGCGCGCCTTCTGGCTTAACTTCGATACCGATGTATTGACCAGGCGTGTAATCTAGAACGTCACCGCCATCTTTTGGTTGTAGAATAAAGCTTGTTACTAGTGCTGATTCTTCAATCTTGTCTGCAATCACGAACGTACGTGCTGCTTCCCAACCGCCAACAGCTTGTTTACGTTGTAGGTAAAGCTCAGCTTCACGATCGATGAATACTTGAGCCAAGAAAAGGTAAGCCGCTGTCCACGCCTCTTCAACTTCAGGTGTAAATACGTCTGTTGCCAGCTCGCGCAGTGTTTCAATCAGATGTAAACCAACAATTTGGTAGTGCTCTGGTTGAATGTTAAAACTTGTATGTTTGTGAGCAATGCGTTCAACCGCTGTTGTTAACGCTGCTAGGTTTTCAATGTTCTTTGCATATGCCGCAATAGCTTCAAACAGTGCTACGCCTTGGCGACCTGTTCTTTGGTGAGTCATATTGAAGATATCTTTTAACTCAGGGTTATGTGTGAACATACGTTGATAAAAGTGCTGAGTTAAAGCTGGGCCTGCGCTCTCAAGTAGAGGAATAGTAGATTTGATGATTTCGATATGTGCATTGTTAAGCATGAATTTACTCCGAACACTGAGCCTTATGACCTATTATGTCATTTTGACTACTTAAAAATTAAGAATGATTTATCGATTTTCTGAAAGCTTAGTTATTCTTAGAAACTGAGTTAATTTGACTCGTTTTCATTTCAAAAAATCGCGAAACCTGATTAATGCTACCTGATTGATTGAGAACAAGAATAGTCTGTTTAATCAGCGCTATAATTGGGCTTCACTGTCTCTTCTGCACAATCAGTGCCAACTTTTTCAAGCTCCGCCAGCACTGGCTTTATTCTCAAAAATCTTTTTATAAAAATGTCAAAAAGACCTTTTTTTTAAGTCAATAAGACTCTATGATGTATATAAACACACACAGTTAGAGTTTTTTATGCAAGATATCTCCGCATCTACCCTCATGGAAATGACCATTGGCCTCGCAAGTGGTGTAAACGATCAAGAGCGTTTTAATCGCTTAATAGATGCCATTCGTAAAACCATTACGTGTGATTGTGTCGCGCTATTAAGCCTTCAAGGTGACACTCTAGTACCTATCGCGATGCAAGGGCTAAGCCGCGACACATTCGGTCGTCGTTTTATCATTTCAGAGCACCCACGTTTTGCGGAGATATGTGCATCTCGCTCTCCTGTTCGTTTCGATTCTGATAGTTCCCTCCCAGATCCTTTTGATGGTTTACTGATCGACCATGATGGCGATCTGCCAATGCACGCCTGTATGGGGCTGCCTTTGCTATTTGGCGATAAACTATTAGGGGTTCTAACACTAGACAGCCTTAAGCCAGATGTCTTCGCTAATATTCCAGCGCGTAATCTTGAAGTATTAGCTGCCATTGCAGCATCAAGCATGCAGATGGCATTAACTTTCTCTCAGCTTGAGCATCAAGCAAAACAATCCAAACAGCTATTAGAAGAGTTGAACGTTGAAGCGTGGGAACGCGAAGGCGGTGAATTGATTGGTAACAGTGACACCATGGTGGCGCTCAAGAACGACATCGCTGTAGTAGCGCCTTCAGAATTCAACATTCTGATTCACGGTGATACAGGTGTAGGTAAAGAACTGGTCGCTCGTACTCTACATCATCAATCGCAGCGTAAGCGTAATCCATTGGTTTACGTAAACTGCGCGGCAATTCCTGAGAACCTGGTTGAAAGTGAATTGTTTGGTCACGTACGTGGTGCATTTACAGGCGCAGACAAAAACCGCTTAGGTAAGTTCGCACTTGCCGATGGCGGTACCCTGTTCCTCGATGAGATTGGTGAACTGCCGCTAGCCGCGCAAAGCAAGTTACTGCGTGCGCTGCAAAACAACGAAATTCAACCTGTAGGTCAAGACAACATTCAAACCATTGATGTGCGTGTGTTGGCAGCAACTAACCGAGATTTAAAGCAAGAAGTGGAGGATGGTCGATTCAGAGCCGATTTATACCACCGATTAAGTGTGTACCCTATTGCGGTCCCAGCTTTGAAAGATCGTGGAGACGACATCAGCTTGCTAGCCGGTTTCTTCCTAGAACAGGCTCGTCGTAAGCTCGGCATCAACCAAGTGAAATTCCGCTCTGATGTTCTTGTATTCCTAAACCACTATGGTTGGCCAGGTAACGTCCGTGAACTTGAGCATGTAATCAGTCGTTCAGCATTGAAAGCACTTGCCCGTAGTACCAACAAGAATCTAGTGACAATCACCAAAGAAGATTGTGGGCCGCTGGATCAAGATCAGCCAGTCGCAACGACTCAAGCTAAAACCACTCCGCTATCCACACCAACAGTCGATCTGTCGGCAGGCTTACGTGGTGCAACCGACGATTTTCAACGTAGCATCATCACAGAGGTGTTAGAAGAAGCTAACTTTAACTGGGCGCAGGCCGGACGAGTTCTAAAGACGGACCGAGCAAACCTAACCCGACTATCGAAGCGCCTAGGGCTAAATGTGGCTAAGTCTCACACGATTGAACGGACAAAATAGATATTAGCGGTTTGTTGCGAGCATCTGGCAAAACTTGTGTATATAATGCTGTAAATTGTAACGCTAATTTTAAATATGTAGAGAGAGTTATGAAGTTTATCCGTTGGTTCTTAGGTCGTGTCATTTTGCTATTAAATTTTGTTTTTACTCCTCGTGGCGTAAAACGTTCACAAGAAGAACAAAACAAAGTCAACGAGCAAGCTAAATCACACACGTTATACCAATTCGAAGCGTGCCCATTTTGTGTAAAAGTGCGCCGCGCGATGAAACGTCAATCGGTTCAGTTTGAACTTCGTGATGCTAAAAACAATGAACAGCACCGTGCAGAGCTTGAAGCGGGCGGCGGTCGTGTGAAAGTGCCTTGTCTACGTATTGAGAAAGACGGCAAAACTGAGTGGATGTACGAATCTTCAGACATCATCGCTTACTTAGAAAAGCAGTTCGCATAAGCTAACAAGCTAAGCGAAAATCAGATAAAAAAATTCCCTCGAATGTGAGGGATTTTTTATGTCTGCTATTCTCGCTCTATTTTTGAGAACAAAACGCCAATACCTATTTCGCGACAATCAGCATCAGCTCTACTCGGCGGTTGCACGCCTTACCTTGCGCGGAAGCATTGGTACACGCTGGAACATACTCACCAAAGCCGCGAGTATAAATAGAACGACTCGATACGTAGTTGCTTTCTAAGCGAGCTTTCACCTCTTTTGCGCGCTGCTCTGATAAAGGAGCATTGATACGATCTGTACCTGTATTATCAGTATGACCTTCAATCACGATATCGATGTCTTGGCGCTGAGAAAGGTAACTACCCAGTGTGTCTAACCATTGGTTGTAAGCAGGTTCAGGGAACGCAGATCCTGTTTTGAAATTCACATGTTGCTCAAGTTTTACCATCACATGATTACCTGGCAACACTTCAAAGTCGATGCGGTTTTGTCTTAGAAACACTTCTAGCGGGTCGTTCGTTGACACGCCGCGACCGTAGTTAGTGGTTATGGTTCTTTGATGGTGAGAGCTACTCTGCATTGAGTAACCGCCACGGTTTGTAGTTGTTGTTTGAACAACGCCCCACTCTGGATGCATCAAATCATAATCCGTCTGCGGTGCTGTCTCTAGCAGATCATCGCCTAACAGACCGGCTGGTAACGTCGTTTCACACCCAGCCAAAGCTATGCTTAACATTATCGCTAAATATCTCATTACTTCACCAACCACTCATGCAGATAAACCATTTACTAATGTCTATATCGGCACCCAGAAAAAAACTTTAGACAAAAAGAATGCACTTCTAAAAAAATGCTTTTGATCACAGTTAACCGTCAACTAACCTGTCTTACCCCACTAGTTCGAACTGTTTGCATTTATTTACCTTATAATTGTTTTCCAATTCGTACTAAATAGTTAGAATCTCACGACTTCTCATCGCTAGAGTAAACATAATGTTTAAACCATTTACTAAATTCTTCACTGCGCTCGTTGCTGTACTTGTTATTGCTGGTTGTAGCGAAACAGACGAGCCGCAAAAAGGCGTTCAATACGAGGCGCTTCCAACTGTTCTAACAGAATTTAACCTGTCACCGATCACTGAAATCTTCTCTCTAAATTGTGGTCACTGTCGCCAAATGGAAAGTACAATTCCAGAGATTGAGTCTCTAACGGACCAGAAAATTGGCAAGGTGCACGTAACATTCAATGAAAGTGCTCAAATCAGCGCAATGATTTACTACACAGCAGTGATGCAGCTTGATGCAACGCCAGACCACGCTTTCATGGACGACTTATTCGGCGCTGTTCAAATGGGTGCAAACGCAACACCAGAGCAACGTCAACAAGCGCTAGAAACTGCTTTTACTTCTCGTGGTTTGGTTAGCCCATACCAGTTGAATAAAGAACAACAAGTAACGCTTTTTGACTATGTTAAGAAAGCAGAAGAAATTTCAGTAAAAGGTCAGATCAACTCAGTACCAACGTTTATCGTTAACGGTAAATACCAAGTACTGACAGCTGGTCACCAAGACGTTGCAGGCATCGCAAAAACCATCAACTACCTTTTGACTCAACCATAAGCGCGACTTTAGTCAGCTCATTAATAAACTAAGCAATAAATATAATAGGTTCTACTATGTCTAAATTTGTCATCCCGGTCATCGTCTTTCTTTTGGCAGGTTTCATGATTTATCGTACTTGGACAAATCATAAGTCTGGTGCAGAAAACTTCGAACAAGGTCAACAATTCCTACTAGAGAACGGAAAAAAAGAAGGTGTGATCACGACTGAAAGCGGTCTTCAGTACCTAGTGCTTGAAGAAGGTACTGGCACTGTTCACCCTACTAAAAACAGCAAAGTAACGGTTCACTATCACGGTACTCTGATTGATGGTTCGGTTTTCGATAGCTCTGTAGAACGTGGAGAGCCAATCTCATTCGCTCTGAAGCAAGTAATCAAAGGCTGGCAAGAAGGTTTGACTTACATGGTAGAAGGTCAAAAAGTCCGCCTATTCATTCCAAGCACGCTAGGTTACGGCAAAGGTGGTACGGGCCCAATCCCACCATCAGCAACATTGATTTTTGATGTTGAGTTAATCTCTATCCAGTAATCCGCTCAATTGAAAGTAACTATTACGTTAAGCCCCGACATGCAAAACATGTTGGGGCTTTTTATTAGTAAGCCATTGCTTTAAAAGTACCTAAATACTAACAATCATCCAGTTAACACGATTAATTAAGTAATAACACAGCAACTAGACGACTGGTCTAATTTGGATTATAGTATCGACCATGAACGAAAAAACGAATGACACACGCCTGCATATTTTGAATGTTGGCTATCAACTCATAGTGAACAACGGCTTCAATGGCGTTGGTTTATCACAATTGCTTAAAGAAGCGGAAGTACCGAAAGGGTCGTTTTACCACTACTTTAAATCAAAAGAGCAATTTGGTGAGACGCTAATCCAGCACTATTTTGAAAACTACATCACTAAGATTGAATCTATTTTAATGCACGGTGAAGGCAACCATTATCAACGAATCTTGAGTTACTTTTCGCTGTGGTCAAAGATTGAGAACGGTACCTGTAATGCGCACAAGTGTTTAGTCGTTAAGCTCGGTGCTGAAGTATCAGACCTTTCTGATCCTATGCGTCAGGCTCTGCTAAAAGGTGCTGAGAAAGTCACAACAACCATCCAGCATTGTATTGTTGGCGGTATTGAAGATGGCTCTATCTCAGTAGAAAACAGCCAAGAAGCAGCCCAGAACTTATACTCAATGTGGCTAGGCGCTAGTTTATTAAGCAAGTTAAGCCAAAGTTCACAGAGCTTAGAATCGGCATTACGCCTCACCGAACAAATTTTAAAAGGTGGAAGCCATTAACGCGCACTGCGTTTTATTGGCATTTACTATTTTAGCTTAAAGAAATCACCCGCCCTCTTCTCAACTTGATAACGGCGGGATTTTTAGGAAACAACACTAGACGACTGGTCTAATTCCAGATAAGCACAATATAAAATTAAGGACATCCAATGACTCAACAAGACAATCGTCGCATCGTATTAGCTTCTCGCCCTGTCGGCGCACCAACTCAAGATAACTTCCGCTTAGAAACCGTTGCTGCTCCAAAAATCAACGAAGGTGAAATGTTACTTCGCTCGGTTTACCTATCTCTCGACCCTTACATGCGTGGCCGTATGAATGATACAAAATCTTATGCCGATCCAGTCGCTCTTGATGAGGTGATGGTTGGTGCAACTGTGTGTCAGGTTGAAGCATCAAACAACAGCGATTATGAAGTTGGCGAATGGGTCTTAGCTTACACAGGCTGGCAGGATTATGGCGTGTCGAACGGTGAAGATCTTATCAAGCTAGGAAAAGAGCCGACTTACCCTTCTTACGCACTGGGCATCATGGGCATGCCAGGCTTTACCGCTTACATGGGGTTACTGGATATCGGCCAACCGAAAGAAGGCGACACGTTAGTGGTAGCGGCTGCAACTGGCCCAGTAGGCGCTACGGTTGGACAAATTGGTAAGTTAAAAGGTTGTCGTGTCATTGGCGTGGCTGGCGGTCAAGAGAAATGTCAGTACGCGAAAGAGGTTCTTGGTTTTGATGAATGTATCGACCACAAGGCAGATGACTTCCCAGAGCAATTAACGAAAGTGTGTGATAAAGGCATCGACGTTTACTTTGAAAACGTTGGCGGCAAGGTATTCGATGCAGTAATGCCTCTGCTTAATACAGGCGCTCGAATTCCTGTTTGTGGCCTTATCTCACAATACAATGCGACATCATTCCCTGAGGGTCCAGACCGTATGTCTAGCCTTATGGGCACCCTTCTAGTTAAGCGTATTAAGATGCAAGGCTTCATCATCTTTGACGACTACGCGCACCGTTACAACGAATTCGCAACTCAAATGACTGAATGGCTGTCTCAAGGAAAAATGCACTACCGCGAACATCTAATTGAAGGTCTAGACGAAGCGCCACAAGCTTTCATGGGTCTGTTAGAAGGCCAGAACTTCGGTAAACTTGTTGTCAAAACTAACGAAACAAAATAGCTCAAGGATAGAATAGGTAGAACTATGATTACTTTACATCACCTAAATAAATCGCGTTCGAAGCGCATCATCTGGCTACTCGAAGAGCTTGGTGTCGACTATCAAATCCAACCTTATCAACGAGACAGTGTCACGTTTTTAGCACCACCTGAACTGAAGTCTGTTCACCCTCTTGGTAAATCTCCAGTCATTGAAGATGATGGTGTGGTGATCAGCGAATCTGGCGCGATTACTGAGTACCTCATCGACAAGTTTGGCCAAGGTAAATTTGCACCAGCACGCGGTACAGCTGAATACGTTGAGTATTCTCAGTGGCTACACTTTGCTGAGAGTTCGGGTATTTTACCAATGCTGCTTAAGATCTTCGTGATGAAAGACGGCGCCGAAACAAACTTCCTTGGTAGTTATGCTGATGGCGAAAATCAAAAGATCCTAACCTTCGTAAACCAATCTCTCGAAGGAAAAACCTTCCTTGTAGGGGAAACACTCACTGGCGCCGATTTTATGATGTCGTTCATCGTTGAAATCATCGGTAACTTTGGTGCTACTGCGCTCTACCCTAATATTGCTAAATACGGTGAGCTTTTGGCGAGCCACCCTGCTTACCAAAAGGCGGAGCAACTCGAGTTAGAACACTCCAATTAATCGATGTTCAGTCTATTCAATAACTCCATAGCGTGAAAATGACTGTCTAAATGAAGCCAAAACCGATTTATCTTCCGCTTTGGCTTCTCATTTACCTTCATTTCGACAACAATACCGAGCTCTAAACTGAATCCCCATAGAGTTTGATCTTCATGTCAGCAAACCTTGCTCAATACACACCACTGCACACGTTAAACCAAACAGCGAATCAAACCTTATCGCTGCCAGAGCGTTTTACATTCCCGTATTACTATACTCCGCACCCATTGTGTGAAATAGCGATGCAGCAGCTTCAACAGTCACTCCTTGACTGTGGTGTCAATGAAACATCACAAGGTAATCTCTATGCCGTTCTTCTGGTTCAACATCCTCGAACTCAAGAATTGGGCCACCTTTCTGCATATTCAGGTTTGCAACTCGATTCGTCGTTAGAGTCTCAACTATCGAATTTTAGCTTTGTTCCATCTGCATTTGATAAAAAGCAGTTTGAAAACCAAAATAGACACAGCTTAATTCAACAAACGACTCTAGCTGACGACATTGCTAACCAAGAGCACTCTCATAACTTAGATGAACTGACATCAACGCTGAGCGAACTGAAAAACGCCGCGAGCAAAGCAATAGAAGCATTTCAGCTCACTATGGCTGCCAACAAAGCAAAGCGCAATGAACTGAGAGAGCAAGCTAACCAAGAG
Source organism: Pseudomonadota bacterium (assembly GCA_036126475.1). Lineage (GTDB taxonomy): Bacteria > Pseudomonadota > Gammaproteobacteria > Enterobacterales > Vibrionaceae > Vibrio. The sequence goes on along the minus strand of JAYYSE010000065.1, from coordinate 22,449 downwards.
AAAGCACTCGGCAATCTAGAGTCTGCGGCCAACCTACTAAAGCAGTTAGGTAATCAAAGCAGCCAAGAGAAGCGCGATCTCAAAGCACTTCGGATCGAGTGGAAAGAAAAGATCTCTGAAAAGCAATCACAAGTAGACGCTATCGAAAGCGAGCTTAAAAGCCGTAAGAATGACTATCACGCCATTTCTGCTGATTTAGAAACACAGCGTTTGTCTCACTATCGCTTTCTCAACCAAGCGGCACAGTCAAAGAGCCTGCTTGAATTATTAGATAGTAAAGATGCGCTTGAAGGCTCTGGTGACTGCTGCCTACCTAAATTGCTTAACTTTGCCTTTGAACACGGCTTTACACCGTTAGCTTTAGCCGAGTTTTGGTGGGGACTACCACCAATAGATATTATTCGACAACACGGAAACCTCTACCCGGTTTGCCAAAGTAAGAGCTTTGAGATCCTTGAGCATCAACTCAGTGGCATTGAGCTAGAAGATAATCCGCTTATCGTAAATCCTGCGGTCGGCAAGTCGTTTGATATTGTTTATGAAGACCAAGAGATCGTGGTCGTAAACAAGCCCGAAGAGTTCTTGTCGGTTCCGGGCAAGTTCATCGAAGACTCAGTATATACGCGTATCAAAGCACGCTATCCAGATGCAACAGGCCCTTTGATTATCCATAGGTTGGATATGTCGACGTCTGGCTTGTTGATCTTGGCGCTCACAGCCGAGTCAAACAAGCACATCCAAAAGCAATTCATTGATAGAACGGTCGAAAAGCGTTACACAGCTCTGCTTGATGGTGAAATCCACGGTGATTCTGGCGATATTAGTTTGCCGTTACGCGGCGACATCACCGACAGACCAAGACAGCTCGTTTGTCATGAACATGGGCGCAACGCAGAAACGCACTGGCAAGCGGTCAGCACCAATAACGGAAAAACTAAGGTGCACTTGTACCCTAAAACCGGCCGTACCCACCAACTACGCGTACACTGCGCTCACCCACAAGGACTTGGCGTACCAATTCGCGGTGATGACCTATATGGCTACAAGCGTGAACGACTGCACCTTCATGCGGGCTACCTCAAACTGATCCACCCAACAACCGGGGAATGGATGGAGTTCGAAGTGCCTTCTGAGTTTTAAATCGACTCGTTCTCACACAAAACTAAATCAGTAAAATGAATCAGGGCTCTATATCAAATCGAGATATAAAGCCCTGACTTACAAGATATCGTATATTGATTTAATAATATGCATCAACCGGTTGCTAATACAACCTAACCCATCACCTCTTTACGCTGATCGATGCACTCAAAAGAGCCCATTTCAAACTCACGGCAGATCCATGGTCGGTTTTCATAGATAGTGCACATCAGTGTTTCCCTATCTACCGCAGAGCACCAACCATCATCTAAACGTTTCATGGTTTCACCGCCCCACTCATCGTAAACAATATGCTCTTCTGGGACACCGGTATCTGTGATGATCATAACCTCTAAACGACAACAGCATGCCTGGCAATTGGCGCAAGTTACTTCAGGTTCGGTGATGTTCTTTATCTCTATGGTCATAAGTAACTACACTGCTAAATTTTGCGTATAGTAATCGAAACCATCAGCGACTGCTAATAAAGAACGTTATTCACCTCGCTTTGTCCAGTTCTGAAACAACAAAAGGCGTCGTGATCAAATCACAGCGCCCATTCATTTTACTTTTCGTTCTGGTGTCAGTTCGCTTAGAACAAACTTGAGAAGAACAATTTAAAGTAGTCCATCAAACGTTTGAACAAGCCTCCCTGCTCAACCGATTCAAGTGCGATCAAATGCTGAGTTTTAACATCTTCGCCATCAACCGTGTAATGAACGACACCTAAAGTTTGACCTTCTGTAATCGGCGCTTTGAGTTCCGAGTTTAATTCGATAGATGCGGTGAGCTTTTTACTGTCTGACTTTGGTAGCGTGATAAATGTGTCTTCTGCAACCCCAAGCTTCAAAGTGTCTTGGTCACCAAACCATACTTTCTCTTCAGCCACTTGGTCGCCACCTTGGTGGACATTAAGCGTATCGAAGAATCGGAAGCCATAACTTAAGAGCTGCTTGCTGTCTGACTCACGGCTTTTAACACTCGATGCGCCCATCACAACTGCGATAAGTCTCATTTCACCTTGTGTTGCCGAGCTCGCTAAGCTGTAGCCCGCCCCCGAGGTATAACCGGTTTTCATGCCATCAACCGTTAAACTTCTGTCACGGAGCAAGCCATTGCGGTTATGTTGCGTGATGCCGTTGTAACTGAAAGAACGCTCACTGTATAAGCCATAAACATCTGGTAGATCTTTAATGATTGCTCGGCCAAGCATTGCGATATCGTAAGGCGTTGAATATAAGTCGTCAGCGTCTAAACCATGCGCATTTGCAAAGTGAGTGTTTTCCAATTTAAGCGAAGCAGCCCAAGAGTTCATCAAATCAACAAAGGCATCTTGAGAGCCTGCAACGTGCTCTGCAATCGCAACACTGGCATCGTTACCCGATTGAATGATCAAGCCTCGGTATAGATCCATCATCGCGACGTCGGTATTTACTTCGATGAACATTTTTGAAGAGTCAGGGAAATTCTTTGCCCAAGCGTTTTCACTAATTCTGACTTTATCATCTGCGGAGATGTTGCCTCGCTTCATCTCCTGACCTGCCACGTAGCTGGTCATCAGTTTGGTCAAGCTTGCTGGGTTCAACTTGGTGTGCGCATTTTTTTCGACGAGCACATCACCAGAATTAAAGTCGATTAACACATACCCTTTCGCGCCCAGAGTTGGCGGAGCCGGTACTATAGAAGATGCTCCGATAGCTGCAGTGCTAAACATCACTGCGTTACTTACAATGAATATACTTAATAAAGGGAGAGAGTATTTGGAGACCAGTTTCATTGAATTAAACCTAAGTTAACGTTTTGACCAGTATAGACAAATGCTAGCAAAAGAAGCGCGAACTTTACGTTGCTTTACGCAAATGTACCTTTAGTTACAAATAAAAAAGTATATTCTGCGATCTGTTCATTTTTCCGATCGTTAATATTGATCAAACAAATACTCTCCCTACTTAGTATTTGCTATTTATCTCTCTGGCATTTGTCTAAATAGCATCTCCACAAAACCAGAAATTCGCTCTTTGCTCTCACTTGCTTCAAGATCGGCCTGAATACCCGTTTGCGCTAGCGCCCGTCACTGGATCACCTGAGAATTTGGCACGGAAAACACGATGTATATAGAGCCTTTTTCTACGAATTTGTCCCTTCCATCATAGAATGGAACACCTGTAGAGAGCTGATCCGCATCGAAAATGGAATTGTCATTCAGCTCTGACTCTTCGGCTAGGCCAAAGCCAACCACCTCGTCACCAACACCCCAACCTTACTTTAAGCGGTCCCCCTTTTCAGTTAACTGCTCTTCAATCGCATCACGTACCATGTCAGTCACGACGGTTTCATTGTATTTCTTAGAGAGATATACCTGTTCTGATTGTGGGTGCCATGAATAAGTCGTGACGCCATTTTTCATAAACTCGAAGTCACCGCTAGTAACAACCCCATAATCATGCACAGGCGGTTGCTCTTGGCTCGTACATGCCGTCAGCCCAATGATCATCATGCTCACAAGCACAGCGGTCTTTATGCTTTTTGTTGCACACATGGATCGTTTTATCATGGTTAGAGGCTTTACCTATATATCAATGATTATCAATTTGACCGCCAACATAAACAGTAATTATGTTAAGCGAAAATGCATTAAACGTTTGCGTAATCGCTAACCTTCACTTCGACCTATTTTGGGGTTTAATCACAAAAACGGAGTTGGTATAGTCTAACCCGTTAAACATAACCAGGCCATTCGAGGCACGGAGCTTCCTCAATCATCTCATGAAGAGAAGAATTGGTATCGGCAAATTTAAGAGAGTCAAACAATGGAATTCAATATGGTTGAGATTTTAGGTTACGCTGCGTCTATTATGGTCGCAATTTCACTAACAATGAAAGATATCGTTCGCCTACGTGTCCTTAACTTTATTGGCTGTGCACTCTTCACAGCATACGGCGTTATGATTGACGCTTGGCCAGTGGTTGCAACCAACGGCTTCATCGCATGTGTAAACATCTACTTCCTTGCAAAAATGCAAAAGGAGAAAAAAGCGGAAGCGATGAAAGAAGCAAAAGCTTAATTTAGCGACTAGCGATTTCAAACTATTCTAAAAAAGCCCAAACAGAGCGTTCTGCTTGGGCTTTTTTATTTCTGTTATTCTTCTACACGCTCACTACCTTCTGCTTTTTCACCGTTCGGACATAACAGGCGTAAAGCATAGTAAGACCATGAATAAAAAAACGCCGAACAGGATTGAGTTCGGCGTTTAACTCTACGTTAAGTGGTTTGTTTTAGGAGGCTAAGCTAGAAAGCTCTCACCTCTATCAACAAATCAATACTATGAACACACTTTGGTCCAGCTACCGTCACTGCCCGGCTCAGAACTTGTCCACCAGTTAGCTCGGTAAATACTGCCGTTGTGAACCACTTGGTCTCCCGTATTGGCATGGCTTGGATTGCCGGCCCAGTCTTTCTGTGGCAGATCTGGGTACACAGTTAAACCTGCGGTATCACAAGTACCAGGGTTTGTGCCACCGTCGCCAGGGTTACCGTCACCAGAACTAATATCACCTAAAGGTAAATCTGGCTGCTCAAAGCTAAACGCATAATCAACACCACCTACGTTAACAGCATAGTTTGCAGGGCCTGATATTGGTAAGTAATACACCATATCCAGCTCATACACGCCACCAGCAGGAAGCTCTTTCCATGCAGGTAATGTAAAGGCTACACGGTGCATAGTACCGTCTAAACCACCGATGTTATCCGCACGAGTATGACCCGAAGCAATTACAGTCAAACCACCAACAGATTGGTCTTTCGCGTTATCTGGTGCAGATACAGGAATATCAAACCGGAATTCCGTACCGCCAGGCAGTGCTTGACCCGTATTGTTGGTAAATATGATCTTAGGGTTAATTGGGTAGTTTTGGTCACCGACTTTGAAGCCACCAACCGATACTGCGATGTCTAATGTTTCGGTAAGAATTGCACCAGTCGCGACTTTGTTGCCATATGGCATTGCCGACTTAAACTTATCGTAGATAGCTTTAGTCATTGTGTTACCCATGTGGAACTCACCGTTACCGCTGTTACAAGCTTGCTCTGTGGTATCAACCGTTGTGCGGTTGCCACTTGCATCAAGTATATAACAGTTGTAGTCGCCAGCCAGTTCCCAGAACATGATACCGCCGATTTCTTTGTCGATAACGTAGTCCGCTTTCACGTTGATAGACTCTTTATCTTCCATAGAAAGGAACACGCCTTTTTCAGCATTCCATAGCCAAGGTGCAACCGCCACGCTGTCGTAGTTACGCGTATAAGTACCTCTTAAAACATCCGTTGGATCGTTTACAGGATCAAGCTTGTAAGCATCCGCATAAGAACCCCAAATACCTTTCTCTAGGTTCTTTGCATGCCACATTGGGTTCGAACCTGCGCCCATTTCGTTTCCTTCAGGGTCTGTATCGTGCCACATGTTATCGATACCAATCGCGCCGTGACCACAGTTGTTCTTCTCGCCTTCACCAGTGCCAGCTGCACATTCAGACTGATTAGGCAGTGCAGCTCGGCCCCAAAGACCATCTTCACCACCTGTTACACCCTGCCAACCACGCGTGTAGTAAGGTACACCGATGATTATACGACCAGCTGGCATTGAACCGCGGAAGTAATGGTAAGCCCAATCTGTGTTCAGGTAGCCAATACCGCCATAAGCCGCCGTGTAGTATACGTTCCACTGTTCTAGCTCTGAATCTTTACCTGTATCAAACAAAGCAGCGTTGTGGCCAACGTGGTCGTTCCAAGCACCATGAAGGTCGTAAGACATGATGTTCACATAATCAAGATATTGAGTGACATCGAATGTTTCCATGCCGCGCAATAGGTAGCCAGAAGAAGGTGCCGCGATAGTTAACATGTAGTGATTGCCATCTTCAGCGGACGCCACATCAAGCTTCTCACGCAGTACTTTCATCAATACTTGGTATGAAGCCCATAGGTACTGACGACGCGGTTCCATGAAGTCTTTATCGTGTGGGTTACCCGCACCAGCCATTGAAGTTGGATACTCGTAATCAATATCTAGGCCGTCGAATTGATACTTACGCAGCATTTCCACCGCTTATGTCGCGAATGTTTCGATGCCTTGATGATTAATAGAGCCATCAGCATTAGTCGTCATGGTGTAGAAACCACCATCAGCGACACGACTGCCGTCTGTGGCAAAGTGGCCACCAGTCTCAGCCCAACCACCAATTGAGATTAGTGTTTTAACACCGTGTTTTTTCTTCGCAGTTGCGAGTGCACCAAAGTGACCTTTAAAACCTAATGCAGGGTCAACCTCTACTCCCGGCCACTCTTTACCGAAAGCAGCATTATTTGGATCGTTTAAGTCACCAACGTTCACTTTGCCATCTGAACCGATGCTCACGAACGCGTAGTTAATGTGTGTGAGCTGTTCCCAAGGAATATCATTCACTAAGTAAGCTGCCTGCGGGTCGTCTCCTGCACGCCAACTGGTGAAGTAGCCAATCACACGACGAGGGTGATCCGCGCCCATTTTCTCACGGCCTTCATCATCGTAAATTGTACAGTAAGGAACATCGATACCTTGCGTTTGATACAAGCCATCAGGGCGACATGTACTAACCGTTGGAGCACCATTCACCTTCAAAGAAGCCAAGGCTGAGTCCGTTGTTGCACCTTGATCGTCGGTCGCTTTTGCGTAAACAGACAAAGTACCTACTTGAGTGGTTGTGTAGTCAAGCGTATACGGGCTTGTTGCAGCCGTTCCAACTAAAGAACCTGCCACATAGAAATCGACTTTATCAACCGCACCCTCACTGTCTGCAGCCGTTGCAGTGAGTGTTACCACACCACCTACATCAACAGAAGCCGCTGAAAGTGCAACTGATACCGTTGGCGCTTCATTTCGCATGCCACCGTCTCCGCCGCCGCTACACACATCAATCCTTTTCCATTGTGCATAGTCACCTTCAAATTGGCTCGGGTTGTTGTTTTGATTCCAGTAATTCGCTGAGTACGCGCTGCCGTCATATAAAACCTGATCACCACCGGTATATACCGTGGCAGAATCCCACGCTTCTAACGTTGCACAATCAACAGCCGCGTAGCTGTTATGCGCCATTAAGCATGACGCGGTGAGAGTACTGAGTGTAAAAACCTTCTTGGCCACTCTTCCTTGGTTTAGGTGCATGTTAGTTGTTCCTTAAGTTACTGTTTCAAGATACTTAATTTAAGTGTCATATTTCTCACCACTTAAATCTCTTCGCAAAACAACCGTAGGTAACAGTGCCAACTTAACACCTAAAACATTACAAATTTATAAAATGACTCGCATTAATTTGTTTATAGCATGAAATGAGCCGACACTTATTTTGCACAAACAACTAACATTAAATTTATTTCGGTACGCTAAAAAATATCGCCTAACTCACTTCATTAATTACAAAACTCCATTCATATCGACTTTATTCATTCGTTCTGAAATTTCGTCTTAAAACTAACTAAAAGGGAGTGATTTAGCCATAGAACCGACTTCTTTTCTAAATTCGCCCACTTTTTATTAACAACTGTGATAGTATCGCGTCTTTTTTTGACGAACCTCACATTTTCAATGCAAGTGTGGGAGAAATACATAGGCTTGAAAAAGCCAAATATAGCGAAGAAATAATGTCCAACTTGACGCAAGTCGCCAACGAAAACATCAACGCAGAATCTACTTCTATTAACTTCACTAAAGCCCAATCTTTGGGTGAAAAACTAGAGCTTGGAAATCCAGTATTTTGGCTAAGTGGGAGCTTTTTAACCCTCTTTGTCATACTTGCCTTCACCAACACCTCGGTGTTATCAGAACTTGTAAACATCGGTTTTAGTTACTCGACTAAATGGTTCGGTGCTTTTTGGCAGGTTCTCTTACTACTCAACTTCATTATCGGCTTAGTGCTTGCACTAGGACGCACAGGTCACGTTCGTTTGGGTAAACTTGCCCTTCCTGAAATGACCACATTCAAATGGATGTCGATTGTCTTATGTACGCTGCTCGCAGGCGGTGGTGTATTTTGGGCAGCGGCAGAGCCTATTGCTCACTTCGTTTCTGCTCCGCCTCTATACGGCAACGCTGATCCTCAAGCAATGGCGTTCAACGCCCTATCTCAGTCTTTCATGCACTGGGGCTTTCTTGCTTGGGCAATCTTAGGGGGCTTATCCTCTATCGTGCTGATGCACCTACACTACGATAAAGGGCTTCCTCTTAAACCGCGTACTTTGCTTTATCCATTACTGGGTGAGAAAGCGATTAATAGCTGGATCGGTAACGTAGTCGACGCGTGTAGCATTGTTGCTGTGGCTGCAGGTACTATCGGTCCAATTGGTTTCTTAGGTCTTCAAATCAGTTATGCATTAAGTGAACTGTTTGGTATCTCAGACAGCTTTGCGACTCAGAGCGTCGTCATTCTATTCGCTATCGCCATGTACACCCTATCTGCATTGAGCGGCGTGAACAAAGGCATCCAACTGGTTAGCCGTTACAACATCATCTTGTCTGTATGCCTTATCGGCTACATCCTTCTTGTAGGTCCAACAAGCTTCATCGTTGATGGCTACTTGCAAGGCATGGGTGAAATGATCGATAACTTCATCCCTATGGCGCTTTATCGCCAAGATACAACGTGGCTTGGTGGCTGGACGGTATTCTTCTGGGGTTGGTTCTTAGGTTATGGCCCAATGATGGCAATCTTTATTGCTCGTATTTCACGCGGCAGAACGATTCGCCAAATGATCGTGTCTATTAGCATTGTTGCTCCACTGGTAACCTGCTTCTGGTTCAGCATCGTTGGTGGTAGCGGTTTAGCGTTTGAGTTAGAAACCCCTGGTGTGATCTCCAGTGCGTTTGAAGGCTTCAACCTTCCTGCAGTGTTGCTGGCTATCACTGCACAATTGCCATTTCCGACTCTGATTGCGATACTGTTCCTTATCCTGACCACCACGTTCATCGTAACGACAGGTGACTCAATGACCTACACCATCAGTGTGGTTATGACAGGCACTACCGAGCCAAACGCAGCGGTACGCACCTTCTGGGGTATAATCATGGGTGCTGTAGCCATCGCGCTTATCTCAATGGGCTCTGGCGGTATATCTGCGCTACAGTCGTTCATTGTTATTACTGCCGTTCCTGTATCATTCATCTTACTACCATGTTTATGGCATGCACCTAAGATCGCGACTCAGATGGCAAAAGAACAAGGCATCGCTTAGTACCAACGCCACCTAAGCTCGATTTCGTATTTCGAACAAAAAAGCCACTCAAGTGAATCACCTGAGTGGCTTTGTTTTATCTATCTGTGCGCCGGTTTATTGAAACTTTTCCCCAGCGGCAACCATGAATGACATTTCAACTAATAGTTCAGGGGTTGCCAGTTCAGCTTTCACACATGCACGGCTCGGCGCACACGCTTCAGGGAACCATGCTTCCCATACTTCGTTGAGTGCATCAAAGTTAGCGAAATCCGTTAGGTAAATAGTAACCGACAATACGCGAGATTTATCGCTATCTACCAGGCTCATCATCGCTTCAGCTTGCTCAAAGATTTGTTGAACCTGACTCTTAATGCCCGCAGATGTGTCTGACTCAGCAACTTCAACAAAGCTTGCAATACCATTAAAAACAGTTACATCAGACCAACGCTTAGTCGGGTTAATTCTATGAATCTTCACTCGCTATTCTCTTTTTATTGTCGGGATCTACATCAGAGTAATCTAATCCAAACCCTTAATATTGAGAACAAAAATTAGTTCGCGGTATTGGTCATAGACTCAACACACTTTCACTGACGGCATTCAACTCTAGCAGAGACTATGATCGATGAATTTACTCCCTTCTCCACTTCAAAATACCCACCAGCACTAGAAAGCTGACGAACTGATAGTTTGTCTTTTCCTAGTTTATCGAACCAATATGGGGCCAGTGAACACTGCGCAGATCCGGTTGCTAAATCCTCTGAAATGCCGATCTTAGGTGCGAAATAGCGAAGCACATAACCGTCATCCGAGCTTTTGGCCGTCACCATAACAGCATGCAGATCATTGATTTTTTTATACTGTTCAAAATCAGGAGTAAAGTTCCTGACTGCTTCCTCAGAGTCCAACACCAACACTAAATCTCTTGTAGAGAATGCATCGACAACGGGCTGATTCAAAGCCGACAGATCAATTGGAACATCACTCCACTCAACATAAGGTTTACCATTCCAGCTTGGCAGTTCCAATCGAGATAAGCCGTCTTTTCTAGAAATCACGACCTGTCCATAATCACTGTTTAAAGTAACCTCTTCAAACTTATACCGCTCGATCAAATTAGTACCAGCACCCAAACTACCGTGACCACACAGGTTTATCTCACCATCTAATGCAAACCAACGGATGTCGAACTGACTTCCCGATTTCTTCACAAAAGCAGTAATAGGCTGTGCTAGTTGATGTGTTATTTCTAATAATTCCGAATCTGCTAACCATTGCTCTAATTCAACAACCCCACAAGGATTCCCTTTAGCCGACTCTCCACTAAAAACATCATATATAAGTGCGTTGATAACTTATCTCCATATTTCATCTTATTAAGATCTTAATCAAAAACTATTCTATTCTGGCATTGCGTCGGCGTCTATCTTTGTTGCGACACTGAGCTTTCTAATTTCCACGCAAAACGCTTGGAAAGTATCCGATGGTATTTTGGTCAATAACTTCTTCTTAGTGAAAGATATTCTATTTTTAGCAATCGCGATCAGCATTATCGAAAGCAAAAAACCTCAAAAGTATCGATAAAGCAATAAGGTTACCCCAAATCTAGAAGACACCTTAAACCTTAAAATAGACAGGCCTGAAGCTGGCTAGAAGGACGCTGCCAGCTTCTGATGTAAGGTTTTACTCTGTAATACCATCATGATTGAAGCATTGTCTTGTTACCAAGCCCCACTTTTCGTCTTGGTACTGGTCTTCCACATAATTACCTGAGGTGTAGTCATTAACGACTTCTCTCCAGAACTTAACAGCATGATCTGCGCCCAGGACTTGTTTAATTTCCCAACTGCCTTTTAGGTGTTCAAACAGTTCAGAGATAAACTGCTTCCCGACTTTATTTTTTCGAAAATAAGGCACCACATAGAAATCACAAATCTCAAACTCGTTTGGCGCTTTGGTTTCAATGGCAGTTAATGCAGCAGGAACACCATCAATGTAGAGTAAATAACCCGTTACGGCATCACCAAGCGTCGGGTAAACCTCAAACAAGCCATACTCGTCTGGTTTGTCTCCGATAATCTTTGAAAACTCAGCCGCATAGCCCTGATATAAATTCGCGTATACCTGCTGATTACCACTATAGACTGTCACAATGTTCATAAACTGATCTCTGTATTGTTTCTCACCACAATGATGTGAGCTCATCTTTGCGGGCCTATTATCTCATTGAATATAGGAAAAATAATAGATATCAAATGCCCACTTACACGGATATTGCCTTGCGGTAATAGTTGGCATTCTGTTGCTTTCCCTTGAATATTGCGTAGTTTTCTACACACTCAACTAATTCAAAACCTGTATTTGATAATATTTTGTTTGAACCAATATTGCTGACTAGAGCATAGGCATCAACATATTTAAGAGATGAGTGTTCAGACAGATAAACCAGCAGCTTCCTAACCGCATTAGAGGCGACACCTTTAGAACCAAAAGCTCGACCAACCCGATAACCTAGCTCCCCGCTTTCGCCATTTTTGCTGATATCGCGAACGTTGATTCTCCCACAAATAACGCCTCTGGCATCCTTAATTAGCATTGGGATCAGCTCACCATTTTGGTATTCCTTTAGGAAACGGGCAATTTGCTCGGCAACGCCTGAATCAGAATAGAAACCATCATCCCTAGCAGGAACAAATTGATCAAACCACTCTCTATTTTCGAGTTCAAATTCCAAAAGTGGATCAACATCACTTGGTTGAAGTAAGTCTATAGATATATCCATAAGTAACTCTCAAAGCTCCCTTTAAGTAGTGTATTGTAAGATTTCGAACTCTCTGTGTTTCTATCTAGGATGATGGGAGTCAACCATTACTCAAAGTATTGGCATGCCCGAAAACAATCCCATTACCGCCATAGATAACAAGGCACCACTGAAAAAACTCGGAGCATGAAATGGTCGAACTTTTGATTTAACGACCTCTCTCTCAATCGCTTCTTGGTAAGTTTTAACGGAAAGTTCCTTAACGTAATTATTTTGCATAATAAGCTCCTTCTGAATAAGTAAGAGAAGCTTAAGACTTGAAGTTAGGTTGAGGTAAAGCGAAAAATCATATTAATCCACATCGTTAAACAAGTTACTCCAAAATCACCCTAAAAATATCGTTGTTAACGCCTCCCACATCCACTAACTCTCCAGTTTTCATATGGAGTGATGTGTTTAATTGTCGAGTTGAGCGTGGCTTTTTCGTTTCACGAATCACCAACATATCGACCAAGTACCCAGAGTGTTGCTTTCGTATTGAGCCCGAAAAAGTGACACTCTCAGCCCTATCTGCGAGTATTGAATTAAATGTTTTGTCTTCTAAGACGCCTGCGGAGATCGATGTCTCGCCATAAAACAACGTGATACTTGTTGGGTCAGGTTGTAAAGCTTCACTGGACGCGCAGCCCATCAGAGCTAGGCATATCATTAAAATAATTCTAAATGGCATATACTTGTTTTTCGTTCTCTCGTTAAACGCTTTTTGTAGAAATTGCATCGCAACTATTCAAACCACTGCGTCTGTAAGCTCAGCTTTTACTGATTTATTGTGTAAGTTATCAGCCTCTGCAGACTGGATGGTTCCAGAGATAAGAGCTTCGAAGAGATCCAACTGCCCTGCGGGGATGAGTTGATTTTGAATCGCTCTACGTTTGTTAGAATCAAATAATCGCTCAGCCACCCAACCGATTAAGTAGACCAGAGATAGGCATCCACCAGCCGTAGCAATATTGCCTTCGATGACTAAAGGCAGATCTTGAACGTTGCCACCCATCGCTTCTAATGTTGGTTTGGCATGCGGGTTTGTTGTAAGCCTCTTACCTTTAAGTAAACCGAGTTCGTGCAACACAAAAGATCCCGCGCAAATCGACCCGATTAACTGCTCGCTCGGATCCAGCTGTAATGAGTTCATGAACTCCGTCTCTTTCAGTGCAGTGGGAATACCGCGATAACCACTTGTTATCAGCACTACATCTTGCTGCGCAACCTCACTCAAATGGCCATCGGTTTTCACCATCATCCCCAAATGTGAGCGATGCTCAGGCTTAGTTCCAAGAACCTTAACCTCCCAAGAGTCCGTCGTTCTTCCTAATAAGTCATACATCAAGAAGAAGTCTACATCTGTGAAGTCATCAAATAATACGATTCCGACTTTGTACATAATACATGCCCTTGTTGATTACTCTCGATAGATGAGAAGCGTTGATAGTGAGGCGATTTATAGAAAGGTGATATTAAGCACCACATACTTGAGGTCAAACTCGATCCACAATTATTTATGACCACTAGGTAACAGCGACGAAATTAGACCATTTTCTCTTTACTTCAGGAGTCAACGCTAGAGTAAACTCATAACCTAAGTGATTCTCACGTGTTATTTCAAACCCTAATCGCTTATGAAACTGCACCGACAATTCATTTAAGCGTAAAACATTGCTCATTAATACCCTTGAATCACGATCTTTCAGTATATTTACAATGCCACGAAATAGAACAAGAAAAGCGGCTTTACTTCTATAGTCTGGGCGTACCACAAACATAGGGACAAACCAGCTGCCATCGCCTAAATCACTTAACGTCGTGTAGCCAATTAGCTTGTTATGTCGCCGATATTCGACAAGCAGTCCTTGTTACATCGATTGGGTATGGGATGCTAAATACACATCTCTATCTATTGGAAAGCCCGCTTCTTTTGAAATTGACTCCAATGTCATAAAGTCCAGTTCTAAATATTCTTCCATTACAGCCTCTTACCCGTAATTACAAGAATTGCAGAACAAAGCACGCAATAAACGCCGGTAAGCCAGCAATGAATAATACTAAGCCCGTTTGATAATTCATTCGATAGCGTTCTTGTTGGTCTTTAGCAAAATCGTGCCCGTCGACCATTTTGTAGACTTTGTCTGTAATAGGATCATCTAAGCGAGTTGTTTTGCTATGAACGCCTCCCTCCCAAAGAAGTTTTGCCAAAATCCAAATGACAATAACGACAAAAAATAAGAAGTCGACGAGTCGAGTTGAAGCAAAGAAAGGAAAAAATTGCGACAGCACAAAAACGACCATTGCAGCCATCAAATTGATAAGCACAACTCTCTTTAACAAATCGAGCAAATGAACCTCCTACAGAATCTTACTACTTCAATAACAGGTATTTATAAAATTTATATTTCTCGGTCAATCAAAAATTATGCGCAAGATTGCACTATATGAAGTGCCGCATGTTTAAAAACCTTCATTGCTGATAGGAAACATTACACCGCTCTTGGAGTAGTATTGAAATGACGTTTAAATTCTCGGCTGAATTGAGATGGACTAGAATAGCCAACTCGGCGTGCGGCATCACTTATACGAAGGCCTTCTAACTGGATCAGCTCCTTGGCTTTATTGAGCCTTACCTTCTTCAAGTATTGGAGTGGTGATTCGAAAGTGACGTTACGAAAAGCATTATGGAAAGCAGACACACTCATGTTTGCTTCGTCAGCTAGCGATTGAACAGTAATGGTTTGGTCATACTCTTCATGCACTTTAGACAATGCTTTGGCGACGCGTGCGTAATGGCCATTGTGATAGGCTAAATCAAACAGCACACGGCCCTCAGAGCCTGTTAAAGCGCGATAAACAATCTCCGTCACCATTGCATCACCCAAGATGTTGGCTTCGATATCGCAATGCAGTGTCTTCGCCAACCGAGTGAAACTCTCTAGCATCGCCGTTTCCATTCTAGTGGACTCTAAGCCACTCGAATTCTGTTTGTGCTTGTTACAGTAACTTTCCAGAAAACCTTGCTCTTCAAGCTTTTTCACTAAGCTGTGTAAACGCTGAGAATCAATGTTGATCGACAAACCCAGTAACGGCTCACCATCAATAGGCAAAGCTTCACATTCCAATGGCATTGGCACCCCCACCACAAGGTAATCACCTGCCGCGTAAGTTACCGGCCTGTCGCCTATGTAAATATTCTTTTTACCCTGGCCAAGCATGATAATACCTGACTGGTAAGTGAATGGTTGGCGCTGATTCCCGCCACTACTGCGATACAACCACACGCCCTCTATATCTGTTTCTTTGATACCTTCAAGATCATCCCAACCTTTAAGTTCAACGTAAGATTGCAGTAACTGAGCGAGTGTATTCATAACAGGTGATGTTCCATTCAAAGGATGATGTTGGTTTGCACAAAAGCCCAAATAGAATATCAATTATGTAGAAATAGGCAATTAGTTTGGAGAAATTGACCTTCAACACCCTAATTCCGTGTACTAATATGCAAATACAGAAATTGAGCACTACAACAAATAAAAATTTTAGCTTTACACAAGGAACTGACGATGCAATTTACCTATGTTAACCCTACTGTTATCCACTTCGGCCAAGGCCAAATCAACGCTATCAGCCAAGCCGTTGATACTTCAAAGAAAGTACTTGTTATCTACGGTGGCGGTTCAATCAAAAGCAACGGTGTTTACGACCAAGTAGTCGCATCTCTTAAAGATCACGCTTGGATTGAGTTTTCTGGTGTTGAAGCAAACCCAACCAAAGAAACATTAGACAAAGCAGTCGCTATCGTTAAAGAAGAAAACGTAGAATTCATTATCGCTGTTGGCGGTGGTTCAGTAATTGATGGTTCGAAATACGTTGCAGCAGCAGCGAAATACGACGGTGACGGTTGGGACATCCTAACAGGCAAGCACCAAGTGACCGAAGCGACGCCAATCGGTGCGGTACTGACGCTTCCGGCTACAGGTTCTGAATCAAACATGGGTGCAGTAATCACTCGTAAAGCAACTCAAGAGAAACTGGCTTTCCTAAACTCTGCGGTACAGCCTAGGTTTGCAGTTATGGACCCAGATGTAATGAAGTCTCTACCAGAGCGCCAATTGGTGAATGGTCTGGTTGATGCTTGGGTTCACGTGTGTGAGCAATACATCACTATACCTGCTAACGCGATGGTTCAAGACGGCTACGCAGAAACATTGCTGAAAAACCTTCTTGTACTGGGTAAACAATACGACGAGCGTGACAACGATGCATGGCGTGCAAACCTAATGTGGACAGCTAACCAAGCGCTAAATGGCCTTATTGGTACTGGCGTTCCTCAAGATTGGGCAACGCACATGATTGGACATGAATTCACAGCATTGTGGCATGTCGACCACGCACGTTCACTAGCCATTGTTCAACCTTCACTACTTCGTAACCAGATCGAAGCGAAACGCAGTAAACTTGAACAGATGGGTCGTAACGTATTTGGCCTAGAAGCGGGCGAAGATTTAGCAGAGCGCACTATCGATGCTATCGAAGCCTTCTATCACAGCCTAGACGTAGCGACAGTGTTTGATGGCTACGAGGCGGATAAAGCAAAAGCTATCGACAACGTGGTTGCACAACTAGAATCACATGGTTACCTTCAACTTGGCGAGAACCAAGCTATCACGCTAGAAAAAACTCGCGAGATTCTAGAATCTGCGATCAATTAACGGTTAAAATTAAAGCAAAGAAATCAGGTTTCTAAATAAAATCGCGATAATTTAAAAATTTATGCGATGAAACTGAACCAAATTCTTTGACCTTGCGTATATCCTCAAGCAGCGTCCAAATCCGGCGCTGTTTTTTATTTGCCCTACAATATGCTATTAAATTCTCATAAGTTCCTAATTTTATGTGCAATCATATTTCTATATTGTTAAGGTAAGCCTGTCTCTTTACTAGGTATGAACAACGATTTGAACAATCTTAAGGAAATGGTTAAGTTTAAGTCACTTAACAAGTGGTATGGTGATTTTCATGCCCTAAAGGATATTGATCTAAATATTGAACAGGGAGAGATTGTGGTGATTTGCGGGCCATCTGGTTCAGGTAAATCCACTCTGATCCGCTGTATCAATCAGTTAGAACCGTTCGAAAGTGGCGAACTTTCCGTGTTAGAACAATCGCTTCCCTGCAAGTTCAACACACCTGGCCAAGTTGGAATGGTGTTTCAGCACTTCCATTTATTCCCCCATCTTACTGTGCTCGAAAACCTTACTCTGTCTCCAATTCGTACGCTCAAAAAAAGCAAAGAAGAAGCAGAGAAAACCGCCATGCATTATCTCGAGTGTGTACACATCGCAGAACAAGCGAATAAGTACCCGGCTCAGCTTTCAGGTGGTCAACAACAACGTGTGGCAATTGCGCGCTCTCTTTGTATGAAGCCAGAGCTACTGCTATTCGATGAACCGACATCAGCACTTGATCCGGAAATGATCAATGAAGTGCTTGATGTAATGGTCGAACTGGCAAGTGAAGGCATTACCATGGTGTGCGTAACACACGAAATGGGCTTTGCAAAACGCGTTGCCGACCGAGTCATCTTTATGGACGAAGGACAAATCGTGGAATCTAATACACCACAGAGCCTGTTCGAAAATCCTCAACACGAACGCACTCAAGCGTTCCTAAATCAGATTCTGACTTACTGATGTTGCTAAAGATAGTGAAACCCGTCCTCTCTGCCTTGGTACAAATTGTGGTGCTTGCGGCAGCCATTGTTTGGATCCTCGATTCTGGTGCTCAGGCTATGGGGTACAGCTGGCAATGGGATCGAGTGCCTGACTACATCGCTTTCTATGAAGATGGTGAGTGGTGGCCTGCTGAATTGATGGAGGGACTACTCGTTACCATCAATATCTCTCTGACTTCTTTAGTTGCAACACTGGTGATTGGCTTAACCACAGCCCTATTACGTAACTCCCATTCAGTTGTCGGTCGCACTCTCGCGACCAGCTATGTGGAATTGATTCGTAATACACCATTGTTGGTACAAATTTACCTGCTCTATTTTGTATTCGGCCCTGTAATCGGTCTGGATCGATTTAGCACAGCGGTTTTAGCCTTGGCACTTTTTCAAGGAGCATACACCGCTGAGATATTTCGTGCAGGTTTAAATAGTATTTCTAAAGGACAATTTGAAGCCGCTCAATCTTTGGGCTTATCAAAGACCTATACTTATTGGGATGTGATTCTTCCTCAAGTGTTACAACGCACGTTGCCACCTCTGACCAACGAAGTGATCTCCCTTATCAAAAACTCTTCGATTGTGAGTGTCATGGCTATTTTCGACCTGACAACCGAGGCGAGAAACATTGTTTCTGAAACTGCGATGCCATTTGAGATATGGTTCTCTGTGGCAATCATTTATCTTGCACTTACACTTTCACTTTCTGCCGTTGCAGCTTGGCTTGAGCATAAGCTCGGAGCTAACTGGCGAACACAATAAGGATTTATCAGCATGAAGCTATTTAAAACTGCTATCACTGCTTTACTTGCGCTTGCCGTAAGTTTGCCTGCACTTGCGTCTGAAACGCCTAACCTAGACAAAATCAACGAACGTGGCTCGCTACGTGTTGGCATGTCGACTTTTGTTCCTTGGGCTATGCGTAACAAACAAGGCGATCTTGTCGGATTTGAAATCGATGTGGCAAAACGTCTTGCTGAGGATTCAGGCTGGAAAGTTGAATTTGTACCGACGGCATGGGATGGCATTATCCCTTCACTACTATCGAATAAGTTTGACGTAATCATTGGCGGTATGTCGATTACCGAAGCGCGCGCTAAGAGTGTTCTTTTTACTGAACCGTATTCTCACTCTGGTGTTCAACTGGCGGCTAACAAAGAGCTAGCAGAAGGCTTCAGCAAGATTTCGGATTTCGACTCCCGCCGAGTGAAAATTGCAGCTCGTCGTGGCGCCTTCACTGTTCAAGTTGCTCGTGAAACCTTCCCGAAAGCGAAAGTACTTCAGTTCGATGACGACGCTCAAGCGTTCCAAGAAGTACTAAACGGCAATGCACACGCGGTTATCGCTTCTAGCCCTAAGCCAGAACACGAAGCAATCAAGAACGCTGACACTCTATTCATTCCATTTGATGAACGTCTATCAAAAGGTAACGAGGCATTTGCTGTTCGCCTAGGTGAAACCGACAAAGCTGAGTTCTTTAATGAGTGGATCAAAGCACGTACTGAAGATGGCTGGTTAAAAGAGCGTTACGAGTACTGGTTCTCTACTCTAGATTGGCAAGATCAGATTGCTCAAGGTCAGTAATCGACGGCTAATTAGAGGTTAAATAACCAATCAAGGCAGTACCTTACTGGAACTGCCTTTTAAGAAACACCCGAGATAGCTGTGAATTCATAGCCCATTCTCACAACACAGTAATAATCATTGTTTAAACAGGAATGACGTGAGTAGTATTAGCGCATTATCAACGCCCAAGCCCAACCTTCACATTAAGCCTTGGTATCAACGCCTCAATCTTTTGGATGGTGTGTTATTCGCCATCATTTGTGCGTTTGCAGGTTGGCTTTATTATCGCTCTGCTGTCGGCATTAACTATCAGTGGCGATGGGAAGACGCGTTCACGCTGATCTTCATTCCACCTTCTCAAGGTAGCATCACTTACTTCTTCCAAGGCCTAGTCGCAACACTACGTTTAAGTTTGTGGAGTATGGTGTTGGCCTTATCTTTCGGTACCCTGCTTGGGGTCGCAAGACACTCTAAGATCGCTCTATTTAAAACACCAGCTCTGCTTTTCATCCAATTGGTTCGAAATATTCCACCACTGGTTTTTGTGTTTATCTTTTACTTTTTTGTCTCTAACCAGCTGATTCCTTTGCTTGGTTTAGAAACCCTTCTACGTGAACACAATGGCGACATAAACCAACTGCAAGCTTTTCTATTTGGACCTGCCAACCTTTGGGAAAACTTAGCGTCTGGTGTTATCTGTATTGGTCTTCTCTCTTCGGCGTATATCGCTGAAGTGATTCGCGCTGGCTTAGAAAGCATTCCTAAAGGGCAATGGGAAGCTGCGGACTCACTTGGTTTATCCGTCTTCTCAAAATATCGATATGTAGTAGGCCCACAGGTATTAACCGCGATAACCCCGCCTTTAGCTGGCCAAGCAATTTCGTTGGTAAAAGACACTTCGATTGTTTCTCTGATTTCGATTCAAGAAATGACCTTCGTTGGCACCGAGATGGCAAATTCATCCAGTTTGATCTTTGAAATCTGGCTAATTGTTGGCGCGGTTTACTTCGCACTCTGCTTCACGCTCTCTCGCATTTTCAGAAAGATAGAGCAACGCTCAAGTGCTTATCTCAACCGCTAGTTTGCACGAGTTACTCCATTGTTTCTGTAGCACTTCAGTAACCTCTGCTTGCCCTAGCCTATAATATTCATCAGCTTATCCTGATTGGTTTAACTCATTGACCAATCAGGATTAATCGTTTCAAAACTCTCGTCTAAAACACAGCAACCCCCTCATTTAAACACTATACTTTGAATACCAAATCCCATCGGATTCTCTCAAAGGTCAAACCAACATGGATAATCATAAAGAAAGAGCGTTTTATGCCGTTGTCGGCGCATTAGTAGGGGACGCTGCCTCTATGGGGCTGCATTGGTTATATGATCAAGAGAGGATCTTACAGGTAGCAGGTTTCGAGCCTGAGTTTCGTTCACCAAACGAGTCCGATTATCAAGATAAAGGCTATTTTGCTCACCAAGGAAAATCCGCAGGCGACCAATCACAATACGGCGCTCAACTATTGGCGATGGTTGATAGCCTAGTCGACAATCAACACTACGATGAAGCATGCTACATCAAGCATTTCCGCTTCTGGTTTGATTTTGGTGGCAGTTGGCAAGGTTACATAGATAAAGCAACGCGCATGAGCTTGCTGAATATCCACAAATTTGAACTGGCCGATGCCCCGATCACAGCCTGTGGCTCTGATGACACGCAATTGCCTGCTGTTTCAAAAATTATCCCACTAGTGGCTTGTACTTATACTTCTCACACCTTACCAGCGATGGTCGAAAGCGCGGTTCGAGTCACCAACAATAATGACAAAGCCGTCGAGTGGGCGCAGGCAATCACGCTGCTGATTCAAGCTGCGATACAAGGTAACTCTCCATCACAATCGGTAGAGATGGTAAGACAAACCTGCAGCAGGTTTATACACGATCAAATAGATGAAGCCCTCGCAGAGCCTGAGCTTTCAATAACAGATGCCGCGAGAAAGTTAGGACTACATTGTGAATTAAGCGCCGCGTTCCCGCTGCTGATTCGCATCATTGCAGGCGCTCAAAGCTTTAAACAAGGTATTAGAGATAACATCTTATGTGGTGGTGATAGTTGCGGGCGTGCGATCGTGATTGGCGCGGTATTAGCGGCTTGTTTCTATGAAGAAAACGGAGCGATTCCGAAAGAATGGCTGAAGCAAGTCAAGCTCAATTGTAGTGTATTGTCTCTACCAATTGAATAGCATTGGGGCGCCGGCTTAACTGTTCAGACAATTTAAAACTAAGCGCCTCTTGATTCCTTGTTCGAGAGGCGCTTTTCTTTCTACTGTTCACTTCAATGAGTGGTTTAAACGGATAGCTTCAGCTTCGGGCTATAAACTTCGCGGCTCCCTACGACCGCTAGCTTGTCACTCTAACTGAACCTATTTCGTTCCTCGTTCCTAGAACTGATACCCGGCAGAAAGCTTGTAGTTGCGGCCAGGTTCATAATCATCCAAGGTAAAGCCTCTTACGGTACCTGAAAGAGATGCGTGCGAGGTGTATTGCTCGTCAAATACGTTATCGACACCAAAGGTCACAGACAGTCCATCGACCGTTGATGGCACCCATTGCGCATAAAGGTTATGAACATCGTAACCTTCTTTCATTGGCTGACCATCGAATACGTTATCTTCGTCTTTTACAAACATCGAGTTCCACCCAAAGATCGTTTCAAGCGCTTCAGCCTGATAATCCAGAGTCAACGTGATGCTATCGCCCATATCAATACTGCGACCATTTCCACCCGCGACAGCGCCGCCTGTGTCTTTGTTTTTAGTATCTGAACGGCTTTGTTGCTTAATTCAGAGCGAAGACATGCCTGTCCCATGTGCTTGACTCTTAAACAATATACTGAGTTTCAGGCATACCTAACCCTGTAAGCTTATTCAGCGCTTTGATCATAGCGTAAGTCTCGCCAACTTG
>JAYYSE010000064.1:0-12487 GCA_036126475.1 Pseudomonadota bacterium | reverse complement strand
GATCGAGTGATCTATCGTGGTGAAAGTGGCTTAACAGCTGAGTAATAATATAATTTTTGATGGTTAAGTTAGGAATCTGTAAGAAATTGCGGATTTCAGTCCATGTTTATACTTCAATGCCTTGCCGTGACAGCAAGGCATTGGTACATTTAGTGCAATTTTTGTCTTCTAATTCTTGCAGGATGAGCGAAGAATATGTTTAAAAAACTTCGTGGCATGTTTTCAAACGACCTATCGATTGACTTAGGTACTGCCAATACTCTTATATATGTAAAAGGCCAAGGCATTGTTCTTGATGAGCCTTCAGTTGTAGCTATTCGCCAAGATCGTGTGGGTTCTGCAAAAAGTGTTGCTGCTGTTGGCCACGCTGCTAAGCAAATGCTTGGTCGTACGCCTGGTAATATTTCAGCGATCCGTCCAATGAAAGATGGCGTAATTGCTGATTTCTACGTAACGGAAAAAATGCTTCAGCACTTCATTAAACAAGTGCATGACAACAGTGTGCTTAAACCAAGTCCTCGCGTTTTGGTTTGTGTACCTTGTGGTTCAACGCAAGTTGAGCGTCGTGCTATCCGTGAATCTGCATTGGGTGCTGGCGCTCGTGAAGTTTACCTAATCGATGAGCCAATGGCGGCAGCGATTGGTGCTGGCCTACGCGTATCTGAGCCAACGGGTTCAATGGTTGTTGATATCGGTGGTGGTACTACTGAAGTTGCGGTTATCTCTCTGAACGGTGTGGTTTACTCATCTTCTGTACGTATCGGTGGTGACCGTTTTGATGAAGCGATCATCAACTACGTTCGTCGTAACTACGGCAGCTTGATTGGTGAAGCGACGGCAGAGAAGATCAAACACGAAATCGGTTCAGCTTACCCTGGCGATGAAGTCGAAGAGATCGAAGTACGCGGTCGTAACCTTGCTGAAGGTGTGCCTCGTAGCTTTAGCCTAAATTCAAATGAGATCCTTGAAGCACTTCAAGAACCTCTATCTGGTATCGTATCTGCAGTAATGGTTGCACTTGAACAGTGTCCACCAGAGCTTGCTTCTGATATCTCAGAAAACGGTATGGTACTAACAGGTGGTGGTGCACTGCTTAAAGATCTTGATCGCCTGCTAACAGAAGAGACAGGTATTCCTGTTGTTGTTGCAGAAGAGCCACTAACGTGTGTTGCTCTAGGTGGCGGTAAAGCCCTAGAGATGATCGATATGCACGGCGGCGATCTGTTCAGCGAAGAATAATATCTAGTGTTAGGCTCTTTGATTATCTAGTTTTATGTAAAGAGCCTAGGACCTTATCTATAGGATCAAATGTAGATCTAGGATCAAATATAGAATGAAGCCAATTTTTGGTAGAGGTCCCTCTCTACAATTGCGCCTGTTTTTTGCTGTAATTTTATCAGCCAGCCTTATGCTGGCTGATAGTCGTTTAGATACTTTCTCAAATGTCCGCTATCTATTGAACAGCATGGTTGCCCCAATTCAATATGCAGCTAACCTACCTCGTACGATGTTTGACGGTGTATACGACCGTTTTAGCACTCGTAAAGGACTGATCGAATCAAACCATAATATGAAGCGAGAAGTCTTGCGACTAAAGAGCGAGCTTATTTTGCTTGAGCAATATCAAGAAGAAAATAAGCGCCTTCGTAAACTATTAAGCTCTCCGTTTATCCGCGATGAAAAGAAAGTCGTTACTGAAGTTATGGCCGTTGATACCTCTCCATACCGTCATCAAGTCGTGATAGATAAAGGTCAGATTGATGGGGTGTATGAAGGACAGCCGGTGATCAACGAGAAAGGTATTGTTGGTCAAGTGACTTTTGTTGCGGCTCACAATAGTCGAGTCTTGCTACTTACGGATGCAAACAATGCGATTCCCGTCCAAGTTATCCGTAACGATATCCGTGTGATTGCTTCTGGTAATGGCATGATTGACGAAATCCAGCTAGAGCATATTCCAACCAGTACTGACATTCAGGAAGAAGATCTCTTGGTAACGTCAGGCCTTGGTGGTGTTTATCCAGAAGGTTACCCAGTCGCTTACGTTTCTAAGGTTGATTACGATCCGAAACGTGAGTTTGCGCTAATCAAAGCGGAACCTGTGGTTGAATTTGATAAGCTTAGATATCTGCTGCTTGTGTGGCCTGACGAAAACAAACAGAAACAGACCGATCAATCCAACATAGAGCAAACAATGTTAGAGGATGAAAATGGCCAATAGCGTTTTAAGAAGCAAGGCAGTAATTGGCTGTTCATTATTAATCGCGCTTATTCTGCAAACCATTCCATGGCCGGGTAGTTTAGACTTATTCAGACCGTCTTGGTTACTGCTGGTGACTTGTTACTGGGTTCTGGCTTTACCTCATCGTGTTAACGTAGGCTGTGCTTTGATTCTGGGCTTGTTGTGGGATCTTTTGATTGGTTCGACATTAGGTATTCGGGGCATGATGATGGCAATAGTGATGTACATTGTTGCGTTAAACTTCCTCGTAATTCGTAATATGGCGTTGTGGCAACAAGCCATGATCATTGCGGCGTTAACGGTATTGTTTGAGGTACTGATATTCTTCGGCGAATATTTGATTCAAGATGTTGTCTTCAATCCATTATCATTATGGAGTGCATTGATAAACTGTATACTTTGGCCTTGGATGTTCTTGTTGATGAGACGCGTACGTCGCCATTGGCATGTGAGGTAGCGTGACGATGGAAAAGAAACATTTAGTTTTGGCATCCGGTTCGCCGCGCCGCAGAGAATTACTATCTCAACTCGGTTATGAGTTTTCTGTCTTAGTGACCGATGTTGAAGAGTGTAAACACATTCAAGAAACCGCCGAAGAGTACGTTAAGCGGCTATCTTTAGATAAAGCTCTAGCTGCGTTGTCTTTATTAACAACGAATCCTTCTGAAAGGCAGCATGTAGCTTCTGATTCTGATACTGTAGTGCTTGGTTCTGATGTTATTTCTCTTGATTCTGAAACAGTGGTTCTTGGCTCTGATACTGTAGTGGTAAGCCAAGGGCAAGTGCTTGAGAAACCCGCTGATTTTTCTGACTCTAAGCGTATGCTGACTCAATTAGCGAATGGACGCCACCAAGTGATGACGGCTGTTTCAGTGGTTTCAAAAGAAAAACAAAAAACAGAAATCGTTATTACCGACGTATGGTTTAAACCCCTCAGTGAAAAAGAAATAGAACAATACTGGCAAACAGGGGAGCCATGCGATAAAGCCGGTAGCTATGGGATCCAAGGTTTGGGTGGGCGCTTTGTCACCCGAATCGAAGGTAGTTATTATGCCGTTGTCGGCTTACCTTTATTTGAAACGGACCAGCTACTGCAAGAATTCTTATAATTACTAATCTGAGGTGCACCATGAGTGCTGAATTGTTGCTGAACGTGACCCCGAGTGAAACTCGCGTGGCCATGATTGAAGGGGGAACTCTTCAAGAGATCCATATCGAACGAGACGCTCGACGCGGAATCGTAGGAAATATCTATAAAGGTCGCGTTAGTCGTGTTCTTCCGGGAATGCAGGCTGCGTTTGTGGATATCGGTCTTGAGAAAGCAGCTTTTCTACACGCCTCTGATATTGTCCCACACACTGAATGTGTCGCTGAAAATGAAAAGAAGCAATTTCAGGTTCGCGATATTTCAGAGCTTGTTCGTCAAGGGCAAGACATTGTGGTTCAAGTCGTAAAAGACCCGCTTGGTACCAAAGGTGCCCGCCTAACCACTGATATCACTCTGCCATCTCGTTACCTCGTGTTTATGCCGGGGGCGAGTCACGTTGGTGTTTCTCAACGTATCGATAGCGAATCCGAGCGTAATCGTCTCAAGAAGGTCGTCTCTCATTACTGTGATGAACATGGTGGTTTTATTATCCGTACTGCTGCAGAAGGCGCTGATTCGAACGAGCTCGCACAAGATGCGGCATTCTTGAAGCGCTTATGGCTTAAGGTATTGGAACGTCGTGGCAAGCATAAAGCACGTACTCGTTTGTACGGTGAGTTGTGTTTAAGTCAGCGTATCTTGCGTGATTTTGTAGGAACGGAACTGAGCAAGATTCAGGTCGATTCTCGCCTTGAGTATGAAAACCTTAAAGAGTTTACTTCTGAATACGTGCCAGAGCTGAGTGATAAGCTTGAGCTGTATGAAGGTGATAAGCCTATCTTTGATATGTACGATACTGAGAACGAAATTCAGCGCTCTCTGGATCGTAAAGTCGAGCTCAAGTCTGGTGGCTATCTGATCATCGACCAAACGGAAGCGATGACTACGGTTGATATTAACACCGGCGCGTTTGTTGGTCGTCGTAACCTAGAAGAGACGATATTCAACACCAATGTCGAGGCGACACAAGCGATTGCTCGTCAACTGCGTTTGCGTAACTTAGGTGGCATCATCATTATCGACTTTATCGATATGCTGTCGGAAGACCATCGTAAGCGAGTACTCACTTCCCTAGAAAGTGCGCTAGACAAAGATCGTGTAAAGACCAACATTAATGGCTTTACACAGCTTGGCTTAGTAGAGATGACGCGTAAGCGCACTCGTGAAAGTATTGAGCATATTCTGTGTTCGAGTTGTCCTGCTTGTGAAGGCCGTGGCAGCGTGAAGACAGTTGAAACCGTTTGTTATGAGATACTTCGAGAGATCACTCGTGTCAATCGTGCCTACGACGCTGACAAGTTTGTGGTTTATGCTGCTGCAGCGGTTGCTGAAGCACTAGAAGGCGATGAGTCTCATGCGCTTGCTGAGCTTGAAGTGTTTATTGGTAAACAAGTTAAAATCCAGGCTGAGCCTCTGTACATACAAGAGCAGTTTGATGTTGTTATGATGTAATGGAAATTTTGTGAGCTCAAGCGTTACTCTGATTCTACGTGCATGCTTATGGTTAGTGGTTACTCTCTTAGTAACGCTAGCCATTGCTGTTACTACACTGCGTGTAGCCTTACCCAATTTAAATAAGTATCAATCTGAAATTGAGCTTTGGGTAAATCAACATTCTGGTTTTGAGTTTTCTATTCAAGACGTAGGTGGTTTTTGGCGTAACACTCACCCCTCCATCGCGCTGCAAGGTGTAAAAGCTGGCCTTCCTAATGCAGAAGATGTGACCTTCTCTGTTGAGCGTGTTGAAGTCGAGTTCGACTTGATTCAATCACTCGTTCAAATGCGTCCGGTTGTAGCCGATCTGGTTATGAACCAGATGTATCTTGATATCCGATCTATTGACCTGTTTGCTGGGCAAAACGAGACAGATAAACCTAAAAATTCTGGCTCCTCTAAGCGAGTAATGAATGAGCTGGATAACCTGCTGCTAAAAACACTGGTTGATTTCACCGCGAAAGATTCTACCATCTTTTATCGTGCTGTCTCTGATGAAGAGCGTCAGCTTGATATCGAAACTTTAAAGTGGCAGAACTCAGGTAAACACCATCTGGCAGAAGGCATAGTAAGTATCAAAGA
This sequence comes from Pseudomonadota bacterium, assembly GCA_036126475.1. GTDB lineage: Bacteria > Pseudomonadota > Gammaproteobacteria > Enterobacterales > Vibrionaceae > Vibrio. Next base: position 7,022 of record JAYYSE010000064.1, on the reverse strand, counting down.
CGCTAACCTCAACTCTTTATCAGTAAGTGCTAACTTTATTGATGATGGCTCACTGACGGATGTTACGGGTGAGTTTTATGTCAGCGCTGATAGCATCTCCATTAAACCTTGGTTAACCCGTTTCATACAGGCTGAGTCTGGCATTGAAAAGGGGACCGTGAGCTTAAATAGCTGGCTTACGCTACGTAATAGCAAGCCAGTCAGCGCCTATGTCGAAGTGCTGCCTTCAGAATTGACCTGGAACGAAGATGGTAAGCATGACCTGATGTTTGAATCAGGCGTTTTTAAGTTGTCACCGATTGATGAAGGCTGGCAAGTTAATGGTCACTCACTTAATTTAAGAACCGATGACACGCCGTGGCCTGAACTCGATGTGGTATTTAAGTGGCAACAAGGCCCTTGGCAGCTTAACGTCTCCGAGCTCGATGTTTCTACAATTACACCGCTGATTAAGCTGCTGCCAGACTCAGAAGAGTCAACCAAGATGATAAATGTGCTGTCTCCAGGCGGTACGGTGTCTGATATTCGCCTATCGATGGAGTCTGGTATTGAGAGCTTACGTTACTCGGCTAGTTTTTCTGATTTTGCGATCGAGCAGTGGGATTTAGTACCGGGCTTTAGCCAAGTTTCTGGTAGCGTGTTCGGCTCTATGACAGAAGCAAAAGCCAGCTTATATATTATTGACGATGTATTCACGTATGGCGATGTTTTCCAAGCTCCTTTAAACATCAAACAAGGTCATGTTGACATTGTATGGCAGCAAGATGAGAACGGCTGGAAGCTTTGGTCTGATAAAGTCACGGCAGCCACGCCAGATTTACAGATGCTCGGTGCATTTCGCTTAGATTTCCCTAAAGATTCAAGCCCTTTCTTATCATTTTACGGTGAAGTAGATGCTTATAACGTCGGTGAAACATGGCGTTATCTACCGACCTTAGCACTTGGTCAAGAGTTGACGGATTACCTTTCCACCGCGATTCAGGCGGGTAAGGCTGATACGGTGAAGTTGCTGTGGCACGGTCAATTGGATAACTATCCGTACACCAATCACGATGGTATTTTTCAAGTTTGGGCTCGATTAGAGGACGCTAAATTTAGCTTTGATACCGCATGGCCATTGATCACAGACCTGCAACTTGATCTGTTTTTTGAGAATGATGCAATGCATCTCGATTCTCGCTCTGCACAACTAATGGATGTGACTGCCGATCGAATCACAGGTCGTATTCCTTACTTGGGTGAAGGCGGTCATATCGAGATAGAAGCTAAGGCCACCGCGTCAGGTAATGCGGTGCGTGATTACATGACAGCTTCGCCACTGGTTGACTCGGTGGGCGCTGCGTTAACCGCACTTCAAGTGAGCGGTGATGTCTATTCTGAATTCCAGCTTAATATCCCATTCGACTCTGATAAAGAAGCCAGAGCGTGGGGTTACGCTGACCTAAGCGGCAACCATGTTGAAATTGAAGCGCCACCAATGGTGTTAGAAAACACCACGGGTCGGATAGAGTTTGATAATGATGTGGTGACTGCAAATGGTTTGGCGGCAGACTTACTTAAACAAGGTATCTCTATTGATTTCAAAGGGCAGAATGATGGTCCTGGCTACGCTGTTGATATCGATGTGCTAGGCGACTGGGATGTGAAGCCTTTAGAGCCTTACATTGGTGAGCAGTGGCTGAGTCGCCTATCTGGTCACGCACAATGGCAAAGCGAGATAGATATCCAATTGAATGACATCGGCTTTACTTACCAATTGGATTTACAGTCTGATCTTAAGTATCTGGCAAGTGGCTATCCATACCCATTGGCGAAGAAGTCATTAGAGAGTGGCTCTGCTAGGCTACAAGCATCGGGTAACCAAGAAGCGATTACTGCACGTTTGCAGTTGCCGAATACTAAGTACCAAGCTGAAATTGATATCACGGGTGATGTGCCTGAACTAACCGCGACCAACCTAGTATTAGGTCGAGGTGGCTATAAGATTAGCCCTGTGGTTGGGCACCATGTTTTGATTCGTACTGATAAGTTTAATGCTGATGATTGGCTTTCGGTGATCATGGAGCCAGTACATCCATCAACTGCTGTTCTAAACCAAATGAACACACCAACTATTCCGGCTCCAAGCCGTGTGACTTTTGAAAGTAAAGAGCTGATTCTTGGTGGTATTTCTTGGAATGATGTTGATTTTAGTGCACGCAAGAGTAAACAAGCTTGGCAAATGGAAGTATCGAGCCAAGAGTTAGAAGGGGATATTAATTATCTGCCTCCTTGTGACTTAACCGTGTCGCTGGATCGCTTGCACCTGTTTGTTCCAGAATGGAGCGACAAATCAAAGCAAGAACCATTGCTGCAACGCAAAGAGCAAGAAGCACCGCAGATCTCTGAGTTGGATAGGAAGATTCATGATGTGATGCCGAACCTCAAGCTAACCCTGAACGACTTCTGGCTACAAGGCTATAAAGTTGGCAAGGTGGATGTTGAGCTAGCGAGAGAAGAAAACCGCCTTGCGTGGAAGAAAATTCAGGTACGCAGCGGCGGCAACAAAGCGGATGTCAGTGGCTGGTGGGAATTGAATGGTGACAAGAGTCATTCATCGCTGAAAGTTGACGTTGAAGGTGAAAACAACAGTGAGTTGATGGAGCGCTTTGGTATCACGTCGGGCATTCAAAAAGCACCATTTGAGCTGGAAGCTCAACTTGACTGGGACGGTTCACCTTGGGGTATCAAAATGGATACTCTGGATGGCGACGTAAAAACCAAGTTTGGTAAAGGTATTATCTCAGATGTGAGCGGGGCGGCTCGTCTGCTTGGCTTGTTTAGCTTAGATTCGATCATTCGTAAGATGCAGCTCGATTTCTCTGATGTGTTTGATAAAGGCATGGCATTTAACAGCATTACAGGCACGGGTAAGATTCAAAATGGTATCTTCCTGACCAATGACCTGAACATGGATGCCGTGGCGGGAGAGATGAAGATCAAAGGCATCGCTAACCTAAATACTCGTCAGGTAGATGCTGAAGTAAACTTTACGCCAGATATCACATCGGGTATTCCAGTGCTAACAGCGTTTGCGGTAACGCCTCAAACAGCATTGTATGTGTTGGCGGTAACTACGGTTATTTCACCGGTTGTTGAGGTCTTTACTCAGGTGAATTACTCAGTGAAAGGTCCGCTGGATTCACCAACGGTAAACGAGCTTTCACGTAGCTCTGGTGAGTTCGAACTTCCAGAAAACCTAAGAAAGTTGGCTGAGTAAAAGTAAGGCCTAATACACAGATAAATAGTGATTTCTGAATCATAATGAATGGAGAAGCAGTGCACATGGATTGTGTTGGTTTGATTCAAATGACTTCGGGCCCTGACCCTGACTGTAACCTTGATTATCTCGCCAAAGAGGTAGCCAAGTGTAAAGTGTTAGGGGCTAAATGGGTTGTGTGTCCAGAGAATGCCTTGGTATTCGGTAGCAAAGCGGATTATCACCAGTATGCCGAGCTATTGAATGATGGCCCATTGCAGAAGAAACTGGCTGAGTTAGCCAAGCTTCATCGCATTTGGATCATTGTGGGCAGTATGCCGATAAGCACAGCGAAGGGTGTCACTACTACGACTCTGGTGATTGATGACTTTGGCAGCTTAGTGGCTCACTATGACAAGCTACACATGTTCGATGTGGACGTCGCCGATGCCCACAAGTGTTATCGAGAGTCTGATATTTTCACTCCGGGTAACCGAGTTGTGACAACGGAAACGCCTTTTGGTCACTTAGGTTTAAGTATTTGTTATGATGTGCGCTTTCCTCACTTGTATTCAGAGTTACGCAAGCAAGGCGCGCAGATCATAGTGGTACCAGCCGCGTTTACTGCAGTAACCGGTCAGGCGCATTGGGAAGCACTGTTAAGATGCCGGGCAATCGAAACACAATCGTGGATTGTTGCGGTAGGGCAAGGTGGTAAGCATCCTTGCCAAAGAGAAACATGGGGACACTCTATGGTGGTTGATCCCTGGGGAAGAGTGGTCGCACAGTTAGACCAAGATCCTAAAAGTATGGTAGTCGAGATAGACACATCCAGTTGTGAATCCATTAGGCAAAATATGCCAATCACACAACACACTCGATTTACCAATCAATTTTAATTACAAACAAGAGCCATCTATGAGCATTAATCAAATTGAAGAAGCGCTACTGAACCCAACAGGGCTTACGGAGCAAAATATCGCAGATACATTGGCGAGCATTGCTACCCGCCAAATTGATTATGCTGATATCTACTTTCAGTCAAGCTGGCACGAATCTTTAGTGCTAGAAGACAGCATCATCAAAGACGGCTCTTTCAATATCGATTGCGGTGTGGGTGTTCGTGCAGTATCTGGCGAAAAGACTGGCTTTGCTTATTCTGACCAAATCCAACTCGATGGTCTAAAGCAAAGTGCGATTGCAGCTCGTGGTATCGCGAAGCAAGGTCAAAACGGTAAGGTACAAGCCTTCAAACGCAACGCTAACCAAACCTATTATGATGCGGTAAACCCTTTAGCAAGCTGGGAAAAACAGCAAAAAACAGAACTTCTTAAGTCACTGGACGCTTACATTCGTACTAAAGAACCTATGGTTACTGAAGTATCGGTAAGCCTAAGTGGTGTGCATGAGCAGATGCTGGTTGCTGCGACGGATGGCACTTACGCTGGCGATATTCGTCCGCTTGTTCGTCTATCAATCAGTGTACTTGCGCAGAAAGGCGATCGCCGTGAGCGTGGTAGTGCTGGTGGTGGTGGCCGTTTTGGTTACGACTTCTTCCTAAGTGATGACAAAGGTACTCAAGTTGCTTACCAATTTGCTGATGAAGCGATTCGCCAAGCGCTTGTTAACCTTGAAGCAGTTGCTGCGCCTGCTGGTGCAATGCCTGTGGTTCTTGGTTCTGGCTGGCCGGGCGTTTTACTACACGAAGCGGTAGGTCACGGTTTAGAGGGCGACTTCAACCGTAAAGAGTCTTCAGTATTCTCTGGTAAAGTTGGTGAACAGGTGACTTCAAGCCTATGTACGATTGTCGATGACGGTACATTGACTGACCTTCGTGGTTCATTGAACGTGGATGATGAAGGTGTTAACGGTCAGTACAACACGTTGATCGAAAACGGCATCTTAAAAGGTTACATGCAAGACAAGCTGAACGCTCGTCTAATGGGTGTTGCACCAACAGGTAACGGTCGTCGTGAGTCTTATGCGCACCTTCCAATGCCACGTATGACGAACACATACATGCTACCGGGTGAATACACACCTGAAGAGATCATCGCGACAGTAGATAAAGGTATTTATGCACCAAACTTCGGCGGCGGTCAGGTTGATATTACGTCTGGTAAGTTTGTGTTCTCGGCTTCTGAAGCTTACATGATTGAAAACGGTAAGATCACTCACCCAGTGAAGGGTGCAACGTTGATCGGCTCTGGTATTGAAGCGATGCAGCAAGTGTCTATGGTGGGTAATGATCTAAGCATCGACCGTGGTGTGGGTGTGTGTGGTAAGGCTGGTCAAAGTGTGCCTGTGGGTGTTGGTCAACCAACATTGAAGCTAGATTCGTTAACGGTTGGTGGTACTGAGTAAATCAGGCCTGCTGCAGCAAAGTTAGCACAAAGATAGAGTTGAAAGCGCCTCCATTGTGAGGCGCTTTTTGTTTTTAAAGGAGGGTGAGTAATAGCAAAAAGGATTACATGTTCTCTTCGGCAAACTCTGCCAGCCGGCTACGTACTACGCCATTGAGGTGGATATTGGCACTGCCTTCGAAGTTTTTAAAACGCTCAACCATGTAGGTTAAACCTGAAGTAACAGGAGTTAAGTAAGAAGAATCTATCTGCGCTAGGTTACCTGAGCAGACAATCTTGGTCCCTTCACCACAACGGGTGATGATGGTTTTGATTTGCGATGCGGTGAGATTCTGACACTCATCGAGAAGCACAAACGCATTTTGGATGGAACGGCCGCGCATGAAGTTGATCGATTTGAACTGGATATTGGCTTTATCACAGATGTACTTCAGTGACCCTTCGGTGCAGTGGTCATTTTTGTGCAGCGCTTCCAGTGTGTCGGTCACGGCAGCCAACCAAGGCAGCATCTTTTCTTCCTCAGTACCCGGAAGGAAACCAATAGACTCACCAATGTCAGGCGTGTTTCGGGTTACGATGATCTTATCGAACTGTTTGCGTTCTATAGTTTGCTCAAGCGCTGTGGCCATGGCGAGCAGTGTTTTACCACTACCTGCCGCGCCAGTTAGGATCACCAGGTCAATATCTGGGTCGAGGAGCGCATCAATTGCCATACCCTGATAAATATTCTTGGGTGTGATGTCCCAGGCTCTGCGATTCATTAAGCGTTCACGGCTTAAGTCTCTGAGTGTGACGGTTTCGGTATCAATCTCTTCAATTCTTGCTGCAAAGTCACTCTCTTCATCAATCACATATTGATTAAGGAAGGTGGGTTCGAAAGGCTCTCTTGCTAGCGTATGGAAGGTTTTGCCAGCTAGAGTTTTACTTTCTACATTGTCGATACCATCCCAAAATTCCCCTTCAAGTTGTTGGAAACCTTTAGTGAGGTATTGGATATCATCGATGAGTTGGTCGGTTTGATAATCTTCAACGAAACGTACGCCCGCCCCTTTTGCACGTAAACGCATGTTGATGTCTTTGGTGATGAGAACCACTTCGCGTGGCGCGCGTTTATTTTGAAGGTAAAGTACAGCGTTGAGAATTCGATTATCGCCAGCCTTGTCGTCGGCAAAGGCTTTGATGCTCTCTTGAAGTTCGTAATCGGCGAGTATTGAGATACTGCCTGAGGCCTTGATGTCTTTAGTAAAAGGGATACCTTCCGAGATTTGGTCTGGTGTGGCTTCCCTGAATAAATCTTCGAGAGTTCGAATCGCAATTCTTGCATCTCTTGCAACGTCCCTCTTACTGTCTTTGATTCTGTCTAGTTCCTCTAGCACTGTCATGGGGATAACGACATCGTGCTCTTGGAAAGAAAATATAGC
>JAYYSE010000063.1:0-3105 GCA_036126475.1 Pseudomonadota bacterium | reverse complement strand
TGCTTCGTCTCAGGACACATTGGCAGTCCCCAGCCTTTTAGCTGTAAGAAACGTTGGTAATGGCTACTTGAGAGCTCTGTACCTTCAACAACACCCACGCTGTAAGCATAGAAAGCTAATGGGCGTTTTGCGGTAATACGTGAATCAAGCTGACGCAAGCTACCTGCCGCTGCATTACGTGGGTTAACAAAGACTTTCTCACCTTTCTTCAACGCCATTTCGTTCAGTTTATCGAAGCCGGCTTTTGGCATGAACACTTCACCACGCACTTCAATACGTTCAGGCCAACCTTCGCCTTGTAGCTTAAGTGGAATCGAGCTGATAGTACGAACGTTTTCAGTGATGTTTTCACCCGTTGCGCCATCACCACGAGTCGCCGCTTGAACTAATGTACCGTTCACATAAAGCAAGCTCACAGCGAGGCCATCGAGTTTAGGCTCACAACAGAAAGTCTTAAGGTTCGCGGTAGGTGCTCTATCGGACATACGCTTATTAAACGCATCTAGGTCTTCATCAGAGAATGCATTATCTAGAGAAAGCATTGGGATCTCGTGAGTCACTTGCGTAAAGCCATCTAGCGGCTGACCACCAACACGTTGGCTCGGTGAGTCCAAGGTTACGAGCTCTGGATTCTCTTCTTCGATCTTTAGCAACTGCTGCATTAATCGATCGTACTCAACATCAGGGATCTCTGGGCTATCTTCTACGTAATAACGAACGGCATGATAGTGCAGAGTTTCTCTTAACTGCTCTAAGGTCACTTGAATCGATTCTTTCATATCATTCTCTGTCGTGATTGAAATATCAAAAAGGGCTCCCTTAGGAGCCCTTTTCTATAAATATAGATTATTTACTAGGCTAAACAATATGGCTAAGCGTTCGCTGCCGACATGAAGTCTCTAATCTGTTTGCGGTAGTCTGATAAACGGTTTGGTGTCATTAGGTTGCGTGATTCATCCAAAACGTTTCCGCCCATATCATCAGCAATCTTCTGTGCCGCACTCAACATCACATTGAAGTTTTGATCAGCTTGACCATAGCATGGTAATGTCATGAAGAACGAAATACCTTTAGTCGTAAAGTCAGCTGGATCATCATGCTCTAAAGTACCAGGTTGCATCATATTTGCGACACTGAAGATAACCTTAGGCTCATCAGCTGATTGTGCAAAGCAGTGGTAAATAGACATCTCACCGTAGGTTAAGCCATTGTTCTCCATGCTGCGGAAAAGTTCAGTACCAACAAATGGGAGCTCTCCAGCACAGTGAACATTGAGGACAATCACCTCTAAGCCTAATTCTTCATCTTGCTTTGTTTCTTCAACAGGAGCTGCTGCTTGTGGAGCAACACTCTCTTTTGCTGCGAATGGTTCACTTACAGTAAAAGTTTGTTGTGAAGCCATTGGCTCACTTGCGACGACAGGCTCTTCAACTTGTTCAGCTGCAACTTCTTCAAAAGAACCGTACTGCTCTTTAAAACCTGCATGGCTTTCTTTTTGCTCGTCGGTCAGTTCGAAGCTAGGAACCTCTGGTTCTACCGCTTGTTCAACATGTTCCGGTTCGCTATCAACCTTGATAGGGTCTTCAACACTGAAAGAAGGCAAATCATTCAACTCGATATCGTCTTGTTGCTCTTCTTTTGGTTGTGGTGCTGTAAGCGGATCAGAATCGATCAGCGGATCAGCCGCAGACGGCGATACTGCAAAATCCGGCTCTTTACGCTCTTTTCGGATTATCTCAAAATTATCTTCTGGGGCGAATGAACGGTTTGGGATGGTTTCAGCATCGTCTAAGCTATCATTATCTAGCTTGCCAAGTGGTTTATCTCCAAACTTTGCTTTCCCTTCTTTTTTACTCGTCCACAAACCGTGGAACAATAATGCGGCGATAGCTAGTGCGCCAACAACAATGAGTACAAATCGCAATTCCTGCATTTTTCGCTCTCAGCTTTCTTAGTCAACTAGCGGAAAGACGCTGTCACTAAGTTGGGTTAATTTGACCAATCTCACTACTCTATCAAAAGTAGCCACTGTTTTAGAACAACTTAATACAATTAGTTCCTTAGATGGTGTGATTTTCGCCACGCTTTTTTTCTTAATTTTGGTCGAGTACACTAGACGTGTTTGCTATTTAACCAAATTCACATGTGACCTAAATTAAATATGACTATTGAATCTGTTCCCCGCTCTGGCTTTGGCTATTTTGTTTTCGGTATAAAGATCGCGTTGTCTCCGAGCATTCGCAAATTTGTACTGCTTCCTCTTCTTGCCAACTTGTTACTCGTTGGCGGTGCGCTTTTTTATATCTTCTCTAATCTCAACACCTGGATCGAAGGTTGGATCGAAGGTTTACCAAGCTTCTTATCTTGGTTGTCATATGTTTTGTGGCCACTATTGGTATTAACCGTGTTGGCGACCTTTTCATATTTCTTCAGCACACTTGCCAATTTCATTGCCGCTCCTTTCAATGGTCTACTTTCAGAAAAAGTCGAAGAGCTGCTTAGCGGTAAAAAAGTTAATGACGACGGTTTGCTGGATGTTTTAAAAGATACTCCGCGCATTTTAGCAAGAGAATGGCGCAAGCTTGTCTACATTCTGCCAAAAGCGATCGGTTTATTCTTACTTTTATTAATTCCTGCACTCGGTCAAACCGTCGCGCCATTTTTATGGTTCATCTTCACCGCATGGATGTTAGCGATTCAATACGCCGACTACCCATTCGACAATCATAAAATCAAATTTGATGACATGAGAAATAATTTGAAACAAAAACAAGGTAAGAGCTATAGCTTTGGTGCACTTGTTTCTGTGTGTACTACCATTCCCGTTCTCAACCTGATCGTAATGCCGGTTGCTGTGTGTGGTGCAACTGCAATGTGGGTTGCTGAATTTAAAGACCAAGCTCTACGCTCTCGCTAATTCTTCCCTCTGTATTCGCCTATCTATTTGAAGTTCTGACTTCACTGTAGATAGGCGTCAATTCTGCTACATATCTATATGATATAACTTTTTAATCCTTTTACCTTTTTTTCAACTTGTTTAATCTAAATTCAAGCTAAACAAACATCGAAAGACACTAGACGGTAAAGTGATTGATATACATACGT
>JAYYSE010000062.1:0-23762 GCA_036126475.1 Pseudomonadota bacterium | reverse complement strand
TATTTATCAAAATAAAAAGAAAGGTCGGATAGCAAAGAAAAAACGAGGTGGCAAGTCACAGTGCACGACAGATAAATACCAGCAGGCGAAAGCGATTGAGCCTTGGTTATTGGTATATCACTTACCCGAGCATGAGAAAGTCAGCGCAACTAAAGTCGTCAAGCTATATGCGCAGCGTATGCAGATAGAAGAAGCGTTTAGAGATACAAAAAATGGAAAACTGGGCTTAGGATTGGAGTACGCGAACTCAAAAAGCGCAAAACGTTATGACAACCTGATACTAATCGCATCATTGATAACGTTTATGCTTTGGTGCGTGGGGGGTGTGAGTGCACAACTGACCCAATCACGCTTGCTGCAAGCCAATACAGAGAGGCGAAAGTGCGTCTTATCTTATGTCTATTTAGGTAGAGAGGTGATAGATGATGCGCGTTATTGCCCTGATGAACCTTTGTTACTTTACGCATATAGCCAGTTATCAAAACTGACTATACAGTTTGAAGACTTATGATGAAATTCGAGGGGATCCCACAGGTTTAGGTGTGGGGCGTACAATCTAATTAGTTTGTTACACACATGTCGATTATGTTATGTTCACCAAGCGATTCTGTCTGCTAGAGGATTAATTGGATCGTGGTAAATTTACTACGTTGAATTTTAGTCGATGTTCAAATTTGCAGACTTTAGATGCAATGTTATGCGAACTTATACTGCAAATTGCTTGTTAACTCATTGATAGCTGGTTCGAGTGATGAAGACTTATCTTGCAAGCATCACTTTAAAAAAGCCGCTCTTAACGAGCGGCTTTTTGCTATCTGAAGCTTTCCAAAAATTGACCAGCAATTTTCATCAGTGAAGCTCATTCATTCTGTGCGCTAGGCTATTCATAAATACTGTATGAGAAGTACTTGCTAGCAATCTTTTGGTGTTGACCGTTGTCGATCAGTCTTTGTATTCCACTATCGATAAGATCTTTGAGTTCATTATCTTGTTTTCGTACCGCTACACCAATACCACGTCCGAACCACTTCTCCTCGGTGAATTTAGGACCGGTAAAGTGATAGTCCTTGCCTTGTTCTGTTTCAAGAAAGCCCGAATTGAGGCCCATAGAGCCACCAAATACGGTATCTAGACGACCGTTGAGTAAATCGGTAAAGGCTTCGTCGAATGAGCCATAACGTTTAATGTCTACATCTGGGTAAATCTCAGAAAGGTACTTATCGCCAATAGTTGCTCGCTGAACCCCAATAGTTAGGTCATTCAAGCTGTCGTCGTTCATATTGATCTCTCGATCTTTCTTCATCACAAAACGAGTAGGAACTTTGGCGTAGGGGATAGTGAAGTTTACTTTCTTTTCACGCTCTTCGGTAATTGTCATCGCTGCTATTATTGCATCGTTTTTTCGGCTTAGAAGAGATGGGATAATACCGTCCCAATCTGTTTTTGAGATGATGCACTTCACCTCTAGCTCGATACACAGTGCGTTGGCCAAATCGACTTCAAATCCTTCTAATTCACCGTCCTGCGTTGTCCAACTGAATGGAGGGTAAGCCCCTTCAACAGTAAATCGAATTTGCTTCCAATCTTTTGCGTATGTGAATACAGAGAAAACACTGACGAATGCAACAAGTATCCATTTCATTTGTTATTTCCTTATAGTAATAATGGATACTGATAATTAACCACTTGTTAACATTTATCAACGTGAATCCATATTGTTGTGAGCAAAGGCATGAATGGTGTTCAGTTTGTTTTGGCTCTATTTCTAGAGGTGGCTTTTGCACATCACATTGAGTTTGACCTCTCAATCCGTAGGCAACACCACCGCCGATGTTTATTCAGAATCTTTTTTGCCTTCAACTTGTTCAGCAACCCAATCAATCGTCTTGGTTAAATAAAGTTTATTGGTTTCTGTATCACACCAATGCTTTGATAGACCTCTGCGATTAAACTCGCTGCCAATAGCGGCCAGTGTTTGATTGCTCGGCCTCCCGTAATACAAGGTATCGCACAGTTGTAGGTTCGACATCGACTGCGGGTATGAATTCACAGACGAAGAGTTCATGCTTAACGCTTTTGACTGGTTGTGAGTGCAGCCTGTTAGGCTTAAGAAGAACAGAAGTGCTACGGTTTTTTTCATTATATCTCTCTACGGGTAGCTTATGGTGGGTGAGAATTATTGGCATGATTTAGCCATTCATTTGTCAATTTTTCGCTAAGTACCAGCCTAGCACGACTTCGCTCTTAACTAGAAAGCATTATCCCGAGCTTTGAATCTAAAGCTAAAAATAGTATTACCGACCAAAAGCGCAATTTTGTACAAAAGCTAAAAGAGCCTATAGAGTAGACTGATAAGTCGTTCGATAATTAACAGGCTTGGGAATTGTTATGGAGAACAAGAAACGTTCTAAAGAAAAGGCCGAATATAAAGTCGCTGAGGAGCTCGGCGGCATTGAAATCCTTAATGCTGAGTACGAAAAGCAGAACTTCTCACGTCATAGCCATGAGGGTTACACGCTTGGGGTTATAGAGCAGGGTGCTCAACGTTTCTATCGCACAGGTGGTCACCATATTGCACCACAAGACGCCATTATTCTGGTCAATGCCGACGAGGTACATAGCGGTCATTCGGCAACGGAAGGCGGTTGGGCTTATCGCGCCATGTACCCGCTCCCAGAGCAACTAGCCAAAATTACTCAAGAACTAAACCTTCCTAATTATGGTGCCCCTTATTTCCCTAGGGCCGTTGTTGAAGACCCTGAACTCGCTAATCAACTGAGGTTGGTGTTTAATGCGATTGATGAATCCGATAACCGCCTGCTCCGTGAAACCTTGATGTATGGGATGTTGGTTAAGTTGATTAGCCGACATGGTAAGTCGAGCCTTAAGCCTCAGTTGGATAGTAAAACCCAGCGCCAACTTGTTCTGGTTAAAGAGTTTTTAGATGATTTCCCGCAGGCCGATGTCTCTTTGGAAGAGTTGTCTAAATTGGCGGCCTTAAGTCCCTTTCATTTAGTTCGATCATTTCAGAAAGAGTTTGGTCTTCCTCCCCATGCTTATCAGATCCAGTCTCGTTTGAGGCTTTCTCGCAAGCTGTTGAAGCAAGGGCATACCATTTCAGATACTGCCCAAGAGTGTGGTTTTCACGACCAAAGCCATTTTCACCGACACTTTAAAAAGGCCAATGGTTACACGCCGGGGCAATACATTAAGATGCTTTGAGCGTTGGTGAAAAATACGGTCGCTTAATCGAGCAAGTTTGTACAATCGAATCCACTCAGGTGTTTTTACATTGAATAGCCAATGTGAAGAGAGAAAAGAATAATATGGATAATCAAAAGATGGATAGGCGAACACAGTTGTGGAAGGGGGTTTTAGCGGGCATGCCTCTGAGTATCGCCGTGATACCGTGGGGAATCTTAGCTGGTTCATACGCGATTGATGCTGGATTGAATCAACTGCAAGCACAAGCGATGTCAGCGATCTTGTTTGCCGGCTCTGCACAACTGGTCGCGGCAGGGATGTTCAAAGCGGGCATTGGCCTTGGCACTATGTTGCTGACCACACTGTTCATCACCTCAAGACACTTTTTATACAGTGTGTCGATGCGTGACAAAATCAGTCACCTTCCTGCTCGTTGGCGCGTATTGCTTGGCTTTTGGTTAACGGACGAGCTGTTTGCGATTTGTAGTGGGCAGTCTCAGCAAGAGTTTAATCGTTGGTATGCCGCGGGGGTTGGAGGCGGCTTTTATCTGGTTTGGAACATCGCGAGCTTCGTTGGCATTGTTGCTGGAAGCCAAATCCCATCCCTCAATGACATTGGTCTCGACTTTGCGGTCGCTGCGACTTTCATTGCATTGGTATTCCCGTTAATCAGAACATTGCCTGTTGTGGTGTGCGTCTTGGTTTCATTGGTGATCTCGGTTGCTATGTCGGTGAATAACGTTGAAGGCGGGCTTATGATTGCAGCAATTGCTGGCATGTTAGCGGGCTTTTTCAGCGAGTCATTTCAAGAGCGCAAGAACGGCAAAAAGCCAATCATGGAAGGGAAATAGAGATGATCTGGTTAACGATATTACTGATGACAGCGATTGTGTTTTTTAGCCGATACTTATTTCTTGAGCCAGCGATTCCGCTTCGACTAAACCAATCGGCGCGACGTTTATTACGTTATTCGAGCCCTGCGGTACTGACTGCGATCTGGGGGCCGATTGTGTTTGCCCCAGAGCAGACATTTTGGCCAAGTTTTGAAAACCCGTATTTAATCGGGGCGCTTGTAACAGGTTTGCTGATATGGAAAACAGGCAATGTACTGCTAACCATTGGTGTCAGTATGGCGGTGTTCTTGATCTACAACCTTGTGGCGATTGATTTCTTATTCTCTTGATGGCCAATCTAAATTTGGTTTGTTATTTGTTATTTGAGGGCGATATATGATTACTTGTTATGTTCGATATGTAATTGATCCTAAAAAGATTACGGAGTTTGAGAACTACGCAAAAATGTGGATTCCTTTGGTGGCTAAATTTGGCGGTCAGCACAATGGCTACTTTCTACCATCTGAAGGCGCGAACAATATTGCGATGGCACTGTTTTCGTTTGATAGTTTAGCGGCCTATGAAGAGTATCGAACCTTATCCTTAAAAGACCCGGAGTGTATTCGAGCTTTTAAATATGCGGATGAAGTTGACTGTATTGTGAGTTATGAGCGCAGCTTCTTTAGACCGGTTTTTGAGTGATTGACCTTGCAAGACGTGGCTTGGTGACTTCTAATGTATTGCTTCACTGTTTGTGTCGTCAATTTTTGGTAAGGAGTTAATTTGGCTAAGAAATATTATGTGGTTTGGAAAGGTCGTAAACCGGGTATCTTTACCACTTGGAATGAGTGTAAAGCGCAAGTCGATGGTTTTGCGGGCGCGAGATATAAATCGTTTCCAACACAGGGAGAGGCTGAATCTGCCTTTGGTGGTAGCTCGTCTTTTACGACTAAATCTGCTTCAGGTTCTAAGTCTGTATTTCCGAAGTCTAGTGGTGCAAACAAGTCAAAGACTCCACCTCTTTCTCAGCAGCAAATTACTGACATGCCATTTGATATTAAAATCTTTACTGATGGTGCTTGTGAACCTAACCCAGGTGAAGCGGGAACGGGTTTAGCGGTTTATTTGAAGAATGATCTCACTGAACTATGGTATGGCTTGTACCAACCGATGGGGACTAACAATACTGCTGAGTTACAAGGCTTAGAACAGGCCTTTATTCTCGCAAAAGAGAAGCTGAAAGCTGGGCTGTCTGTTGCGATTTATAGCGACTCAAAATATTCGATAGACTGCATCACTAAGTGGGCATCAGGCTGGGAGAAAAAGGGTTGGACTAAGTCTGGTGGTGAGATAAAAAACCTCGATATCATTAAAGTCGCTTATGCTCTTTATCAAGAGCTTAAATCTCAAATCACTATCTACCACGTAAACGGTCACGTCGGTATTGAGGGTAATGAGCTTGCTGACCGAATGTCTATTGTGGCGATCTCTTCGAAAGAGCAAGGCTTGAATCGCTATACCGAAACAGACGATCTTGCAGAGATCTTAGCATTGCGTGCCGGTTAACAAGAACTGCTCGTAAGAGCAAAACCTAACTGAAGCGTTACCGCTTTGAGCATGTAACGCTTTGTTTTATTTTCTATTCTACTTGACAGCTTTAGCTGGCCCTAAGCGGGGTTCTCTATCCAGTTAGACAGCTGCTTTACGCTCAGCTTAGCGGTGTGTGTACTTGGCGGAGTGCTCATTGCGCTCAACATGCCTCTGTTGCTGCTGATGTTACCTGTTGAGTTCAAACCCTATCAGATTGTTCTTCTACTCATTCCTACGATGCTTGACGGGGCATCCATTTATATGATTACCGGACAAGAACGTTGGGTGATGGCAAGTTTTGTTGGAGTAGAGGAGCTGGCCGTTTACGCGGTTAGTGGTAAGTTTGCGTTAATTCTAGGCTTGCTACTGCAACCTTACGCGCTTTGGTGGTTTCAAAACCGAGTCGCTATGCTTCAGCACCCTGGCGGTAGCAAAATGTTTGCAGACAGAGTCTTAATCGGAGTTAATCTAGCCATAGTGTTAGGGGGCTTGATGATCTTAACTGTCCCTGGCTTTAGTTCCCTTATCTTACCAAGCAGTTATTATCAGGCTGGGGTCATAGTGGTCGAATTGCTTGCCATCGCTGTTATTAAAAGTGCAGGCGACTACCTCAATTTAGGTTTTTTCAGCGGTGACTCTGGTCAATCTCAGATATGGATACAGGCATCTGTGCGGTATTGGCAGCAATTGGTTATTGTACCATTACCCCAATATACGGAGTGTGGGGCGTGATTGCGGTTCTATGTGCTATTTATACTTTGAGGCTACTGCTTCTGTATTTTGTTAGCCAGTCGATGGAGCGTTTGCCTTATGAGCATCGTAGATGGATAACTGCAATCAGCATTACCATTGTCGCTATTGTTTGTGACCGTGTTCTAAGACTTTTCCTGGTCGATGTCCATGAGTTTGTTTTAGGAACCTTTGTTGCATTGATTACGCTGGTGGCCTTTGTGAAATATTCGGTAATCGTTATTTCACAGGCTCTACTTGATAAGCCCACACCGGGAAAACAGCCACACGCCAATAAAATAAAACACTGTTCATTATTAACTAAATTAGATAGTATTTATAGATTCAATGAATGCTAGCTATGGAAAGATATATGAATAAGTGGATTGTACTTTCAGCGTTTTGCTCAACTCTGTCTTATGCTTCTGCTGAGCTTGTCAGCCAAGATTTATTGTCTCACCATTTTGATGCCCCAGAGCTCCCATCTTTGAAAACGCAACACAGTGTTTGTAACAGCCTTGTCTGTAATTCGATATCCGAACCCAAATTAGTTTCTTCTGCGGGGGATTTTCCTGAACGCGAATCGAACCCAACAATAGATACGATAACCAGCGTAATCTACTTTGTGGGTGAAATGGGCGTTGCTGAAAACCTATCGACTCCAGAATATGAACAATTCTTTGAGAACTAGCTGAAATGTGACATAACGAGAGGTGCTTCTTTTTTGTCCTATTACAAAGTACATAAAATGCTGTTATAAAAGCTTCTATCGCATTGAGTGATTTGATTACGTAAGACAGGACGACTAGGACGCCCCGATGGAAATATGGAAGTTGCTGCTGTTTATTCCAGCGTGCTTTGCGCTGAACATGACGCCTGGCCCAAACAATCTTTTGTCGATGAATAATGCACGTTGCTATGGCTTTAAAGCGGCATTTATCGCAGGGTTAGGCAGAATCTTTGCTTTCTCAGGAATGATTGCGTTGGCGGCGTCTGGTTTGGCTGTCGTTCTTTATACTTCTGAGACCTTGTTCTTCCTGATCAAACTTTTTGGCGCAATGTATCTATTCTGGATCGCGTTTAATTTATGGCGCTCTCAAGCTAGCCCTGTCGTAGGCATCGAACGCAATAAAAATGGGTTTGGTCTAGTTAAACAAGAGTTCGCCCTTGCAGCTGGTAACCCTAAAGCGATACTCATCTTTACCGCATTTCTGCCTCAATTCGTTGATGTTTCAGCCAATGTAAACACACAGTTCTTCATTCTAGGTGGCACATTCCTAGTGTTAGAGCTGATCGCGATATCTATCTACGCTACTTTTGGTTTATACCTCCGAAACTGGTTCTCCAAGCCGCAAATGGCGAAGCGTTTCAACAAAGCGTGTTCGGTTTTTCTTACTCTATCCGGTGCTAACCTGTTGCTGAGTCGACAGTAGCGAATTAGGGCTGAAAGTAATATGGTAAGTACAGAAATCCTTTCTCATTGGCCAGAAACCAAACCCCATATGTCCTTAACTGAAGTTACTCTTGGGGCAAACAACTCGGTGTATAAGGTTGAATCCATGCCAGCTTTCTTTTTGAGGAAGTACCGAACTCATGATGCCGGTCGTATGCTTAATGAGCATAAATTGCTGTTCTTTTTATCTCAAAAAGTACCCACTGTCGTTTCGCCTTGTCTTACTTCAGATGGTCAAAGCTTTGTTGAGTTCAATGGTGAATACTATGCATTGTTTCCAAAGGCTCATGGTTCGTTGATTGAAAAGCATGCTTTGACAGACAAGCATGCATTCGAAGCCGGTATTACCCTTGCAAAGCTTCATCGTCAGTTGAGTCTCTACCCTCGAAATATAATGCAAAACGAGGTATTTCCAGTTATTCAACTGTCATGGAATAGAGAACAATGGCTGCAGCGTCTTGATAAGATCATTGCTGCTATCGAAGCAAAAGGGGAGCAAAACGTTGAGGATGCTTGGGCGCATAGAAGGTCTGTGCAGCAACGTTGTTTTTTAGCAAATGACCACTGCGTCCACTCTTATCAGACCAAAACCGAGCGAGTACTCATTCACGGCGACTTCCATCATTATAATCTCTTCTTTGATAATCGTTCTAAGGTGAGTGGTATTATCGATTGGGACTTGGTTCAATACATGCCACCTGCCTACGAAATAGCCCGGGCTTGCATGTACATGTTTGATATGGATGTGAAGAAGTCGGTCGAATTTGTTAGCGGTTACTTGTCCATTAATGATCTTTCAAAAGCGAGTATCATTGATGGCGTCTGTGCTTGGGGCATTTTTGCTGACCACCATATTTGGGCGTTGGAAGAGGTGTATTTAAAACAGAACTTAGCCGCATGTAAATTCATACCTCATAAGAACTTTTTGCCTTTTGCTCAGCAATGGTCATTGATAGAGGCGCGCTTGGTAAATAAGCGATAAAGGAAAGGCGTTTCATTGTATTTTCAGGGAGCTCTAATGAGTAACAAAGACCTATCTAAAATGGGTTCGGCTAAGGTCACTCTTGTAAATCGAAACGGCGTACCTTGTATTCGAAAGCAAGGGGCGGGTGAAGTTGAGATTTCTTTTTACCAACATGCTGCGCAGCATTTGTCTGGTGTGCACAGTCCTAAATTGTTGGCTGTGGAAGGAGATACTCTGTTCATCGAGTACATTCCTCACTCTTTAACAATAAATGAGCTTCAAACAACTTCAGAGGTGTATCAGCAACTATCTCGTATTCATCAGTCTCAATACTCGCCGAGTTTTGCAGTGAAAGAGCATAGTTGGAGTACCAGTGACACTGAAGCAGCACTCATGTCTCTGAATTTACCTCAAGTGACTCAAGACAGCTTATTGCGTATCCAGCAGCATAGTGATGTTTTGTTTCACCATAACACCTTGCTTTCGGGTGATTCGAACGAGGGGAATTGGGGCAGAAGAGACAATGGTGAGCTCGTATTATTTGATTGGGAGCGTTTTGGTTATGGCAGCCCAGCTATCGATATGGCACCGCACGTTTCTCTGATGGGCACTTTGTCGGATTATGAGTGTATTATTGACCAGTACCTGCCACATAACAATCTGGTTTCACGAGAAGATTTAATCAAGCAATTGATTATAGCGAAAAGCTGGATCGTTGTCGAAGTCACGAATATATTAGTCTCGCGTAACAACCCTGATGCTTCGAAATACATCCACTGGTTTAGAGAGCAATTACCAACTTGGTTAGCTAGTGTGGAAGGTCAGCTGTAACAAGGCTGGAGTCAAACCTATAAAGGTCTATCTATGAATATTGTCTGTGCGGAAAAACAGGAACTGGCTGAAATTTACCAGCTTGAACATGCTTTGTTTGGTGATCATGCCTATCCGCAATTTTTCATTCGTCAGGCATTTGATTGCTGGAGAAAAGGCTTATTAGTTGCTAAGTAAGACTCAAAGATTGCGGGCCATACCTTAACGAGAACTACGGACACGCATAATGAGTTTTGGGTCCTATCATTAGCGGTAGGCCCAAACTATCGTGGTATGGGAATTGGCCGGAAACTGATGCAACAGGCGGTTGAGCAGCTGCCGCGAGACGCTAAGCTTTTGCTCACTGTAGATCCAAATAACACATCCGCTTGCGCGCTCTGCGCATCAATGGGATTTTCTACGATCAAACAAAAAGAAAACTACTTTGGTGATGATGAGCCGAGGTTAGTGATGCAGCTCATCATCTAGGTTGTTGCTAACGGTTTTCAATCAAATGCTCATATTTCTAGGGCAGTCTAGTAGCTCTAGGTCAGCATCACGATACCGTGCATTAGCACGACACTAGAGGTGAGCCGAGTTCTCATATCAAAGTAGCCGTCGGGACCTTGGCTCTGGTTCTCTTCTCTCATTGTCCTTTCAGCGCGCCAAACTGCAATATAACCGAGGATAAGAATCAGAGTTGTCACCAGCTCTTGTTGTTCGCCAAGCAATACGGCCAGCCAAGCGACGAGCACAATCGCGTTACTCAGCAGTAACGCTTTGTTGCTTGATCGGCTTTCAAAGTTCTCGATCCCATTTGCCCACAAGATCCCTGAAAGAAAGCTCAAAATTGCCACGCTGTAGGTGATGAAGAGCGTTTCACCGCTTATCCCCATAAATTGGCTGTCGGTGAGCGAAAGGAGAAGACCGAATAAAAACGGAATTAACCCCATGTACCCCAGTTTGGCCATGGTGTTACGGGTTTGAGTTGTTACTATATAATCTGTATTCATAGCTGCTGCTCGATCGCGTTTTTGAGCGTAGCGCTCACTGGAGATGTGGAGCTAGGGAAGGTGGCGACGACTTTACCTTCTTTACTGATCAGGAATTTGTAAAAGTTCCATTTAGGCGTTACGCCTGCTTGCTGTTGTATCTCTGTAAACACGGGATTGGCGTTGCTACCAGACAGTGAAGCTCGCGCCATCATAGGGAAGGTCACGCCATAGTCTAGGTAACAAACTTTTGCTGTCTTTTCTTCGCTTCCCTTGTCTTGGCGAAAATCATTGCTTGGGAAACCGATAACCGTGAAGTCTTGGTCTTTGTAGGTTTGATGAAGTTGCTCGAGCTGCTCAAACTGCGGAGTGAAGCCACATTGGCTAGCGGTGTTTACCACCAATAGAGTTTTGCCTTTAAACTCATCGCAAAGTGCAATTTCTTCGGTTGAATTTAATAAGCGCTGTTTGCCATCAAGTATCTTGGGACAGCTAGCTGCAAACGCAATGGGACTTGTGAGGCTTGTAATCAGTACGGTTGAGCAAAGTAGTGAACATTTCATGTGGTTGGCTCATTTTAGTTGGCGTAATGGTTTTTACTCATGAGCACGATAAAATGATCACTTTGCGTATTATTTACTGTCTTGTTAACTCGCGCTTTTAGTTGTGCTTTTGCTCTCTGAGATAAGATATGGAGTGACCAAGCGACTGATATTCACTTTCGCACCAAGGCGAGCCGCGAGTAGATACATACCTCCGATTTTTCGGTGTAAGAACAGCGCATCGGCGGGTGGGGTGTGCCAATATTCTTGTTCCATGCTCAGAATGGTGCCGGCTTCACGAAGACGTTGCGCTAACCCACTTGCTTTGAAGTCGTAGTCTTCGTCTACTAACATAGGCTCACAAGCCATCTTCACCAGGTTTAGAATCGCTTGGCGTTGTTCAGGAAGAATTGTCTCGCTGAAGAATCCAATCTGCTCTAGCGCTTGATTGAGCCCTTGCTCGTTGTTGTTAATGACAGAGGAAAAGGCCAAACGATAACCCTCGCTGAAGCGATCACTGTATTCACGGGTTGCTCCGAAATCCAACAAGCCAATTTGGCGGGTGTTTTCAACGTACAGGTAGTTGGCGAAATTGGGGTCGGTTTGCACCATTTTAAAGTCGAACAATTCTCTGAATAGGAGTTCAAGTAAGCTGTGCATTACAAAGTCACGGGTGCTTTGGTCGTCGTTTTCTATCTGTTCTATTGAGACGCCCTCAATGAAGTCCATGGCGAGCACGGATTCTGAAGAGACTTGCGGATGAATCTTAGGTACGACGAAGTGTGAGTATTCCTTTAATGCATTGTGATAACGAGTCGCATAGTCAGCCTCGCGAGAATAGTCTGCTTCATCATGGAGCTGTTTTTTTGCTTCCTCTAACAAACCTTTGTAGTCGACAGATTTTGGGATCAAACCAACAATGTTGAGCAGTGTGCCGACGTTATCTACATCACTGTCGATACTTTTTCGAATCCCTGGGTATTGGACTTTGACGGCGAGCTTGTCCCCGGCATCGCTGTAGGCTTGATGGACTTGTCCTATAGATGCACTGGCAATCGGCTTAAAGTTAAAGGAAAGGAATTCAGTTTTCCATTGGTTTCCGAGTGAGCCCTCTAAGACTTGATTGAGCTGCTTTGTTGGCAGTGGGTCAGCGTCTGAGCGCAGGCGAGAAAGAATGTCGGCTAACTCCGGCTCTAAGACATCTCCCGCATCCATTGAAAGCATCTGCCCCAATTTCATCGCTGCTCCACGTAGGTGCGCGAGCTGGTCGGTTAGGCGAGCTATGTTCTGTGGCGTTAACAGCAAATCTTTTGCCTTGGGCCTGTTGCCCTGTGCAATTTGCTTGGTTCCTTCTGTTAACACGTTACCTGCGACTCTTGTCGCCAGCGAAGCGAACTTGCTAAATCTAGAAAGTCGATGAGTGGGAAGGTTTCTCTCTTTTGCCGACATAAAGTCTCTCTCTGGGAATTAGGGTTCACTACAAAGTTCTATCAATCATTACACAACAATTTGTTATGTTGTGATAACTTGTCGCCTGAATCAGTAACTCGATTGAAAAGGACAAAGCATGAAGTTTATTTGGTTGAAAGTCGCTCTTACCGTACTAGTATTTGCCGCACTGTTTGGCATCGTTTACTACAAAGTCGCCAGTGGTATGTCTTGACTCAATACTAATTGGTACAGCTGTTTCCATTGCAACGTGATTTTCCGGTTAGCCAGAATGAGATCTTATATCGATTCTTGGCAAATCTCAGGTAGCACCAGTCTGCAAACGGCTTAAATATTGCCCAACGCAATGGCGCATAAAGCCAACCTTTTCCTACTAGGTTCCATGCTTGGTAGGTCACGTCCAACCCCAGTAGTAGCTTCCCGTTCCCATCAAGAGCATGCAGTACTGTGTTAGCCGCATCCGCTTCAATTTGAGGATAGTTTGCAAACGCTTCACTATAGATGTCTATGGTCTGAATCTTGTTCTTGATGTCGTATTTGGCGAGCGCAGCCATCTCTTTTGCACACAGTGGGCACGTTCCATCATAAAATATTGTTAATTCAGTCATTGATTTCTTTACTATTTTTGCAATTTTCAAATTATACGCGAATGTTGATTTGGTGGATCATTCTGCCCACATATCCGACACTGTCAGTGTGACGACTGTTTTACGATATCATCTAGAGGTAACATCTGTTCCATGCAATTAGAAATTAAGAGTCGAATTTACATGACAACCAAGCTCATTAATCGCTTAATCATCGCCTGTATCGCGCTCATCTTGAGTGGTTGTGTCAGCTACAGCATTACCGAGCAAGAGATGACAGAATATCTTGCTGATTCAGTCATGCTTGAACAAGAGGTAGGTGTACAAAGCGTGATGTATGCGCAAGTCGCGGTCGATGATCTACAAGTGAAAATTGGTCGAGTAGATGAACAGAGAGTGTCAGTGTTAGCGAACACCAATGCAATAGTTCAAGTCTTCAATATGCCGAATATGGGGTTGGACCTAGATTTAGAATTCAGTGCGATTCCTGAATATGACAAGGAAAGTGGTGAAGTATACCTGAAGTCGTTGCGTCTAGAGCGATTTGAAGAGAAGGAGCAACAGCTATCTCCTGAGATTGAAAAGCTGCTCAAGCCTACGGTATCAATGATCGGTTTTGCTTTGTCTCAATCTCCAGTTTACAAACTGGATAGCGACAAGGTTCAAGAGTCGTTGATCAAGTCATCAGAGCCGAATCTAGTGATCCGAGATAATAAATTGGTCATTGAGCTATTTGATTAATCCCACATACATTCGTTTCTACTAAGCTATCAACATAATGGCTGCTTATTGGGCGGCCATTTTGCTTTCTATTGATCTAGCCAGTGCTCAGTTTGTTTACGATGAAACTAAACTCAAAAACATTCAAGCCTTCCATTTTAAAGGTGGGCAAGGCGCAAAAACCGGAACGGGCGGGCATCTGCCTGAGGTGAAGGATATCGGTAAGAGCGCGGAAGTGCGTGGTATTGAAGCGGGCATTGCGGCGATTTCTCCTTCTACTTTTAATTATTTCCTGTTTTCGAAAATATCGCTTTACCTCAAGTTAACTTGAGGTTTTATGATCTTTTCCATTCTACAAACACAAACTCTCACCTTGTTACTTTCCAAGGGCTGCAAGCTCAGTTGCGGAAATCATGAGGTGAAAAACGGCATTACCGAACAGTGGTGATTAGAGAATAAGGCGTCTTACTTTGCTGCTTTGCAAACCTATTTGAGGCTCACACAGACCTACCTTTTTCACTTCTAAAGAAATGTTTCTAAACAAATTAGAGGATAAACAATGAAAGTATTAGCGATTGGCGCAACCAACAGTACAACATCAATCAACCAACAGCTTGCGGCATACACCGCAGGTTTAGTCGAAGGCGCGCAAGTTGAGGTACTTGATCTTAATGATTTTGAGATGCCAATTTATAGCGAGAAAAGAGAGCAAGACTCGGGCATTCATCGACACGCTCAGCGTTTCTTTGACAAAATCGGAGAATCAGACGCGATTGTTATCTCCTTTGCAGAATATAACGGTTCATACACAGCGGCCTTTAAAAACGTGTTCGATTGGGCATCACGCATCGATATGAAAGTGTACCAAGGCAAGCCTGTGGTGATGCTTGCCACCTCTCCGGGGCCTGGTGGCGCGACCTCTGTGTTGTCTTCTGCAGTGAACTCAGCGCCTTACTTCGCTGCTGACGTGAAAGGTTCGATGTCAGTGCCAAGTTTCTACGATAACTTCGATATGAAGACGGGCGAGATGACAAACCTAGAGATGATCGAGAATCTTAAGATGATCATGAAGAATTTCTGAATATAAGAGTTATATTTCACACGAAGCTCAATCAGCCATCATTTGGCGGCTGTTTTTTTGTTTCAGGTAAAGATGTTTCACATGTTGTGAACGTAATTTAGTCAATATAGCTAAACTTAAGGTTAACTTTAGCTAAAATCCAAAACGGATTTGAATCTATCAGCAATACATTCAGGGAAACTAACAACATGAAAAACATCGTGTATTTAACGATTGGTCAACTCTCGGAGCGCAGTGGTGTCGCCCCTTCCGCTCTGCGTTTTTATGAAACCAAAGGATTGATTGCCTCAATCCGTACCAATGGTAACCAGCGACGTTATCAATCTGCGATGCTACGTCGAATTGCGCTGATTCAAGTCGCCCAGTCAATAGGGTTTACGCTTGAAGAGATCACTGAAGAGTTGTCTAGTTTGCCGATGAACCACACTGCAACCAAGCGCGATTGGGAGCGAGTGGCAAAGAAATGGCAAGGGCAACTCGACAGTAAGATGGCACAGATCCGGTCATTACAAGAAAACCTCACAGGCTGTATTGGCTGTGGCTGTCTGAGCATGCAGAAGTGCCACCTATTAAACCCAGAAGATATTCTGCACGACCAAGGGCAGGGGGCTCAGCGTATCGTTGACTAGATTGGTTTTCGGATTTAGCTAAAGCTGATCGAATCCAATGCATTCAATACTATTGTCAGAGAGCCATTGCTATAAGGCCGGATTCGTCAATAAGGCGTGCTCTTCCACTCACTTAGTGAGGTAGCTAGATAGTGATCTCAGTTCTTCACTGGCAAAAAAGCGGGATGGCACATCAACTCGATCGTGCCGTTAGGCATCATGGCTTGGTGGCTCAACAGCAAATCGCGCAATTTATATCATTGCAATGACGTTCGTAGGCATGACTGGTTAGGTTTATAACTCTGGTATGGAAGCTATGATTGTTCCTTGGGTATGACGTGTGACCCAATTGGTAGATTGGTACAAATGCCGTGTATTGAGCGAAATGCGATTGGTGCGATGAAAGCAATTGATGCATCACGCATGGCTTTGAAGTGCAATAGTGAATCTTTGCTCTCGCTTGATAAGGTTATCGCGATTACTTACCAAACAGGTAAAGACATGAATTAAAAGTATCGTGAAACCTCATTAGGCGGCTTAGCGCTTATTCATCTCGCACACCCTTGTGAGTAGAGGTCAACTCAGTCTTAAGTCTTTGTGAGACCGACACTCTTATAAGAATGACAACAAAAAGCCCAGTCACATTATTGCTGACTGGGCTTTTTAAGTTTTAAATCCACTAATCTTGCAGTGGCAGTTGGTAGCTGTTTTTAAGCTCTTTCACTGAAATGTTAGACTGAATTGCACTGACGCCTTTCACTCGTCGAATTGAGCTGATTCGCTCAAAATACTCTTCCAGATCTCTCGCTAAAACTTGAATCATATAATCGGCTCCACCTGCAATGCAGTGGCACATGGTGATCCAGTCTGTCACTTCGACAAACTCTTCAAAAGGTTCGGTGTTTTCAACCTCATGGTTGCCGAGTGTTACCAGGGTAAAACCTGCCACATGCAGCCCCAGCTTTTTACGATTGAGCTGCGCGGTATATCCATCAATATAGCCCGTCTCTTCCAGGCGCTTCCAACGGCGCCAGCAAGGTGTTTCACTCAGGTTGACCTTCTCGGCAAGTTTGCTGTTACTCATGCGCCCATCTTTTTGGATATGTCCAAGAATGGCAATATCCGTATCATCTAGCACTTCGTTGGTGGATTCTTTCACTTTCATGGTTTTTTAAGAAGAAGCTTGCTCAAATTTGATTTTATACTAGCGCATATAGCAATTTAATTCCTATTCGAATTGGTAAACTCTTCTCCCAATAACGTTTTATTTACTAGGAGAGAAAGAATGAGCGCTCAATTAATGCTAGCGTTCTTGTTGTTTTCAATATCGATTGGAATTACACCGGGAGCAGGAAACATTGCATTGCTTGGGATATCAAGCCGATATGGATTTGCGGCAACATTGCCTTTTGTCTCTGGTAACGCTTTTGGCATTATCATCATACTGGCGGGTTCAAGTGCTGGTTTAGTGAGCTTATTTACTCTTTACCCAGAGATCTACACGGTAATGAAGTACCTTGGGGCGGCTTATTTACTGTTTATGGCGTGGTCGATTGCCAATATGGAAATTGAGCAAGAAGAGTCGGTGAATCGCTCAGGGTTTATGTCTGGCGTTTTGATTCAAGTATTGAACCCGAAAGGATGGATTGCTTCGTTAACGGTGTTTTCTCAGTTTATTACCACACAGGCAGATTACCTGATTCAAGTGGTGACGATTACCACTATCATGGTGGGAACTGGTGTATTGTGTATGTTGGTTTGGGCGTATTGCGGCACTATGTTGCAGCGTCTATTACAATCACCAAAACAAATGGTGATGGTTAACCGCTGTTTGGGTGGAAGCCTAGCTTTAGTGGTTGCTTTTATGCTTTATCAGCCAGCGTAGAGCGTATTTACCGAAGAAAAAACCACTCCTAAACCCATAGGAGTGGTGTCCAAATGTCGACAAAGCCGTTAACGATAAACAGTCAGTTAATCATCACTAATAAGTTAATCATGACTAATACGTTAACAAGGACACTTAAGGAAATTTGCTTACAAGATTAAGCGGTTTCAGCCTCTTTAACTGGAGCTGGGTTACGAATTAGGTGGTCAAATGCACCTAAACTTGCTTTTGCACCTTCACCCATCGCAATGATGATCTGCTTGTAAGGTACTGTTGTTACATCGCCTGCTGCAAACACACCTTTCATCGATGTTGCGCCATGAGCGTTAATCTCAACCTCACCGCGTGGTGAAAGCTCAACCTTCGAACCTTTCAACCATTCGCTGTTCGGCATTAGACCGATTTGAACGAAGATACCCGCGAGTTCGATCTGTTTCAGCTCTTCAGTGTTGCGGTCTTTGTATTCCAGACCCGTTACGCGATTTCCATCCCCCAACACTTGTGTCGTTTGAGCCATTTTGATGATTTCGATGTTTGGTGTTGCGTTCGCTTTATAGATAATCACTTGGTCAGCGCGTAGCGTGTCTGCAAATTCAAGCACGGTTACATGTTCCACAATACCTGCTAAGTCGATAGCCGCTTCAATGCCTGAGTTACCGCCACCGATAACCGCTGTTTTTTTACCTTTGAACAGTGGACCGTCACAGTGTGGGCAGTAAGCCACGCCTTTATTACGGTATTCTTGCTCGCCCGGAACGTTCATTTCACGCCAGCGTGCACCTGTACTTGTGATAACAGAGCGAGATCGTAGCGTTGCGCCACTCTCTAGTTCAACGTGGATGTAGCCGTCTTTTGTGTCTTCCGCAGCAATGATGTTGGCAGCACGCTGCTCAGTCATTACTTCTACACCGTACTCTTTTACGTGCTCTTCTAGGCTAGCCACTAGCTTAGGACCCGTTGTCGCTTTGACTGAGATAAAGTTCTCAATCGCCATTGTGTCCATTACTTGGCCACCAAAGCGGTCTGCAACGACACCAGTGCGAATGCCTTTACGTGCTGCGTAGATAGCTGCTGAAGAACCAGCAGGACCACCACCGACAACAAGTACATCAAATGGTGCTTGTTGATTTAGGTTTGCCGCTTTCTTTTCCGCTGCGCCTGAGTCT
Organism: Pseudomonadota bacterium; assembly: GCA_036126475.1. Taxonomy (GTDB): domain Bacteria; phylum Pseudomonadota; class Gammaproteobacteria; order Enterobacterales; family Vibrionaceae; genus Vibrio. Next base: position 5,149 of record JAYYSE010000062.1, on the reverse strand, counting down.
ACTTTATTAAGGATCTCAGCCAGTGACATACGGCCTTGACCGAATAGTTCACCATTAATGAACACGCTTGGTACTGCCATGATATCGCGAGACTTTACTTCCTCTTGGAATGCTGCGCCATCAATCATAGTGGTCTTAATCAGCGGGTTAATCGCTGACATCATATTGAATGCCTGAACCACTTCTGGACAGTTTTGGCACGATAGCGAGATGAAGATCTCTACATTAAGCTCTTGATCTAATTCTTTAACTTGCTCGATTACGTCAGCTTCAAGCTTGATAGGGTGACCACCACTGTGAAGCAGTGCCAGTACCAGTGACGTGAACTCGTGACCCATCGGTAAACCGGCAAAACCAATAGCAGTGCCTTTCTCTTGGTTCACTACCTGCATGATAGGGCTACGCGTGCTTGCGCTATCATCGCGAGTTACTTCAATTTTGTCGGTTAAAGACGCGATGTCATTTGCTAGGTCTTGGAGTTTGTTTGCGGTATCGCTGTCATCTAGGCTCAGCACTAACTGAACATTGGTTTTTAAGTTTTCTAGGTATGCTTTTAGGTGCTGCTTCATTGCTTGATCTAACATAATCGTGCCTGCTCTTAAATTCTGTGTCTTGGTATTGACCAATACCTTCTTGCTGAAAAAGGAAAATAAAAAGGGGGCGCAAGTCGGCAAATTGAATGTGGTGTTGCTGCTTCGAAAGGGTGGCGCGCAACTGCCCTTTAGGAGAGAGGCCGAAGCGCGCCTGTAGAACCGTTTTATTTGTTCTTTTTAGATAGGCTTAGATTAAATCTTACCTACTAGGTCTAGAGATGGTGCTAGAGTCTCTTCGCCTTCTTTCCATTTAGCTGGGCAAACTTCACCTGGGTTAGCCGCTACGTATTGTGCTGCTTTAACCTTGCGTAGGAGGTCTTCAGCGTCACGACCGATACCTTCAGCAGTGATTTCCATTGCTTGGATAACGCCTTCTGGGTCGATTAGGAACGTAGCACGGTCTGCTAGGCCTTGACCTTCACGCATTACGTTGAAGTTGTTTGTGATAGTGCCTGTTTGGTCGCCTACCATGAAGTATTCGATAGTGCCGATTTTGTCAGAAGTATCGTGCCATGCTTTGTGAGAGAAGTGAGTGTCAGTTGATACTGAGTAAACTTCTACACCGCGAGATTGAAGTTCTGCGTATTTTTCTTGTAGGTCAACTAGCTCAGTTGGGCATACGAAAGTGAAGTCTGCTGGGTAGAAGAAGAACACTGCCCACTTGCCTTTAACGTCTTGCTCAGTGATTTCTACGAACTCGCCGTTTTTGAATGCTGTTGCGTTGAATGGTTTGATTTCTGTGTTGATCATGTTTGGTCTCTCTTTCTAATTTGTAGTGTTTAACGCTATCCCGCGTCGATGGAGATATATTGCATCCACACCTAAAATTAGTGAAATCGGACAATTCTATAGATTCAATAGGTGATTCTTATCTTTGAAAGGAGGCAGTTAACGACAAAAGCTATCAAACGTCGGCAATACCCAATTTGATTAACGATGCTCTTTAGGTTGTTCTCTATATTAGGCTTATCTCTATTAACGTGAGTGCCTATGTATAGTGTGAGTATCTATGTAGCGTTTCTTGAAGTGGGTTAGGATCTCATCTGGGTTCTAATAACACAAAATTATCATAAATATAAATTATGATAATTTCATTTAATCTGCTTGTCTCCATATACTCTCTCCATCGAGGCGAAATACAGAAGCTAAGTTTCGAAAGTACAGAATTAAAAAGAATTGGAGAAAGTTATGAAAATGAATCACGTAGGCATCATGGTTGGTGATATGGACCAAGCAGTAGAGTTCTACACAAAGGCTCTAGGTCTAAGAGTTGTAATGAACAACACTAAAGTAATGGAAGAGCGCGAATCTGCAATCGGCCGTATGTGTATCGCTGTATTTGGTGAAGGCTTCAAAGGCTTCAACATTGCTCACCTAGTAACTTCAGACGGTATCGGTGTTGAGCTATTCGAAATGGTTGACCGCCAAGAGCGTCACGAAGTAGATTTCTCTCGTCTAGGTATCTTCCACTTCTGTCTGCAGCTTCCAAAAGAGCAATTTAATTCAGCTATTAAGCGCGTTGAAGAGTTTGGCGGTAAAGTACGTATGGACATTCACCGTTACCACCCAGAAGACGAGCTAAAACAAGCACAAATGGTTTACCTTGAAGACCCGTTTGGCAACCTATTCGAATTCTACTCTCACTCATACGAAGATACGTACGCGACAGATTACGAGTAATCGTGCTACTGACTTCCATAAGGTAGAAAACCGAACATCTCCAAAGAGGATTGGTAGAGATACCAACCCCTTCGTTTTAAGGCTCCAAATTAGGTGCGACAAGAGCGTATTTTAAATAGATCGATAGAAAGACACCGATTACCCCGGTCAGAACTCAAACTCTACTCCGCTCAGCCTCAGATAGTGATAGAATCCCCGCATCAGAATTACCGAGAAACTCTATGTTTATCCATCAAGTTAATGACATCGACTGGCTGGTTATTACCGCTTTTGAAGAACTGAAAACTATGTTTATCGAAGATGCAGGCAGGATCCCTCGCTGCTTCTCTGTCACTAGCGAATTGAGCCTGATTGATCAAGCCAAGCGCGCTTATGGATACCTACCTCCACTTCGAGGCGTTATCACCGATACCGGCACTTTTCAAAGCCCGGATAATGAAGAAGATTTGAACCCACAGCTTGCCTGCTTAGTTGAAGGGCGTGGTCGAGTGTTTATTTATCACGGAGGCTTTGTCGCTTTTGTGGATGATGAGCAAGCCTTCATTACCCGAGTGGACTGAAACTATCAAGTCGGCTTTCAATGTTGAACCAAGTAGCGACATGTTAACTCTGGAAGACGTCACTTATCGTAAGCGTTAGATTAGCCTTGCGGCTCAGAAGGCAATTGAGCCTTGTAAGTAGAAAGAGAATTTGTGAAAGGGATTGGTAGAGATACTAATCCCTTTTTGTTGTTGGGGATAACTGAACTTGATTTGGACAAAACCTTGCCAGGGCTTTTACTAAATTTTTTAATGAGTGTTTGTCGCTGATGGAGTCATCTTATGAGGTGACGCATATGAAAAATTGCCATTTGATGACAAGCAAGACGCAAACTTAGATGGAAAAGCAGCATAATCGAAAGCTGAATATAAATAGGGAGTTCGAAATGAACTCTCAACTGAGAAGGGTTAGCGGTTTTGCTAGCCCTTTTTGTTTACCTGTATTTGGTTATTAGTTAGCTCTCCAGTGCATGCTTGCATACTCGTTGCTCACCGATATTTTCAAGTTTATAACGGGTAACAATATCAAGCGTGTAGCTCTGCCGAAAATACCTCCAGAATAGCAAACAACGCGATTTCTTCGTGTTTTATTTTTTCTTCAACGAGCACATAAATTTGTACAGTTATATTGGTGAGAATCAATACTGATGACGGCTATCTTATTGAATATTAGAATTTACTTCGGCTGTTGAGATTTCTTTACTGAAAATCGAATATGCATTTTGTGTCACATTGTTTTTTAGCGCATATGTTTGTGGAGGGAACACTACAAATCGATATAGGAAATCCAATGAAAGTAATCTTATCTAACCTTGGGTTAGCGACAACATGTCTATTTTCTTCGTTCGTAAATGCGCAGCCACAATCCCTAGTTCAGCCCAATCTTACTGTTCAGCCACACTTACCCGTTATTGCCAATGAAGTTGAGTACCCATTGTCACACCAAGCGTTGATTGAGACATCGGGCAACGTGCGCAAACAGCAAATTGAGCATGTGGGGGCTTCGTTCATTAAGCTTCACTTCAAGTCGCTTGTTGTGCCAAAAGGCAGTCTATTGCGCTTGAGTTCGGGCACAAGTGATGAGGTAGTTGAGTATCGTGACAGCCAGACAGATTGGTTTGCTCAGTCTATTTCAAGCGAGCGCATGCTGATTGAGGTTATTCCAAACTCAAAGGGCCAATACGCTGAGTTCGAGATAGATTACTACATGGCGGGCAAGAGTGCAGACGAAGAGGTATTGGCAACGTTATCGACATGTGGCGTCAATGAGCGCAGAGACATAGCCTGTTGGGAAGAATCTCATCCAGATAAGGTGGCTTGGGCCACGCCCGTTGCAAGGCTGCTCATTAATGGGCGTAGTTTATGTACTGCTTGGCGCGTGGGGCCAGATAACCATATGTTCACCAATAACCACTGTGTCGCATCAGAATCAGAACTGAGAAATACAGAGGTATGGTTTAACTATCAGCGTCGTATTTGTGATGGCTCTATGGCTACCACGGTAAAAGTCATGGGGAGTAAGATACTCAGCACTGATTATGAGTTAGATTACACACTTTTCACTGTTGATGATTTTTCAAAAATTGAGTCGTTTGGTTACCTAGGTTTAGATGTTCAAGAGCCAGTCTTTGGCGATGGTATTTATATTCCTCAACACGGAGCTGGTAAGCCGAAAGAACTGGCAATTGAAAGTGACCAAAATGGCTCCGGAATGTGTCAGATTGATGTAGCTTCAACGGGGGGACGAGGTGCCAATACCGACACTGGCTATTTCTGTGACACTATTGGCGGGTCGTCTGGTTCACCTGTTTTGAGTACTGATAACAACAAAGCGATTGCGCTGCATCATTTTGGAGGTTGTGAAAACCAAGGCGTGAAAATGAGTAAGATTTGGCCACTCGTGTCTGCGTATTTTGGTGATACGTTGCCTGATGGTTCAGTTGGCGATCCGAACAATGATATTCCTGAGGTGACTTTAGGAAGCTTGATTGCCGATCTCGCCGCGACGTCCGGACAACAGAAATTGTTTGTGCTCAAAGCTGCAAATCGCACTACTGACGTGAATGTCATTATCAAGTCTGGAGTCGGGGATGCTGATCTCTACATTCGTTCTGGCGCGCAGCCAACGAAAAGTACTTACGATTGCCGGCCTTATCGCTCTGGCAATTTTGAAACCTGCGAGTTGCCTAGGGCTGATGAGGCCCGAATTCAACTGCGAAGTGCGACACTCTCCAATATCAAGCAGCCAATACCATTTCTTTAAAGACAATCGCTGGTTGCTTGAAGTCTAAACACTTTTTGGGTCGATAATTTATCCGTGATACCGCGAATTCAATA
>JAYYSE010000061.1:0-75291 GCA_036126475.1 Pseudomonadota bacterium | reverse complement strand
TGATGATGAGTCACACTCTGAAGAGCCAGAGCCAGAGCCAGAGCCAGAGCCAGAGCCAGAGCCAGAGCCAGAGCCAGAGCCAGAGCCAGAGCCAGAGCCAGAGCCAGAGCCAGAGCCAGAGCCAGAGCCAGAGCGTCAATTAGCGAGTCATCACTCAAGCTACGCCGAAATACGTGCAGCTGAGTTTGAAGTACCTAATCTAGAGGACGTTCAGAAGCTACTGAGTCGGCTAGAGGCAACCAATGTTGTTGAGGAACAGAACCTTGACGAGTTGATAGACCAGAACACGCAGAAAATCGTTCGGCAAGCAGACATTCAAATGTTTGATGCAGCGGTCGAGTCGGTTCAAATCTCATTAGAGCCAGAGATTCAAGACTGGAGTTTTCCGGAAGCAGATTTATCGATAGCGGCAGAACCTCAAGTGGAACTGCAGCCAATCGAAGAACCAACAGCAGAAGCAGAGCTTCTAGTCGTTGAGCAGCAAGACTCTGAAATCGAAGCCGATGCTCCTGACATTGAGTCCGCGACTAAGCCAGAAACACATGCGGGCGGTGCAGGGCAGTTTACTTCTTGGGAAAGTACGGCTCGAGCAGAAGACTTCCAAGTTTTGTATTTCGATGTCAATGGCGTGACCTTTGCGGTACCGCTAGATGAACTGGGTGGTATCCATCGCCTCGAAGAGGTCAATCATATTATTGGAAAACCATCTTGGTACTTGGGTTTACAAACCAACCGAGAAAGCCAGTTAGATGTGGTCGACACCGCAAAATGGGTGATGGCTGAGAAGTTAGCTAGTGACGAATACAAAGAAAACTATCAATATATAGTGATACTTGGAGAAAGCGTGTGGGGGCTTGCAAGCACTGAGCTTAAAGGCACCGAGCTGCTGAATACTGATAAAGTACGTTGGCGAGAAATGGCAGGAAAACGCCCATGGCTCGCTGGTATGGTAAAAGAAAAAATGTGTGCTTTGATCCATGTCGAAGCATTAATCGCCATGCTAAATGCAGGGTTAGATGTAAAAGCATTGAGCTAGTACCACAACTGGTACAACAAAAGCATCAAGTTAATAATAGTGGTCGGTAACGACGGCAAGAGGATTATCTATGTCTCAAATGAGTGAAGTTGAAGTAAGAAAAGATCAAACGAATGACGAAGTACTTCAATGGGTAACATTCCAGCTAGAAGAAGAAACTTACGGCATCAATGTAATGCAAGTTCGTGAAGTACTGCGTTACAGTGAGATTGCTCCGGTACCAGGTGCTCCTGACTACGTGCTAGGTATTATTAACCTACGCGGTAATGTTGTTACTGTTATCGACACTCGCTCTCGCTTTGGTTTAATGCAAGGTGAAATCACGGATAACACGCGTATCATCGTTATTGAATCTGAGCGTCAAGTTATTGGCATCCTGGTTGATAGCGTTGCTGAAGTGGTTTACCTACGTTCTTCTGAAATCGATACAACACCAAGTGTTGGTACTGATGAAAGCGCGAAGTTCATCCAGGGCGTTAGCAACCGCGATGGCAAGCTGCTTATCTTAGTAGATCTAAACAAACTACTAAGCGAAGACGAATGGGATGAGATGGCTCACCTATAATGTTTGAAGCGCTTCCTTTAAGCCCTGCTGCACTGATCGCTGGAGTTGGTGTTTTTACGTTATTCATTGTGGTTTTGATTAGCAAAGTAAAAAGTGCGATTCAAAAGCAATTAGACCAGTCACGTCTGCAAGTTCGAAACTTGGACAAAGAGCTACAAAAGTCGAGTAAGCAATTACTAGAAGTTCGCTCGGTTGTGGTTGGCCTTGGCCAGAAAGTGACTGAACAACAAGATCTAATCAAACACCTGAATGAACGTATTGTCGAGCTGGAACATGCGGATACCGATGGACGTTTGTACACTCGTGCAACGAAAATGGTTCAGCTTGGCGCTGGGATTAACGAGTTAATTGAAGAATGTGAATTACCTAAAGCTGAAGCTGAGCTGATGATGTCTCTGCAGAACAAGCTTGCCGGTAAAGAGAAAATTCCTTCATTACGAAGCGACCCTTCCTCATTTGATAGGCATCCCACCGCCTCTCGTGATCGCAGGGATCCACCTCGACACCGTTAAATTGAGCGCTATTCGTGATAGACACATTCTGTTTGTCACACACTCCTCTAAAAAGAAGCTTCGGCTTCTTTTTTTGTGCCTGAGTAACTGTTTATAGAACGATGTTTATAAGTGCTTGTTACTATTGCAATATCTCATTTTTGGTCAAAATATGTAAATTGTGATGCAGTAGTAACAGTTTCTTACCGACTTTGTTCTACTGAAAACGCCTAGTCCTGTTTTGTCACCAGATTGGTGTGCTACTATATCCCTCTCATTTCTCGACTAAATTTACCTATGCTAGAAGTCTCAAATTTAACTGCTATTCGTGACGAAAGGGTTCTGTTTGAATCGTTGTCTTTTCAATTGAAGCCAGGAGAATTGGTTCAAGTTGAAGGTCGAAACGGTACAGGAAAAACGACGCTCCTTAGGATTATCACTGGTTTAGGTGATCGTGATGAAGGCACTATTTCTTGGGATGGCGAGCCAATCGAATCAAGTCGAGATGTGTATCATCAAAACCTGCTTTTTCTTGGCCATCAAACTGGTGTAAAGCGCGAGCTTAGCGCTTATGAGAACCTCAGTTTCTACCAGTCAATTCATTGTGGCGAAACGAATAAGAAAGAGCTTTATCAGGCGCTTGCTCAGGTAGGGCTTGCTGGCCGAGAAGATGTGCCTGCGGGTCAGTTGTCTGCAGGCCAACAACGTCGCGTAGCTTTAGCTCGTCTTTGGTTGAGTAAGCAGATGTTGTGGATTCTCGATGAACCGTTGACTGCGATTGATAAGCAGGGCGTTAAGGTTCTAGAATCGCTTTTTTCTCAGCATGCGGATAACGGTGGGATTGTGTTACTCACTACTCACCAAGATATGTTTGCTGATAGCCCGAAACTAAGAAAAATAAAGTTGGGTGAGTAATATGATCTCTTCAATGACCACGATTATCCGACGTGAGCTGCTTATCGCTTTTCGACGCCAGGCGGATATCTTTAACCCGCTATGGTTCTTCATTATTGTGATTACACTTTTTCCTTTGAGTATTGGTCCAGAGCCCAACTTACTTGCACGTATTGCCCCGGGTATTGTTTGGGTTGCCGCGTTGCTCTCTGCATTGCTTTCTCTTGAGCGTCTTTTCCGTGATGATTTTCAAGATGGTGCACTTGAACAAATGATGCTCATGCCCATCCCGTTGCAGTTAGTAATATTGTCCAAGGTCATAGCACACTGGTTATTGACTGGGTTACCATTAATTTTAATTAGCCCATTGTTGGCTGTTTTGTTGTCATTAGATTTTGACACTTGGCTCTCTGTCGTAATGACTTTGCTTGTCGGAACGCCAGTCTTGAGCTTTATCGGTGCGATCGGTGTTGCTTTGACAGTTGGGTTACAGAAGGGCGGGGTGTTACTGAGCCTGCTAATTTTGCCGTTGTACATCCCTATTTTGATTTTCGCAACGTCAGCGATTGACGCTGCGGCGTTGGGCGTTGCCTACAATGGTCAATTAGCGATTCTTGGTGCCATGTTGATGGGTGCGATGACGCTAACTCCTTTTGCAATCAGTGCCGCACTTCGTGTGAGTGTGAACTGATAACACTACCAGTATCGTATAGCTAAAGTGAACCAAAGTGTTCGATTAGACTCATAGAGTCAGCAAAACAGATAGCAGAACAAATATATTATTATAATTATAGCTTTAGTAGCTGTAAGCAATATGAAGTAAGAGTGAGATTACAAATGTGGAAATGGCTCCATCCCTATGCCAAAGCAGAAACGTCATACCAGCTTGCTGGTAAACTTCTGCCGTGGTTCTCAATCCTAGCGCTATTGTGTCTATCCGTCGGTACGGTGTGGGGCCTCGCGTTCGCCCCTTCTGATTATCAACAGGGTGATAGTTTCCGAATTATCTACATTCACGTTCCTTCTGCCATTTGGTCGATGGGCGTATATATGTCGATGGCGATCGCAGCGTTCATTGGATTGGTATGGCAGGTAAGACTATCTGACATGGCGGCATTGGCGATGGCACCGATAGGCGCTGTGTTTACCTTTATCGCACTACTGACTGGTGCAGTTTGGGGTAAGCCAATGTGGGGCGCTTGGTGGGTTTGGGATGCACGCCTAACCTCAGAGTTGATCCTTCTTTTCCTATATCTCGGCGTTATAGCACTACATCACGCGTTTGATGACCAAAAAACAGCAGCTAAAGCGGCTGGTATTTTGGCTATTGTCGGCGTGATTAACCTCCCTATTATTCACTTCTCGGTAGAGTGGTGGAACACACTCCATCAAGGTGCGACGATCACTAAGTTCGCAAAACCTTCGATTTCAAGTGACATGTTATGGCCGCTTCTTCTTAACATCTTCGGCTTCGCTTTTTTCTTTGGAGCTCTGACTATTATTCGTTTCCGTAACGAAATCATTAGCAAAGAAAGTCATCGTCCATGGGTTCGCAAGCTTGCGGCTGATAAAGCGTAGTAGGTAGGTAATTATGTATTTTGAATCTTTGAGTGATTTTTTTGCTATGGGTGGTTACGCCTCCTACGTATGGGGCGCATTTGGAATCACATTTTTCTCGATGATCGTTTTACTTGTTGTAAGCATTCGTCGTGGCAACCAGTTACTAACGGAAGTACGAGCTAAAGTAGACCGTCAAGCTCGTATCGATGCAGCAAAAAATATGGAGAACACTCTATGAACCCAAGACGCAAAAAGAGGCTGAGCATTGTCTTAGCGATCTTTTTTGGTATCAGTGCAACTGTTGGATTGATTGTCTATGCACTAAACCAGAACATGGATCTGTTCTACACGCCAACTGAACTTGTGAACGGTAAAGATGGTAAGAAACCTGAAGTTGGTCAGCGCCTTCGCATTGGTGGCATGGTTGTCGTTGGTTCTGTAAACCGTGATAACGAATCATTGCGAGTTAGCTTCGATTTAGCTGATGTCGGCCCCAAAGTAACAATTTTATACGATGGTATCCTTCCAGATCTTTTCCGTGAAGGCCAAGGTATTGTTGCTCAAGGTGTCTTGAAAGACGCAACGACAATCGAAGCGTTTGAGGTGTTGGCGAAGCACGATGAAGAGTACATGCCTTCTGAAGTTGCGGAAGCAATGAAGAAAACACATGAGCCTTTGCAATACACGACTGAACAAAAAGAAGGAAAAGCTCAATGATAGCCGAGATCGGCCATTTTGCGATGATCCTGTCCTTGGGACTTGCATTGCTGCTAAGCGTGCTCCCATTGTATGGAGCCGCTCGAAACAACACATTACTGATGAACAGCGCACGACCTTTGTCGTGGGGCATGTTCGGATTCTTAGCGATTTCGTTCTTTATCTTGTGTTACGCGTTTTACACAAATGATTTTACGATTCAATACGTTGCAAGTAACTCAAACAGCCAACTGCCTTGGTACTATCGAATTACGGCCGTTTGGGGTGCACACGAAGGTTCATTGCTGCTTTGGGTGCTTATCCAAGCTGGTTGGACGGTAGCGGTAGCGACATTCAGCCGAGGTATGCCTCAAGAGTCTGTAGCTCGCGTATTGGCTATCATGGGCGTGATTACTGTCGGCTTCTTACTGTTCATTACCGTAACGTCTAACCCATTCCTGCGTACACTACCTTTCTTCCCTGTTGATGGCCGTGACTTGAACCCGCTACTGCAAGACCCGGGCTTGATTATTCACCCGCCGATGCTTTACATGGGTTATGTAGGTTTCTCAGTCGCTTTCTCTTTTGCTATCGCTTCTCTAATGAGTGGTCGTTTGGATACGGCTTGGGCTCGTTGGTCTCGCCCTTGGACTATTGCGGCTTGGTTATTCCTAACAATTGGTATCGCGCTAGGTTCTTGGTGGGCTTACTACGAACTTGGCTGGGGTGGCTGGTGGTTCTGGGATCCAGTAGAAAACGCATCGTTCATGCCTTGGCTAGCAGGTACAGCGCTAATGCACTCGCTTGCGGTTACAGAAAAGCGCGGTACGTTTAAAGCTTGGACAGTACTACTTGCAATCTCTGCATTCTCGTTGAGCTTACTAGGCACTTTCTTAGTGCGTTCGGGCATCTTGGTGTCGGTTCACGCGTTTGCGTCGGATCCGGCTCGTGGTATGTTCATTCTAGGCTTCTTAGTCTTCGTTATTGGTGGTTCACTATTGCTGTTTGCCCTGAAAGGTGCATCAGTACGTGTTCGCGGTAACTTCGATCTAGCCTCTCGTGAAAACGCACTGCTAGGTAACAACATCCTGTTGATTGCTGCGCTAGTGGTGGTGTTAGTCGGTACTCTACTACCACTTGTTCATAAACAGTTAGGTTTGGGCTCGGTATCTATCGGGGCGCCATTCTTCGATATGCTGTTCTTCTGGTTAATGATTCCGTTCTCGTTCCTATTGGGTATCGGTCCTCTTATCCGTTGGAAGCGTGACAACTTATCTAAGCTTGTTAAGCCGATGGTAATTTCAGGTGTACTCTCGTTAGGATTGAGTGCGCTATTGGTAACGATACTAGCTGATCGTTTTAGTGGTACTGCTTTTGCTGGTTGGGTTATGGCATTCTGGATCATCTCCATGCATGGCTTCGAACTGCATGAGCGCGCGACTCACCGTCATACATTTATGAAAGGTCTGACTAAGCTACCACGCAGTCACTGGGCTATGGTGTGTGGTCACATTGGTTTAGCGGTCACTGTAATTGGTATCGCGATGGTTCAGAATTACAGTATCGAACGTGATGTTCGTCTAGCTCCAGGGCAGAGTTATCAGCTTGAAGGATATGATTTCTTATTCACGGGTGTTCGAGATAAAGACGGTCCAAACTACGATGGTTACATTGCTGACTTTGAAATCACAAAACAAGGTAAGTACGTCAATACACTTCATGCAGAAAAACGCTTTTATAGCACCGCTAAGTCTATGATGACAGAGGCAGCAATTGACCGTGGGTTAACTCGTGACCTTTACATCGCTATGGGTGAACGTTTAGACGACAACAAATCTTGGGCTGTTCGTATTTACTACAAACCATTTGTGCGTTGGATTTGGGCGGGCTCTTTGATCATGGCAATAGGTGGTATTGTTGCTATCAGTGATCGTCGTTACCGCTTCCGTAAACCATCCAAAAAGTCGGCTAAAGAACAGGAGATTTAACTCGAATGAGCAAAAAGATTTTATTCATTCCATTAATTGCGTTTATGGTTCTAGCCGGAATATTTGCAACACAATTGATGCGCAACCAGTCGGGTGATGACCCGACTAAACTTGAATCAGTGTTAATTGGTAAGCCTGTACCCAAGTTTGATTTAGAAGACTTAGAGCAACCAGGCAAGCTTCATGACCAAGCTATTTTTAAAGGCGAACCGCTGTTACTTAATGTATGGGCAACTTGGTGTCCCACTTGTTATGCAGAGCATGCTTACTTAAATCAGCTTGCTGACAAGGGCGTTAAGATTATTGGTTTAAACTATAAAGATGAACGTAATAAGGCTGTGGGGTGGTTAAAAGAGTTGGGGAACCCATATCTGATTAGCCTATTCGATGGTAATGGCATGTTAGGCCTAGATCTTGGCGTTTATGGTGCTCCGGAGACTTTCCTAATCGACGCTAACGGTGTCGTTCGCTATCGCCATGTGGGGGATGTTAACCCATCGAACTGGGCATCGACGCTTGAGCCGATGTACAACAAGTTGTTAGAGGAAGCGAAATGATCAAGAAGGCTTTGATTACTTTATTTGCTACGTTTGCGATTTCAGCTACTGTGTTTGCTGCGCCTATTGAACTTCATGAATTCGATAATGCTGACCAAGAACAGCAGTTTAAAGAGCTCAGCAACACGCTGCGTTGTCCTAAATGTCAGAACAACACGATTGGTGATTCGAATGCTGAATTAGCGGTCGACTTGCGTCAAAAAGTGTACGAGATGACAAAAGATGGTAAGTCGAAGCAAGACATCATTGATTACATGATTGCTCGTTACGGTAACTTCGTTACTTACAACCCGCCACTAACACTTGCGACTTCGATCCTTTGGATTGGTCCATTTGCAGTGGTTGTGTTTGGATTTGGCTTGATCATTTTACGAAGCAGAAAGTCAAAATCACAAGCGGTAACAGAGTCAGACAAAGACTGGGATGCAGACAAAGAAGCACGTTTAAAAGCGTTACTCGATGAAGAGAACGACGGAGATAAACAGTAATGACTCTATTTTGGGTTTCGACCATTATCCTTTCGCTAGCGGCAATCTTGATGATTATTCTGCCGTTTATCAATAAAAAGGCAAACAACGATGATGTGCTTCGCGATGAGTTGAACAAAGCATTCTACAAAGATCGTCTTAATGAGTTAGAAGTAGAGGCAGAGGAAGGGCTTGTTGATAACCAACAGGAGCTGATCGCTGATTTGAAACAATCTCTGCTTGACGATGTTCCTGTTAAACAAGAAATTAAAAAGACTCATATCTCAACGCTTGTCGTGGTTGTTCCGTCAATTATCTTGGTTGTTGCAGTTGCCTACGGTATGTACTTTAAATTTGGTGCGCTAGACAAAGTGCAACACTGGCAAGAAGTCACTAGTAATCTTCCTGAGCTGTCTAAAAAGTTGATGTCATCAGAAGGTGGTACGCTAACCGACGATGAGCTAGAAGATTTGACACTAGCACTACGTACTCGCTTACATTACCAACCAAAAGATTCAACGGGTTGGCTGTTACTAGGTCGTATTGCGCTAGCTAACCGTGATGCACAAACCGCTATTGATGCGATGGAGCGTGCTTATAAGCTAGAGCCTAAGGACGAAGACGTTCAACTTGGCTTTGCACAAGCACTGATGTTGTCTCCTGATGAGGCAGAGCAAAACCAAGCTCGCTTGCTTCTAAGTCGTTTGGTTCAAAACGATTACGTTGATCTTCGTGTTTTCTCGCTACTCGCATTCGATGCATTTGAGCGTCAAGATTACCCAGGTGCGGTTAAGTACTGGAGCATCATGCAACAGATGATCGGTCCACAAGACAGCCGTTACGAAATGCTTTCTCGCAGTATCGAAAGTGCTCAGAAGAAAATGGGTGATGCGTTGGGTGTTGGCCAAGGCAAGAGTGTGGCAGTGACACTTGAACTGTCCGCTGATGTGGACGCCGACCCTAAGTCAGTGCTCGTTGTCTCTGTGCACCGAGCGGATGGCTCACGTATGCCCATTGCTGCGGCACGTTATCCGCTGGGTTCATTCCCTCGTACAGTTGTACTTGATGACGGTAATAGCATGATCCAAGGTCTAAAGTTGTCTAGTCTTGATACTTTGATGGTGAGAGCGAGGCTTGATTCTGATGGTGATGTCTCAACCCGAGATGGTGATTGGTATGGCGAAAGTAAAGTGGTGGAATTGGGTACGCCAGTAACAATTAACATCAACAAGCAATATTAATTGACACTTTGCATAGGGGGTAGCTATTCCGATTTTTATATAAACGGTATAGACTTACGCCAACAATTGAGGCCAGCGATTGCTGGCCTTTTTATTATTCCTTATGGAAAGGTGATATGTCTGTCAGTGTTTTAAGACTCTCGAGTTTACTCTTTATCGCAAGCCTTACGGTGGGCTGCTCTAGTGCGCCAGATGAAAGCAATAATAATCTTGAAACCTTTGAATACGTCGAAGATTCCCACCCTAATGATCCTTTTGAAGGTTTCAACCGAGCGATGTGGACGATCAATTATGACTACTTAGATCCTTATTTGGTTCGGCCGGTGTCTGTCGCTTATGTTGATTACACACCTGCCCCCATTCGCACAGGAATCTCCAATTTTCTCGCCAATTTAGACGAACCAGCCAGTATGGTGAATAACTTACTAATGGGTAATGGCAGAAAAGCAGTTGACCATTTTAATCGTTTTTGGATTAACTCGACGTTTGGTTTGTTAGGTTTGATTGATATTGCCAGCGAAGCCGGGGTCACCAAATATGATGATAAATCTTTCTCTGATGCAATTGGTCATTACGGGGTAGGGAATGGGCCGTATTTTATGGTGCCAGGTTACGGCCCTGTCACGACTCGTGAAGTGACGAGTCAGGTGGACAGCCTCTATGTGCCTCTGTCTTTGTTGAACGTTTGGGCTGGTCTGGGCAAGTGGGCCTTTGAAGGGATGGAAACACGTGCTCAGTTAGTATCTCAAGAAGCCTTGTTAGATGACTCTCCAGATCCATACGCGTTAACACGTGATGTCTACATCCAACGCCGTGATTTTAAAGCTGAGATTGAACCAGAAGAGGTGGATCTTGAAGAAGAAGATTTCATCGATGGTTATCTAGACGACTACTAGATTTAGATGTAGAAAAGCGATAAAAGAAAGGCTCGATGTTATATTAATATCGAGCCCTTTTACTGCTTATGACTTTAGTTTAAGTCAAAAATATTAGAAGCGGTAGTTAGCTTGTACACCAACTAGCCAAACATTACCCGTTGTTGTACCAACAAATTGGCCGCCAACTGCTTCTGCAGCGTCGTCAGATGCATAACCGCGAGATTCAGTGATTGGCGCGTCTTTAGCAATGATGTAAGTAAAGCCTGCATCAAGTGAAAGTTGCTCAGACCATTGGTAACCAGCACCAATACTTAACCAAGTACGGTCTGTTTCCGGAATCGTGATAGTACGGTTTTTGTCACTTACAGCAGAAGTATCGTAAGCTACACCTGTACGCAGTGCTAGTTTAGGGTCAACTTGGTAAGTTGCGCCTAGAGCTAGTCGGTAGTTGTCTTCCCAGTTCTCTACTTTAACTATATGGCTACCGTAGTTGTTTAACTCTGCCTGCAATTTCTCGAAAGAGCTCCAATCAGTCCAGTTGAAGCTGGCGTGAACGGCTAATGTCTCTGTTAGCTGATGGAAGCTCGCAAACTCTGCTGTAGCTGGAAGCGCTAGCATCATGTGACCGTTGTCGCGTTGACCTGGATTTAAGCCAAAGCCCATACCTTCAGCGTGACCTTTTAGTTTAAACTCAACCTCTGATTTATACGCGAAGCCGATACGGTTATTTTCATTGATCTGCCAAGCGGTACCAACTTGCCAACCCCAAGCTGTGTCATCACCTTCCATGTATTTTAGTGTTGTACCTGCAGGAACTGAGATTGGTGCTTCAGTCGCTGGATCTACGCGAACAGCATTTTTTGTTGGTGCAGTCGCGCCAAAGCTACCTTCGCCCATAACGTAGCGAATACCACCACCAATACTTACTTCTTCTACAACTTGGTATGCAAAGTTAAGATTAGCTTCTTTAGTAATTACGCTTGCTTCATTGCCGAAGTGAGAAGCATTGAAATCATCACCTAGGTTGGTTTCCATGCCGTAGTTAGTACCAAAGGCAAAACCGATAGCAAACTTCTCATTGTAACGATGAGAGATGTAAAGGTTCGGAATAATCGCGTCATCAGCGAAATCATTTGAAGATGCTTGGCTAGTACCTAGCGCTGGGTGTGCGTGGTTTACCTCACCTTTCACATCAATGTTTGGGTTTACATAGATACCACCAACTGAAACTTGAGTACCTTCTAGGTAAGTTAGCATTGCAGGGTTACGCCATTGTGCGTCTGCACCGTCAGCCATTGCTGCTTCACCAGCGTATGCACGGCCTAGGCCTGTTGCAGAGTATTCTGCCAGTTGAAAGCCTGCTGCTTGAGTCACAGTAGAGGTTGAAAGTAGTCCAATTGCCACTGCAGTAGATAAAAGAGTCTTATTCATTTTCATTATTATGTTCGCTGAATCATAAGTATTTAGTGTCACGATTCTACTTTTAGAGTTATTACTTTAAAAATGAAATTCGATTAAAACAGTGTTTTAGCGATTAAATGATGAAATATGACTGATTATTAGTTTAATAGTCTGAATGTTTCTAGTGTGTTATCGAATTTGAGCGTACACTTGTAGCTAGATATGACCTGTGTAGGCTACACCTGTAAGCTTAAATTGATGTTGGTCAGTGCTTTAGGTAATAAAAAGGGTCGCATAAAGCGACCCTTTGAATATTTATAACCTAGCTTATATTAGAAGCTGCGGCTGTATTGTAGACCTAGTAGGATTGCATCAGCGTGTGTTGTTGCGCTGATAGAAGACGCTTCGATTGGAGTGCCACCTGGTCCTGCAACTACTGTTGACTCGTTAACTTTTACGTCATCCCCAAGTAGGTATGTGAAACCGAAGTCAACGTTAGACTTGTCATCGATGTGGTAAGTGAAACCAGCAGATAACCATTGACGGTCAGAATCTGGAACAGAGATTGAAGTTAGCTCATCTTGTGCACTTGTGTCGTACATGTAACCTGTACGTAGTGTCCAAGTATCATTTAGGTAGTAAGTGCCACCAATTGCATAGTGCCAGCCATCTTGCCATTGGTATTGTTTTTGGTAACTAGAGCCGAGAGGCGAACCTTGTAGGTTTTCAAAGTCGATTTGATCAAATGCACTCCAACCAATCCATTGAACAGAGTAATGGACAGCAAATTTGGTGTCTTCAATTTTGTGGTAACCAGAGAATTCAGCCATATCTGGTAAAGGAAGAGTGATCTCTTGACCCTTGTCATCTTTAGCTGTGATTTCAGGGCTGTAACGGTAAGATAGACCAAAACGGTTGTTTTCATCGAGCTCGTAAACCGTACCTAAGTTGAAGCCAACAGCCCAACCATCAGCTTTGTCTACGTTTACTAGATCAACACCTGCTAATCCTGGAAGAGTCTGACTACCAGTACGCTTCATTGTGCCCTGACCGTAGATTAGGTCTAAACCAGCACCAAAGCTCCATTGCTCGTTCAAGCGGTATGAGCCGGCTAAACCGAAGTTGATGCTCATTACATCAGTCAAACCACCATACTCAGTACCAACGTAATCGTCTGAAAATTCAGTTTTTGTACCAAAGTTAGAGTAAGCGTTCACGCCCCAAGCAAACTTTTCGTTTACTGGAACGATAAGGTGGATGTTAGGTGCAATTGAAGTATCACCAACGTCGTCAGTATTTGCAACTGATACTGGTTGGTTTAGAGTTCCGAGAGATTTGTATTCAGCGTCTTTAACTTCAATCATTGAAGTGATGCTTTCAAAACCAAGAGATAGCTCAGTCTTGTCAAATAGTGCCATTGCTGCAGGGTTACGTGCCATTACTGACGCGTTATCTGCGATTACTGCATCACCAGCGAAAGCACGGCCGATACCGGTTGCTGATTGTGCGTTAAGTTGGAAACCTGCTGCCATCGCTTGCGAAGACGCCAGTGTAATTGTTACTGCTAAAAGAGACTTTTTAAACAGACGCGTGTTGTTGGTAGTCATTCATTTATTCCTTTATATATCCGCCTCTACAGGGCGATTAATTTGAGCAATTGCTCATGGTGGCTGATCCTATTCGCAAGTATACGATATACAAATCCGACCATTGGGAAATTTGAGGATAAAATTATGGAAATGACGCCTATCTGGCACGAAAATGGTGCTAAATACTATTTTTTAGAGTTTTAACTCTAGAGCTATTTGTTTTGTGAATGGATTGGTGTTTTATTTATAAATAAAGCCCAGCAATATCAAGAATATAGTTGCTGGGCCTTTTATGACGGGGCTTTGAGAGCAAATTAGCTCATCGGTTTGATCATTTTCGTCAGCTTTTCTGAGATTTTAGAAACATCCTCGCCATTTTCACCAACGAGTATCAAACTGCTGTTATCAATCGGTGTTACCGAACCTGACATTCCTTTTTCGTCAAAGTCGACCGGTTTGTCAGACGGGATGCTAGTCAGAAATAGCGTAACTTTGCCTTTTTCACCCTGGAATACCATGTGAACTGCGTTAGACTTTCCAAAACCGCAATGATTCAGGTAATAGACGTGGTATGGGAAAGTTTCATCAAACTGAAAAGCAAATGGGTTCATTTTTGCATTGATTTGCTGTGATGTAACTTGTTCATCGATGGTGCTGACAAAGCTTTTTTCATAGATAACATGTTTCATCGCTGTATCAGCCAAGCTTGCTTGAGCTGGAGAGACTAACGCATTTCCCCAGTTAACTTGGCCAACCAATAAACCAGCAACAAATGCTACCGAGGCAGCCATTGCCATTGCTCGTCTCGCAAATGTAGGCCTTACTACTTTGCTTTCTTCGCTTGAGGCCTGGTTGAAGAAAATACGATCAGCAAGGTCGTCTGGTACATCCACGTTCATTGCTGAATGGATCTTCTTATCAAGCGATAGTACATCGTCTAAAAAGTGACTGTTAGCTTCGCTATTCGCAGCCGCATCAACAATATCTTGTGTGCGCTGTTTAGGTTCCGACAATACACGACGACGAAATTCTAAATCATCCATTATGTTGCCCCCTCTCTGCTTCTTCTGTATCAAGCATCTCTTTTAATTGGTTTCGAGCTCTGAATAAACGTGTCATCACCGTGTTTTTGTTGAGGTCGAGAATGTCCGCGATCTCGTCACCACTAAAACCGCCAATCACTTGTAAAAAGAGAGGTTCACGGTAATCAATTTCAAGTTTCATGATCTGGACTTGCAACCATTGGTATTGATGGTGTGGGTCATCGCTGACACTGGCATCATTGCCATGATCGTCGATATCAACCAGATCAAACTGTTTGCGTTCAAAACGTCGAGCATTCTCGCGGCGCAAGATAGTAATCAGCCAAGACTTCGCGGCTTTTTCATCTTGTAGGCTATCGAGTGATTTCCATGCGCGGAGGCAAGTTTCTTGCACTAGATCTTCGGCAATGCTTTTGTCTTTGCATAACCAAAAGGCGTAGCGAAAGAGGTCACGGTGATAGGCACGTACGAGTGCTTCGTATTTTCTTTGTTTGTCCATATCAGAGTTGACCGGACGCTTGGCTTTTTTCTTTCCAAACATTTTTATTATTGACACACGAGCCCCCATAATTGCTCTGCGTATAGCTGTCCTCTATACGTTGTGCTTCGTTTTATAATCTGTTTCGTCTTTAGAGCGTACGAACGGCAGGAAATCGTAAAATCACATTAAAATTGATCTACTTCAAAATCTAAGCCCCTGAAAAAGTTATAGTACACCTTGTCGTCTAGTTAGTCATTGGTGGCTAGCATGTTGAGCAAGACGGCACTTCCTTTTGAAGGCTGACTTTACTTTCTCCTAATCAGGAAACTGATTATTTCAATTGGCGTTAAGTTAATTGCTTTATACACATTCCGACCACACAGTACTGTGTGGTTTTTTTTGCCTCAAGAAAACCAATCTCCTACACCGCTATAACAGTATTTACTTGCAAGAGTTTGGTATCTTACGACAACCTTTCACCCCAAAAGGTTCGCCTGAATTTGCAGTTATATTTTCAGACAGTGAGATACTCGTATCACGTTTATTTAAACGCTCGTTTGATTTAATTAACAACTTCTTTACAATGCTCCAGGTCAGACCTCTTAACTTTAAGGAGAAACCATGGGCAAACAGGAAGTCAAAACGCGTTCTGGAGAACGTGTTGCCGTTGTCGCTGGATTACGAACCCCATTCGCTAGGCAGAGCACCGAATTTAGTCAAGTGCCTGCGGTCGACTTAGGCAAAATGGTTGTGAGCGAAATGCTTGCAAGAACTGATGTCGATCCTGCGCTTATCGAACAAGTCGTGTTCGGCCAAGTAGTGCAAATGCCAGAAGCACCGAATATCGCGCGTGAAATCGTGTTGGGCACAGGCATGGATATCAATACTGATGCCTACAGTGTGACTCGAGCATGTGCGACCAGCTTCCAAGCTGCAGTTAATGTGACTGAAAGCATTATGGCTGGCACGATTGATGTCGGCATTGCTGGTGGTGCAGATTCTTCTTCTGTATTGCCGATTGGTGTTTCTAAAAAGCTTGCCGCTAACTTGTTAGCGCTGAGCAAAACGAAAACCATGGGCCAAAAGCTGAAAATCCTCAAAACACTTTCAGTGAAAGACTTGATGCCAGTTCCGCCAGCGGTTGCTGAATACTCGACTGGTTTATCGATGGGCCAAACCGCTGAGCAGATGGCAAAGACACACGGTATTACTCGTGAAGCTCAAGATGCACTTGCTCACCGTTCTCACTGTTTGGCTTCTCAAGCATGGAAAGAAGGCAAGATTAAAGATGAAGTAATGACGGCATTTCCGGCACCGTACAAAAAATACCTAGCGGAAGATAACAACATTCGTCATGACTCTACGGTTGAAGGTTACGCCAAACTTCGTCCTGCGTTCGATAGAAAATACGGCAGTGTGACTGCTGCGAATGCAACGCCGCTAACTGATGGAGGTGCAGCTGTGATGTTGATGCGCGAAGGCAAAGCGAAAGAACTAGGCTTAGAAGTATTGGGTTATATTCGTGGCTATGCGTTCTCTGCTATTGGTGTTGAAACGGATATGCTTATGGGCCCGACTTACGCGACCTCGCAAGTATTGAAAAACACTGGCTTAGAGCTATCGGACCTTACGCTTATCGAGATGCATGAAGCCTTTGCAGCTCAAGTTCTAGCGAATGTGAAGATGTTTGCGAGTGATGAGTTCGCACAGAAGAATCTTGGCCGTGATAAAGCGATCGGTGAGATTGATATGGATAAGTTCAACGTGCTGGGCAGTTCAATTGCTTACGGTCACCCGTTTGCAGCAACTGGTGCACGTATGATGACTCAAACGTTACGTGAATTAAAACGTCGCGGTGGCGGCTTGGCACTGAATACAGCATGTGCAGCTGGTGGTTTAGGTGCAGCAATGATCTTGGAGGTAGAATAATGTCTACGACTCTTGATGCAACAATAGAAAAAGAAGTAGTCACTAACGCGGAGTCAACTCCAGTGACTGAAGCACCGAAAAAGAAAGCGACCGCATTCTCTCTTAACATCGATGACCAAGACATTGCTTGGCTTGCGATTGATGTACCAGGCGAGAAAATGAACACGCTACAAGCGGCTTTTGCTGAAGAGATGAAAGCCATCTTTGAACAGCTAAAAGAAAAACAAAGCTGCGTTAAAGGCCTAATTGTTCATTCTCTTAAGCCAGATAACTTTATCGCTGGTGCTGATGTGCGAATGCTGGATGCGTGTAAAACCGCTGATGAAGCACAATCTCTAGCGCGCCAAGGTCAGGAGATGTTCCAAGCGTTGTCTGATCTTCCTTACCCAGTTGTTGCTGCAATTCACGGCCCATGTCTTGGTGGTGGTTTAGAGCTCGCATTAGCGTGTGACTATCGTGTATGTACCGATTCTGATAAGACGCGCCTTGGTTTACCTGAAGTTCAGCTAGGTTTACTGCCAGGTTCTGGTGGTACACAACGCTTACCTCGTTTAATTGGTTTGCTACCGTCACTCGATCTTATTCTTACCGGTAAGCAACTGCGCGCTAAGAAAGCGAAATCGCTTGGTGTTGTAGATGCTTGTGTGCCAGATACTATTTTGCTTGAAGTAGCGCAAAGCTATGTTGAAAAGAATACTGGCAGCAAAAAAGGCAAGCGTCTTGCTTCTACGAGCCAAGCTTCGACTAAAGAGAAGTTGATCTCTCGCAATAGTCTTGGTCGTAAAGTGATTTTCGAACAAGCTACCAAGAAGACCAATCAGAAAACTCGTGGTAACTACCCTGCAGCTGACGCGATTCTCGATGTGATTCGTTATGGCCTAGAAAACGGCTTTGAAAAAGGTCTTCAGTATGAAGCGAAGCGTTTCTCTGAACTGGTCATGACTTCTGAGTCAAAAGCACTTCGTTCTATCTTCTTTGCTACTACTGAAATGAAGAAAGAACACGGTGCAGATGCAGAACCCAAAGCGGTTAAGCGTGTTGGCGTTTTAGGCGGTGGTCTTATGGGCGCAGGTATTAGCCATGTGAGTGTAGCGAAAGCAAAAGTACCGGTTCGTATTAAAGACGTATCAAATGATGGTGTCTTAAACGCACTTAACTACAACTACAAGTTATTCGATAAGCAGCGTAAGCGTCGTATTCTGAGCCGTGCAGGTCTTGAAAGTAAGATGCTTCAGCTTTCTGGCGGTATCGACTTCACGAGCTTCAACCATACTGATGTTGTAATCGAAGCGGTGTTTGAAGATCTAGACCTTAAGCAGTCTATGGTTGCAGACATTGAACAAAATGCGAAGCCTGAGACTATCTTCGCGACGAATACTTCATCACTGCCAATCCATAAGATTGCAGAGAAGGCGCAGCGCCCTGAAAACGTGGTAGGTCTTCATTACTTCAGCCCTGCAGAGAAAATGCCGCTAGTTGAGGTTATCCCTCATGAAACAACGTCAGAAGAGACTATTTCGACGGTAGTGGCACTAGCGAAGAAACAAGGCAAAACACCGATTGTTGTCAAAGACACGGCCGGTTTCTACGTAAACCGTATTCTTGCTCCATACATGAATGAAGCGGCGCATCTGCTACTCGCGAATGAGCCGATTGAAAAACTGGATAGTGCACTGCTAGATTTTGGTTTCCCGGTTGGCCCAATTACCTTGCTAGATGAGGTAGGCGTGGATATTGGTGCTAAGATCATCCCGATTCTAGTCAATGAGTTAGGTGACCGTTTCCAAGGCCCTGATGTGTTCGATATTCTTCTGAATGACAACCGTAAAGGCCGTAAGAGTGGTAAAGGTTTCTACACTTACAAGGGTAAGAAGAAGGAAGTCGACAAGTCTGTTTACAAGTTACTTAAGCTGCAACCTGAGCCTAAGCTAAGTGTTAACGATATCGCAATGCGTTGTGTGTTGCCTATGCTGAATGAAGCGGTTCGTTGTCTAGATGAAGGTATTATCCGTAGCCCTCGTGATGGCGATATTGGTGCTATCTTCGGTATTGGTTTCCCTCCATTCCTGGGCGGTCCGTTCCGTTACATGGACCAAATTGGTATTAAGTCACTGGTTGAGATGATGAACGACTTTGCTGTGAAGTACGGTGATCGTTTCGCGCCATGTGATGGTCTACTAGCGCGTGCTGGTCTAGATGAATCTTTCTACAAGTAATTTTCTAGTACGCTAACTATTAAGTCCGTATCAAGCGATTGATGCGGGCTTTTTGTTTCTGGGCAGTGTGGAAGAAGTGAGATTCCCGACTCGGTCGTTCCTCCTTCTCGGGAATGATGGGGTAGTGATGTGTTCTGTCTGGTAGAGCTGGTCGGTGTGGGAGATTTTTTGACTCAGTTGTTCCTCTTTCTCTAGAATGACGATAGAGAGATAGAAAGTAAGCTATTGCGTTGATAAGACAGGTAATCAAACGTACCTCAATCAAAACTAATGTCATCCCCTAAAGCGACGAAGGTGCATAATAGGAGATCTGCTTTAGTGCTTTACCCAATAAAAAGTTGATGTTTTCACATCAACCTTTTGAATTGTTAGCCCGTTAATTAGCCCAGTTTAGTATCTTTCGGGCGCAACTGAAATTCATCAATGGAACCAATCTCGACACCTGCGGATAGTTTCTCCTCCTCGCTATGAGCGTTGCCGTGTGCGTGCATAATCAGTCGGTTAGCAGTACGTGGCTTAAGCTGACTAACCACAAAACGCATCATGTCTGAACGAGTCAGCCCTTTGAGCTCTTCTAGTACTAGTTCTCTCTGATTGAACTCCAAGTCCTTATTGCCTATCGCAACCCATAAACGCTGGGCACGCCCTCGCAATGTAGTATCTGGTGTTGATATTTGATTCCAAAGGCCTCGTTTACTGCTGTGCCATTGGTAATTGTTCAGCTCCAGCAACACCATGTAAAAGGCGTTGAGAAACTCATCGATTGAGACCAGTAAATCAGCTGGAGCCGCATTTGGCGATTGCACATAAAGCACAATGCCAGGGTGTCGATTCAGAGGCATATTGCCGGTACCCACCATGTAGCCCAGTTGTTGCTTGGTGCGTATTTCATGGAAGAACGTCGCCGACATCAAATGGTTAGCTAACGAATACAGTGCGATATTCTTAGGTGAAATATCAGGGCATTGATAGTAAACCACGATCGCTGAATCATCTTGATTGCAGACTACTTCACGCTGGAAGCTACCATTTTCACCCAACATGATTAGCGGGCGCAAAGACTCTTCATAAGCCTGGTCTTGAACTCGTAGAGCATTCTTAAGTGTTTCAGCCATCTTGTGGGCATCAGCTTGTCGCCAGTCGCCATACACAAACATTTCA
This sequence comes from Pseudomonadota bacterium, assembly GCA_036126475.1. Lineage (GTDB taxonomy): Bacteria > Pseudomonadota > Gammaproteobacteria > Enterobacterales > Vibrionaceae > Vibrio. The sequence goes on along the minus strand of JAYYSE010000061.1, from coordinate 55,098 downwards.
ACATGAAGCTCGGCCAAAATAGCTTGAACAAATGAAGAGAGTTCATCGACTTCAATGGTTTCTAACGCTTCAATTAACACCGCATAAGGTGGGTTGTTGGGCTGTAAAATCCCCGTCATTGCGTTAAACAGTTGCGAAATTGGGCGGTCTTGCGACGCGTTATTCCAGTTTCTGAGAAGTTGATGCTTAATGGTTTCAAAGCGTGTTGGACTAAAGTCGCGCGCTTGAAAGCGCTCTAGGATCATATTGAGCAGTTGTGGCTGCTTTTCACTGAATCCAGAGAGTGTCAGTGTGACGCCACCTTGATGGGTATACATGTTGTAACCCATGCCCGCGATCTCAGCCTGATAGGTCTCTTTTTCCAGCGAATCTAGGAACATCTCGACACATAAGCGTGTCTTAACGATATTTCTTGGGCTCGCAACTGAATGTGGACTATCGATGGCGATATACACCACGCCTTTTGGCACTCTGAACCGGTGATCCTGTAGATGCCATAGCTTAAAACCATCGAGCTCTTGTAACAGCTGCGGATGCTCAGCGTCACCTTCAAGTTCTGCTGGGTCTAAGTTGTAGCAAATAAATGGATTTTTACCGGGGAGCTCAAACTGCCAACCGGGATTAATGCAGGAGAAGCATTGAATTTGCTCAGCTGTAAAAGGAGTCACTGAGTAAGGCGTAAAGTACCATTTTGCTTCTCTATCATACTCAAAACCTTTGGCAATAATGGTCGCACGCATATTGTCGAAGGTTAAGTAAGGAAGCAGGGAACGTTGTAGATCTTCGTCGAAATGCGACATTTTATAGTCGCCATACACCACATCTTGCTGTTGATAGTGTTGCATGTTGATAACCAAATGGCTGACGACATCGAGCGGTCTTGCTGGCTCTTGAAAACGGAAAGCGGATTCTAAAACGGCACGTTTTTCAAGGTAACGCCACTCTTCAATCCCTCGTTGTTCAATCAACTTGATATATTGGAACACCGCTTGGATGATGTGGTCTGTTTTGGTTAAGCCGTCGATAGTTAGTGAGCAACTCACCGTGAAATCACGATAGTTACTGCCGCTAGCGCCACCGCCAGCAGAGAGTGATGTTATCCAGCCTTTCTCTTTGAGCTGTATCATCAAACTGCCTTCACCTTCGTAACCTAATAGGTGTGCGAAGAATGACAGTGGTTTGACACCGTAGTGTTCATCCATGCTCGGCATAGGGAAGGTTAAGGTCAGTCTGCGGACATCCTTGATCGGTTCTACGTGTACCTGAACTCCAGTACTCAATTCGCCAACAATTGGCACCTTAACCATTTTGCCTTGAAGGTTGTGATTGGGGATGGAGCTAAAGCGCTCCTCAACCCAGTTTTGCATATCATCTAATGGTTGATTGCCAGACAGCGTCAGGGTCATTAGGTCTGCAGAGTACTGTTGCTGGTGAAATGTGAGAATCTCTTCGCGAATGGTGAAGCCATTTCTGTCACCTAACGTATCGATATTACCGACAGAAAACTTCGAGAATGGGTGGTTGTGATTAACTAGCTCTTTGGTAACTTGATAAAGGCGTCGCGCATCGTCGTTGAGTTTCATCTTGTATTCAGAATCAACGGCTTGGCGCTCTTTATCTAGCGCTTCTTCGTTAAATAGAGGAGCAGTAAAGAATTGGCTAAATCGATCGAGGGCGCTCTCAAATGCATTTAATTCAACGTCAAAAAAGAAGCAGGTGTGCTCTGTTCCAGTCCAGGCATTATTGCTGCCACCATGTTGGCTGATAAAACTTTGGAACTCTCCGACCTTTGGATACTTTTCAGTTCCTAGAAATAGCATATGCTCTAGGTAATGTGCTAATCCTTCTCGGTCGGCAGGGTCATCAAAGTGCCCGACATTAACGGCGAGTGCAGCTGCAGCTTTTTGAGCACTATGGTCTTGAACCAAAAGTACTCGCAATCCGTTATGTAAGGTGAGGTAACGGTATTGATGTTCATCATTGGGGCTTAAATGCACTGGAGCATCTCCGAAGAAGGTGGTTTTTAAATTATGTACCCGATGGTTCGACGTGCAAACCTTGTGATCATATTTTGGGATATGAAGTGCTTTTTAGGCGACTTCTGAATCACTTTATCGATTTTTATCAGTGATTTATTTTCTTTTAACAAGATTGTTAAGAAAGTCGAACTCTTTAGCAAGTAACTTGATATAATTATTTATTTAGACTGCTGCTCCCTCTGGATTGAGGGCCAAACGCTAAGTAGCGTTTCGCTGATATGGGATATATCGACTTTCGAAATGTTACGTAGATAGGACTGAACATGAAAATATTCATAATGCGCCACGGTGAAGCAGAACATTTTGCTAACTCGGACGCGGAACGAGCGTTAACTAAGCGCGGTAAAATGGCGTCTCTTGCGGTGGCTCAAGCTGCAAACGAGCAGGGCATTAGCGAGTTCGATAAAGTACTAGTGAGCCCATACTTGAGGGCACAAGAAACGTGGTTAGAGATCTCTCAGGCGTTTTCTGGAAAGAAAGTAGAAACCTGTGATGACATCACGCCTTATGGAATGTCTGACGATGTGTTTGATTTGGCCGTGGCAATGGCTGAAGTAGAAAAACTAGAGACCATTTTATTTGTTTCTCATTTACCTCTAGTGGGCTACTTAACTGCTGAATTCGCAACCGGTATGGCGCCACCGATGTTCCCAACATCAGGTTTAGCGTGTATTGAATTCGACCTTGAGACACAAAAAGGCGAGCTGCTGTGGAACATCAACCCATAATTTAGGGTTTGATAAGACATAGTGCGACAGCCAGAATAGAAAAGGGCACCTCAGTAATTGGGGGGCCCTTTGTTATTTGGTGTGATGTGATCACGACTCGTTCTATTTCTCTGGAATAGAAAGCAACACTAACAGTGCACCATTGCCGCCAAACTCAAGAGGCGCTTGGTGAAAAGCCATTACATCTGGATGTTGAGCCAACCACAAAGGCACTTTCTCTTTTAAGATGTGCTTACCGATGCCGTGCTGAACACATGCACACGCGACACTTTCTTTGACACAATGTGCGATCATGGCGCCAAGCTCGCGTTTGGCTTCTTGTTGAGTCATGCCATGCATGTCTAGATAGACGTCTGGCACATAGACACCACGACGAAGTCGTTTTACTTCATACTTGGAGACATCGTCACGCGCATAGCGTGTTGGACCCTCTTCGCTAAGGTGCGGAATGAACTCATCTGAGAAATAAAACTCGCTGTCACTGGCTTGTCTTGCCGTTCTAGTAATTTCTTTTTGTTTGGCATTTCTTTTTGGCTGCTGGATTATGGTATCCTGTTGCAACTTTTTAACGCCCTTTACTGCATCGCTGAACAGGGCGAAATCGTCATCGAAATCGGTGTCTTTTTTGCTCATCAGGTTATGAATTCTAATTTGAAACGTAATTAGCAGTATTGTAGCGCTTTTCGGAGACAATTTTGGATAAGATTTTTGTAGAAGAAGCGGTATCAGAACTACACACGCTTCAAGATGTGATTCGTTGGACTGTTAGCCGCTTCAATGCAGCGGGCCTATTTTATGGTCACGGCACTGATAATGCGTGGGATGAGGCGGTACAACTTATTTTACCAACTCTTTATCTGCCGATTGATGTTCCTTCACATGTATTGAACTCTCGCCTAACGAGCAGCGAGCGTCTGCGCATTGTTGAGCGTGTAATCAAGCGTATCAATGATCGTACACCAACGGCTTACCTAACGAACAAAGCTTGGTTCTGTGGTCTTGAGTTCTTCGTCGATGAGCGTGTTCTTGTGCCTCGTTCTCCAATTGGTGAGCTTATCGAAGCTCAGTTCCAACCTTGGTTAACTGAAGAGCCGACTCGCATCATGGATCTATGTACTGGCAGTGGCTGTATTGCTATCGCTTGTGCACATGCATTCCCGGAAGCAGAAGTTGACGCAATTGATATCTCTACCGATGCATTGCAAGTTGCAGAGCAGAACGTTCAAGATCACGGCATGGAGCAACAAGTGTTCCCAATCCGTTCAGACCTTTTCCGTGATCTGCCAAAAGAGAAATACAACCTGATCGTATCTAACCCGCCATACGTGGACGAAGAAGATATGAACAGTCTGCCAGATGAGTTTACTCATGAGCCAGAACTTGGCCTAGCAGCAGGTTCTGACGGACTTAAACTGGTTCGCCGTATCCTAGCTAACGCGCCAGACTACCTTACTGATGACGGTATCCTGATCTGCGAAGTAGGTAACTCAATGGTTCACATGATGGATCAGTACCCTGAGATTCCATTCACTTGGATTGAGTTCTCTAATGGTGGCCACGGTGTCTTCATGATGACTCGCGAGCAGCTAGTTGCTTGTGCTGATGAGTTCTCTATCTACAAAGACTAGGGAATGATGGTTAGTTTTTAGCTTAGTAGTTGCTATGACTTTCTATTTGAAACGTTTTAATTTAAACGCCATGCAGCAATGCATGGCGTTTTTTATTGCTTTAGTTTTTGGGTTAAGTAATCAACGCAGAATAAATAATGTCCAATATTTAGTTGCCTAATATGAATAGCTATTACATATTGATGGCTAATTTTTAGTCGCTTTGGTGAGTTAAGGAGAATTCGCGATGAGCTTTGATACATGGGTTTACTATCTGATAGCCGTGCTGATCTTGACGGCATCCCCAGGCCCAAGCTCTTTATTATGCATGACCAAAGGTGTGCAATCAGGCTTCAAATTATCGATATTTACTGCCTTGGGTAGCCTAACGGCGATTACCGGAATCCTTACGCTATCGTTTACGGGACTCGGTGTAATTATTGCTTCTTCTGAAGTGGTATTTAATGTCATTAAATGGACGGGTGCTGCTTATCTTATTTTCCTTGGATGGAAGTCGTTACGTTCGAGCCAGCAAGATTTTGACCAACTACCGGGTCAGGTATCAGATTCTAAAGTCGTTAGAGAGAGTATTCTTTCTCACTATATAAGTGGCTTTATTGTCGGCGCCAGTAATCCTAAAGCGATTCTGTTTTTTACCGCACTTTTCCCACAGTTTATTGACCCATCACTCGCATTATTACCACAGTTTTCCGTCTTTGCCTCAACCTTTGCTGTGATGGAGCTGTCTTGGTTATTGGTCTACGCGTATTTAGGTGCAAAGTCGTCGAACTGGTTGTTTGCGAAAGGTCGTGCCAAGGTTTTCAATCGTGTTACAGGGGGCGTGTTTATTGGATCTGGAGCGCTGCTTTCAACGACAAGTCGAGCTTAACTCTATGATTTATCAAGGGGGGTAATAGTTACAGAAACTTCTTGGCACTGTCATAAAATGTTAATATTAATATGCTTGCTGCTTTTAACTAAAAGCCGATATATTGTAGTTACACCATCACGTTCTCAAGGAGAGGCATATGCAGCATCAAGAAATGATTCAACACAGCAACTTTGGCGTTATCAGCCGCACTTGGATTTTCTCTACCCTTTCTCTAGTGGGTATTCTTGCTCTAATGTAGTCAGCTTAATGGCTCTATATTTCCAGTTTTTATTATGAACATACTTGTAAAAAAGTTTTCAACGTTAGAACACTTCCTTATATAAATGTGGCTTTTCTCACCAGCTTAGCCACTTAACTTTTTCTAAACGCCTCATTTCCTTTGGCAAAGCTTTTTTCTTAATCGATTAGGCAAGCAACCTTCTCCGAAATTATCTATCCTTATAACCTGATCTGAAGTTGTTGCTAAACTGTGATAATCTTAAATTATCTTTTATCTACAGTGTATCTCTCATGTCTGTCTGGGATTCTATTTCATTTAACAATCGATTTACTGCACTGCCTCGGCTGTTTTATACCCCAATTCAACCAACTCCGTTAAGCAATGTCCAATGGCTAGCCTGGAATCATAACCTTGCAACTGAATTTGGCTTTCCGTCATTTGAGAGCGCTTCAGAAGAATTGCTAGATACCTTGTCTGGCAATGTGGAACCTGAGCAATTTTCTCCGTTAGCCATGAAGTACGCAGGTCATCAGTTTGGTGCTTATAACCCTGATTTGGGTGATGGAAGAGGACTATTGTTAGCTCAAGTTGTCGCTAAAAGTGGTGAAACGTTCGACTTACACCTTAAAGGTGCGGGTAAAACACCATACTCGAGAATGGGAGATGGACGTGCGGTTATCCGATCGACTGTGCGTGAGTATCTATGTAGTGAAGCAATGGCGGGGCTGAATATTCCAACCACTCGTGCATTGGCAATGATGACCAGTGACACGCCGGTTTACCGAGAGAAACAAGAGTGGGGCGCATTGTTGGTGCGTGCTTCTGAGTCACACATCCGTTTCGGTCACTTTGAGCACCTGTTTTACACAAATCAGTTGGTTGAACATAAATTGTTGGCAGATAAAGTCATCGAGTGGCACTTCCCTGAGTGCCTAGATGAAGAAAAGCCATACGCAGCTATGTTTAATCAAATCGTTGACCGCACCGCAGAGATGATTGCGTTGTGGCAAGCAAATGGTTTTGCTCACGGGGTAATGAACACGGATAACATGTCGATCATTGGACAAACCTTCGATTACGGTCCATTTGCCTTCCTAGATGAATATGACCCACGCTTGATCTGTAATCACTCCGACTACCAAGGGCGCTACGCATTCAATCAACAACCAAGAATCGGGATGTGGAACTTATCGGCGTTGGCACACTCGTTGTCACCGCTGGTGGAGAGAGCTGATTTAGAAGCGGCACTGGAACAGTACGAGCCACAAATGAATGGCTACTTTAGTCAGTTGATGCGCAGAAAGCTCGGCTTACTCTCCAAGCAAGAAGGTGACAGCCGCTTGTTTGAATCTATGTTCGAGTTAATGTCGCAAAATAAAGTGGATTACCCTAGGTTCTTTAGAACTCTGTCGAATCTAGACACTGTGCCTGCTCAGGAAGTTATTGATCTAGTCCTCGACCGTGATGCTGCGAAGTTATGGCTAGATAACTATTTGCAACGTTGTGAACGTGAAGAGAGTTCGGCTACAGAACGCTGCGAAAAGATGAGGCAGGTAAATCCTAAATATATTCTTAGGAACTATTTGGCTCAGCTTGCGATTGAAAAGGCCGAATATGGCGATAGCAGCGATGTTGATGCTCTAATGGTGGTACTCGCAAACCCATATGCAGAGCATCCTGACTACGAATACTTAGCAGCTTTGCCACCGGAATGGGGCAAAGGTATGGAGATCAGCTGTTCGTCTTAAATCGGCTTACCGATACAATATCAACAGATAGCGGTCGCTTAGTTGTGACCTCTATCTCTTTGCTCTTCTAATTTCATAAATATATCAATAATCAAATGCTCGACCAGCCTATATACTATGTAAATAAGTTGTAAATTTTATAGGTTTAGGCGATGTCAACAAACACTCGAATTCTCGTGGTGGATGATGATCAAGAAATCCGCGAGTTACTGGAAGAGTACCTTACAAAATCGGGTTTCGATGTTTCTTCGGTTGGAGATGGCGTTGAACTAGAAACTCATCTCCAAAGTCAAGGTTATCCGGACCTGATACTTCTCGATGTCATGCTTCCTGGTGACGATGGTTTTACCTTGTGTCAGCGCGTTCGTAAAAACTCTAATGTGCCCATCATTATGCTGACAGCGGTTTCGGATGAAACCGATCAGATCATTGGTTTGGAAATTGGGGCCGATGATTATATCGCTAAGCCGTTTAGTCCGCGCCAATTAATGGCTCGCATCAAAGCTCTGTTGCGCCGTGTTCAAGTGGTTAATGACAAGCCGAGTGACGCATTGCCTAAACAGATCACCTTTGGTGATTGGACACTCGATACCCTTGCGCACCGAGTCTCTCACAACGAAAGCGCCGAAGAGATAGACCTATCGGGCAGCGATTTCTCGCTGTTAATGCTATTCCTTACTCGCCCCAATGAAGTGTTAGACCGAGACACCATCTCTTTTGCGACCAGAGGACGTGAAGCGCTGCCTTTTGAGCGTGGCATTGATGTTCAATTGAGTCGTTTGCGAAGCCGACTGGGTGATAGCGCTAAATACCCACACTACATCAAAACCATGCGTGGCAACGGCTATATATTGGCTGTACCTGTGCATTATGAGCACTGAGTAAGAAGTCCGTATGAAATGGTTGAGAAGTTCAAAGCCAAACTCCTTGGTTGCTCGAACCTTGCTTTTGACCTTGCTAGCCGTCGTCATTGCACAAGGCATTGCAACGTCGATTTGGTATAGCGAATCTAAACAAAAAGAACTAGAAGGTATTCGTTTGGCTTCATCGAGTATGGCCAATATGTTTGCTTCGACGGTGACTTTCTTTCAGTCTTTGCCTGTCAAGTATCGTCATATCGTGTTAGACCAAATCCGTAATATGGGCGGCACGCGATTCTTCGTCTCTTTCAATAAAGAGGCATTGATTGTTAAACCAACCCCCGATACTCGCTTAAAAACCGCATCGATAGAAGCGATAGAAAGTGTCTTAAGTAGCAAGCTTAATAAGGTGGAATCGGTGCGCGTCGATTTCTCTCGCCCAGAGCATCTTCGCTTACTTAAAAATGACATCTACTTGAGCGATCTCCCGCGATCTTGGGCGCATCATACCTTAACGCTAGAGCCTCTTAATCCGCCGATTCTGGTTGTTCAAATCGAGCTAGCCAGTCATGAGTGGGTCTATATTGCGGCGCTGTTGCCAGCACCCTATGTAAAACTGGATGACACTATTCTTGGTCGTGAACAGTTGATCTTCTTATTCTCTTCAACGCTGATTCTGCTGGTGTTAACTTACTTAACTATTCGCCGCCAAGTACGCCCGCTTAAAAAGCTTGCAAGGGCCGCCAATGAAATGAGTATGGATATTCAACAGCCGCCGCTTAACGAAGAAGGGGCGACTGAACTGGTCACTGCGACTCGGGCTTTTAATCGTATGCAGCAGCGTATTCGTCGTTATGTGGCCGATAGAGAACACCTCTTCTCATCTATTTCTCATGATTTAAAAACGCCCATAACTCGACTGAGACTCAGAGCTGAGTTATTGGAAAGCGAAGTTAAAAAAGATAAGTTCAATAAGGATCTGGATGAGTTAGAGATGATGGTTAAAGGTGCCCTGCAAGCGGTAAGGGATACCGACCTTCACGAAAACAATGCCATTATCGATCTTAATGACATGGTTTCTTCGGTCATTGAATCGCATAACCAGCATCAAACCTTAGTAGAATTTGAACCTATTGTAGTTGAGCCGTTAGTTGCTAAACCATTAGCGATTAAACGTGTACTGACCAACCTTATCGACAATGCGGTGAAATACGGCACATCCGCTAAGGTTGATATCAGTAGTGATTCTGTGTGGGTAATCGTGACGATTCAAGACCGCGGCAAAGGAATCCCAGAAGACAAACTTGAGTTGGTTTTTGAACCCTACTTTAGGCTCGCGACCGACGACCAAGGACACGGTTTAGGGCTCGGGATATGCCGAAATATCCTGCACGGACACGGCGGAGATCTCATTATTCGTAACTCCCATCAAGGCGGCTTAGAAGCTAAAGTCTTTATCCCACGAGGCCTAGAAGTTTGATGTAACAAATGCGTTACATTGAGCTTACCTTTTGTTTCAATCTTATAAATCAGGGCAAGTATACTTTTTATTGAACCGGGCGCGAGTCCGCTAAACATGGAAGATTTAAAATGAAAATCAATAAAACCCTACTTACTCTATCTCTTGTTGCTGCCTCAGCATTTTCCCAAGCTGGTGAAGTGGAAGTACTTCACTGGTGGACTTCTGGTGGTGAAGCTAAATCGGCTGCAGTACTTAAAGAGATGATTGAAGAACAAGGTCATACTTGGAAAGATTTCGCTGTTGCTGGTGGCGGCGGTGAAAGTGCGATGACCGTTCTAAAAACACGAGCAGTATCTGGTAATCCGCCATCTGCCGCGCAGATTAAAGGTCATGATATACAGGAGTGGGGGGATTTAGGTTTTCTAACATCTCTCGATGGAACCGCGAAACAAGAAAAATGGGATGACTTGCTTCCCACTGTTGTCACCAAAGTGATGAAATGGGACGGCGAGTATGTAGCGGTTCCTGTAAACGTCCACCGTGTAAACTGGCTGTGGGCAAATCCAGAAGTACTCAAAAAGTCTGGTGTGACGGTTCCAACGACATTGGATGAGTTCTTTGTTGCGGCAGATAAGATCAAAGCGGCTGGTTTCATTGCTCTGGCGCATGGTGGTCAACCTTGGCAAGACGCGACAGTCTTCGAAGCGGTGGCACTTGATGTACTCGGCAGTGAGGACTACAACAAGGCGTTCGTTGATTTAGAGATGGACGTTTTATCTGGCGACAAAATGGTCGAAGTATTCACCAAGTTCAAAAAGATGCGTGACTACACCGACAGCAACTCTCCAGGTCGTGACTGGAACGTAGCGACTTCAATGGTTATCAATGGTGAAGCGGCAATGCAAATCATGGGTGACTGGGCGAAGGGCGAGTTTACTGCTGCAGGTAAAGTACCAGGCAAAGACTATATCTGTGCACCAGCACCGGGTACTGATGGCCAATTCACCTTCAATATCGATAGCTTTGCCTTCTTTGAGCTAGGAAATAAAGATAATCAAAAAGCGCAACAAGATCTTGCGAAAACCATTCTTACTAAAGATTTCCAAGAAGTCTTTAACCTAAACAAAGGCTCGATTCCTGTACGTCTTGACATGGACATGTCCAATTTCGACCAATGTGCGTTGGACTCAATGGCAACCTTCAAAGCGAGTGCGGAATCTGGCGACCTTGTACCGAGTATGGCTCACGGTCTATCCACAACAAGCTATGCCCAAGGTGCTATCTATGACGTTGTGACCAACTTCTTCAACGAGAAAGATGCCGATCCTAAAAAGGCAGCCGCTAAGTTAGCGAAAGCGGTAAAAGCCGCGCTCTAACCTAGCATAATAGGCAATATGTACAGAATGCGAGTGGCTGATCATGTTGTTTATCTCTAACCTCAGGGAGGGTAGGTTCGTAGGGAGCCTATCCGCCCTTCACCTCAATTCTGATATGCGTGATGCTGATGTGCTACTAAGAGGTAAGCCATTGGTGCAATTGTGCAACAAGGAAAAGTTATGGAGCATGTTTTGACTAAGTCGACTCCAAAACCGACAAGGGGCCAGCCTGCACCCAAGCCCAGTTTTGCTGACAGGTTACAACATTGGTTACCTAAGATTGTGCTGGCACCGACCGCGTTGGTGACCGTGGTATGTATCTACGGCTATATATTCTGGACGGCAGCGCTGTCGTTTACTAATTCTCGATTTTTACCTAGCTTCAATTTTGTTGGCTTTGCTCAATATGAAAAGTTGATGGAAAACGATCGCTGGATCACCTCAATCACTAACCTCGGTGTGTTTGGTATCCTATTCATGGTGATTGCAATCGCCTTGGGTGTCGGTTTGGCGATTTTGCTTGACCAGAACATCCGACATGAAGGTGCGATTCGTACCATCTATCTTTACCCAATGGCTCTGTCATTCATCGTGACGGGTACCGCTTGGAAGTGGATTCTGAATCCGGGTCTAGGTATTGAAAAGCTGATGCAAGATTGGGGCTTTACCGACTTTAAATTTGACTGGTTGGTCGACTCTGAAATGGCGGTCTACACATTAGTGATTGTCGCACTTTGGCAGTCATCAGGTTTTGTGATGGCGATGTTTTTAGCTGGCCTGCGTGGTATCGATTCTTCGATTATAAAGGCGGCGCAAATTGACGGTGCAAGCTTACCTACTATTTATCTCAAAATCATTTTACCTTGCTTGCGACCTGTGGTTTTCAGCGCGGTGATCATTACTTCTCACATTGCTATTAAGAGCTTCGACCTTGTAACAGCAATGACGGCAGGTGGACCAGGCTATTCATCGGATCTTCCTGCGCTATTCATGTACGCACACTCATTCACACGTGGACAAATCGGCCTTGGTGCCGCCAGTGCCATGATGATGCTAGCGGGTATTTTAGCGATTCTGGTGCCTTATCTTTACTCTGAGCTTAGGGAGAAAAAGTCATGATGAATAACATCAACTTTGCTCGAATGTTTATCTATTCTGCGCTGCTTTTCTTCTGTTTGGTTTACCTAATGCCGCTGTTCGTGATGGTGCTGACCTCATTCAAAACCCTGCCAGATATTAAGGCGGGTAACTTGATGAGTTTACCAAAAGAGTGGGTGTTCGATGCTTGGTATAAAGCGTGGGACAGCGCGTGTACTGGCGTGAAATGTGAAGGAGTGAAAGGCTATTTCTGGAACTCCTTCCAAATGGTGATTCCTGCGGTCGCTATCTCAACACTACTAGGCGCATTCAATGGCTATGTGGTCACTAAGTGGCAGTTCCGTGGTTCAAACCTGTTCTTTAGTTTACTGCTATTCGGCTGCTTCATTCCATTCCAAGTGGTGCTGTTACCTATGGCGACTGTACTGGGCAAGATGGGCCTAGCAAACACCACTGTTGGTCTGGTACTTGTGCACGTTATCTATGGTATGGCGTTTACGACGCTGTTCTTCCGTAATTTCTACATCTCGATTCCTGATGAGTTGATCAAAGCGGCAAAATTGGATGGTGCGGGCTTCTTTACCATCTTCTTTAAGATCTTATTTCCGATCTCAACACCGATCATCATGGTGACGGTGATCTGGCAGTTCACTGCAATCTGGAACGATTTCTTATTCGGGGTGGTGTATTCCGGTTCAGAAACTCAGCCAATCACCGTAGCATTAAACAACTTAGTCAACACCAGTACGGGCGTTAAAGAGTACAACGTCGATATGGCTGCCGCGATCATCGCCGCACTGCCAACATTGTTAGTGTATGTCTTTGCAGGAAAATATTTTGTTCGTGGCCTAACGGCAGGATCAGTAAAAGGATAATTACCCATGGCAACATTAGATTTAAAACAGATCCGTAAAACCTATCGCAACGCGGACAATGAAACGTTAAAGGGCATCGACATTAGTATCGACTCGGGGGAGTTCTTGATACTTGTCGGTCCTTCGGGGTGTGGAAAATCCACCCTAATGAATACCATTGCTGGGCTAGAAAACATTAGCTCGGGTGAGATAGTGATTGATGGTGTCGATGTCGCTAAGGTTGAACCTAAAGACCGCGACATTGCGATGGTGTTCCAATCTTATGCGCTATACCCAAATATGACGGTACGCGGCAATATCGCCTTCGGCTTGAAGATCCGTAAGATGCCGCAGGACGAGATCGATGCTGAAGTGAATCGCGTCGCTGAAATGCTGCAAATCGAGCAACTGCTAGATCGTAAACCATCACAGCTGTCGGGTGGGCAACGTCAACGTGTAGCGATGGGGCGTGCACTGGCGCGTCGTCCTAAGCTATATCTGTTCGATGAACCACTCTCTAACTTGGATGCAAAACTGCGTGTGGAAATGCGCCATCAGATTAAGCGCCTACATCAAAAGCTCAACACTACGATTGTTTATGTAACCCATGATCAAATCGAGGCAATGACGCTGGCTGACCGTATTGCAGTAATGAAAGATGGTGAATTGCAGCAGTTAGGCACGCCACAAGAGATCTATACCAAGCCAAGCAATATGTTTGTGGCAGGCTTTATGGGTTCACCATCGATGAACTTCATCAAGACCATGGTAGATCTCGACGAGGAGCAGAACCCGATCATTAAAGTTATTGGTACCGCTGATCAAGAGCACCATATTAGACTGCCGAAAAGCATGCGTGAACAAGACGGCAAAGAAGTGGTGATTGGTCTGCGCCCAGAGCATATTACTGAGCAACAAGGTGATGATCTATCAGCAACCACTAAACTGGACTTGCAACTGGAAGTGCTAGAACCGACAGGGCCAGATACGATTGCGATGGTGAAAGTAAACGATCAAGAAGTGGCGTGTCGTTTATCACCGGAATTTGAAGTCTCGGTAGGGCAGATGGCACCACTGCATTTCGACCTGTCGAAAGCGGTATTCTTTGATGCACAGACTGAAGCGAGAATTGATTTCTAGTTTTTGAGTCAGTCGCTCAATTAAAGGCTAAACTTAAAATAAGGCAGTATCACTAATTCGTAATTGAAAACGTGATGCTGCCTTTTTCTGTTTTAGCTCATTTTATTTCCTAATCAAAACAGAGGGATAAACGAGATAAATAGATTAACTAAAATAATATCGCCAATTAGTCACGGTTAGCTCTATAAAGCGGACTGAGAACAGCGTAGGATCGCGCTACTTTAGACCCAATACTAGGTGCACGTTTGTGCATAGACAGAATAAAACATGAAACTAACAGCAAAACCCTCCGCTAGTAACGCTTTACTTATCTCTATTACGACGCCTGATTTTAAAGGTGACGAAGCAAAAGAGTCTCTTGCTGAACTTGCTCGATTAGTGACAACCCTAGGGTTTAAAGTGGTCGGTACTCAGTCACAACACCACAGTTCCACTCAACGACAAAACGTATTGGGTGCAGGTAAGCTTGCAGAAATTGCTCACCTAACTGGTTACCAAGGTTCGATTCAAGAAGTGGAAGACGAAGACTTTATCGATGAGTCTTTTGACTTTCATGCTGGTATTGATGAGCTCGATTTTGACGACCTGCCATCTGAAGAGATGGAGTTTGGTACCGCTGATGTTGTGGTATTTGACTGTGATCTGAGCCCTTCTCAACTGCGCAACGTGGAAGCTCACTTGGGTGTCGAGGTGTTTGACCGCACCGGTATCATCATCGAAATCTTCAGTCGCCACGCCCGTACTCGTACCGCACGTCTGCAAGTTGAAATCGCTCGCCTAAATTACTTAGTACCTCGACTTCGTGAAACAGCCGACGGAGACAAAGAACGTCAGATGGGTCAGGGTGCTGGTGAAACCTCACTAGAGCTTGACCGTCGTAAAGTACGCGACCAAATTGCTGCGCTTAAGCGTGAGCTGGTAAGTGTACAAGATGAAATGAAGAACCGACGCACTAAGCGTTCGGAGCTTTTCACCGTTGCTCTAGTCGGTTACACCAATGCGGGTAAATCTTCGATGATGCGTGCAATGACCGCAACGGAAGTGAGTGGTGAAGACAAACTGTTCGCAACCCTAGATACCACTGTTCGTGCGCTTCAGCCGATCACTCAGCCGCGTATTCTTGTGTCAGATACGGTTGGTTTCATTAAGAAGCTGCCACATGATCTGGTTGCTTCATTCCACTCAACGCTTGCGGAAGCAAACGACGCGTCACTGCTACTATATGTAGTTGATGCCTCTGACGCTTCATTCCGTGCTCAGCTCGATGTAGTACACGAGGTATTGGCGCAAGTGGGAGTTGAAGATAGTGAAAAACTCTTGGTACTGAACAAGTGCGATAGATTGAGTGAAGAGCAGAAGCTAGCGTTGATGGACGAATTTCCAGATGCGATGCTGACGTCAACTCGTGATCCTCTGGATATCACCAAGCTTCATAAATACATCGTGAGCGTGGCTGAACAAGGCATGATCGAAGAAGAGATCACGATTCCTTATTCTGGACAAGGCATCATTGGTGAGATCCGCTCAAACATGAGCGTGGTGAAAGAAGAGTACGACTACGAGTGTATTAAGCTGACGGTACGTTCAAGTGCCATTGATTTAGCACGACTTAAAAAGCGTATGAAGAACTCGTAATCATCTGATTCAGAGAATATTTCAATATCCTATTAAGATAATCAGATCCAAAGAATCTCTATATGAGGTTGTCACTTTGTTTACCTAAGTGGTGGCCTTTATTTTTCCTTCTCACATTTATTTCATCATTGATAGTTTGGTCAACTCCCACCCATTAATATTATGCATCGATCAGCGTTTAATACCACTCAATATTACCAAGCCTTATGCTAAAAGGGTTGTTAATGGTTTGTATCAATGTGGCTCGCTAATTGCCTTAGTGAAAGCACGCAGTTCTCATTGAAGGGCTGCTTTGTTTACTAAGGAGAATAATAATGTTTAAGCCTCTTACCCTGCTGTCTGTCTCTGCTCTGGAGCTCACCAGCTTTAATGCTGCTGCAAACTGTGATCCAGGTGAAATCGTGATTAAATTCAGTCATGTAACTAACACGGATAAGCACCCAAAAAGGCATCGCTGCTTCTCTACTTAAAGAGCGAGTAAACACGGGAATGAATGGTAATGCTTGTATGTAAGTTTTCCCTAACTCGACGCTTGAAACATGCTGGTTCTCCGCTAAATCGGGGGCGACAATATAAAGCCTGCTTTCTCTCATTCATCACAGCAATTAGCGGTAGTTTTTACTGTAAATAGAGAGCCAGTTGATGGAGTTAGGTTAAGGCTTTGTAACGGAGATTGTTGAAAAAGTTATCGACTCTGAGGAGTAAAATAGGAGCAAGATCTCTTTTTAAGTTTTTTAGCAAAAAAAGCCCTCGATTCCCTTGAAAAAGTCGCTATTGTCCCCATTTCTGTTGTGCTAAGTGATGTTCTGAACGTTTTTGTATCATTTAGTTGGACGAATTTAGAGCATTCATCATCAAGCAGAGGTGAACGGCTCGACAGAGATTAAACAGATCGCTAGAATGTCGCGTCTAAAATTTCTGTCCTGAGGCTAATCGGAGATACCTTTCTTGTTTTCGAAAACAAGCTTCGCTGCTTTTTATTAGCGAGTGAAAACTGAGCTCTTAACAAGTATGTGAAGATGAAGATATCGCTGATTAGTCTGGTGTTTGATTGAGTGATCAATTCAAACATCAATGCTCGATTTTAAATTAGGTGTTCGGATAGAGCACTACACAAGGATGCAGCCAACAACGTCGGCTTTTGAATTAAAGCCAAGTTACGGCTCATATGCTCAGATTACTGAGCCAGTTTTGAGGTTTATATAATGCAAGTTACTGTTGAAACGCTAGAAGGCCTAGAGCGCCGTCTAAATATTACTGTTCCTGCTGCTAACATCGAAGATGCAGTTACAGCTGAACTACGCAACATCGCGAAAAACCGTCGTTTCGATGGTTTCCGTAAAGGCAAAGTACCAATGAAGATGGTTGCTAAAATGTACGGCAAAGCAGTACGTCAAGACGTGATGGGCGAAGTAATGCAACGTCACTTCATCGAAGCGATCGTTAAAGAGAAAATCAACCCAGCTGGCGCACCAACTTTTGCACCAGTTGAAAACAACGAAGGCGCTGACCTAGTATTCAACGCAACTTTTGAAGTTTACCCAGAAGTTGAGCTGAAAGGTCTAGAAAACATCACTGTTGAAAAGCCAGCAGTAGAAGTTAAAGACGCAGACGTTGCAGAGATGATCGAAACTCTACGTAAGCAACAAGCAACTTGGACTGAAGTTGATACTGCAGCTGACGCTGGTTCTCGTGCAACTATCGACTTCGTTGGTTCTATCGACGGTGAAGAGTTCGAAGGCGGTAAAGCTGAGAACTTCCCACTAGAGATGGGCGCTGGTCGCATGATCCCTGGTTTTGAAGACGGTATCGTTGGCAAAACAGCAGGTATGGAATTCGAAATCGACGTAAACTTCCCAGAAGATTACCACGCTGAAAACCTAAAAGGTAAAGCAGCTAAGTTTGCAATCAAAGTAAACAAAGTTGAAGCTCGTGAACTTCCTGAACTAAACGAAGAATTCGTTGCTAAGTTCGGCGCAACTGACGGCGTTGAAGGTCTTAAAGCTGAAGTTCGTAAGAACATGGAGCGTGAGCTTAAGCAAGCTGTTAAGAACCGTATCAAAGAGCAAGCTATCGACGGTCTAGTTAACGAAAACAACATCGACGTACCTTCTGCTCTAATCGAACAAGAGATCGGTGTTCTACGTCAACAAGCTGCTCAACGTTTCGGTGGCAACACTGAAGCTGCTGACCAACTTCCACGTGAGCTGTTCGAAGAGCAAGCTAAACGTCGCGTAGTTGTAGGTCTTCTACTTGGTGAAGTAATCAAGACTGAAGAACTAAAAGCTGACGACGAGAAAGTTAAAGCTATCATCGAAGAGATGGCTACAGCATACGAAGATCCATCTGAAGTTATTGCTTACTACGAGCAAAACGAGCAAATGATGAACAACATGCGCAACGTGGCTCTAGAAGAGCAAGCTATTGATGCAATCATCGCTAAAGCTCAAGTTTCTGATAAAGAAGTTAGCTTCAACGAGCTAATGAATCAGCAACCTGCTTAATATAGTAATATCTGACGTAGAAGGTTGACGTACGGTCAACAATTCTGCTAACAATGGTCCGTATGATTTTATCATTCGGGCCATTTATTTTAGGGACATAAGAATATGAGCTACCAAGAAAAAAATACAATGCCATCGATTATGGACGCACTAGTTCCTATGGTGGTTGAACAGACTTCCCGTGGTGAACGTTCTTACGATATTTATTCTCGTCTATTAAAAGAACGAATCATTTTCTTAACAGGTCAAGTGGAAGACCACATGGCAAATCTTGTCGTGGCTCAACTGCTTTTCTTGGAATCTGAAAACCCAGACAAAGATATTTACCTTTACATCAACTCGCCGGGCGGTAGCGTAACAGCTGGTATGTCAATCTACGACACAATGCAGTTCATCAAGCCGAACGTGAGCACAGTATGTATGGGTCAAGCTTGTTCTATGGGTGCATTCTTACTAGCGGGTGGTACTCCAGGTAAGCGTCACGTGCTTCCAAACTCACGCGTAATGATTCACCAGCCACTTGGCGGCTTCCAAGGCCAAGCGTCTGATATTCAGATTCACGCGCAAGAGATCCTAACGATCAAACAAAAGCTAAATAAACTATTGGCAGAGCACACTGGTCAGCCTCTAGAAGTTGTTGAGCGTGATACAGATCGTGACAATTTCATGTCTGCTGATCAAGCAGTAGAATACGGTTTAGTGGATTCAGTTCTTAATCACCGCGGTCAATAATTGCAGGGCAATTGTTTGACGCAAAGTGATGCAAATTGATATACACTCAAACCATAGAGAGTAAAGGCTAAGAGGTTAGCGAATGACAGATAAAAGCAAAGAGGGTGGTAGCGGTAAACTGCTTTACTGCTCTTTCTGTGGCAAAAGCCAGCACGAAGTTCGCAAGTTAATCGCAGGTCCTTCTGTTTACATTTGTGATGAATGTGTCGATCTTTGTAACGACATTATTCGTGAAGAAATCAAAGATGTTCTTCCTAAGAAAGAATCTGAATCGCTGCCAACGCCGCGTGAGATTCGTGAGCACCTTGATGACTATGTAATCGGTCAAGAATACGCGAAAAAAGTGCTAGCAGTTGCAGTATATAACCACTACAAGCGTTTACGTAATGGTGATACGACAGCTGAAGGCGTAGAACTAGGTAAGAGTAACATTCTTCTTATCGGTCCTACTGGTAGTGGTAAAACGCTACTGGCTGAAACACTGGCTCGTTTCCTAGACGTTCCGTTCACAATGGCAGACGCAACTACACTAACCGAAGCAGGTTACGTGGGTGAAGATGTTGAAAACATCATCCAGAAGTTGCTTCAGAAATGTGATTACGACGTAGCGAAAGCGGAACGCGGCATTGTTTACATCGATGAAATCGATAAGATTTCTCGTAAAGCTGAAAACCCATCAATCACGCGTGACGTGTCTGGTGAAGGTGTACAACAAGCTCTACTAAAACTTGTTGAAGGTACAGTTGCTTCTGTTCCACCACAAGGTGGTCGTAAGCATCCACAGCAAGAGTTCTTGCAAGTAGACACGTCTAAGATCCTATTTATCTGTGGTGGTGCATTTGCCGGCCTAGATAAAGTGATTGAACAGCGTGTAGAAACAGGTTCAGGTATCGGTTTTGGCGCTGAAGTGCGTTCAAAAGACGAAACCAAAACGATTGGTGAACTGTTCACTCAAGTAGAACCTGAAGATCTAGTGAAGTATGGTCTAATTCCAGAATTCATTGGTCGTCTACCTGTTACAACAACACTGACAGAGCTTGATGAAGAAGCGCTAATCCAAATCCTTTGTGAGCCGAAGAATGCACTGACTAAACAGTACGCAGCATTATTTGAGCTAGAGGATACAGAACTAGA
This sequence comes from Pseudomonadota bacterium, assembly GCA_036126475.1. Classification (GTDB taxonomy): domain Bacteria; phylum Pseudomonadota; class Gammaproteobacteria; order Enterobacterales; family Vibrionaceae; genus Vibrio. The sequence continues at coordinate 35,069 of JAYYSE010000061.1, read as the reverse complement.
ATTCCGCGAAGACGCGTTACGTGCGATTGCTAAGAAAGCGATGAGCCGTAAAACGGGTGCTCGTGGTCTACGCTCTATCTTGGAGGGTGTTTTACTAGAAACGATGTATGAACTGCCATCTTCAACTGATGTAAGCAAAGTTGTGATTGATGAGTCGGTAATCAATGGTGAGTCAGAGCCACTGTTGATTTACAGCAACTCAGACAATCATGCTGCTGTTGCAGAGTAGGTCTTTTTTAGACAAGTCACTCAAATTGAAAAAGGAGGTAAGCAATTACCTCCTTTTTTTTATTCTTCCATTGAATCCAGTCGTTTAAGCCCCATATACTGCTTTATAAGTTAAAGCGGAAGAGAGAAATATATGAACTTGGAACGTTCCGAGCGTATCGAAATTCCCGTGCTACCTCTACGTGATGTAGTGGTTTACCCACACATGGTTATTCCATTGTTTGTTGGTCGTGAAAAATCGATTACTTGCCTAGAGTCGGCAATGGAAGCTAACAAACAAGTACTACTTGTTGCGCAGAAAGAAGCGGACACTGATGAACCTTCAATTGACGACCTATTTAAAGTAGGTACCGTCGCTACCATTCTTCAGTTACTTAAGCTCCCTGATGGTACGGTTAAAGTACTTGTTGAAGGTCAGCAACGTGCAAAAATTCACGAGTTCAAAGAGAGTGAATTTTTCCTAGCGGATGCGGAATACGTTGTTACCTCAGAACTTGACGAAAAAGAACAAGAAGTGGTTGTTCGCAGCGCGATCAATCAATTTGAAGGCTTTATTAAGCTAAACAAAAAGATTCCACCAGAGGTTCTAACCTCTCTGAATGGGATTGATGAAGCAGCTCGTCTTGCTGATACCATCGCAGCACACATGCCACTTAAACTAGTAGACAAACAGCACGTACTAGAGATTCTAGATGTGACTGAGCGTCTAGAGTTCCTGATGGGCCAAATGGAGTCAGAGATTGATATCCTGCAGGTTGAAAAACGCATCCGTGGCCGTGTTAAGAAGCAGATGGAAAAATCTCAGCGTGAGTACTACCTGAATGAGCAAATGAAAGCGATTCAGAAAGAACTTGGCGAGATGGATGACGCTCCAGACGAATTCGAGACTCTGAAGAAGAAGATCGAAGAATCAAAAATGCCTCAAGAAGCTCGTGAAAAAACCGAGCAAGAACTGCAAAAACTGAAAATGATGTCGCCAATGTCTGCTGAAGCAACAGTAGTACGCAGCTACATCGATTGGATGGTTGGCGTTCCTTGGGCTAAGCGCTCAAAAGTTAAGAAGAATCTAGCGAAAGCGGAAGAGATCTTAAACGAAGATCACTATGGCCTAGAGCGTGTTAAAGAACGTATTCTTGAGTACTTGGCGGTGCAGAATCGTATCAATAAACTGAAAGGTCCAATCCTTTGTCTTGTTGGTCCTCCAGGTGTGGGTAAGACATCACTGGGTCGCTCTATCGCGGCTGCTACAGGTCGTAAGTACACACGTATGGCACTAGGTGGCGTTCGTGATGAAGCTGAGATTCGTGGTCACCGTCGTACCTACATCGGTTCTCTTCCGGGTAAATTAATCCAGAAGATGTCTAAAGTTGGCGTTAAGAACCCACTGTTCCTATTAGATGAAATCGACAAGATGTCTTCTGACATGCGTGGCGACCCATCTTCAGCACTACTAGAAGTACTAGACCCAGAGCAAAACAACGCTTTTAACGATCATTACCTAGAGGTCGATTACGATCTGTCAGATGTTATGTTCGTAGCAACTTCGAACTCAATGGACATTCCTGGCCCACTACTGGATCGTATGGAAGTGATTCGCCTGTCTGGTTATACAGAAGACGAAAAGTTAAACATCGCTAAGCGTCACCTTGTTGATAAGCAAGTGAAACGCAACGGTCTAAAGGCAAACGAGATTACTATCGAAGATTCTGCAATCATCGGTATTATCCGTTACTACACACGTGAAGCGGGTGTACGTAGCCTAGAGCGTGAGATTTCTAAGATCTGCCGTAAAGCGGTTAAAAACATCCTGTTAGACAGCGATCTTAAATCCGTGACTGTTACGATGGATAACCTAAAAGAGTACTTAGGTGTTCAGCGTCACGACTTCGGTAAAGCGGATGAGAGCAACCGTATTGGTCAAGTAACAGGTCTAGCTTGGACTCAAGTTGGTGGTGATCTGCTGACTATCGAAACTGAGGCAATGCCGGGTAAAGGTAAGCTAACGCAAACCGGTTCTCTTGGCGATGTGATGAAAGAGTCGATTCAATCTGCGATTACCGTGGTTCGTTCTCGTGCTGAAAAACTAGGCATCAACTCAGATTTCTATGAGAAACGTGATATTCACGTTCACGTACCAGAAGGTGCAACACCGAAAGATGGCCCAAGTGCGGGTATCGCGATGTGTACTGCACTTGTCTCTAGCTTAACGGGTAATCCGGTTAAAGCTGAGGTTGGTATGACTGGTGAAATTACCCTTCGCGGTGAAGTTTTACCTATCGGTGGCTTAAAAGAAAAACTGCTTGCTGCGCACCGCGGTGGCATCAAAACAGTACTGATTCCGAAAGATAACGAGCGTGATTTGGAAGAGATTCCAGACAACGTAATCGCTGACTTGAAGGTGATCCCTGTCCAATGGATTGATGAAGTACTGAAAGTCGCGCTAGAACGAGATCCGTCAGGGGTCGAGTTTGACGTGAAAAAATAGTGATGCATAGCAAAAATAAGTAAAGAATTACGCTGATAGGCCCGAAAAGGCTTGTCAGCGTTTTTTTTGGAAGCTAAGTTATTCAACAAAGCGGCAGCCCTTTTGCAATAAGGCTTTCGGCTAAATTAAAACCAAAATGGAACGTACAGTCATCGAGAAGTAGTCACAGATGACACATAGGGGAAAAACAGTGAATAAAACACAACTAGTAGAATCAATCGCAGAAAACGCAGACATCTCTAAAGCTTCAGCTGGCCGCGCTCTAGACGCATTCATCGAAGCAGTTGGTACAACGCTACAATCAGGCGATCAAGTTGCACTTGTTGGCTTTGGTACTTTCAGTGTTCGTACTCGTGCAGCTCGTACAGGTCGTAACCCAAAAACTGGTGAAGAGATCCAAATCGCAGAAGCTAAAGTTCCTGGCTTCAAAGCGGGTAAAGCGCTTAAAGACGCATGTAACTAATTTCTAATGCTGAAACCTCTATTTGAAAGAGGGTAAGTCAGTAAATGCGTTTACTGTTTGAAAAGTGATATTTCATTCTTAAACAGTATATGTGCGAAGCACATTGAACTAATTTAAATTATGCGCATCCTACTGATGCGCATTTCTTTTTCTGATAATATCGCGTGAATAGATTTTTATTTGAAGCCAATGCTTCATATCCGGAGAGCACTTAAATTATGATGGATCGATTACGCGAAGGCGTTAATAGCATCGCGGTAAAAATTATCCTTGGGTTGATTATCCTGTCATTCGTATTCGCAGGTGTAGGCAGCTACATCACCGGTGGCGGTAACAACGCAGCAGCTAAAGTTGGCAATACAGAAATCGGTCGTGGTGAGTTCGAGCAAGCTTATCAAAACGAGCGTAATCGCATGCAATCTCAGCTTGGCGATTACTTTGCTCAAATGCTTGCAGACCCTGCATACGTAGAGTCCTTCCGTAAGTCAGTACTTGAGCGCATGATCAACGACGTTTTACTTGAGCAGCAAGCAGAGTCTCTAGGCCTACGAATCAGTGATTCTCAAATCCGTACAATGATTCTAGAAATGCCTCAATTCCAAACTGCAGGTCAATTCGACCAAGAAATTTACCAAGCAGCATTACGTCGCGCAGGTTTCAGCGCAGAAAGCTTCGCTGAATACATGCGTCGTGACCTAATGCGTAACCAGCTTGTCACTGCACTTCAAGGTAGTGAGTTTGTTCTTCAGGGCGAAATCGACACGCAAAGCAAGCTAATTGCACAGACTCGTGATATTCGTACAGTAACCCTTTCTGTTGCTGACCTTGCGAAAAACGTTGAACTAACTGATGAGCAAATCGAACAGTACTACACTGAAAATCCTCTAGCGTACACTCGTCCAGAGCAAGCTAAAGTGTCTTACATTGAACTTTCTGCTGAAGCACTTAAGTCTCAGCTTGAAGTCAGCGACGAAGAAGCACAAAAATACTACCAAGAGCACTTAGACAAGTACTCAACGGCAGAGCAACGTAAAGTTAGCCACATCCTTGTTGAAGGCGACGATGAAGCGAAAGCGCAAGCAATCCTAGACGAGCTAAACGCAGGCGCTGATTTTGCTACGCTAGCGGAAGAAAAATCTGACGACTTCGGCAGTGCAGACGTTGGCGGTGACCTAGGTTGGATCGAACGTGATGTTATGGACCCTTCATTCGAAGAGGCAGCTTTCGCACTTCAGAACGTTGGTGATACTACTGGTTTGGTTAAGTCTGATTTTGGCTACCACATCATCAAGCTGGACGAACTAAAAACGTCTGAGTCTCAGCTATACGCAGAAGTAGCAGCGGAGATTAAGCAAGAACTTCTAGACCAACACGCAGTAGACAAATTCTACGAAATGCAAACTGAGCTAGAAAAAGTGGCGTTTGAATTCCCTGATTCACTAGATGATTCTGCAGAGGCTATCAGCGCTAAGATCACAACAACAGATTTTATCTCTCAAGTAAATGCACCTGAAGTGTTGAAGACGCCTGCAGTAATGCAAGCTATCTTGAGCCCTGAAGTGAAAGAAGATGGCCTAAATTCTGAAGTTATCGAAGTGGCTCCGGAGCACGTTATCGTTGTACGTGTTGAAGATACTCGTGATGAGACAGTTCTTCCTCTTGAAGAAGTGAAAGATCAAGTTGTGGCTACACTATCTGCTGTAAAAGCAGAAGAGCAAGCTGTTGAGCTAGGAGTTTCTCTAGTTAACGACCTTAAAGCTGGTAACGAAGCAGTGCTAGCGGAAAACAATCTTCAGTTCACAGAGCTTGAGACAATTGAGCGCAACTCTCCACTAGCTGCGTCTGTATTCGCTCTAGCGAAGCCAGAAGAAGGCAAAGTGGTATTCGGCCAATCTAAAGACCAAAACGGCAACATCGTTGTTGTAGAGCTGTCTAAAGTAACGGCTGAAATTAATCCTGAATACAGCACTCAAATTGGTGCTCAGTTGGAGCGTGCTGGTAACCAGCAAGATCTGACTAACGTATTAAACGTACTACGTAAAAACGCAGACGTTAAATACTACGTTGTAGGCCAAGGCCAATAATTATCAACTGTTTCACTAGTTGAGCTACAAAACAGATTTGTGAGCCAACAAGCAAGCTGATGAAAATAAGATGTAGAACAAAGCGGGTCACTTAGGTGGCCCGCTTTATTTTTATCTGGTGATCATATTATCTCTTGCTGCAAACGCATAAATTACCTTTTTTAACAAAGGAATTGATTATGCACACTCTATATTCAACACTACTTCTTTCATTTTTGATTTATTTAAGCCCAACAGCATTTGCAGACAGCCCAAGCAAGGCTGAACTCTACGAAGGTATTGAGATTACAGTAAACATTAATACCGCGACCGCAGAAGAGCTATCAGCGCTACTGGTAGGCGTGGGCGATAAAAAAGCTAAAGATATTGTCGACTACAGAACTGAGCACGGCGCGTTTGCGAGTGCTGACGACTTGGTGAATGTGAAAGGGATTGGTGAAGCTACGGTTGAAAAGAATCGCGGACGGATACAGATTTAGTTTGCTTTTTTATCAATTAAAAATGAAATGATAGCCATGGAGCCGCCTACCAGTGCACCTGCTAGGTGGGCTTCAATGGCTACTCTCGCGTTGATTAGTTCACCAGTCGTACTAGAGGGACCAATAAGCTGCTCCCAAGCGACCTTGGTGAATAATCCTAATACCAACAGCCAACTCGATTTTCTACCGTTTAACGCCTCTCTGAGAGCGAATAAACCAAATAATCCATGCAGTGTTCCCGATAAGCCTACATAAATCTGAATACTTGAAAGTAGCAGAGCCAATCCCGTGACTAAGCTGATCAAAGCTAACGCAGAGATAAGTTGTTTTCGTGTCGGTTGGAACAGGTAGCTGATGATCCACAAGCCAGCTAGATTCATTAGCAAGTGTGAGTAGTTGGTATGTGAAAAGTTTCCTGTTAGGATCCGCCACCATTGTCCATCGACAATCGCACTTTTGTCCCAAACGACCGAAGCCTGCACTGGTTCTAGTTGGAATAAGACGCATAAAAGTGAAGTGAAAATTAAAACAGGGTACATATTACATCCATGTCTCGTTATTGCCCCCAATGCAGAAAGGCTTTGAAAGCTTGTATTTGTCAGTGGGTTACGCCACTAGAGTCGAACGTTGAGTTTATCATTCTTCAGCACCCATCAGAAGAGCATCGTCCGATGGGAACCGCGCGTATCCTCTCGTTATCTTTAAAAAACAGTGTGACGATTGTCGGCGAAGATTTTTCAGACAATGAGCAACTGAATAACATGTTAGCTGATGAGCAATATCAGCACGTAATTTTGTACCCGAGTGAACACTCTGTGCCTGTCGAATCTGTAACACGCCCTAATAAACAGCTACGTGTGATTTTGCTGGATGGAACTTGGAAGAAGGCATTCAAGATGTGGCAAGTGTCTAGCAATCTGCATGCGCTAAGCACCGTCCATCTACCAAAAGATCTCAAAGGTAATTACCGAATCCGTAAAGCGCCAAGTGAAAATAGCTTGTCGACGGTAGAAGCAGGGTACCATTTGCTGAACTTATTAGAAGGTGACCGAGATTTCAGTCCGCTGCTAACGGCATTTGACCAAATGATTCAGTTTCAAATCAATCAAATGCCGCCGGGTGTATTTGAGAAAAACTACTTAGCGTAATCTCACCAATACTTGTCTAAGTGCGCCGAGTCTAAATGCTGAGAGTAGTCTAGAACTCGCTATGTGCCGAAAACAGCTGTTGATGAATCTTTTGTGCAAGGTCGTCGGTCATTGATGAAATGTAATCGGCGATCACGCGCATTTTTCTCGACTCGTCTTGATGTTGTAGCCACTGTTTCTTAATCGGTAGTGGTAACAGGCGTTCAGGATCAGCGCTGAAGGCTTCAAACATATCCATGATGATCTGCTGACCTTTGTACTCAATAACTTGGACTTCCGGCACTTGAATCACGAATTCGCTGACGAAGTGTTTCAGCTTATCGAGGGTAGCATCCATGCTTGGTTCTAATACGGCATTGTAGGCAAGCAGTGCGTTCTCAAAACTTTCATCAACGGGCTTAATCGAGATACTCGTCAGCAGCGCGTTAACAATCCCACCAATGGCGTCTTTTCTCCGATATTGCTCGCCAGAGAATAGCATTTCTGTGATGGAGTCTAGGTGTTCACAGATCCACGGATCAGCCATCTCTTTTAACTGCGGATAAGCAGATTCAACCCACTGCGTTTTAGTCACTGAACCAAGCACAATCGCATCTTCCAGATCATGCACGCCATAGGCGATGTCATCCGCAAGCTCCATGATGGAACAGTCGAGTGACTTGTATTTGGTCTTGTTATGTTCGAATGGCTCTGTGTGCGCTTTTCTCTTCTGTTTGAGAAGTTGTTGATCGTTAGTAGAAAGCGGTTCAAGTACCCAGTTGAAGAGTGCTTGGTCATGATCGTAGATACCTTTCGCGGGCATCCAATCTTTGGCTCGGAGTTGTCGCTGGTGCTTAACGGGCTCAGGTTGCTCTTTTGCCTCAACTCCACTGAGTAGCGAAGGGTATTTGATTAGCCCTAATAGCGTGCGTCGAGACAGGTTCATTCCGTGATGTTCAGTATAGGGCTCTAGTTGCGTGACAATACGAAATGTTTGGGCATTGCCTTCAAAGCCACCGTGTTCGCGCATCATGTAGTTGAGTGCGACTTCACCACCATGTCCATAAGGTGGGTGGCCAATATCGTGGGCCAAGCAAAGTGAATCAATTAAGCTATCGGAAGGCAGAAGGTCTCGAAACTCAGGTTGCTTTTTCTTGAGCTGCGCAACAATACCAGTGCCAAGCTGTGCCGCTTCTAGCGAGTGGGTTAAACGCGTGCGGTGAAAGTCATTAACCGTGGTGCCGTGTACTTGAGTTTTTGCTTGTAGTCGACGAAAAGCGGCAGAATGAAGCACGCGTGCTCGGTCACGTTGATAAGGGCTGCGGTGATCATCACGTCTTATTTTGTGTTCATCGTCATTTCGATGTTGCCACTCTTGTTCGAGTACAAAAGAAGGTTCGAGTTGAGAATTCAAAATATCACCTATCAAATTGATTTTATTATTTAATTACAAGTAACTTATACCCAGCTAGCTTATCTCGTCTAGTGATAATTCAAAGCTTGGGGCAAAGGTGGCGAGAAAGTAGTCCATTTCAGGACTTTTTCGCTGTTCGAGAGTCTCTTCTAACCGACGTTTAGCTTGTTCATACTCGTGGTTGCCTGCACTGAGCTCTTCTAAACATTTGAGATAAGCACAGATAGTGTCGGCTTGTTTTACGATGTTTTGCTCTTCTTTGCTGGCGGTGCCGGAGATCAAGAAAGGCGCGAAGTCGTCTTGAAATTCTTCTGGCAGCATCGAAAGCAGTCTTTGCTCTGCGGCGGCTTCTATCTTCTTATACTCTTGGGCTATGTCTGGGTTATAGTATTTGACGGGGGTAGGCAGATCACCTGTCAGTACTTCACTGGTGTCATGGTACATCCCGACTAGGGCAATATGTTCTGGGTTGAGTTTGCCATCAAACTTTTTGTTTTTGATAAGCGCCAAGGCATGGGCAACGAATGCGACCTGTAGGCTATGTTCTGAAATATTCTCGCTTGAGACGGAGCGCATCAGAGGCCAGCGCTGGATAAGCTTCATACGTGCGAGGTGGGCAAAGAAATGGCTCTGTTTCATAAGTGTCCTTTCTAAAGAGTGCTCCACTCGTACCTTGTGTTTGTTACAAACTGCACGAGACTGCGGATACAAAAAAGGCTCCTAAACTGGAGCCTTTTAAGCATAGAAGTGAATGAATACAAGTTAAAGTCTTTTAAAACAGCAAATTGTAGCCACCTTTATCTGTGCTTATTAACCTTCGATGAGGTCGTCTTGATTGTAAGTCTGTAAGAAGCGCTCTAGGCGACCAATTGCTGCTTCAAGGTCTTCAATGTGTGGCAAAGTCACAATACGGAAGTGGTCTGGTTTAGGCCAGTTGAAGCCAGTGCCTTGTACTAACAGTACTTTTTCTTGCTTAAGGAAGTCGAGTACGAACTTCTGATCGTCTTTAATATTGTACATCTCGGTATCGATCTTCGGGAACAGGTACATCGCGCCCTTTGGCTTGACACAAGAAACACCTGGTATCTTGTTAATCAGTTCCCATGCTCGGTCACGTTGCTCTAGCAAGCGGCCGCCGGGCAGGATCAGTTCATTGATACTCTGATAGCCACCCAATGCCGTTTGGATAGCGTGCTGCATTGGTACGTTGGCACACAAACGCATAGAGGCAAGCATCTCTAAACCTTCAACATAGCCTTTGGCTAAGTGTTTAGGGCCGGTCAAGAACATCCAACCACCACGGAACCCACAAACACGGTAAGCTTTAGATAGACCGTTGAAGGTTACCATCAGTACATCTTCAGCAAGCGTTGCAACAGAAGTGTGTACAGCACCGTCGTAAAGAACTTTGTCGTAAATCTCATCAGCGAAGATGATTAGACCGTGTTCACGTGCAATCTCGACAACTTGAAGTAGGAAATCACGGCTGTAAACTGCACCTGTAGGGTTGTTAGGGTTGATAAGAACGATGCCGCGAGTCTTCGGTGAGATCTTTGCGCGCATGTCATCCAGATCTGGATACCAGTCTGCATCTTCATCACACATGTAGTGAACTGGAGTTCCACCAGAAAGTGCCACTGACGCTGTCCATAGTGGATAGTCTGGAGCGGGAACTAAGATTTCATCACCATTATCCAGTAGCGCTTGCATAGACATAACGATAAGCTCTGAAGCACCGTTACCAATGTAAACGTCTTCTACGTCAAGATTGCGTAGGCCTTTTTTCTGGTAGTGTTGAACAACCGCTTTACGGGCTGAATAGATGCCTTTTGAGTCGCAGTAACCTTGAGATGTCGGCAGGTTACGGATTACGTCAACAAGGATTTCATCAGGGGCGTCAAAACCAAATGGGGCGGGGTTACCAATATTAAGCTTCAGTATTTTATGCCCCTCTTCTTCCATGCGCTTAGCATGTTTGAGTACAGGCCCCCTGATTTCGTAGCATACGCTGTTGAGTTTTGACGACATCCCGATATTTTGCATTGCCGATTTCCTGAAATTAATTTAAATACTTTATTAAAGTACCGCAAAATGGTGTTTGATAGAATAAAAATCTGATGAATGTCGCATTTTAGTGTCACGTTTGGTCTTTTTGTTGTCACTCTTTTCTGAGTTTTAATTCATCACTTTTATGCTTTTTGTCTAAAATGATAGAGGGGCTCGCTTAAAGTCACAGGAATGTTGAAAAGATATCGGACATTATTGATCTAAGTTGGTGCTATCCATAAATTATCAAATTAATATAATAAGAATTTAGATGTGAACGAGGTCGATTTGTCACATTTCCAGCAAACTATTTCTGCTTTGATTGAGCAAGTAAAAAATGCCCAAGCAAGCGAAGTTCGTTGTGTTGAAGTTCTAACGCAAAAACCATCGTTTGCATTTATCGAATGGCTTCATGCTCAACCGCTGTTTCCTAAGTTCTACTGGCAGTCACGCGACACTCGTGAAGAGGTGGTTGCGCTTGGTCAGTTACACACATTTTCAGACCCAGCCCCCGCGTACGCGATTCTTAGTAAAGACCAACGAATCTGGGGGGGACGTTCATTTGACGGTCACACTGAAAAAAATCGCCGTTGCATGGAATCTTTTTTCTTTCTTCCTCAGATAGAATTGTTCCGCTTTGACGACACTTGGTCGCTGGCCGTTAACTTATCGCCTGATCGTATTGCGTCCATCAATGCTCTGAATAAGCTGTCTGTTGATGCTGCGATACTGGCTCCCTTATCTGCTCATATTGAACAGATTAACCACATTCCAGAAAGAGAACTGTGGGGCGGTTTGGTCGAGAAGGTACTCAAAGGCATTAGTGACGAAGAATATAAGAAAGTGGTTTTGGCTCGTAAAACGACGCTAAAGCTTGATGCGCCTATTTGTGCTGCTCAACTCCTTAAAGCTAGCTATCTGCAAAATCACCACAGCTTTCACTTTATGTTGGTGCTGGATTCTAAACACAGCTTTATTGGTTCGACGCCTGAGCGCCTATATAGCCGACATGGTACTGAGCTCGATACAGAGGCGCTGGCTGGGACTATTGGTCGTGGCGATAACGCGACCGAGGATATGAAGCTAGCCAATTGGCTTTCTCAAGACACTAAAAACCTCAATGAGAACCAATATGTGGTTGATGACATCATTGAGCGACTAACTCCTCATTCACAATCCCTACACGTAGAGAAAGAAGCACGTCTGGTTCGTTTGCGTAAGGTGCAGCACTTAAAGCGTAATATTCACGCACAGCTCAATAACGGTATTAATGGTGTGCAGTTACTTGCTGCATTACAACCAACCGCCGCCGTAGCCGGTTTACCGCGCAAAGAAGCGATGGACTTCATTCTGGAAAACGAACCGTTTGCCAGAGGTTGGTATGCAGGTTCAGTCGGCTATATCAGTCACCAACGAGCAGAATTCTGTGTGGCGATTCGAAGTGCATTGGTTGTCAACGATCAAGTACAACTGTTTGCGGGCGCGGGGATCGTACCAGGATCGGTTGCCGAACATGAGTGGCAAGAGTTGAACAAGAAGATGTCGACCTTGTTGAGCCTAATTTTAGATCCACCACTAGGTGTCGCATCATGAATCACGACCAAGCGGTATTAAACAGAGTTTGGTGTTACACGTTACTTGAAGAGCTTGCACGCTGCGGCGTTGAACATGTTTGCATCGCACCGGGCTCTCGCTCAACACCATTAACACTCGAAGCCGAAGCTAGCTCTAAGCTAACCTTACACACGCACTTTGATGAGCGTGGGCTTGGTTTTCTTGCTTTAGGTTTAGCTAAAGCGAGCAACAAACCAGTTGCGGTGATTGTTACGTCCGGTACTGCTGTAGCTAACCTTTTACCAGCGACCGCTGAATCTGGATTAACGCGAGAAAAACTCATCTTGCTGACCTCTGATCGACCGATTGATTTAGTCGACTGTGGTGCTAACCAAGCGATTCAGCAGCAGGGCATTTTTTCGTCTCACGTTGAAACGGCACTAAACCTTCCAAGTCCAACGACACAAGTTTCTTTGAATTGGCTTTTGACATCGGTTGATAGAGCACTGGCGAAACAACGCAGTGTCGGTGGAGCTATTCATATCAACTGTCCGTTCCCAGAACCTCTTTATTCCGCTAATAGCGCTGAGATGTATGCGGATTATACAAAGAGCGTGGCAGCTTGGAGAGCTTCAACCCGTCTTTACTCCAACACTTATTTACCCAGTCATTTAAACACTCAGCCTGTTTCAGCAAGTGATTATGTCGCTCGTAAAGGCGCAGTGATTATCGGCTCTATAGAGAATGAAGCAGCAGTTAAAGCCAAGCAGTTTGCTACAGCTTTGGGCTGGCCAGTTTTCTGTGACCCTCAATCGGGTGTCAGTAGTGATTGGAAACACTATGATCTGTGGATGCAAAGTGGCGTAGCCAAAGCACAGCTTAGTCAGTGTGATTTTATTATCCAGTTTGGTGAGCGCATCGTATCTAAGCGTCTTAATCAATGGGTAAAAGGGCAAGCAGCCACATTTTGTTCATCGCAGTACATCGTTGTTTCACCCGATGCACATCGTATTAATCAAGATCATCGGCCTCAAACTCACATCGTCGCTAATATCGAACATTGGTTATCAGAGCAACATCTACCGACGCTGTTGGGCGAACATGCTGGCTGGGCAGCACCGTTGGCGGAAGTCGCGAACACCGTTCAACAATTGGCGTTGGCGCAAATCACTAATAATGATCAACTTACAGAGCTGAGCGTTGCCGTTGACTTGTCGTCTAGACTTAAAGGCAGAGAGTTATTTTTGGGAAATAGCTTGATGGTAAGGCTGGTGGATATGTTGTCATCAATATCTGCGACTCAAGTGCACAGCAACCGTGGTGCCTCGGGCATTGATGGCTTGGTGGCGACGGCTGCGGGCGTGGTGAAAGCTAACCAAATCCCTCTGATGATGCTGATTGGTGATACCTCTTTGCTGTACGACCTCAATTCGTTAGCGTTACTCACTCACCACACAACGCCTATGGTTATTGTGGTTACCAATAATGATGGTGGGGCGATTTTTGATTTGTTGCCGGTACCAGAGCAACAAAAACAGTCACTTTATCAGATGCCTCATGGCTTCAGCTTTGAGCATGCCGCTGCGCAATTTCAGCTTGGTTACGCTGCGCCAGAAACCTTGAGCTGTTATCAAACGCTCATCGAAAAACATTTCGAACAAGGTCAAGGTACTTTGCTCGTGGAAGTTAAGACGCCTCCCGAACAAGCGTCTACTTTGCTGAAGCAATTCAGCTCAATGCTCACCGAGGCATTAGCCTAAGGACTTTACATGCTTTACTCCAATTACTACCCAGCTGCACAAGTTCCTTCTGACAAACCTTTGCTTGTTTTTTTACATGGTTTACTCGGGAGCGGGGATGATTGGAGTGCATGTCACCCCTTCCTCGAAGATTTTCCTCGTCTTTGCATAGATTTACCCGGACACGGACAAAGCCGTTTTATCGATCCCGTAGGCTTTGAACACTGCTGTACCAAGATCGTTCAGTGCATCACTTCTCAGTTGGAGGAGAACGATCTTTCTGCAGATTATCCTATCGTGGTGATTGGCTACTCAATGGGAGGAAGGCTCGCCATGTATGGGGTTACAAGCCCTTGCTTTGAAACACTCAACATTGAAAAAGTCATCATCGAAGGTGGTAACTTTGGCTTGGAGTGTGACGAAGAAAGAGCTCAAAGGTTAGTACATGATACGCAATGGGCCGTGCGCTTTGCACAGCAGTCGATTGAGGATGTTTTAGACGATTGGTACCAACAAAGCGTCTTTTCTTCACTAAATCATGAGCAAAGACAAACTTTGGTCATAAAGCGTAGTGGTAACCTTGGGGTATCCGTAGCAAATATGTTGTTATCTACTTCGTTAGCGAAGCAACCTGATTTACGTGCTACATTAAAATCTCATGAGCATCTTTTGCACTATGTATGTGGTGAAAAAGATCGTAAATTCATGGAGCTAGCTGAGAATAGTGGCTTTGAATATAGTCAGGTTGATTACGCTGGTCATAATGTTCATTTTGAACAACCAGAGATGTTTTCAAACTTGATTATCCAATGTATCGCCAGTCGTTGATGAACTGACTGAGCGTGGCTCTAGTATCAAGCGCAATGACAAGCAGAGCAACACCGTCGCGACTATACGCTAGTCGCGCTCTCTAATAGAACAATGGGAATCACCATGGCTAAAACAGTAGGCATCACAGAAGAAGAACTTTACGCAGCCGTTAACTGGCGCGATGAAAGCAGTCAATATGAAGATATTCAATACCACAAGTCTGATGACGGTATTGCGAAAATCACGATTGCTCGCCCTCAAGTACACAATGCGTTCCGTCCACAAACCGTAAAAGAAATGATTAATGCACTGGCTGACGCTCGTTATGACGAGAAAGTTGGCGTAATCATTCTAACAGGTCTTGGTGAAAAGGCGTTCTGTTCTGGTGGTGACCAAAGTATTCGTGGTGACTACGGCGGTTACAAAGATGATTCAGGTACTCACCACCTGAACGTGCTTGATTTTCAACGCCAAATCCGTACTTGTCCTAAGCCAGTAATCGCAGCGGTATCGGGTTGGGCTGTAGGTGGTGGTCACGTGCTTCATATGATGGCTGACCTTACTATTGCAGCAGACAACGCTCAATTTGGTCAGACGGGTCCTAAAGTAGGTTCGTTCGACGGCGGTTGGGGTGCTTCTTATATGGCTCGTATTGTTGGTCAGAAGAAAGCGCGCGAAATCTGGTTCCTATGCCGTTTCTACGATGCTCAAGAAGCATTGGATATGGGCTTGGTGAACACGGTTGTGCCTGTCGCTGACCTAGAAAAAGAAACCGTTCGTTGGTGTCGTGAAGTTCTGCAACACAGCCCAATGGCGCTACGTTGTCTGAAAGCAGCGCTGAATGCCGACTGTGATGGCCAAGCGGGTCTGCAAGAGCTTGCAGGTAATGCAACCATGATGTTCTACATGACAGAGGAAGGTCAAGAAGGCCGTAATGCGTTTAACGAGAAACGTCGACCTGATTTCGACAAATTCCCGCGTAACCCATAGTTTAACTCTCTTCGGAATGAGTCGCTAAATAGCGGCTCGTTTTGTTTTAATGTTCCCGTTTTTTAGGAAACCTTATGAATTCAATGAGTTCCCAGCGTCACGCTAAACTGTATCGTTATCAGCTATCTATGGATAGTGGTGTGGTGCTGCGTGATAATAAGTTGAACGAACGTATTGGCTACATTATCCATCTTGAGTGTGATGGTAAGGCTGGTTTTGGCGAAGTCGCCCCTTTGCCGGGCTTTAGCCAAGAAGGTGCCGAGCAAGCCGGCATTCAGTTACAAAACGAGCTAGAGCTTTGGAGTCACAACAAACCTAACACTCCATTCGATGAACTTTATCCGTCAGTGGCTTTTGGCTTTTCAATGGCGTTGATGGAGCTTCAAGGTGAGCTCAGCGCGGAAGGTAACTACCAAGCTGCGCCTCTATGTACCGGTGATCCAGATGAACTGATCCCAGTGCTTAATGAGATGGAAGGTGAGAAGGTCGCCAAAGTCAAAGTTGGTCTTTACGAAGTGATCCGTGATGGGATGCTGGTGAGCTTATTCCTAGAGTCGATTCCTGATTTAACGCTAAGACTTGATGCTAACCGAGCGTGGAAGCCTGAAAATGCGAAGCAGTTCATCAAATACATTTCGCCATCACTTCGTCAGCGCATTACCTTTATTGAAGAACCTTGCCAAAAGCCAGAAGATAGCTTGGCATTTGCCATCGATCATGGCGTAGCGATTGCTTGGGACGAAACTCTGCAAGAAGCGGTGCGTAACCCTGAGTTTGATTTAAGTGATTTAACTGGTGTTAAGGCTGTGGTAATTAAACCAACCTTAATAGGCTCGGTAGAGCGTTGTGTAGCAATCATTGAGCGTGCACAGCAACTTGGTATTAAGCCTGTTTTAAGCTCAAGTATTGAGTCGAGCCTTGGCCTAACTCAGATTGCGAGATTGGCACAGCAGTACTTGCCTAGTGAAGTGCCGGGGCTTGATACGATAGGTTTGTATCAACAACAGCTAGAAGTACCATGGCCAGGTTGCCAACTTCCTGTTGCGACTCTTGAACAGCAGCGGCTGATTTGGTCTTCATAAGCCGGTTGTTCGGTTGGCTTAATCAGTTTTCAATTTTTAACTTGGTTATCTTATGATGCGCCCACAATCTAATCATAACCCGCTCTGGGTACAGTGGGCGCAGCAGAACCCACATCAAACAGCATTCGTAACTCCCAACTGCGCTTATACTTGGCTGCAAGTTTTGGCGTTAGTGAGTGATTACCAACAACAGCTATCCGAACAAGGCCTCTCTGAAGGAGATGTGTTGACCATTGTTGGTAAGAACCAAGCCGAAGTGCTCCCCGTTTATCTAGCGGCACTGAACCTAGGCGTGCTTTGTGCGTTCACTATGCCTCAGCCATCACTTCGCTTAGTACAAAAGCTTGAATCGCTTTATAAGCCGTCTGCTAGACGTTACTTATGGCTGTTAGAAAGTGGTGGTTTAAATCAATCCGACATTGCTGAACTAAACACTCAGTTACTTACACTGCCTTGCTTGAGTGACTTAAATGTTGATGACAAACCTACAGCAACGCCAGAACTTTCCTGTTTCAGTCCTCAAAACCTCGCGAGTATCGTGTTTACTTCGGGGTCTACTGGAAACCCTAAAGCGGTGACTCACACACTTGAGCAGCACCTATGTTCTGCAGCCGGATTATTAGATGTTTTCCAATTTAAAGGCAGTGATACTTGGCTACTGAGTTTACCAATGTACCATGTGTCGGGGCTGGCGATTGTTCATCGTTGGCTCGTTGCTGGTGGCTGTATAAAAGTGGGTGTTGGTCATCTTGAATCCGATATCAAGGGCTGTAGCCATGCTTCCTTAGTCGCGACTCAACTGCACAGGTTACTAAAGAGTGAGCAAGCAATTACTTTAACTCATGTTTTGTTAGGAGGGAGTCATATTCCAGAAGCGCTTGGTCTTGAAGCTCAGCACATGGGGATTGAGACTTGGCTTGGCTATGGCATGACGGAAGCGGCCTCAACGGTGACAGCAAAGCCTGTTGATGCGAGCAGTACAGCCGGTTTTGTGCTGAATCATCGTCAATTGAAAATTGAAAATCAACGTATCTATATTGGAGGCAATACCCTCGCTTCTGGTTACTACTATCAAGGAACTTTAACCCCATTAGTGGATGAGAATGGCTGGTTTGATAGTAAAGATCTTGGTCAATGGGATGGCGAGCAAGTGTCGATTATTGGAAGAGCCGACAATCAGTTTATTTCTGGCGGTGAGAATATTCACTGTGAAGAAATTGAGCGAGCACTCAGTCAGCTGCTTGAGGTTAAGGAAGCCTTTATCATACCCGTAGAAGATAGCGAGTTCGGTTTTAGACCTGTTGCGATTATCGATTGTGATGAAATGCCAACTAAAGTGTGGTTTGCCGAGCAGCTACAGGGAAGCCTAGAACGATTTAAGTTACCTACCGAATACTACCGTATGCCAGAGCAAGAACAATTAGGCATCAAGGTATCGAGAGCGGGATTAGCGCAGTGGCTGTTGCAACACAAAAAATCAAAATGATAGAAATGGAGGTTTTAATCTGTTTAGTCTACGTTTAGCAGATTTGGACATTAGATAGTTCAAAACAGAATTTATAATCTTTATAACCATCTATCATAATAAACCATGTAAATAACGGATTATAGAATAAGGTCTTATTATGAAAATTGCCCTCATCATTGCAGTGCTACTGCAGATAGGCCAAGCCATCACATCGTCAGGGCTGACGCGTTCGTTAGCTGAACTTACTGCATTTGTGTTAGTTGTGGTATTGGTTTTGATGAAAAGAGAGAGCAAGAAGAGTGATAAGCCCCTGTTTGAATAGTGATTTGGTCGAAATGTATCAAAAACGATAAAGGCAAAGCCCATATGAGCTTTGCCTTTTTGTTTCCTTTTTCGATATTCGAGCTTCGTGCTTTTGCTAGAGATTTAACTCCGTAGGGGTTATGCGAGGGTCAACCAAGCTAACGAACCTATAGAGATCATTACCCACATCGTAATACCAAACATCAATGGCTTTGGTCCCGCCGCTTTCAGTTTCTCTACAGAGATACCGCAGCCAATTAAGAATAGACACACAACTAATGCACGCTTAGAAACATCAAAAATACCTTGGTATACCACTTCAAACTGTGGTGACAAGTCGCTGACTGCGATAGCTGCGCAGTAGAAGAAAATGAAGTAAGGCACGGTAATCTTCTTTTGATCACTCTTGAAGATCATTGCGCTGACCAACGCGATTGGGATGATCCACAGTGCACGAGCGAGCTTAAGTGTTGTCGCGGTTGTTAGTGCTTCTTCACCATATGCAGAGGCAGCACCAACAACTGAAGAAGTATCGTGAATCGCGATCGCAGCCCAGGTACCGAACGTTTGTTGGCTCAATTCAAGTGCATGGCCAATCATTGGGAATAAGAACAGCGCTACAGAGTTCAATACAAAGACGGTAGCCAATGCTAAACCAATCTGTTCGTCTTCTGCTTTGATTGCTGGGGCGACCGCAGCAATCGCACTACCACCACAAATGGCAGTTCCAGAAGAAATCAGGTAGCCCGTAGTGCGATCCAACCCCATACGTTTTGCTAAGAACCAGCCAATAACCAACGTGCCGATGATAGTGGAAATGATCAAACCAATACCGTCACCAGTCACCGCTAGTGCTTTCTCAAACTGAATGCCAAAGCCTAAGCCGACAATTGAATAGGCCAGCAGCTTTTTAGTGATTTTGCCTACCTCTACGTTTTCAGGTACCAAGCCTAAGCTTGCAAGCAGAAAACCGACAACCAGCGCGGTAGGTGAACTTACCCATGGGGTTAAGCAAAATAGAGCAGTAAGATAAAATGGAATGGATTTATTCATTTTCATTATATTGTTTTTGTCTTTTCTGGTTATGGCAGCGTAGCGAAGACTATACGCTTAACTTGATGATAAGTAAGTCTAAATGAATTGAACAAACGTTAAGAAAAACTAAACGTTTGTTTAGGAGGAGCATTTGGACTTAATTTAAGCTAATTATCTTTGAGAGCCACGCAGATCGGAAACGGTCTGACGCAGGGTTTCACAAGACGCATCGGTCGGCGAAATTAGCTCACCCGCTTCGATCTCTAGCTTTGTCCAGAAACGAGTTGGTAATCCTTTGCATGCTCGGCCTTTATAGCGGCTAAAGTAGCTGCCCCATAATCCTTTGAGAGCCATTGGAATGACCGGTACCGGAGAGCGTCGGATAATCAGCTCCATTCCACGCATGAATTCCGCAACCTCGCCATCTGAGGTGAGTTTACCTTCTGGGAAGATACACACGATATGACCTTCATGCAGTGCTTGTTCAACTTCATTGAAAGCGTTGCGAATTGAGCGGCGGTTGGTGGATGAGATAGGAATCACTCCAGCTCTTTTCAAGAAGCGTCTTAGTGGCGGAAGCTTGGCATAGTCTTCTTCCATGACAAAACGAATCAGGCGAGGGCATACCGCGCTGAGCAGCAGTGCATCCATATAGCTGACGTGGTTACAAACAATCAACGCCCCACCATTCTCAGGTAGGTTGTGTAGATTCTTATGTTTTACACGGTACATGGTATGAGTGACTACCCAAGTGAAGAAGCGGAAGGCGTAAATGGGTACCTGATAGAACAGGTAAAGCATCACGAAGGTGTTCAATAGCGCCAGCAGTACAAACAGCTGTGGGATGGATAGTTCCAGCACGCTTAAGCATACGATACCCATTACAGCGCTTCCCACCATGAATAGTGAGTTGTAGATATTTAGCCCTGCAATCACTTGAGCACGCTCGTCTGGCTTCGCGCGTAGCTGCATCAGTGAATAAAGCGGCACAATAAAGATACCACCAGAGATGCCAAGCAGTAGCAGATAAGCAAACAACGGCCATAGCTCTGAATAGGTCACAAATTGCTGAAAAGAGCCAAACTCGGGCAAAGACTCAGGGATGGATGTCGCCATCAGCAAGCCAAAAATTGAAATCCCTAAGCTGCCCATTGGTACAATGCCTATCTCAATTCGGTGATTTGAAAGCTTGTCACAGGCTAAAGAGCCAATGGCAATGCCTACAGAGAATAGGGCCAGCAAAAAGGCAACCGAACTCTCAGTGCCATTCAAATGCAGCTTAGTGAAGTTTGGAAATTGGGTTAAGTAGGTCGCGCCAAGAAACCAGAACCAGCTGATAGACATTAGAGCTTGGAATGTTGGTCGGTCTTTTTTTGCAATCGCGAGTGTTGCTTTGGTTAGCTTGATTGGCTGCCATTTCACTTTAAGATCTGGCGCATTGCTTGGTGCTAAAGGAATAAAGCAGCTTGATACGTAGCCAAGCACAGCGAATGACACAATACAAATTGCTGCAACCAGCTTCGCATTCTCTTCCGATGCAATAATACCGGCACCCAAAGTACCAATTAGAATGGCTAGGAATGTACCTGTCTCAACTAAAGCGTTACCTGAAACGAGTTCTTTTGTTTCTAGTTGCTGAGGGAGTAAGGCGTATTTTACGGGCCCAAAGAGGGCACTCTGCGTCCCCATTAGAAACAGAAGCAGAAGTAAGATCCCGTAGCTTTCGTAGATAAAACCAATCGCACCCAGCGACATGATCACCACTTCAAGCAGTTTAACTTTACGGATAAACCAAGATTTTTCGTATTTGTCAGCCAGTACGCCAGCCAAAGCAGAAAAAAGGAAGAAGGGCAGAATAAATAAGCCAGCCGCCACATTTATGAATAGGTTGCTGGAGATAGGTAGTGTGTCTACGTTTGCAAAAGCCACAAAAAGTAACAGAACATTTTTGAAGATGTTGTCGTTAAAGGCTCCCAAAAACTGGGTAATAAAGTAGGGTAGGAACCTTTTTTGCGTTAACAGCGAAGATTGGCTGCTGCTGTTCATTGTACTTCCTTGAATGCTTACCAGTTGGTTAAGTAGTTTGAGACTAGGTTATTAATCAAATCTTTACCATCGATAGGCTCAGATGCGAAAAACTTGTCGTCAACACTGAGAAGTGTAATTCCATGCACGCCAGACCATAATACACGGCTTGCTTTAACGACTTCACTTTCCGTATGTTCAGGAGCAATTGCGATTAACAATTGCTCTAGCATGCCAGTCATCTTATCGATACGGTTGGATTGCCATTCAGGTAGGTTTTCACCGTTCATGTTGTGTTCAAAGATAAGCTGCCAACGGTGTGGGTGCTTTTGCGCAAAGTCGTGATAGCAGTATGCAAGATTAAATAATGCTTGTTGCGCATTGCTTGATTGTTCAACGGCCGCTGCAGATTCAGCCGCGAGTTCATCTAGTGTTTTGGCTACGACATGAAGAAGCAAAAGGTTGTAGTTACCGAATACATTTACCAGTGTACTTGGTACATAACCAATCATATTCGCGATTTTTCGTAGGCTCAACTCGTGATAGGAGTGCTGCTCTAAAAAGTCTGTCACTGTATTTAAAGTCAGCTGGATCAATTGTTCTCGAGTGTGGTCGTTTCTGCGTGCCATGAGTAGTTTCTAGTAAATGAACATCGTTCAATATTTTAATGCTGCCCCTGAGTGCCGTCAATCCTTTCGCTAGTTTAGTCATTAACTAATCGCCGCAATATTATGAAACATGTGTAAACACAGTGAATATTTCATTGTGCTTTGTTAACGAGTATGATTAATGTGTCGAAAGATAAAGAAACCTATAAAGGATAATAATGAAACGATTTTTCTCACTAGTCGCGATTCTGATGGTATCAGTCGCGGTGACACCAATCGCGGAAGCGAAAAAGTTTGGTGGTGGTAAGTCTTTTGGTAAGAGTTTCAAAACGGCTCCTGCACCCAAACAGCAACAACAGAACACGAATTCGATCCGACAAGATCAAGCCGGTAAGAACACAGCGGCTAACTCTAGCAAGAAAGGCCTAATGGGCGGTCTGTTAGGCGGTTTACTTGCAGGAGGTCTACTAGCAGCATTCTTCGGTGGCGCATTTGAAGGTATTCAGTTCATGGATATTCTGATTATGGGGCTGATTGCTTTCCTAGCGTTTAAGTTCCTACGTGGCATGCTTGGCGCGAAGCAGGGGTCTATGAATCAGCAGAATGCACGTGGCCAACAGCCAGCATTCGGCGGTATGGGACAAAACAAGTTTGAACAGCCAACGCAACAGCCAAATGTTCATAACTTCGAGCAAGCACAACCTCAATCACAAGGCACTGCTGGTGGCTTGGGTTTTGGTGCGCAAAGCGATGTTCCACATAACTACCCACCGGGTTTTGATCAAGCGGCATTCATCAATGGCTCTCGTGAACACTATCGTACACTGCAAGGTGCATGGAACCACAACGAGCTAAGCACGATTGAAGAGTACGTGTCTCCAAGCCTTTTCGAAGACCTAAAAGCTGAGCGTAGTAAGTTAGACGGTGATCAGCACACAGACGTAATGTACGTTGATGCTGAAATCGTTCGTGCAGACCATGACGGCAGCAAAGCACAGCTAAGCCTACAGTTTAGCGGTCGCTACCGCGATTCTGCGGAAGGTATCGAAGAAGACATCACTGATATCTGGCACTTAGAGCGTGACCTAACAACTGACAACGCGCCTTGGTTGATTGTTGGTATTCAAGGTTAATCTCTGGCTTGACTAACAGAAGACGTTTGCAAACGAGTACTTTGATTATTGAAAGCTCCAACAGGGAAACCTGTAGGGGCTTTTTTGTGTCTGGTAGTTTGACTCCGCAAGTGTTAGGAAGAGAGTTACTTAAGTAATGGTTGGGAATAAGGTGGGCTAACCTCAATACAAGCTACTCACTTTTAATATTTCTAATTAGTTACGTAATTAAATGAAACCGAGGAGTTAGTTGATATGACGAGGCTTTTTGAGCCTATATTAGAGCCTGAACTTTCATCGCAGCAGAAGCAGAAAGTAGTGGATAATTGCGAAGACCCTGTTTCTACAAACTTCTTAGGTTGCGCATCTTATTTAGTTTGAAAGCGTCATAGAGAAGTTTGGAGTGATTGATTCATCGGTAAGTTCAAAGGTATCAACTACCTTACGATAAGATCGGTATTGCAGTGTTCTGATATTTAGAAGAGACGTTACACTGAGAGATATGGAACGTTAGAAACGAAAAAAGCCAACTCAATGAGTTGGCTTTTTGATTTTCCAATTAAGGAGAATATGGTGGAGGGAGACGGATTCGAACCATCGAAGGCAGTGCCGGCAGATTTACAGTCTGCTCCCTTTGGCCACTCGGGAACCCCTCCAGGGTGTATCTTACTCTTCACAAAGTAAGCCTAAATTGATGTTTCCCATAAGCCCATCAACTAGGTTGGTCTCTTAGCTCTTAGGTAGAGGTAAGAAGAAATATGGTGGAGGGAGACGGATTCGAACCATCGAAGGCAGTGCCGGCAGATTTACAGTCTGCTCCCTTTGGCCACTCGGGAACCCCTCCAGGGTGTTTTTCCTAACTCATAATGGATAGGCTAAAGAGATGTTTTTCCCAACGCATCTCTCAAGTGCGGAGCGCATCATAGCAAACACGTTAAACCTGTAAAGGGTTTTTCTTATGGTTTTGTGTTAAATGCTGTCTTTTTGGGCAAAGATGGCGAAAAGTACGCATATTGCTCGTGAAGTGAACATCTGTACTAAGGTTTACGTAGTGGCGGGTAACGCCTTGAGGTTATTGGTTTTCTGTCTGGCTGTTGTTTTGGTTAAACCACCACGAAACGTAAACGAAATTTAATCTAGATTTACACTTCTTGACGTTACAGCATTCATCAGTTGATAGAATACAGTTAATTTCATTTATAGAGAATAATACCAATCGTAGTAAGGAACTTGTCTTTCTAGCTTATTAAAATGCTCGACAGCTGCGTTAGGATTTTTGATTGTAGGATAACTATTTATCGAAGCTATCCTGTTGAGAGGAGCAGCCTTGTTCTCAAGCTTTTTCTCTACGCTATTTCTGACCACTTTCTCACTGTGATTGCTATAAAACTTACTTGCAGACCATAATTATGAAAAATAAATCTGTTTTAACCCTGCTGAGCTTGTCTATTCTTATGTCGTCTCCAGCCGTACTTGCAAAGCGCATGGGCCCAAGCACTGTCACTGTTGTTACTGAGCAGGTTGATATTCACCAAGTTAGCCAATCCCTTTCTCTCGTTGGAAAGCTAGAAGCTGAGCAATCAGTAATGATCACTTCTGAGGTGGCAGGGCGCGTTGACTCTATCAACATTAAAGCGAATCAAGATGTGACTAAAGGTCAGATGTTGGTTCAGTTAGATGACGATAAGGCAAAAGCTGCAGTTGCAGAAGCGCAAGCGTATCTAAAAGACGAGAAACGTAAACTAGCGGAATTTCAACGCTTGGTGAAACGTAACGCGATCACGCAAACCGAAATTGACGCGCAGAAAACCAATGTAGAGATCGCTAATGCTCGTTTGGCGGCAGCAAATGCCAACCTAAAAGATCTTCACATTAGCGCACCATTCTCAGGCACAGTCGGCTTTATCGACTTTAGCCGCGGAAAAATGGTGACAGCGGGTACTGAACTAGTAACTCTAGATGACCTTTCAGTCATGCAGTTAGACCTTCAGATCCCTGAACGTTACCTTTCTAAGCTATCTAAAGGCATGAAAGTGACGGCTCGCACCAGTGCATGGGGAGATATAGAATTTACAGGTTCAGTGGTTGGTATTGATTCTCGTATTAACGCAGAGACATTAAATCTTCGAGTTCGAATCAATTTCGATAACAACAATGATTACCTAAAGCCGGGCATGTTGGTGTCGGCAGCGATGGACTTCCCACCAGTTGAAGCACCAATCATTCCAGTTCAAGCCCTGGAGTACTCAGGTACTAAACGTTTTGTTTATGTGGTTGATGAAGATAATAAGGCAACGCGAACGGAAGTCCTCCTTGGTGCTCGTATCGACAACGAAGTTGTGATTGAAAAGGGTATCGAAATTGGCCAGAAAATTGTCGTTCAGGGTATCGTGAACATGCGTGACGGTGTTCAGGTTCAGGAACTTGCTATAAACCGACCGGCTGACTCAGTAACCAAGAAAACAGCACAAGAAGGCGCTAACTAATGTTGTTATCTGACGTTTCAGTAAAGAGACCAGTAGCAGCTGTCGTATTGAGTTTGCTTTTGGTTGTGTTTGGTATTGTCTCTTTTAGTAAGCTTGCCGTTCGTGAGATGCCTGATATCGAAAGTCCAGTGGTATCGATCAGTACACGCTACGAAGGCGCATCAGCGACCATCATCGAGAGCCAAATAACCTCCAATCTTGAAGACCAACTATCCGGTATCAGTGGTATTGATGAGATCGAGTCTACCACTCGTAATGGTATGTCGCGTATTACGATTACCTTTGAATTGGGTTATGACCTAAATACTGGTGTTAGTGACGTTCGTGACGCCGTTGCTCGTGCACAGAGATCTTTGCCTGACGAAGCTGATGACCCGATTGTATACAAGAACAACGGTAGCGGTGAGGCTTCGGTTTACATCAACCTAAGCTCTACTGAGATGGACCGAACGCAGTTGACCGATTACACAGAGCGTGTGTTGATTGATCGCTTTAGTTTGATCTCTGGCGTCAGTTCGGTGGATATCTCGGGTGGCTTGTACAAAGTCATGTACGTGAAGCTAAAACCTGCGGAAATGGCAGGGCGTGGTGTGACCACATCTGATATTACGTCTGCACTAAACAATGAGAATATCGAGAGCCCGGGTGGTGAAGTTCGTAATGACGCGATAGTGATGTCCGTTCGTACCGCTCGCTCATACACAGAAACGGCAGATTTTGAATACCTAGTTGTCAAGCGCGCTTCTGACAACACGCCGATTTATCTTAAAGATGTTGCTGATGTTTACATTGGCGCAGAGAACGAAAACTCGACTTTTAAGAGTGACGGCGTTGTTAACGTCAGTATGGGAATCGTGCCTCAGTCAGATGCAAACCCACTTGAAGTGGCAGATCTAGTACACAAAGAAGTGGAAGCGATTCAGAAGTTCTTGCCAGATGGTACGCGTTTAGCTGTCGATTATGACTCGACCGTGTTCATCGATCGCTCTATTTCAGAGGTTTATAGCACACTCTTTATCACAGGTGGCTTAGTTATCCTCGTACTGTACATCTTTATCGGTCAAGCTCGTGCCACGCTTATCCCTGCGGTAACGGTACCTGTATCTTTGATATCGTCGTTTATTGCGGCTTTCTACTTCGGTTTCTCTATCAACCTGATTACCTTGATGGCACTTATCCTGTCGATTGGTTTGGTGGTTGATGATGCAATCGTGGTGGTTGAGAATATTTTCCACCATATCGAACGTGGTGAGTCGCCACTGCTTGCGGCTTATAAAGGAACACGAGAGGTTGGCTTCGCGGTAATCGCAACGACGCTTGTATTGGTGATGGTATTCTTACCAATCTCGTTCATGGACGGCATGGTTGGCCTTCTATTTACCGAGTTCTCTGTATTGCTTGCTATGTCGGTGATCTTCTCGTCGTTAGTCGCATTGACGTTAACGCCAGTGCTAGGCAGTAAGATCCTAAAAGCGAACGTGAAACCAAACCGTTTTAACCTGTTTGTTGAAGGTGTATTTGGCAAATTAGAATCTGGATACCGCTCGGTATTACGCCGCGCGTTAAATTGGCGTTGGGCTGCTCCTATCATCATTATCGCATGTCTGGGTGGTAGTTATGGTTTGATGCAGCAAGTGCCAGCGCAACTGACTCCGCAAGAGGACCGCGGTGTTATCTTTGCGTTTGTTCGTGGGGCTGATGCAACCAGTTACAACCGCATGTCTGCCAACATGGATATTGTTGAAGAACGTTTAATTCCATTGCTTGGTCAAGGCTTCTTGAAGTCATTCAGCATTCAATCGCCAGCATTTGGTGGTAATGCCGGTGACCAAACGGGCTTCGTTATTATGATCCTAGAAGATTGGGATGAGCGTGACGTGACCGCGCAAGAAGCACTGAATGAAGTGCGTAAGTCATTAGCCGGTATTCCTGATGTACGAGTGTTCCCATTCATGCCTGGTTTCCGAGGTGGGTCGAGTGAGCCAGTACAATTCGTGCTTGGTGGCTCAGATTACTCTGAACTGCAAAAGTGGGCGGAGATCTTAAAGCAAGCAGCTGAAGATTCGCCGATAATGGAAGGCGCGGATATCGACTACTCAGAGAAAACACCAGAGCTATTGGTTACTGTAGATAAGCAGCGTGCGGCAGAGCTGGGTGTGAGTGTTTCTGACATCTCCGACACCTTAGAAATCATGCTGGGCGGTCGCAGTGAGACAACCTTTGTGGAACGTGGTGAAGAGTATGATGTGTACTTACGTGGTGACGAAAACAGCTTCAACAACGCCAATGACTTGAGCCAAATCTACATGCGAACTCAGTCTGGTGAGTTGGTGACGCTAGATACTTTGACTCACATTGAAGAAGTCGCATCATCGATTCGTTTGTCTCACTACAACAAGCAGAAGTCGATAACGATTAAAGCCAATCTGATGGAAGGTTACACGTTAGGCGAAGCTCTGGATTTCCTTGATGAACAAGCGATTGAGCAACTACCAGGTGATATTTCGGTAAGCTATTCGGGTGAGTCTAAAGACTTCAAAGAGAACCAATCGAGCATCTTGGTAGTGTTTGCATTAGCGATGTTGGTGGCGTATTTGGTACTGGCGGCGCAGTTCGAGAGCTTCATTAACCCGTTAGTGGTGATGTTCACTGTACCTATGGGTATCTTTGGTGGCTTCTTAGGCTTGGTAATGATGAATCAGGGGCTCAACGTCTACAGCCAGATTGGTATGATCATGTTGATCGGTATGGTAACCAAAAACGGTATCTTGATCGTTGAGTTTGCTAACCAACTGCGTGATCGCGGTATTGAGTTTGAAAAAGCCATCATTGATGCTTCTGCTCGACGCTTGCGTCCAATCATGATGACGGCGTTTACTACGCTTGCAGGTGCTATCCCATTGATTATTTCAACAGGCGCGGGTTACGAAAGCCGTGTGGCTGTAGGTACGGTTATCTTCTTCGGTATGGGTTTTGCGACCTTGGTGACTCTGTTTGTAATCCCTGCGATGTATCGATTGATTTCTGGTACAACTCGTTCACCTGGTCACGTCGAAGCGGTGCTAAACAAAGAGCTAAGCCATGACAATATAGGTAGAACTAGCCACGGTTAATGTAGTGGTATAGATTAGTAATTGATGAAAGCTCGACAACTTACTCGTTGTCGGGCTTTTTATTTTGTTTGCGAATGGTGCCAGAAAAGAGTCAGACTCTATTGCTCGCTCAGGTATTGAATGGTTTCGAGCAGTTCTTCCATAGAGCGGTGGCCTCTTAGTTTCACCATATAGCGCCCAGTAATAATAAAGCTCGGAATGCTGCTAATCGACGCTTGTTCGGTCTTAGATACAGCGTCTTCCACAAATTTAGCCCATTGCTGTTGTTGGGCTTGAGTCATGTCTTCTTGTTTCACAAGGTTGTGTTCTTTGAAAAAAGCGTCGATATCCGTTTCTTGCAGCGGTTTTTTAGTTTGAACCAGCGAGAATAATTCACTCAAAAGTGCATGAGAAATATCCGGCTTTTGAGCCAACACGGTGTAGTAAATACCCGCAGCTTGTAAGGTCGAGTCGTTAAAAATTACGTGAGTACGATGCAGTTCCAGTTCACCAGAGCCTTCTTTATCTTTGAGTAACTCTGTCATCTGCCAACAAGGCATGCAGGTCAATGAAAAGAATTTGTCTACTTGATACTCGGTCGAATAAGGTTTTTCCAAAAGCGTGTATTGTTTTCCCTCTGATGGAGATGCATAAGCAGTAGCGCTTAGGATAAGAGAAGCTAAAAGGATAAATACGTTTTGTAATCGTTTCATGAGAGTTCCGGTTTATCTGTGAATGTTTTGAAAAGCCTGCGTTTGCTCCTAGCGAAGTGCGGGCTTTTTTTGTATAACAATATCTGCTCAATACATTAAAAAAATGAAAACTATTAAGGGACACCAAAGTGGCTGAATTTAAATACAAAGATCTTTCTCAAGAAGAACAAGACAAGCTGGATGCAGCAACCTTTCGTCGCCTATTAGCACACTTAGACAACAACAAAGATGTTCAGAACATTGATCTGATGATCTTGGCTGGCTTCTGTCGTAACTGCTTCAGTAAGTGGTACAAAGCAGAAGCTGAACAACAAGGTTTAGACCTTGATATCGATGATGCTCGTGAGCGTGTTTATGGCATGACTTACGATGAGTGGAAACAAAACCACCAACCAAAAGCAACACCAGAACAAATGGCTGCTTTTGAAGCGAAGCAGAAGCCAGAATAGTCTTAGCTTGTCGCTAACCAAAGACACACAAAAAGAGCCCGCAATGGGCTCTTTTTTATTTTGAAAGCTTGTGCTTTGCTTGGCGCTTAAGCTAGCTCACCCGTTTGAGAGAAAGTTTCTAACTTTGCAGCATAAGGCTGAAGGTCGCCAATGTTGTTTTTCACCCACTCGTCATTGAAGTAAGTGTCTAGGTAACGCTCGCCGCTATCACAAAGCAGAGTCACGATAGAACCTTTCTCACCACGCGCTTTCATCTCGCTTGCCAGTTGAAGCACACCGAACATGTTGGTACCCGTAGATGCGCCAACCTTGCGGCCTAAAATGTCTGATAACCAATGTGTCGTTGCAATACTTGCCGCGTCTGGGATCTTACGCATTTCGTCAACCACACCTGGAATGAAGCTTGGTTCTGCACGTGGACGACCAATGCCTTCAATTTTGCTGAATGTACTGCCTTTTACTTCTGTATTGCCTGTTTTGTAATACTCGTGGAAAACTGAGTTTTCAGGGTCGACAACACAAAGCTTTGTTTCATGCTGTTGGTAACGAATGAAACGGCCGATCGTTGCTGAAGTACCACCAGTACCCGGGCTCATTACAACCCAAGTTGGAACCGGGTGATCTTCCATCTGCATTTGATTGAAAATCGAGTTTGCGATGTTGTTGTTACCACGCCAGTCGGTTGCGCGCTCAGCGTAAGTAAATTGATCCATGTAATGGCCATTGAGTTCCGCTGCTAAACGACGAGACTCATCATAGATTTGGTCAGAGCGGTCAACTAGGTGTGCTTGACCGCCGTAGAATTCAATTTGCTCGATTTTTTTCTTCGCTGTGCATTTTGGCATTACCGCGATAAATGTAAGGCCAAGTAGACGAGCGAAGTAAGCTTCAGACACTGCCGTACTACCAGATGAAGATTCAATGATCGTAGTTTCTGGGCCAACCCAACCGTTACAGATAGCGTATAAGAACAGAGAACGCGCTAAACGGTGCTTCAAAGAGCCTGTTGGGTGTGTACTTTCATCTTTAAGGTAGATATCAATGCCTTCAATGCTTGGAAGGTCTAGTTTGATAAGGTGCGTATCCGCAGAGCGTTGGTAGTCCGCTTCAATTTTACGAATCGCGTTGTTAATCCATTGATGGTCAGTGCACATAAGCGTTCTCCTGATCGAGTGTAGGAATTTTTTGTAATTGGTATGATTTTAATTTAGCTAGATCTGGAGAGAAAAACTTTGCCATATTTGCTTTGTTTTGACTAAAATGTAGAAAAATATTCTATTTAAAAGTGATTTGGTGAAAGTGTGATAGATGCCGTAGATAAAAAAATATTAGCGTTATTACAAGAAGACAGCACCCTGTCATTGAACGACATTTCTGAAGCCGTCAACCTCACCACAACGCCTTGCTGGAAGCGTTTAAAGCGTTTGGAAGAGAATGGCATCATTGAAAAAAGAGTGGCATTGTTGAACCCTGAAAAGTTAGATCTTTCTTTTACCGCGTTCGTATTGGTCAAAACTAGCGATCATTCTCATGAGTGGTATGGTCGTTTTGTGAATACTGTGTCGGAGTTCCCAGAAGTCATGGAGTTCTACCGCATGGCGGGCGAGTACGATTACATGATGAAGGTGCAGGTTAAAGACATGAAATGCTTTGATGAGCTCTATAAGCGCTTAGTTAATAGTGTGGATGGTATATCGAACGTTACTTCTACGTTTGCGATGGAGCCGTTAAAGTACACCACCGCGCTACCACTATAACCTTATTAAAGATTGTGTTTCGAGTTTAGATGTCGTCATCTCGATGAAGAAAAGGATTATTCATGTTTGCAAAAATTTCTACTGCTATTCAGCTCGTGTTAGCTGCCGCCATTTTTTACCTTGGCTACACTATCTATTCATTCACCAATAAAGTCGGTGAAATTGTCGATACCTATCCACAGGTTATCGAGGATTTTTCCGTGCTTACTAAAGAGCTAAAAGTCGAAGAGTTTCTGATACTGGCGGAGCACGTCGGCGAGTTGGCACCACAGGTGCTGAATACCGTCGAAGATGTAAGAAAGACGGTCGCATCGGTCGATAGCAAAATACCAGCTATACTAGACGAAGTGAAAAATGTTCGAGTTGAAGTCGGGCAGGTGAGAAGCGATGTGATTCCGCCAACGTTGACCGAACTCAAGCGCTACCGTGTTGATGTTATGCCACCAATGCTTGCTGAAAGTAAGTCCTACCGAGAACAAACGATTCCTGTGGTGATTGCCGAGTCTGAGATGCTGAGAGCCGAAGTCCCCGCGATCTTGGTGCAAGCTAACTTGTTGGCTGACAAGAGTAAAGAACTAGCTCAAAGTGCGGCAGAAGGTGCGGTAAAAGGCGTGGTGTTATCGCCAATTAATTTATTGCGCGATGCGGGTGATGGCATAAAAACTCGAGTGCAAGGTGAGTCTAAGCCGGCCGAGCAGGGTGACTAAATACGGTTTCGTTGAGCTGCCATTGTGATTAAAAAGATAAGAGGCTTGGTACGATACCTAGCCTCTTTTCGTTTAAGGCGTTTGCTTGCAGGCGCTAAGAAGTATTTGATGACTATTTAGTAAAGCGCATCACACCTTCTTGAACGGCTGTCGCGACTAAATCGCCTCTCTGGTTATAGATCTCACCGCGTACTAGACCGCGAGTGTTGGCCGCTGTTGGGCTTTCAATCGCGTAGAGCAGCCATTCATCCATCTTGAATGGGCGGTGGAACCAGATTGAGTGGTCTATCGTTGCCACTTGGAAGTTTGGCGTCATTAAAGAGACTTCGTGTGGGTGAAGCGCAGTGACTAAAAAGCCCCAATCTGAAGCGTAAGCAAGCAAGTATTGGTGAATCAAGTGGTTGTCTGGCACCGCACCATTTGCTCTAACCCAAAGGTACTGTTTCGCTTCCGTCTTCTTTGGTTTTAGTGGGTTAACCACTGTTACAGGGCGCATCTCAATTGGCTTTTCACCACAGAAGGTTTTACGCAGTTTTTCTGGTAAGAACTCCGCAATATGGCTTGCAAGTTCAGTTTCAGACGCAAAGTTTTCCGGCCCTGGAATATCAGGCATCGGATTTTGGTGTTCAAAGCCCGGTGCGTCACCGTGGTAAGAAGCCGTCAGATAGAAAATAGGGCGGCCATTTTGAATCGCTTTAACACGGCGTGTACTGAAGCTGCGCCCATCTCTGAGATTCTCAACATCGTAAATAATCGGCTTTTCAGAGTCGCCTGGGAATAGAAAATAACTGTGGAACGAGTGAACACTGCGGTCGTCTTCAACGGTATAACGAGCAGCAGAAAGCGCTTGCCCTAAGACCTGACCGCCATAAACCTGTGGGAGACCGAGGTTCTCACTTTGCCCACGGAATAAACCTTCTTCCAGCTTCTCTAGCTGAAGTAAACTGAGTAATTCTTTTAAAGGTTGACTCATCGTCAGCATTCCTCTTCGTAAAATGAGTGTCAGATTATGGTGTTAATTAGTTAGCTTAGTCATATATCTGTCAATAAATCATAGGTTTTCAAGACAGAATATGAAAGCTCTCTTATAGTTAGTCTGGAGATTTGCCGAGTCCGGCAAACATGCTGAGAGAAATTGAATATGAAAATGGCTCTAATTCTTCTAACGTCTTTAGTATCGTTTGGCCTTTTAGTCGGTTGCCAAACAACATCAGAAACGAACGCTTCTCAGGAAGTGGTTGCAGAGAATACTCAAGTGATTTCAGGAACAGTTAGTTACCGCGAAAGAATTGCACTACCAGAGAATGCATTGGTTACTGTAACGCTAGAAGATATTTCACTAGCAGATGCTCCATCAACGGTTATCGCGACTCAAGAGTTCACAACCGATGGTAAGCAAGTACCGTTTGCGATCGAATTAAGCTACGACGACAACAAGATTCAGCCTAACCACCGTTACAACATGCGCGCAACGATCCATGTTGACGGCAAACTACGTTTCACGACAGATACTATTAAGTCTGTGATCACAGATGTAGAAAACACACAACATGCTGACCTACGCTTGGTCGGTGTTCGCTAAGTAGAAATGGATGCCAGTGTTAAGGCATTTTGATTGGCTTAATCTAGCCAGTTGAATCGCGAATGATGGCAGCTCTAGGGCTGCCATTTGTATATTCTGAGTTTAACTTTTCCTGTATCGCTCACTTCAATACCCTCTTCCACCAAATGCTTCTTCTGGCGTTCAAATGAGTCGCCTTTCAAGGAAATCTCGCCTTTACTGTTGATCACTCGATACCAAGGGAGTTTGCTACCTTCAGGTAAATTACCTAATGCTTTACCCACATGGCGTGCATAGCCTGGAAAACCCGAGAAACGTGCTATGTCTCCGTAAGTTGTTACTTTTCCATGTGGAATTTGGTGAATCACAGCAAAGATTTGGGCTAAAAATTGGTCCATACTAAATGTTCCTAGTTCATGAATACCACGGATCGGTAGAAGGAGAGAGCTATGGTCTTTTCAACGTTTCAATTTCTAATTACAACATTATTAGCCGTTGTTTGTGCGAGAGCAATCAGTTTAAGTGAGGGAGACATCCCAGTATTGGCGATGGTGATTCCTGCGTTATGGATCTTACCGCAAGGTGGTATCGCAGGTTTAGCTCTACTTGCTGCCATGACAACTTATGGCTTAACCCTTCCTATACAGCCAATCACGCTCTCTGTTAGTACGTGGGTGCTTTTCCCGTTGTTAATGGTGGTCTTCTCAAGACGCAGTAGTTTGTCGGTGGTAATTATTTCGGGTTTGATCGTGACTACTTTGCAGGTCGGAGTTATGGTCACGCAATCAGCAGGTAAGCTTGATGGCACGCCATGGGTGACTCTATTACAAGTCTTATCCATCATGGTTATTTGGTGGGCTGCTAATCATCTTAAACCCGCGAGTCAACATAGCTGGTGGTCATTAGGGTTAATCTTGCCTCTTTGGATAGCCGACTTGCCTTATGCTGCGCTTGTGGCCTTGTGTGTGACGGGCATCATGGCGTCAATGGAAGCGATGATGAAGTTGAAAACCTTCCGCTGGAATAAGTTACTGTGTTGGACGCTACCAACTGCTGGCTTCGCAGCACTAGTGATTACACCGAGCATTGAAGTACCAAGCCCTGTATTTGTAGTCTGGCTATGTTTGTTAGGAACGGCATGGATGACGGACTACATCATTCGTACTGAAGATAACGAAGACATCGATATCTAGTATCTACTCAATCTAGATGATGTTGTACGAGAACTTCAAATCGCAGGTAAATGGCGAAT
>JAYYSE010000060.1:0-108090 GCA_036126475.1 Pseudomonadota bacterium | reverse complement strand
AACAGAAAATGTTGGCACTGCTGGAAGTAAACCAGCGCTGAGTGACGTGAAGTTTAAAGATTATGCTAATGGTACCTATGTTGCGGCTAGATCTTACTTTGTGACCATTACTGTCGCGGGTTAACCGTCGGTTGTAGAGATTGACTCTGCTTCAGCAACCTTGGCTGATGGTGTTGTTTATCATGTTGTAGCTATAGATGATTCGGCCGGTACTGGCTTCAACCTTATAGTGAGTGACACAACAGACTAGCGCTTACCAAACCAAAGTAACAAAGTAAAAGAGGGTAGCGTGATGCTACCCTCTTTCTATCTTGCTTTCTTTGTCTGTTATTCGTGGTTGTTTTTCGCTTTTTCTAATAAATCTGAGAAAAAGTGGCGCAGCGAATAGAGCATGATCAAACTTGGAATCACCATCAGTGCAGTCAGAATAAAGAAGGTTGACCAATCATTGAGGTAATCAACCAACTCACCACTGAAGGAAGCTAAAGTGGTACGGCCGAAGTTTCCAAGTGAAGCAAGTAGGGCATACTGTGTTGCTGAAAACGCCTGACCTGTTAATAGCGTTAGGAAAGAGACAAACGCAACGGTAGAAAAGGCCGTTGTGAAGTTGTCAACAATAATAGTAGCTAAGAACAGCGTCTCACTCGGGCCTGTCTGAGCGATCCAAGCAAACATTAGGTTACTTGCTGCCATTGCCACGCCGCCTATCATCAGTCCGCGTACAATACCGAACTTCACATTAAAGACACTGCCTACCAAAGTGAAGAATATCGTTGCACCCCAACCAATTAATTTGGAGTAGTGGCCAATTTGTTCGTTACTGAAACCTATCTCTTTATAGAAGGTGATCGACATTCTACCCAAGAAGGCTTCACCGATCTTAAATAGGAAAACAAACAGCAGCAGAGTAATCGCAACCTGAACACCATTTCTTTTGAAGAAATCATAAAAGGGCTCAATGACCGTTACACTGAACCAAGCGACAAGCTTTGAGCCGACTACTTTATTGTGTCGTTGCTGAGCTTGTTCTTGTTGGGCCTCACGCTGAGTGTTTGGCTCACCGACAAAGAGGGTGAATAACATAAGTACGACCACAACACCCGCCATACCGTAGTAAACACCATTCCAACCTATAGAGTCTGCGTTAATAAAGGCAAGGTAGCCTGGTAGAGAATAGCCCGTCCACCAACCCACAACAGCCATTGCAGAAGCTTGTGGCAGTTTTGATGCTTCAGATTTTGGGAAGGTATCGATACGAAATGCATCAATCGCGATGTCTTGCGTGGCAGAGGCAATAGCGATAGCGAGCGCCAACATTGAGGTAAACGCCAAATTCTCAGCGGGATTGACGCCGGCGATGAATAAAGTGCCAACTAAAACAATGGATTGGCAGAAAAATATCCAGCTACGTCGTTGTCCTAGAATCGCGTGTAGCACCGGTAATTTGACTCGGTCTACCAGAGGTGCCCACAAAAAGTTAATGGCGTATACGGCAAATACACTACCAAAGTAACCAATGGCTGCACGGGTTAAACCTGCGTCTTTAAGCCAGCCAGACATGTTGGAGCCAATAAGAACCCACGGGAAGCCGCTTGAGCAGCCGAGCATGAACACCCACAGTAAGCGCTTATCGAGATAGCTGCGGAAAGTTTGCATCCAGGAAAGAGAGGGAGTGCCTGATGACATAAGTCGTCCTTGTATAGAAAAACGCCCTTAAGAAGTAAGGGCGTTGTTTAGATTACTTAAGAAGGGTTACTTTCGTGATGACAATTGGATCAACAGGGATATCTGCCATACGACCCATTCGCTTAGTTGGAATGGTCGCCATCTTTTGAATTACGTCAAAGCCTTCGGTTACTTTACCAAATACTGCGTAACCTGGGTTGCTTCCTTTCGCGTTTAGGAAATCGTTGTCTGCATAGTTAATGTAGAACTGACGAGTCGCAGAGTCAGGTGCATTAGTACGAGCCATTGCGATGGTTGCTGTGTCATTTTTCAGACCATTGCTGCCTTCATTTTTGATCGGAGCATACGTTGCTTGTTGCTGCATGTCTTGATTAAAGCCGCCACCTTGCGCCATAAAACCAGGAATAATACGGTGGAAGATAGTGCCTTCGTAACTGCCATCTGCTACGTATTTTAGAAAGTTCTCAGAACTAATTGGTGCTTGCTCTTGGTTTAGCTCGATTGTGAAGTTACCTAGCGTCGTTTCCACGTTGACTTTAGGACCAGCCCATACGCTCACGCTCACTAACATTAATGCGATAGAAGATAGAATACGACCCATTAGAAACGCTCCTTCATGTAAGTTTGCAGTTCTTGGTCATTGGCGATCTCTTTAAGCACTAAGTCGATAACATCGTTGAGTACCATTGCGATATCGTCGTTTGATGCGCTTAATGCACCAGTGCGAGTCGCTGTACCATTAAATGTCTTAACCAGCTTGCCTTCTGGTGTTTCAGCCGTAACTTCAAGTGTTACTTTTCCGTCCATTTGGTTTTCCATAATGGTGTGTTCTACGGTAACTAGTGCTTCTTGAATCTCTAAAACAACAGAGTTTTCGCTGTTTACGCTGGCACGAAAGCCTTGAGACTCAAATTGTTGTGCAATAGCGTTTTCTAGAGAAATGCGCATGTTTTGCTTAGCGTGAATTGGCTGAATGTTAGCTCGGCCGCTATCAACAAGTGCAACATACTGAGCAGCACGAACATCTTTACTGGTTAGTGTGTAGTTTTTGCCTTGTACTAGGTTGCTTGAGCTTAGTGAAGCTTCTGGCATTACATTGATCTGTTCTTTCTGAGGGGCTGAGCATGCTGTCAAAGCCATGATAGAAGCAGCCAAAATCAGTTTTTTCATTCCGTTATCCTTTCTAAATTCACACCAGAAGCTCGGTATTTTAAATTCTTATAAAGCAGTCTACTGCCTATTTGTTAAAATTAGCAGGTTCTCTTGTTGCTTGTAATATCTCAAATTTTTGGTTTAGTTCAAGCGTTTCAACGTTCGCTTCACCAAATAATCTTGCTAATTTGACATCGTATCCGAGGTGTCGGTTGCCAATAACAATTAATTTGCCTCCATTGCTAAGAACATGCTTTGCATCACAGAACATTTGCCATGCAATGTGATCGGTAATCGCTTGTTGTTGATGGAATGGAGGGTTACACAAAACTAGGTATGTGCTGTTTTTCTTAAAACCGTCCAAACAGTTGTTAGCAATGAACTGGAAGTTACCCTCTTCCCCAAGGTTATCTTTTACGTTTTGACGCGCTGATTCTACGGCCATAAAACTTTCATCGACACACGTAATACGAGCTTGTGGATTCAGTTGACCAGCTTTAACACTCAGTACACCGTTACCACAACCAAGATCGATAATATGACGTAACTCTGGATCTTGAGGGATATGTTCTAGCATATAGCGAGCTCCCTGATCGAGTGCTTCCCCTGAGTAAACATTGGGTAAATTTTTCAGGCGGATATCTTCACCATCAACGTCCCACTCAACGAATGCTTCAACCTTGTGAATAGGCTGACAGTTTGGAGAAGAGAACACCAACCGATGCTTTTTCTTCGCCAGTGATGTTTTGGTTTCACCTAAGTACTTTTCAAACAAATTCAGCGTTGATGTGTGAATCTCTTTTACCTTGTTGACGCCAATCACTTGGCAACCTTCTGGCAAAGCTTGGCGTAATTGGCTTAGCTGCCATACCAAATGGCGGTTGGTCTTTGGTAGCTGCATCAGTACAAGATCGATACCATGAGGGATATCATCCATAGAGTTTAAAAAGTTGACGCGATTGCACTGATTACGTTGTAAGTTTTTCAGGCCGCCACGATGAGAGATAAATGAGTCGCTCATCATGGTCACATCGTGATCTTTTGAAAACCAAGCGGATAGGGCACCAAAGCTGTCGTTTAAGATCAGAATATGTTTGCCAGGTTCAAGGTTCATCTCTTCTACATGGTTAATAATGTATTCGTCGCCCGCATCCCAAGCTTGAAGCGTTTCATTTGAACGTTTAGGGAAACGATGTAAGGTCAAAGTTCTATCGTGAAGGGTAAGTTCAGTTTTCATTAATTGGGATACTTATGTGAGAAATAACAAAGATATTGTCTCAAATGCGAGCTGAACAAGATAGGGAAAACTCGATTAAACCTATGCTGTTCGTTATTAAATACTCAGACAGTAGCCTTGTTAGGGTTTATACTCACTCCACAGATAATGCCAACCCGTTATTAAGGAATCACAATGATCCAAGAAGTTATCGAAACAAAATTGCACAATGAGTTTTCACCAAGTCACTTGAATGTGATTAATGAGAGTTATATGCACAATGTTCCGGCTGGCTCTGAGAGTCATTTTAAGGTGATTGTTGTGAGCGATGCGTTTGAAGGTTTACGTCTTATTGCTCGTCACCGAGCGGTAAATAAAGCACTTTCAGAAGAGCTAGCGAACAATATTCACGCTTTATCTATTCACACTTATACAAAAGATGAATGGTTGAAGCAGCTAGATAACGTGCCAGACAGCCCAATGTGCATGGGTGGGGGCAAGTGATAGATTTAATACATATAAAAATAGGTGGCTATGCCGCCTTTTTTATCGCCTAAATCATCTTTTTTTTGCTGTTATATCACTCAAGGTGATGGTAAATTGAACGCTTGGAAATGCCTACAATGAGTAGTGCTTTTATTAACAGCGTTTCAACATAACTCATAAAATACCATTTTGTGACAGAGTGTTAATCTCTTGTTTAAAACACCTTTCAAAAGCCAATTTATCTGTGCGGCTCGTCAAATTTATACATATTCAAGAGTCCATATGCTTAAATTCTCACTAAATAAACGTGCTATTCAAGTTATTGGTCATGGCATCAAGAGGCCAAAAAATGCTAGAATACGCCACCTGATAAATCTCGCATGATTTATGTGAGAATTTTATTAAGATAATGTTGCGATTTTGGTATCTCAAATTTACCGAAACCGGACACTGTAATGTCGTGTCTAAGGGCGATTTTAAAACGTCCTGAATTTACGCAATTAAAAGAATCTTTTTCCCGATAAAGTAGTGCAAGTGCGTATGATTACAATAAAGAAGGGTTTGGATCTTCCTATCGCAGGAACTCCATCCCAGGTGATTAATGATGGTAAGTCCATCACTAAAGTCGCCTTGCTTGGCGAAGAGTACGTTGGTATGCGTCCTACGATGCATGCTCGCGTTGGTGATGAAGTGAAAAAAGGCCAAGTTCTTTTTGCAGATAAAAAGAACCCAGGCGTTGTATTTACTTCTCCAGCAAGCGGTAAAGTTATTGAAGTGAACCGTGGTGCTAAGCGTGTTCTTCAATCTGTAGTGATTGAAGTAGCAGGCAATGAGCAAATCACGTTCAATAGCTATGAAGCTAACCAACTAACAGGCCTAGACCGTGAAACGGTTAAAGCTCAGTTAGTTGAGTCTGGTTCATGGACCGCTCTGCGAACTCGTCCGTTCAGCAAGGTTCCAGCAATTGATTCTGAAACTCAGGCTATTTTTGTAACTGCGATGGATACTAATCCGCTAGCAGCTGAGCCAGAATTAATCATCAACGAGCAGTCTGATGCTTTCGTTGCTGGTTTAGATATTCTTTCAACTCTGACTAACGGTAAAGTGTACGTTTGTAAAAAAGGTACTAGCTTACCTCGTTCAGCTCAGTCTAACGTTGAAGAACATGTTTTTGATGGCCCTCACCCTGCAGGTCTTGCAGGTACGCATATGCATTACCTATCCCCGGTAAATGCAGAAAACGTAGCGTGGAGCATTAACTACCAAGATGTTATCGCATTCGGTAAGCTTTTCCTTACTGGTGAGCTTTACACTGATCGTGTTGTTTCTCTGGCTGGTCCAGTAGTAAACAACCCGCGTCTAGTTCGTACTCAAATTGGTGCTAGCCTTGAAGAGTTGACAGACAGCGAGCTAATGCCAGGCGAAGTTCGTGTGATTTCTGGTTCTGTACTAACTGGTACACAAGCAACCGGTCCACATGCTTATCTTGGTCGTTACCATCAGCAGGTTTCTGTTCTACGTGAAGGTCGTGATAAAGAGCTATTCGGCTGGGCTATGCCTGGTAAGAACAAGTTCTCTGTTACTCGTTCATTCCTTGGTCACCTGTTTAAAGGTCAGTTGTTCAACATGACAACGACTACAAACGGTAGTGATCGCTCAATGGTTCCAATCGGTAACTACGAGCGCGTAATGCCTCTAGATATGGAACCTACATTGCTGCTTCGTGATCTATGTGCAGGCGACGTTGATAGTGCACAAGCACTAGGTGCGCTAGAGCTAGATGAAGAAGATTTGGCATTGTGTACCTTTGTATGTCCAGGTAAGTACGAGTACGGTCAACTACTTCGTGAATGCCTAGATACGATTGAGAAGGAAGGGTAATTTTCATGGGCCTTAAAAAGTTTCTTGAAGACATCGAGCATCATTTTGAGCCAGGTGGTAAACACGAGAAGTGGTTCGCGCTTTACGAAGCAGCGGCTACTGTGTTCTACACGCCAGGTTTTATCACAAAGAAAAGCTCGCACGTTCGTGATAGCGTTGACTTAAAACGTATCATGATCATGGTTTGGTTAGCGGTATTCCCAGCAATGTTCTGGGGTATGTACAACGCGGGTGGCCAAGCTATCGCTGCACTTAACCACATGTACGCAGGCGCTGAACTAGCATCTGTAATCGATGGTAACTGGCACTACTGGCTGACTCAAATGCTTGGCGCCTCATTAGGAGCCGATGCAGGTGTTGGCAGTAAGATGCTACTTGGTGCGACTTACTTCCTACCTATCTACGCAACGGTATTTATCGTTGGTGGTTTCTGGGAAGTTCTGTTCTGTATGGTGCGTAAGCACGAAGTTAACGAAGGTTTCTTTGTAACTTCTATTCTTTTCGCGCTCATTGTTCCGCCAACACTTCCTCTATGGCAAGCAGCTCTGGGTATTACCTTCGGTGTTGTTGTTGCTAAAGAGATCTTTGGTGGTACTGGTCGTAACTTCCTAAACCCTGCGCTTGCTGGTCGTGCGTTCCTATTCTTTGCATACCCTGCACAGATTTCAGGTGACGTAGTTTGGACTGCTGCGGATGGTTTCTCTGGTGCAACTGCGCTTAGCCAATGGGCTCAAGGCGGCGGTAGCGCGCTAGTGAACACGGTATCTGGTGAAGCAATCACTTGGATGGACGCGTTCATTGGTAACATCCCAGGCTCTATCGGTGAAGTATCGACTCTAGCACTTATGATTGGTGCAGCGATGATCGTATACATGCGTATCGCTTCATGGCGTATCATTGCTGGTGTAATGATCGGTATGATCGCTGTGTCTACGCTGTTTAACGTGATCGGTTCTGACACTAATGCAATGTTCAGCATGCCTTGGCACTGGCACCTAGTTCTAGGTGGCTTCGCATTTGGTATGTTCTTCATGGCAACAGACCCAGTATCAGCATCATTTACTAACAAAGCTAAATGGTGGTACGGCATCCTAATCGGCGCAATGTGTGTAATGATCCGTGTTGTTAACCCGGCATACCCAGAAGGCATGATGCTTGCGATTCTATTCGCAAACCTATTTGCTCCCCTGTTTGACCACGTTGTAATCGAGAAGAACATTAAGCGGAGACTAGCTCGCTATGGCAAGTAATAACGATAGCATTAAAAAGACGCTGTTTGTTGTTATCGCATTGAGCCTAGTGTGCTCAATCATCGTTTCAACAGCTGCAGTTGTTCTTAAACCAAAGCAACAAAATAACGCGGTTCTGGATCAACAAACAAAGATCCTAGAAGTTGCGGGTGTTGACCTTGAAGGTGATATCCCAGCACTTTACGCAGAGAACATCGAACCTCGTCTAGTTGATTTCGCTACTGGTGATTTCGTTGACGGTGATGCTTCTGCATACGACCAACGTAAAGCGGCTAAAGATCCGGCTCAGTCAATCAAGCTCTCAGCTGAAGATGACATTGCTAAGATCCTTCGTCGTGCTAACACAGGTACTGTTTACCTAGTGAAAGACGGTGCTGAAACTACTAAAGTTATCATCCCTGTTCATGGTAACGGCCTA
Source organism: Pseudomonadota bacterium (assembly GCA_036126475.1). Classification (GTDB taxonomy): domain Bacteria; phylum Pseudomonadota; class Gammaproteobacteria; order Enterobacterales; family Vibrionaceae; genus Vibrio. The sequence continues at coordinate 100,001 of JAYYSE010000060.1, read as the reverse complement.
TGGTCAATGATGTACGCATTCGTTGCGGTAGAAACTGATGGCAACACAGTTTCTGGTATCACTTACTACGAGCAAGGTGAAACTCCTGGACTTGGTGGTGAAGTTGAGAACCCAACTTGGCGTGCTCAATTCGTTGGTAAGAAATTATTCGACGAAAACCACAAGCCAGCTATCAAGGTAGTTAAAGGTGGTGCTCCTGAAGGTACTGAGCACGGTGTTGATGGCCTTTCTGGTGCAACGCTGACCAGTGTTGGCGTTCAACATACATTTGACTTCTGGTTAGGTGATTTGGGCTTTGGTCCGTTCCTAGCAAAAGTTCGTGACGGAGGTCTGAACTAATGTCTAGTGCAAAAGAAATTAAAAAGAGCATTTTAGCGCCAGTATTGGATAACAACCCAATCGCGCTACAGGTTCTTGGTGTGTGTTCTGCTCTTGCGGTAACCACTAAGCTAGAAACAGCATTTGTTATGACTATCGCGGTAATGTTTGTTACTGCTCTGTCTAACTTCTTCGTTTCTCTAATCCGTAACCACATTCCTAACAGTGTGCGTATCATCGTTCAGATGGCAATTATCGCATCATTAGTAATCGTGGTAGACCAAGTGCTAAAAGCATACTTGTATGATATCTCTAAGCAGTTATCTGTATTCGTAGGCCTAATCATCACTAACTGTATTGTTATGGGTCGTGCTGAAGCATTCGCAATGAAGTCTGCGCCAATCCCGTCTTTTATCGACGGTATTGGTAACGGTCTTGGTTACGGTTTCGTTCTTATCACTGTTGGTTTCTTCCGTGAGCTTCTAGGCTCTGGCAAACTATTTGGTATGGAAGTACTACCTCTAGTGAGCAACGGTGGTTGGTATCAGCCAAACGGCTTGATGCTTCTAGCACCTTCTGCATTCTTCCTAATTGGTTTCTTGATTTGGGCGATTCGTACGTTCAAGCCTGAGCAAGTAGAAGCGAAAGGGTAAGGTAGTCATGGAACATTATATTAGCCTACTAGTTAAATCGATTTTCATCGAAAACATGGCACTTTCTTTCTTCTTGGGTATGTGTACATTCCTAGCTGTATCTAAGAAAGTGAAAACGTCTTTTGGTCTTGGTGTTGCGGTAGTTGTAGTACTTACAATCGCTGTTCCTGTAAACAACCTTGTTTACACAAACATCCTGAAAGAAAACGCGCTTGTTGAAGGTGTCGATTTAAGTTTCCTTAACTTCATCGCATTTATCGGTGTTATCGCGGCACTTGTACAAATCCTAGAGATGGTTCTTGATCGTTTCTTCCCACCTTTGTACAACGCATTAGGTATCTTCCTTCCACTGATCACAGTTAACTGTGCAATCTTTGGTGGTGTATCTTTCATGGTAACTCGTGACTACAACTTTGCTGAATCTGTTGTTTACGGCTTCGGTTCTGGTGTGGGTTGGATGTTAGCTATCGTTGCTCTTGCGGGTATCCGTGAGAAGATGAAGTACTCTGACGTACCTCCAGGTCTGCGTGGCCTTGGTATCACGTTCATTACTGTTGGTCTGATGGCGTTAGGCTTTATGTCTTTCTCTGGTGTTCAACTGTAGGGTAAGCACCCAGTAATAAGGAATAACAAATGTTTAGTATTATTCTTGGCGTAGCGATGTTTACCATTATTGTACTGGCTCTAGTATTAGTGATTCTTTTCGCTAAATCTAAGCTTGTACCTACAGGTGACATCACAATCGCTGTAAACGATGATCCATCTCTAGCAATCACGACGCAGCCGGGCGGTAAATTGCTTGGTGCTCTAGCTGGCGCTGGCGTATTCGTATCTTCTGCTTGTGGTGGCGGTGGCTCTTGTGGTCAGTGTCGCGTAAAAATTAAGTCAGGCGGTGGCGACATCCTTCCAACTGAGCTTGACCACATTACTAAAGGTGAAGCGCGCGAAGGTGAGCGTCTTGCATGTCAAGTTGCAATGAAAACTGACATGGATATCGAACTTCCTGAAGAGATCTTTGGTGTGAAGAAATGGGAATGTGAAGTTATCTCTAACGATAACAAAGCTACCTTCATCAAAGAGCTTAAGCTGCAAATCCCTGATGGCGAATCAGTACCTTTCCGTGCTGGTGGTTACATCCAGATTGAAGCACCAGCTCACCACATCAAATACTCTGATTTCGATGTACCAGAAGAGTACCGCGAAGACTGGGACAAGTTTAACCTGTTCCGTTACGAGTCTAAGGTTGATGAAGATATCATCCGTGCATACTCAATGGCTAACTACCCAGAAGAACATGGTATTATTATGCTGAACGTGCGTATCGCTACGCCGCCGCCTAATAATCCAGATGTTGCACCTGGTCAAATGTCATCGTTCATCTGGTCTCTTAAAGAAGGCGACAAGTGTACTATCTCTGGTCCATTTGGTGAGTTCTTTGCGAAAGATACAGACAACGAAATGGTATTCGTTGGTGGTGGTGCGGGTATGGCTCCAATGCGCTCACACATCTTCGATCAGCTTAAGCGTCTTAAATCAACTCGTAAGATGTCTTTCTGGTACGGCGCACGTTCTAAGCGTGAGATGTTCTACGTAGAAGACTTCGACGGTCTACAAGCTGAAAACGATAACTTCGTTTGGCACTGTGCTCTGTCTGATCCAATGCCAGAAGATAATTGGGATGGTTACACTGGTTTCATCCACAACGTACTTTACGAAAACTACCTGAAGGATCACGAAGCTCCTGAAGATTGTGAGTACTACATGTGTGGTCCACCGATGATGAACGCTGCTGTTATCGGCATGCTGAAAGATCTTGGTGTAGAAGATGAAAACATCCTACTAGATGACTTCGGTGGTTAATCCACTTAAGTGATTGATATTATGGCTGACTCCTACGAGTCAGCCATTTGTTTTTATAAGACAGCTTTTGACAACATATTGGTTTATATAAGAAAGAGTAAGGCATTCAAAATACCTATTTTTTACTCTTATTTTTCCTTATATAAATCCTCAACATTAGACAGGAGTAAGCAAGTGAAAATTTGGCTTGTTGCATTAACTTCTTTGATTTTTCTTGCGGGCTGTGAGCAGTCAAGAGAGCAAGTGCATTTGAGTGGTCCAACGATGGGCACGAGTTACAATATTAAATACATCAATGGTGATGAATTTCCTGAATCTAATGAAGTTCATAATGAGATCGACCGCTTACTTGAAGAAGTGAACGATCAGATGTCGACATACCGTGAAGATTCTGAGTTGAGCCGCTTCAACCAATACAGAGGTGCCGACGGATTCGAAGTGTCTGAACAAACAGCAACGGTTGTGAAAGAAGCGATTCGTTTGAACGCTCTTACTGAAGGAGCACTGGATGTAACGGTTGGTCCTTTGGTTAATTTGTGGGGCTTTGGTCCTGAAGCTCGCCCTGAAGTTGTACCATCTGATGAAGAGCTAGCGGCTCGCAAGGCTAAGATTGGTATTCATCACCTTAGCGTTGAGGGGAATATGTTGAAGAAAGACCTACCTAACCTGTATGTCGATCTATCAACCATTGCGAAAGGCTGGGGCGTTGATGTAGTCGCAGATTACCTAGATTCTATTGGTATCCACAATTACATGGTTGAAGTCGGCGGCGAAATTCGCCTGAAAGGTTTGAACCGTGAGAATGTAGGCTGGCGCATCGCAATCGAAAAACCAAGTGTTGATGAGCGTAATATCCAAGAGATCATCGAACCGGGTGACATGGCTATCGCAACCTCTGGTGATTACCGTAACTATTTTGAACGTGATGGTGTTCGTTACTCACACATCATCAACCCTGAAACAGGAAAGCCTCTTCACCACAAAGTGGTTTCTGTAACAGTTTTAAACTCGTCTTCAATGACTGCAGACGGCTTATCTACAGGCCTTATGGTCTTAGGTGAAGAGAAAGGAATGGAAGTCGCAAACCAACATAACATCCCAGTGTTCATGGTGGTAAAAACAGCAGATGGCTTTAAAGAAGTTGCTTCTGAAGCATTTAAGCCATACTTAGGTAAATAAGGTAAGCGAGATAATTATGAATACATTTCTGATTACATTTGGTGTTTTTCTAGCTGTGATTACAGCGATGTCGATTGGCTACATTATTCAAAAGAAAGTAGTTAAAGGTAGCTGTGGCGGCTTAGGTGCTGTTGGTATTGATAAAGTATGTAACTGCCCAGAGCCTTGTGATGCACGTAAGAAGCGTGAAGCTCGTGAAGCTTACCGCGAAGAAAAACTGGCTGAGCGTCAGCAAAAAGAAGCAGCTTGGAATAAAGATCGTATTGCTTAGCTTCTATGGACGATTAGATATTTATATTCCCCAAATAAAGATTAATCTATTGAATAGTAAATTTATTTGGGGAGATCGTTTGTTAAAAATTCAATATTCAATAAATCTTTTTTAAGTTTATCTGTTGGAAGTTAGTCTATTTTTCGTTATCTAGTTGAAAGTTGTTACGGGCGAAGATGACTTGGTTTTTACCTTGTTGTTTGGCGGTATAAAGCAATTTATCTGCTGCTTTGATCTGCTTATCTAAAGGGGCCTGAAGATCAGTCGCTCCAATACTTACGCTCACTTTGATGTTGTTTGAATTATGACAGATCTCATAGTCTTCAATAGCACTTCTCATTGATTCTAATGCTTCTATAAATTGTACGAATGGTCCACTTGTTAAAATACAAAACTCCTCGCCACCAAAACGAACGGTGAGATCGTTTGTAAAAAATTTCTTAATTATTCTTCCAACCTCAATCAATACAGCGTCTCCTGCATCATGCCCATAAGTGTCATTTACGTTTTTAAAGAGATCAATGTCCATCATTGCAATACTTCTTTTTGAGGGTATTGTCGGGAGTTGGCTGAACATGTAGCGGCGGTTCCATAGACCTGTGAGAGCATCCTCGTTAGCATGGCGAATTAGTTCATTAGTAGCCTCTTTCATATCAAGGATTTGGTGGATACGACAGAAAAACTCCTCTTGATTGAAAGGTTTGTAAAGAAAATCATTGGCACCAGCCTTGAGAAATCGAGCGGTCAAAGTGCGATCGTCACTTCCAGAAAGCCCGAGAATTGCGAGTTGGTTACGATCATGGTTCTTACGGATTTCGTGAGTCATTGAAATACCATCTTTGTTTGGCATATCATGATCAGTAACAATAAGAGTAATATCGTTATTTTTATTGAGAACCCTTAATGCGTGGGCACCATCTTCCGCTTCTATTGTTTGAATATATTGGTGTTCAAGGAGTTGAACGATATATCGCCGTACAACTGTAGAATCATCCACAACCAGAGCTTTGTGGTTTCGATTATTTGAAATCCGTTTAATTAATGGAAGTAAATAGCTAACAGGGGAAAAGTTGTCTTTTAGGATGTAGTCTATAATCCCCTTTGCTAGAACCGCTTCCCTAAGTGTATTGTTGAATATGCGTGTGAGTACAATAATTTTCTGTTGATAGCTGAGTACAACATCGATAATTTCGCCGTCTTGACCATCAGGTAAACAGTAATCCAAGACAGTGCATAAAAAGTTTGTTTCTCGTTCTAAAATAATTTGAGCTTCTACGACAGATTGAGCAGTCTCAACATCGTAGCCTGCATTATTCAACTGTTGGTACAAGTAGTTTCTGAATGTTCGACTATCCTCTACTACCAGTATCTTTTCTTTCAAAATTCATTCCTACTTGTACACTATATTTATCATTAATAATAATATCAGAATACGGTTAATTATTGAAAATTATCATAGTTAGTTGGGTTGGAGGCTATTTAAAATCGAGTAATCATTGAGTATACTGTTTTTATATACAGTTTTGAGGTTGAATTACTGGTTAATGTGTAGTGCGGACCAAGAGAAAGTGAGAAAAATAATCCATGTCGATATGGACTGTTTTTACGCGGCTGTAGAAATGCGAGATACCCCGGCTTACCGTAATCGACCGTTAGCCGTAGGTGGGCATGAAAAGCAGCGTGGTGTGCTCAGCACATGCAATTATGAAGCGCGTCAGTTTGGTGTTCGTTCGGCCATGCCGACAGCTAAAGCGCTACAACTCTGCCCTAACTTGTTAGTTGTGCCGGGAAGAATGTCGGTTTATGTCGAGATCTCAAAAAAGATCCGTGAGATTTTCTCTCGGTATACATCTGTGATCGAGCCGTTGTCCTTGGATGAAGCATTTCTTGATGTGACCGACTCAAATCAGTGTCATGGCTCTGCAACACTTATCGCTGAATCGATTCGTCGGGATATTTGGAATGAACTCAACCTAACAGCGTCTGCCGGTATTGCTCCTGTAAAGTTTTTGGCGAAAGTAGCTTCGGATATGAATAAACCTAACGGGCAATTCGTTATCCCTCCACAAGACGTACAAGCGGTAATCGATGAACTACCACTTGAGAAGATCCCTGGCGTCGGTAAGGTGAGTATTGAAAAGCTTCACCAAGCAGGTTTTTTTATCTGCAAGGATATAAAAGAGTGTGACTATCGTGACTTACTACTTAAATTTGGTCGTCAGGGCGCCTCACTGTGGAAGCGCAGCCATGGTATCGATGAGCGAGGAGTCATTGTCGAACGCGAGCGAAAATCTGTTGGTGTTGAGCGAACCTTTACCCAAAACATATCGACTTACGCTGAGTGTTGGCAGGTGATAGAAGACAAGCTGTTTCCTGAACTTGAAACTCGATTGGAAAAAGCGAGCCCAAGCAAAGCGATCATCAAGCAAGGTATTAAGCTTAAATTCGCTGATTTCCAGCAAACTACTATTGAGCACATTCATGCTTCTCTTGACCGAGAGCACTTTAAAGAGCTGTTAAGTGAAATACTAAAAAGGCAGCAAGGGCGAGAGATACGCTTACTAGGTTTGAGTGTGATGTTGCAGCCCAAAGACCAAATGCGTCAGCTGAGCTTTTTCTAAATACAGAGGTTGGCAAGTGCTTTTCATAAAAACCGACTCAGCTTTGTGGCTTAGTCGGTTTTTATCGTTTAGAGTTATCTTGGAAGCTGTTTTACGCGCTCTAAGGTGTTGGCGAAAGGTTGTTGCTCTAACTTTCCGTAGCCAGCCATTTTGCTTGCTTTAAGTTTGGTCGAAAGTGGTGTGGCGATTCCACAAAGAAAACGAGTGATGGCTTCATCGGTTATCAGTTGTTGGCTTGCAGAAATAAACTCATGAATCCATGTCATGACTTTCTCATCATCGACTGATTCAACATCAACGCTTGGCAAGGTTGCTACTTGACCGCGACATACGGAGCAGTGACCGCAGGCTTTTGGCGCTTCGTTGTCTGCAAAGTAGCTTGCTAGGCGCGAGCTTAGGCAGGAATCAGCCTCAAAGAAGCTCAGCATTTGATTAAGACGATTTATCTCGCTGTTCTCTTTTTCTTTAAACAAGTCAGTGAGTCGCTCAGACAACTGCAACATCTCTTCAGAAGTATTGTGTATCGCGTAAACATCGGTGATCTGTTTACTTTCGAGTGCAATCCAGCCCTGCTCATTAAAGTAATCGATAGCAGCAATTACGCGTTGACGATCAGCTTGGAAGTGAGTCCAAAGTGCTTCGAAGTCGACCTGGCACCAAACTTTCGCTTGCGGAGAACACTGGAAGACCGCTTCAACAAAGTTACGACGTTCGCCTTGGAATTGCTCGCAGATCTGCTGTTTAGGGCGAATGAACTTAAATTTGTAGTCCGCAAAGTAGCTGTACTTCGGCTCAATCACGCCTTCAATTTCGAGGTAAACCAGCAGTGTTTTAAGCGGCAGCTGGCGAATGTTAGATTCACGCGAAAGTTGGTTAAGCATGATTTCCCATTGATTAGCGCCAGATGGCCCAATGTTTTGGTTTTCGTAGATCTCTTTCAATACTGTTTGGATGGATATGTTGTCCGGTGTATCGCCAAACACGAAGTTCTCAAGCGTGCTCAAGCCGTGTTTGTTAGCTAGTAAAATACACTCAGAAGCTTGTCCATCACGGCCAGCTCTTCCTATCTCTTGTGAGTAGTTCTCTATCGATTTTGGTAAGTCAAAATGTATCACTCGGCGGATATTTGATTTGTCCACACCCATACCAAATGCAATCGTCGCCACAATACAGTGCACGTCATCATTCATGAATTGTTGTTGAATGGCATCTCTATTTTCTGGTTTAAGACCGGCGTGATAAGCCACAACGTTAACCCCAGCATTGCGGAGCTGTTGAGCAACCATCTCTGCCGTTTGTTGCAGAGTGACATAGACAATTGTGGGTGCTTGCGCCGCTTGGTTGACCACATTACATAAGCTTTCTAACTTATTAGCTTGTTCGCATGGCTGAATAGATAGGTCGAGGTTTTGACGGTAGAAGCCTGTCACCACAACACGATCTTCATCGATATCGAACTTAGACTTCATATCTTGAATAACAGATGTTGTGGCGGTCGCTGTGAGCAGCAGCACCTGTGGAATATTAAGCTGCTTTTGATATTGAGGCAGCTTAAGGTAGTCTGGTCTGAAGTTGTGGCCCCATTCTGAGATACAGTGCGCTTCATCGACCACAAGCAACGAGATAGGCACTTGGGAAATAAATTGACGAAAGCGTTCGTTCTTTAATCGCTCTACTGAGATCATCAGTATCTTTGTGTCACCATTGCGTACGGATTGCATCACTTGCTGGGTGGTTTGTCTGTCTTGGCTTGATTCGATTGCAGCCGCGCTGATGCCTTTGCTGTGTAGGAAAGAGAGTTGGTCTTTCATCAAGGCGAGCAGTGGCGATATCACCAAGGTAAGGTGGGGCAACTCTAAAGCGGGTAGCTGATAACAGAGTGATTTCCCCGAACCTGTCGGGAATATTGCCGCTGTCGAGTGACCAGATAGAACATTATCAATGACTTGCTTCTGTCCGTTTCTCAGTGAATCGAATCCGAATACTTGTTTTAGCTTCTGCTCAATCATTTGTGTTCTACCTGAATTAATAAGTATTGTCTTGATGCTAAAGCGAGCACTGATTGATGATAGCGTCACTTGAAGTATCAAATCTCTTGCACCTAATTGTACCTAATTCTATTCTGTAGCTCCTATAGAAAAGCACCCCAATAGTATGAATAAGTCTGAGCTCCGCCAAATAATCTTAGATCAACTTGAATCCCGACTACGTATCGCGCAGTCTGCTACACAGCGCGCTATTGATGCTGCGACTGATGAAGAGACGGTACCTGAACACAAGTACGATACGTTGGCGTTAGAAGCCTCGTACCTTGCTCACGGACAAGCGGTTAGGGTGCAAGAGTGCGAAGAGGATATTCAGTGTTACCGAAACCTAGTTTTATGTGACAGTGAGAGGGTAACAGTTAGTAGCTACGTTGTGGTGATTGACGAGCACGATCAATATAAGCATTTTTTCATGGGGCCAAGAGTCGGTGGGCTTTCTGTTACCTGGAACGGTAATGAGGTATCTATTGTGACGTTGAATGCGCCGTTTGGTCGGGCGCTTATGGGCAAAGAAGTCGGCGACGAGATTGAGTTTAGCGTTGCTGATAAATCGTTTTGTTACGAAGTGGTTTCTATTGATTGAGCCCCGGGTAAATTGATATAAAACCTTGCCCTGACAAAGAAGTATAAACTCGGGGGTATAGTAATCTGGCAGATTGATGAGAGGATGTTATGAAAAGCAATGTATGTATGAAAAACAGTGTATTAATTGCATCGTTAACAGCGGCGATCTCTGTTGTGAGCCTGCCAACATTTGCAGCTCAATGTCGAGTTGATTTGAAGAATGAGTTGCGAATCGATGACCAAAAAGTCGAAATTCATCAGGTAAATGGTGATACAGCCTTATTCGATGATAAGAACGATCTCTATATCCATGGCGAGAAAGTTGAGCTTGATGCTGACCAACAAGCAGCGATTGAAAAATATCGCGAGAGTATGAGTGAGTACATACCGCGAGCTAAGCAGATGGCGAGCGAAAGTCTCGCATTAGCCAATGATGTGATTGACGATATTGCTGTCAGCTTGGACTCTCCAGAATCGTTTGATAACGTAAAAGAGTCGATGAAAATGTTTTTCGCAGACCTAGAGGCCCGCTACTACAAAGACGGTGAATTGGTTTTGCCTGCAGACAGCTTTGAGTCGATGGCCAATGGTTGGTCTGAAGATTTCGAAAAGGCTAAAGAGATCTTTAATCAAGAGTTTATCTCTAGTGCTTTTAATGCCATGTCAGAAAAGATGAAGCAAGAAGGTGGACTCAACCTGACGGAATTGACAGACAGCATGGCTGAACTCAAACTGAAAGTTGAAGAGCGAATGAAGCAGCACGCTAAGCAGATGGAAGAAGAAAGCGCAGAGTTCTGTGATTCTCTTGATGAGATGGCGGAACAAGAGCAAGAACTGCATGAAATCATTCCAAACTTAAAAGATTATCAAGTATTCACGATTTAATTCTAGTCTAGTGATGGATAGCAAGAGCACCAGTTGGTGCTCTTTTTGTTTGTATTGTTTACCCCACGCTCAATACCTGATTTGGTTTTGGGGTGTTCTGATAATCCTTGTATTTATGGTGGTGGGAAGCTATTGAACTGGGTTTTTGTTAATTTTGTGGTTCTAAATAGCGCATTGATTGTAAAAATTAGAGAATTGTCCATTTATTGGTTGTGTCTACCATTACTTTTTATTACCGTACTCCTCAACTAGTTCACTGATTCTTTGTGCGAGCAATATGGACCAACAATCTTCTTCTTCAAGAGAGCTGTTTAGTTCTCGTTTAGGCTTTATTTTAGCTGCGGCTGGTGCTGCTGTTGGCTTAGGTAATATTTGGGGTTTTCCGACTCAGGTAGCGAGCAATGGTGGTGGCGCCTTCCTACTGGTTTACCTAATCATGATTTTCGTGGTTGCGTTCCCTATGCTGGTGGTTGAAATGGCGATTGGTCGTCATGGTCAAGCCAACCCAGTTGATAGCATGCGTTCACTGACGAGTAATCCATTAGGAAAGAAGGCCGGTGAATTTGTTGGTTGGATTGGGTTAAGTGTCCCAAGTGCCGTATTGGCTTTTTACAGCATTGTTGGTGGCTGGTTGATCTGCTTCCTAATTGGCGCAGTCGCTGATCTTATTGGTTTAGAGGCGGCTGCTGATTGGTTTAAAGGCTTCAGTGTTGAGCGTAATGTATTTGGTACTGTAGCGTTCTACGTACTAACCATTCTTATTGTACAGGGCGGTGTTAAGCAAGGTATCGAGAAGTGGTCGACGCGCTTAATGCCAGCGCTGTTTGTTTTGTTCGGCTTGTTGTTCGTGTACATCATGACTCAAGCTGGCGCAATGGAAGGCTTGAAGCATTACCTAGTGCCTGATTTTGAAAAGGTGTGGGACAGAAAACTGATTTTAGCGGCGATGGGACAAGGCTTCTTCTCGCTAACGATTGGTGGCTGTTCAATGTTGGTTTATGGATCTTACTTAAGTAAGAGAGAAAACCTGCCAAAAATGGCAATGAACGTGACGCTGGTTGATACCGCAGTGGCTTTTATTGCTGGTTTAGTGGTAATGCCTGCAATGTTTGTTGCGATGCAAAAAGGCGTACAAATCTATGCAGAAGATGGCTCGCTGTTAAGTTCTGACACGCTAGTGTTTACGGTTCTACCTTTGATGTTTGATAGCTTAGGTGTACTTGGTCAGCTCTTCGCAATTGTTTTCTTCTTGTTGCTAACCATTGCTGCGTTGACGTCTTCTATCTCAATGTTAGAAGGCCCGGTAGCGTTAGTGAGCGAGCGTTTTAATACTAGACGTACGCCAACAAGCTGGGTGATTGGTGGTGCAATCGCGCTATTTAGTGTGGTGATTGTTTACAACTTTTCTGCGATGTTTGGCATGGTTGCGATGATAGCGACACAGTACCTACAGCCAATTACTGCATTGATGTTCTGTCTGTTTGGTGGATGGGTGTGGAGCCGAGCTTCAAAAGTGAAAGAGCTTGAGCAAGGCTACCCGGACTTTCAACTTGGCTGGTTTGGTAAGGTTTGGCCGATGTATGCGAAGTTCGTGTGCCCAATCTTAGTGGCAACGGTCATCTGGGCTTCTTTCGGTTAATTCGCCGTTATTGTTCACTTGTGTATCGTTTAGACCTGAATGTACCAAAGCCGCTCTCATAGAGCGGCTTTGTTGTATCTGAATGATAACGTTACGGTTTGTTGATAAGAAAAAGGCGCATTCCCTCGGGAATGCGCCTTTGAAACTTAGGAGATAAGTACTCGCTTACTTGATTTCCATACCTTGTGCTTGCAAGTCTGCATGGTAAGAAGAACGTACAAACGGACCACATGCTGCGTGAGTGAAGCCTAGCTCAAGAGCAATCTCTTTTAGTTCGTCGAACTCTGAAGGCGGCACGTAGCGTTCTACAGGTAAGTGGTGGCGGCTTGGTGCTAGGTATTGACCAAGAGTCAGCATAGTTACGCCGTGCTCACGAAGGTCTTTCAGTACTTGAATGATCTCTTCTTTGGTTTCACCAAGGCCCATCATAACGCCAGATTTTGTTGGGATGTCTGGGTGCTGCTCTTTGAACTTCTTCAGTAGATCAAGAGACCACTTGTAGTTCGCACCTGGACGCGCTTTACGGTATAAGCGTGGCGCTGTTTCCAGGTTGTGGTTGAAAACATCTGGTGGATTGTCTTTCAGTAGCTCTAGTGCAACGTCCATACGACCACGGAAGTCTGGAACCAGCGTTTCGATACGAATGTTTGGGTTTAGCTCGCGGATCTCACGGTTACAGTCTGCAAAGTGCTTAGCACCACCGTCGCGCAAGTCATCACGGTCAACTGAAGTGATTACTACATACTTCAGTTTCATGTCTTGAATTGTCTTCGCCAGTTTCTTCGGCTCTTCTGCTTCAGGAGCAACTGGACGACCATGGGCAACATCACAGAACGGGCAGCGACGTGTACAGATAGCGCCAAGAATCATAAACGTCGCCGTACCGTGGTTGAAACACTCGGCTAGGTTAGGACAAGACGCTTCTTCACAAACTGAGTGCAGGTTGTTTTTGCGCATTGCTGATTTGATTTCTTGGATACGATGGCTGTCTGAAGGAAGTTTAATCTTCATCCATTCTGGCTTACGTAGTACTTCTTTCTGTTCAGCAGGCATATTCTTTACGGGAATTAATGCCATTTTGTCAGCGTCACGATATTTAACGCCTTTTTCCATTTGGATTGGTTTGCTCATGATTTTATGCTTCTGCTGTAATGTTACTGGTGGCTTGAATGTCTACTTGGTCATAGCCGAGCAGCTCTACGAGCTCTTGTATTAACTGTTGCTCAACGTTCTCTAATTCACTTGGTCCGCCTAGCTGGCTTACTTGTGCCATTTCCATACCTTGGTAACCACATGGGTTAATGCGTAGGAATGGGGACAAGTCCATATCGACGTTCAATGCTAGCCCATGGAATGAGCAACCACGTCGAATTCGTAATCCGAGTGAACAGATTTTCTTGCCATCGACATAAACACCAGGAGCGTCAGGTCGGGCTGCTGAATCTATATTGTAAGCTTTCAGAGTGTTGATTACGAGGTTCTCAATATGAGTAACCAAATCGCGCACTCCGAACTTCTTGCGGCGGATGTTAATCAGAAAGTACGCCACTAACTGACCTGGGCCGTGATAAGTCACTTGGCCACCGCGATCGCTTTGTATCACAGGAATATTGCCAGCATTTAATACATGCTCAGCTTTGCCTGCTTGTCCTTGAGTGAAGACTGGGTTGTGTTCAACCAACCATACTTGGTCTACGTCTTCTTCTGTGCGTTCGTCTGTGAACTTATGCATGGCTTTCCATACAGGTTCGTAATCCTGACGGCCTAATTTTTTTACGATTAGCTTATTTTGCAAAGCGGCACTCCCTCAAGGATTAATAAAGTGAACGTATTATAAACGCGAAACATGATTCTAACTACAGATGGACTGCAAGGTTTTTCAACTTTCTTTGTATTTATTTAAAATTAAGTTGAATGGATTTGACCGCAATAGGGTGCTATAAACAAAAACAGCGGCAATAAGCCGCTGTTTTTCATGCGTAATCGAGGGTTACAGAACCATACGAACGATGTCGATCTCGCCTAGTTCTTTGTATAGCGTTTCCACCTGCTCAATTGAAGTCGCTGTGATGTTGATAGAAACGGAGTGGTAGTTACCCTTTGCACTTGGTTTTAGTGTTGGGCTGTAGTCACCAGGAGCATGACGCTGGATCACTTCTAGCACTAGTTCAGTCAGTTCTGGCTTAGCGTGGCCCATTACTTTGTAAGTGAATGAACAAGGGAACTCTAAGAGGTCTTTTAGTTTTGCATCAGAATTGATGTTCATGATTAGCTCCAAAAGGCTAGACTCTCGCAAATTGGCGGAAGTCGATAAAAAGCGTGTTCGGTCAGTAGACTCGAGTAATAAAGCGGAATATTACGTGTAAATATCACCGAACTCAAGATCAACAAAAGCCGCAAATGGCGGCTTTTGTTTCACTAAAGAGTAAATAATGAACTTACTCATTAGGTTAGCTTTCCTACAAGCCAAGGTTTTGTTTAGAACAAAACCTTGGACTTAATTAGAATAAACCTTTGAATAGCAATACTAGGTAATCCCATAGGCGGCTAAATAGGCTGCCTTGCTCTACGTTTTCAAGTGCTAGTAGTGGGTATTCCGCAACGTCTTCACCATCAACTTGGTAGAAAAGTTTACCAACAACATCACCTTTGCTGATTGGCGCTTCTAGCTCTTTCTCAAGTACAAAGCTCGCTTTAAGATCTTTAGCTTGGCCGCGAGGCAGAGTTACGAAGGTATCTTCATCAACCCCCAGTGCTACCGTATCTTTGCTACCCATCCAGATTTTTTCTTCTACGAAAGTTTCACCAGCGGTGTGTGGTGCCACTGTTTCGAAGAAGCGGAAGCCGTAGCTAAGTAGCTTTTTGCTTTCTGTTTTACGAGCGTTGGCATTTTTAGTACCCATTACAACCGCAACTAGGCGCATTTTGCCTTCTGTTGCCGAGCTTACTAGGCTGTAACCGGCATTGCTTGTGTGGCCTGTTTTAATACCATCAACGTTCATGCTCTTATCCCACAACAGACCATTACGGTTGTATTGGGTGATGCCGTTGTATGTGAATTTTTTCTGTGAGTAGATACGGTACTCATCTGGAACGTCACGAATTAGCGCCTGACCAAGCAGTGCCATATCGTAAGGTGTTGAGTATAGGTTCGGGTTGTCTAGACCGTGCACGTTAGCAAAGTGCGTGTCTTTCATGCCGATAGAGCTTGCCCATGCGTTCATTAGGTCAACGAATGCGTCTTCTGAGCCAGCAATGTGCTCAGCCATTGCAACACAAGCATCGTTACCTGATTGAATGATGATACCGCGGTTCAGTTCTTCAACTTTAACCGTTGTGCCAACTTCAACGAACATTTTAGATGAATCTGGGAAGTTTTTAGCCCAAGCATTTTCACTGATTACAACATCGTCGTTTAGGTTGATGTTACCACGCTCAAGTTCTTGACCGATTACGTAGCTCGTCATCATCTTGGTTAAACTTGCTGGAGAAAGCTGAGTATTCATCTCTTTCTCTGCTAGTACTTTGCCTGAATGGTAATCCATCAGAACAAAACCTTTAGCGGCGATTTGTGGTGCATCAGGAACAACAATTGGAGCAGCGAATGACGATGTAGCTATTGTTGCTGAAAGCGCAACAGAAGTAGCAAAAATCGTTTTAACAAGTTTATTAGATTTAATCATTTTGAATGCAATTATTTGGTGAACTATTCATATCTTACCAGAATCACTCTGTCACACCAGAGCGCTGATTACCAGAGGTTACTGTCAGATTAATTAGCGAGTTAGCGTGTGCTTCTTGATATAAGCAGAAGGGTAACCCATCAGCTTAACCTGTTCTAATTTCTCTTGAGTCAGAGCATAGTCATGAAATGGCCCAAGCATCAGTCGGTATTGATCATCATTTGGCTGCAAGAAGCTTGCTACTGCTAGCTTTTCGCTGAGATCTTTGGCTAACTTCTCCGTTCTGTCTTCATGTTGCGATGTTGCGACTTGAATAATAAATTGTGGCAAAGCTGTCTTTTTCTTAGCGTCAGTTGGCATTGCCACCTTGATTACTTCAATTTCAACATTTGCAGTGCCAGTCCTTAAGACATCGAGCTTGTAAGCTGCCGCATAGCTGAGGTCAATGATTCGCCCTTCATGGAATGGACCGCGATCATTAATACGCACAATCGTTGTTTTGTTGTTGTCGGTATTAGTGACTTTTACATAGCTTGGAATAGGCAATGTTTTGTGTGCCGCTGACATCGAATACATATCGTAAATCTCACCATTCGACGTCAAATGACCATGAAATTTTTTGCCGTACCAAGATGCCTTGCCTTTCTCGGTGAACCCCTCGGTTTCCTTTACGATTTTGTAGTCTTCACCGCGCAGAGTGTAGTCACTGTTACCACCTAGGCTGTAGGGTTCGTATTGAGGGTATGCGTCCTCTAAATGCTCGACCGAGATAGGGGCATCAGGCGCAATATCAGAATCAATATCGTAACGGCCACTTGGCTTTTGCGAAGCGCAGCCGTTGATCAAGAGCGCTAAGCCTACCATTGAGACAATTTTTTTAATTGGCAGCTCATCAACCAAAGATGTTTTTTTTGAAAATTTTGTAATAGACATCGATTAGGTCGCCTTTGAGAATGCTTTTCTGTGTGTGTGAATCGACATTAAAATACCAAAACCAGCCATTAGGGTAACCATAGAGGTACCGCCATAGCTGACCAAAGGAAGAGGCACACCTACAACCGGTAGAATGCCACTTACCATGCCAATATTTACAAAAATATAAACGAAGAAGCTCAGCACAATACTGCCGCCCATCATTCGACCAAAGGCTGTTTGCGCTTGGCTTGCGAGGTACAAACCACGTCCAATAATAAACAGATAGATAGCAAGTAAGAACAAGATACCTATCATGCCCCATTCTTCGGCGATAACTGCGAAGATGAAGTCAGTATGGCGCTCAGGAATGAATTCTAGTTGAGACTGAGTCCCTTGTAGCCAGCCTTTTCCGGAGATACCGCCTGAACCTATCGCAATCTTACTTTGAATGATGTGGTAACCTGCACCTAATGGATCGGATTCAGGATCAAAAAGGGTTCTTACACGCACCTTTTGGTATTCGCGCATTAAAAAGAACCACAGAATTGGGATAAATGCGCCTAAGGCGACAGCTGCACTGGCAATGATTTTCCAGCTAATACCTGCTAGGAATATCACGAAGATCCCCGATGCCGCGATAAGGATAGAGGTGCCTAAATCGGGCTGCTTAGCGATTAGAATGGTTGGTACAAATACCATAACCAGCGAGATTGCCAAGGTTTGGAATGTTGGTGGTAGTGAACGCTTACCAATAAATCTCGCCAGCATCAGAGGCACGGCGAGTTTTAAGAGCTCTGAGGGCTGGAATCGAACAAAGCCAAAATTAAGCCAGCGCTGCGCACCTTTGGAGGCTTCGCCAAAGAAAAGTACGCCTAGTAGCAGAATAACGCCGCCAGCGAATAGCACTGGGGCTAAAGTCTCGTAGGTACGTGGTGATATCTGAGCTAAGAAGATCATTACGCCCAAAGACAGTGCCATACGCATTGCTTGGCGATCCATCATCGCTAGGCTCTGTCCACTCGCGCTGTACATGATTAATAAGGCAAAGCCCATTAAAGCTAGAATGCCGAGTAATAGTGGCAGATCGATATGGAGCCTTTCAAATAAGGCTCTGTTTCGTCCTGTTGAAGGGTCAAGTTTCATTATTTTATTGGCTCGCTTTGATAATCTTCTGCAAGGATAATGTGGTCTAGAATTTGTCGCACTACTGGAGCGCCGTTAGAAGAACCACCACCGGCATTTTCTAGAACAATGGTAACAACGGCCTCTGGATCTTCAAGCGGTGCATAGCCAGTAAACAATGCGTGGTCACGTAGGTGCTCAGCGATTTCATCGGCGTTGTACTCTTCATCTTCTTTCAGACCAAAGACTTGTGCTGTACCTGACTTACCTGCGGTAACGTAAGACATATTTTGGAATGAGCGTCTTGCTGTCCCTTTTTTACCGTGGTTAGCCAGCTTCATACCTTCTTGAGCGATATCCCAGTACTTCTTCTTAACGCCTGTTAGTGGTGGGTAAGTTTCAATGTCCGACATAACTTGCTCGTCGAATGGGTGACCGTTTTCAATGGTGGCACGTAATAGGTGAGGTGCTGTTACCTCGCCCTTATTGACCAGTACAGAGGTCGCTTTTGCAATCTGCATCGGTGTGGCCGTCCAGTAGCCTTGACCGATACCTACAGGGATTGTGTCACCTTGGTACCATGGCACACGGTGTCTGGCCATTTTCCAGTCTCGGGTTGGCATGTTGGCTTTACTTTCTTCGTAAATGTCGATGCCTGTGTAGTCGCCAAATCCAAACATCATCATCCATTTGGATATGCGGTCTATACCTAGGTCATACGCGATCTGGTAGAAGAAAGTGTCCACCGACTCTTCGATGGCTTTTACGATATCGACTTTACCGTGTCCCCAACGTAACCAATCTCGGAATGGTCGAGTTTTAGAGTTCGGGATCTTCCAATAGCCAGGGTCGTTACGTGTGGTATTTGGAGTAATGACACCTTCTTGTAAAGCTGCAACGGCCATAAACGGTTTGATTGTTGATGCTGGTGGATAGATGCCAAGTGTGGTTCGGTTTACCAGAGGGCGGTTCTTATCCTGAAGCAGTGCGTTATAACCTTTAGAGGAAATGCCATGTACGAACGCATTAGGGTCATAGCTCGGGCTTGAAACCATCGCCAATACGCCGTTATCTTTTGGATCCAATACAACTGCAGAACCACGACGACCATCGAGTAGCTTATGAACGTAAAGCTGAAGGTTGATATCCAGGTTCAGTACAATATCTTTACCCGGAACAGAAGGAACAAATTTGAGCGTGCGAATCACTCGCCCGCGGCTGTTGACTTCAACTTCTTGGTAGCCGGCTGTGCCGTGTAGCAAATCTTCGTAATAGCGCTCGATACCGAGCTTACCGATATCACGGGTCGCTTGATAATTCGCATCTTTTTCTTCGCGCACCAAGCGCTGCATATCACGGTCGTTGATTCGAGAGACATAGCCAATAACGTGAGTAAGCACATCACCGTAAGGGTAGAAGCGCTTTAAAGTACCTGTAACTTCAACGCCTGGGAATTTGTGTTGATTCACCGAGAAGATAGCAACCTGTTCTTCTGTAAGCTGGTTAAGAATGGGCACTGATTTAAAGCGTCGTGAATTACGGCGCTCACGGTTAAACTGTTCAATACGCTCTGGTGGGATCTCAATTAACTCTTGTAGACGTACAAGTGTGTCGTCCATATCTTTAATTTTTTCTGGTGTGATTTCTAGGTTGAAAACCGGACGGTTCTCGGCAAGAAGTACACCGTGTCGATCGTAAATCAAACCGCGGTTTGGTGCGATTGGCACTACCTTAATACGGTTGTCGTTAGAGCGAGTTTTATAGTCTTGATATTGGTTGACCTGAATGTTGTACAGGTTACTAACCAACAAGGACATCATGACTATGATGCCTGCAAACGCAACAAAAGCACGACTAGTAAATAGTCGTGCTTCTGCTTTGTAATCACGGATTTGGCTACGTTTACGTAACATTAACGCTTATTCTCGATGATAAGGATGGTTAGCAGTGATGCTCCAAGCTCGATACAAGCTTTCAGCCATGATAACGCGTACTAATGGGTGAGGGAGAGTAAGCGCAGACAGAGACCAACTTTGGTCCGCGGCCGCTTTACATGCAGGTGCTAATCCTTCAGGCCCGCCAATCAGGATAGAAACATCACGTCCATCTAGCTTCCAGCTTTCCAATTGCTCAGCTAGTTGTGGTGTGTCCCACTTTCTTCCTGGGATATCTAGAGTAACAATTCGGTTGCCTTTTGGCACTGCTGCCAACATGGCTTCGCCTTCTTTTTGAAGAATACGAGCGATATCAGCGTTTTTACCACGCTTACCTGCCGTGATTTCAACGAGCTCTAACGGCATGTCATGAGGGAAGCGGCGTTTATATTCGTTAAACCCTTCTTCAACCCACTTCGGCATTTTGGTGCCAACCGCGATTAACTGGATCTTCAACGTTTAGCCCCAAAGTTTTTCTAGTTGGTACAGTTCACGATGCTCTTCTTGCATAACATGCAGCATGCTTGTACCCATATCTAGTACAACCCATTCGCCTTCTTGCTGACCGTCCATACCAAGAGGTTCAAGACCGGCTTTCTTTACTTCGTCAGCAACATGCTGAGCAATTGAAGCTACGTGGCGCTTAGAAGTACCAGTACAAACGATCATGTAATCCGTCACACTTGATTTGCCTTCTACATCGATGGTCACAATAGATTCTGCTTTCATATCGTCAGCTTTGTCTGCAAGAAAGTTTTTTAGTTCTTCACGTAACACTGGGTGTTCCTTAAATCTGAATTTGGTTCTACTAAGATCATAACACGCTTTTATGCGTGAGATGGTATTGAAGCTGAAGGGATACAAAACTCAACGCTCAACTGATGGATTAGTGGCCAAGGCGACTGCTCATACTGAGTTTTTGTTATCAACTCTGCTTGGGTAAGTAGCGCAAACAGTGAGTGTAATTGAGAAATTGAAACTCTTGTTAGCGCGGCGTTATAAAGCGGTTTTTTCGATTGCCAGATGCGATGCTTTTCGAAAACCTGACTGATCGGCATGAATTTCATTTGATGCTGCATTTGCAGTAGCAACGCAAGCTCTCGTTGCACGCTTCTCAGCAGAATAACCGGTTCGACACCTTCAGCTTCGAGTTGTCTTAGGACTCTCTGTGCTCGATTCCCTTTCCCTGCCAATAGGGCATCGCTCCAATGGAATGGAGTAAAGTGGTTGTGTCGGCTCAGAGACTCTTCTAGGCGTACTAAGGTTAGCTTTCCATCTGGATACTGAAGCGCCAGCTTTTCGAGGCTTTGTGTGAGCGCAAATAGATTGCCCTCATGCCATTGTGCCAGCATTTGAATAGCTTCAGGATCTGGCGATAATCCGACTTGGCGACAGCGTGCTTGAACAAATTGAGGTAGTCTGCTGACATCTGGTGTCAGGCAGCTTACCCAATGCCCTTGATTAGAGAGTGCTTTAAACCATTTAGTGTTTTCTTGGGCTTTTGTCAGTTTGGTGCCAACAAGAATTAGCAATATATCGCTGTGGATATGCTCAGAGATAGCCAACAGTTCTTTGGCTATTGCGGCATTCACACCTGACTCTGGCAGCTCAAGCTCAATGATTTGTCGGCTAGAAAACAGGCTTAGCGCTTGAGTACAGTCATAGACTTGATTCCAGTCCATACTGTTATCAATCGCAAAGAGGTGACGCTCCTCGAAACCTTGTTGTTTAGCCGCTTTTTGAATCGCATCTCTGCTTTCTTGCAAGAGCAGTGGCTCATTACCAAAAATCAGGTAAACGTTACTCAGCTGCTTAGCAAGTTGTTCAGGTAAGCGGTCAGCAAAAATACGCATCAAATAAACCTATTATTGAGCAGATTCGCTGAGCTCTGGCTGTTCATCTGTGTTTGGTTCGATTTAACGTCGTCAATCTCAATATTCTTGATGTTGTATTGCTTCTCAAGCTCTTTTACTTGAACGTTTTCTAACGATTCTAGATTCATGCTACCTGCGGCAATATTAGCTTTTAGTCGAGCCATCTGACGAAGGATTTGGCTAGTTGCTAGCTTTCGCATTTCATCTTCGATCATGTCGCGTTCAACCGACTTTGCAAGAGCCGTTAACGGGTTATCTAGGTAGCTGCGGGTTACGCTAGTAGAGAATGTCTTAGAACCTAACTCTGGGATAGTTACTCGGTACGAAGCGTTGAATGTAAGTTCTTTCTCAGCGGCACGAGTATCCTGGTACAAAGAAAGTGTACGCTCACCAACACTCTCGCTAATGATGTGCAGGTTAGGGGTATTTTCAGTTGGTGGCACAATTTCTACATCATTCATGCGCAGTTGGCCTTTCATCATACGTGTAAACGTACTGTATTGGTCGTAACTGGTTACCGAGATCTTGCTGAGTTCTTCTGGTACCGAGTAGTCACCGCGCAGGTGAAAACCACAGGCACTGAGTAGGCTCACGGTTAGAACAACAATAGTAACTTTCAATGAAGATAGTGAAATCAGGCGCATTATTTGATGGCTCTCATGAAGGTAGAATACTTATTTAAAGGCTTTAGCGTGTTGAAGTCATGTTAGTCACTGAAAGTAAAGCGTTTAAATAAGTAGACAGGGCAATGTCATTACCCTGTCTAAAGACTGCAAAAAACGAATTAAGTTCGTTTTAGTCTACTAAGATTAGTTAGCAACAATGTTTAGAAGCTTACCTGGTACGAAGATAACTTTACGAATCGTTAAGCCATCTAGGAACTTCTTAGCGTTCTCATTGTTCAGACCAAGCTCACGAACCTGCTCTTCTGTTGCATCAGCTGCCACAGTTAGCTTTGCGCGCAGCTTACCGTTGATCATAACAACGATGGTCTTCTCGTCCTCAACTAGTGCTTTCTCGTCAAATGTTGGCCATGTTGCTGAGTCAACTTCTGATTCGCCAAGAGCATTCCACATTTCGTAGGAGATGTGAGGAGTCATTGGGTAAAGCATGCGAACTACTGCTTTCAATGCTTCGTCAAGGATTGCACGATCTTGTGCTGATTCTTGAGGCGCTTTCGCTAGCTTGTTCATCAGTTCCATGATCGCAGCGATCGCTGTGTTGAACGTTTGACGACGGCCGATATCGTCAGTTACTTTCGAGATAGTCTTATGGACATCACGACGAAGTGCTTTTTGGTCACCAGAAAGTGCTGCAACGTCAACAGGCTCAGCTGCGCCCTTAGAAGAGTGAGCGTGAACCAGTTTCCAAACACGTTTAAGGAAGCGGTTTGCCCCTTCAACACCAGATTCTTGCCACTCAAGTGTCATGTCTGCAGGTGATGCAAACATCATGAATAGACGTACTGTGTCAGCACCGTACTTGTCTACCATCTCTTGTGGGTCGATACCGTTGTTTTTCGACTTAGACATTTTGATCATGCCTGAGTGAGCAACGTCACGGCCTTGGTTATCTTTCGCAGACGTGATACGGCCTTTACCGTCACGCTCTACAGAAACATCAGTAGGAGCAACCCACTCTTTAGTGCCTTTCTCGTTTTCGTGGTAGAACGCATCTGCTAGTACCATGCCTTGACATAGTAGTTGCTTGAATGGTTCGTCAGACGTTACGTAACCAGCGTCACGTAGCAGTTTATGGAAGAAACGAGAGTACAATAGGTGCATACAAGCGTGCTCAATACCACCGATGTACTGGTCTACAGGTAGCCAGTAGTTCGCTTTTTCTGGATCTAGGATGTCGTCAGCTTGTGGTGAACAGTAACGAGCGTAGTACCAAGAAGACTCCATGAACGTATCGAACGTGTCTGTTTCACGTAGAGCAGGTTCGCCGTTGAATGTTGTTTCTGCCCAAGACTTGTCAGCCTTGATTGGGCTAGTCACACCATCCATTACCACATCTTCAGGAAGAATGACTGGTAGCTGGTCTGCTGGTACTGGGTGAACTTCACCATCTTCAGTCGTTACCATTGGGATTGGCGCACCCCAGTAACGTTGACGAGATACACCCCAGTCACGTAGACGGAAGTTTACTGTTTTCTTACCTTTGCCTTCTGCTTCTAGCTTCGCAGCAATTGCGTCGAATGCTTCTTGGAAAGCAAGACCATCGAACTCACCCGAGTCGAACAGTACGCCTTTCTCGGTGTAAGCTGCTTCAGATACATCTAGCTCAGAACCATCTTCTGGCTTGATTACTGGAATGATATCGATGCCGTACTTAGTTGCGAACTCGTAGTCACGCTGATCGTGAGCTGGAACCGCCATCACCGCGCCTGTGCCGTAATCCATAAGTACGAAGTTTGCTACGTATACAGGAACAACACGACCGTTGAGAGGGTGGATAGCCTTTAGGCCAGTATCCATACCTTTCTTTTCCATCGTTGCCAGTTCAGCTTCAGCAACTTTGGTGTTGCGACACTCTTCAACGAATGCAGCAAGCTCAGGGTTGTTCTTAGACGCTTTCTCTGCAAGAGGGTGACCTGCAGCGATACCAACGTATGACACACCCATTAGTGTGTCTGGACGTGTTGTGTAAACTTCTAGCGGCGCTTCTTCACCGTTAACAGCGAAAGATAGCTCAACACCTTCAGAGCGACCGATCCAGTTGCGCTGCATGGTTTTAACCATTTCAGGCCAACCGTCAAGGTTGTCTAGGTCATCTAGTAGCTCTTGAGCGTACTCAGTGATTTTAATGAACCACTGTGGAATTTTCTTTTGCTCTACTGGAGTATCACAACGCCAGCAGCAACCGTCTTCTACTTGCTCGTTTGCTAGTACAGTTTGGTCGTTTGGACACCAGTTAACAGAAGAGGTCTTCTTGTACACTAGGCCTTTTTCGTAAAGCTTAGTGAAGAACTCTTGTTCCCAGCGGTAGTATTCAGGTGTGCATGTTGCGAATTCACGATTCCAGTCGTAACCAAAGCCAAGAAGCTTAAGCTGGTTTTTCATGTATTCGATGTTTTCGTAAGTCCATGGTGCAGGTGCTGTGTTGTTTTTTACAGCTGCGTTTTCTGCAGGTAGGCCGAATGCATCCCAACCGATTGGTTGCATTACGTTTTTGCCTTGTAGACGTTGGAAACGAGATACCACATCACCGATGGTGTAGTTACGCACGTGACCCATGTGCAGTCGGCCACTTGGGTACGGGAACATAGAAAGACAGTAGAATTTTTCTTTGTTTGGGTCTTCACTTACAACGAAAGTTTCGCTGTTATCCCAGTGTTGTTGAACCTTTTGTTCAATCTCTTGCGGGTTATATTGTTCTTGCATCGATGGTATCCGGTTATCTTGGAATTTGTGAGTTCGGTTAGAACAGAATCTTACAGATCGTCATAGAATACCTAAAGGAGCTTAGTACAACAATAGTTATACCCTTCATACTTGCAGTTGCTGACTTGTAGATGGCGTAATTTTCACTGAATTTCGCAGGGCAACTATACTTAAGAGTATGAATTGCATTTGTTTGTAAGCGAGAGTGCACAGTAGCGCTATGTTTACTTACTATAACGTTCTTTATCTTAAGGAGGTTGTTATGCCGAAGAAAAAAGCACTTTATGAAGAGGTGGTTGAAGAGGTTATCGAAACTCTGAAGCATAGTCCTGAAGAGCTCAACAACAAAATTGAAACATCAGGCAAATATGCGAAAGCCGCTAATGACATGACTAAAGATGAGCTATCGCTGATCTCGGCTTACGTGAAGTCAGACTTGAAAGAGTTTTCTGAGAGCTATGAAGAGAGCAAAAGTGGTCCATTTTATTTGATGATTGCAGACTCTATATGGCAGGGGCTTCTAGATATTACCGATCGCACTAAAGTAGAGTGGGTTGAGCTATTTCAAGATTTAGAGCATCAAGGCTTGTATCAAGCTGGCGAAGTGATTGGCTTGGGGACGCTTGTCTGTGATGAGTGTGGTCATCAAACAGAATACAACCATCCAACGACCATCATACCGTGCATTAAGTGTGGCTCGAAAGGGTTTAGTCGCAAAGCACTGAAGCCGTAAATCTCTCCCAATACGACATCAACAAAAAGGGTTGGCCAAACGGGCAACCCTTTTTGTTGATGTCGAATCTAGCTCTTTGGTTTTCTCATAATCCAGCCAATTACCAAGCTTAGTAGCACCCAAATATACAAAGGCCAAGTACCGACCACGCGGTAAGGAGTTTGGCCATCTGTTGAAACAAGCTCAGCTTTTAGTACTGCCGTTTCAAACTGGGGTATATGCTTGATGATATTACCTTTGTAGTCCGTCACCGCTGTCACACCGTTGTTAGTCGAGCGAATAAGCGGCTTACCAAGCTCTAGGGCACGCATTTGAGCGATTTCCATGTGTTGTAGTGGACCAATTGAACGGCCAAACCACGCATCGTTTGAGAGCGTGAGAATAAAGTCTGTATCGTCCGTCACATTTTGTCTTACTTGATCATTAAAGATGATCTCATAACATAGAGCTGGCGCTAGGTGACGACCGTTAGCAACAATGTTTGGCTGGATGAAGTCGCCACGGCTAAACGATGACATTGGCAAGTTAAAAAACGGTGCTAACGGACGCAATATGTCTTCAAACGGCACAAACTCACCAAATGGAAGTAGGTGATGTTTATGATAGCGTTCATCTGGGTCGTAGCTGTATTCACCGTATGGGTTAACACCAAGAGAAAGAATACTGTTGTAGTATTTCTTATCTTCAGACTGGTTCAGTACACCTGTGATGATGGAGCTGTTGTTCAGCTTAGCAGCGCTGTCTAAGTTACGCAGAAAAGAGGGTATCTCGACTTCAAAAGCAGGGATCGCGGCTTCTGGCCAGATGATGATATCTGCATTCCAGTTTTCTCGGCTGAGATCGGTATATTTCATCATAGTCGGCCAGCGGTGACTTGGCAGCCATTTGCTGTCCTGGTCGACATTACCTTGAATTAACACCACTGAGGTGGTTTTTTCAGGATTCGGCGTTACCCAATCGATGTTTCGAATACCAAAGCCAGTACTAAACACAACAGCAGGGATGACAGCGATGCTCCAGGCTCTGTTGATAACAGCGTAAGCAAACGCAGATGCTGAAACGATAATCGCAAGAGTCACTAACTCCACACCACCAATTGGTGCGAAAGAGCCCAGTGGAGAGTCGATTTGGCTGTAGCCTAACCATAGCCATGGGAAGCCAGTCATTACCCAACCGCGTAGCCAATCACTGATTAACCATAGTGCCGGAGCGGCTAGAAAAAATCGGCTTAGGTTATTGGCGGGGAAGAATTTGTTTAAGCTCCAAGTAAATAGCCCTGAGTATACGGCTAAATAGCCAACGAGGAGTGCCATCAAAAATAGGTTGGCAGCTAGTGGCATACCGCCAAAGCCGTCAATACTGACGTATACCCAACTGATTCCTGTGGTGAACTGACCTAAGCCCCATGCATAACCAATCCAAAGCGCGCTTTTAGGAGAGCGATTGTGAACTAAAAGCAGTAATAAAACAGGGCTGAGAATGGCAAGAGGCCAAATTGAGTATGGAGCGAATGAGAGGGTGGTTATAGCGCCAACAAAAACGGCCGCAAGCGGCCGTAATAGGCGATGAATAAAAGTCTTAGTCATCTAATTTCTGTCATCTCTTTAGAGAGAAGTGGTTATTCTTCGATAGTCGGAAGAGGCTGCTCGTCAGGAATGGTTACCTGTAGCTGAATCACGCGACGATTATCTGCTGACGTTATTTTGAAATGGTAGTTTTCGATTTCTACAATTTCGCCACGAACTGGCAGATGACCGAGTGCTGTCATAACCAAGCCGCCTACGGTATCCACTTCATCGTCACTGAAAGCAGTATCAAACGTGTTGTTGAACTCTTCAATGGTGGTTAAAGCTTTAATAGAGAAGGTATGCTTACTCAGCTTACGGATATCCAATTCTTCTTCATCGTCGAACTCGTCTTCAATTTCACCAACGATTTCTTCGAGGATATCTTCAATGGTTACTAGGCCCGAGACACCGCCAAACTCATCAACAACGATAGACATGTGGTAACGCTCTTCACGGAACTCCTTAAGCAGGCGATCAACACGCTTACTTTCAGGAACAACGACCGCAGGGCGAATCACTTGTTCGATATCAAATGGGGCACTGTCTGAACCCAGGTACTTCAGTAGGTCCTTCGCTAATAGAATGCCTTCAACATGGTCTTTATCTTCACTGATCACTGGGTAGCGAGAGTGTTGAGCATCAGTAATCAGCGCAATCAATGTATCTAAATCATCGGTGCGTTCTACTGTAACCATTTGAGAGCGAGGCAGCATGATATCACGCACTCGCATCTCTGAAATCTCCATAACACCCTCGAGCATGTCGCGAGTGTCGTGGTCAATTAGGTCATTAATTTCTGAGTCGCGGATTACATCTACGAGCTCTTGGCGGTCTTTTACCTCGCCTTGAAATAGTTGGCCTAGGCGTTCAAAGAAGGACTTTCTACTCGGACCTTCAGATTTTTTACTTCCCTCAGAAGTGGGGGGGTTACCTTCGTTCATGATTTCTCAAAAAATAACGCTATCAGAAGTGTGATAGCACACATCACAACTCAGATTCCTGAAAAATACAGGTTCGATGAGTCATTGTTTCTCTGCAATCTACGTAACTAGAATCGATTTATTTTTCTAGAATATATGGGTCTTCAAACCCCATAGCTTGCATGATTTCTGTCTCGAGTGACTCCATCTCTTCAGCTTCATCATCTTCGATATGATCATAACCTAGCAGATGCAGACTGCCATGTACAACCATATGAGCCCAGTGTGCTAGCAGAGGCTTGTTTTGCTCTTCTGCTTCTTTTTCGACAACTTGGCGACAGATAATGAGGTCACCTAGAAGATCTAACTCGATCCCAGGCGGAGCCTCGAATGGAAAAGAAAGCACGTTAGTAGGCTTGTCTTTACCACGATATTCATGATTTAGCTGGTGGCTTTCTTCTGTATCTACGATACGGATAGTAAGCTCAGCGCTCTTTTGAAACTGAGGTATAGTCTTGTCCAACCAAATCTGAATGTCCTGCTCTGTTGGAAGACCTTGCTCATTTTCGACCGCTAATTGTAGGTCTAGTTCAATAGACATCTATTTATCACCTTGTTCTGCAATCACTGAACTATTTTGTGTTGCTAATTGTGTCGTAACCGCTTGCTGAGTCTCAAGAAGTTGTGCTTCACGCTCTTCACGTTTACGCTTTTCAAACTCTTTACGCTCTTTTTGGTCTTTTGCTTCCCATTTCTCGTAAGCGTTAACAATACGAGCAACCACTGGGTGACGCACCACGTCTTCAGACATAAAGAAGTTAAAGCTGATGTCATCGACTTCACTTAGAACCTCGGTCGCATGACGCAAGCCAGATTTTGCCCCACGAGGTAAGTCGATTTGAGTGATATCACCTGTGATTACCGCGCGCGAGTTGAAACCAATACGAGTTAGGAACATCTTCATCTGTTCAACAGTTGTGTTTTGGCTCTCATCAAGAATGATAAACGCGTCATTCAGTGTACGACCACGCATGTACGCAAGAGGTGCAACCTCAATCACGTTACGTTCAATCAGCTTCTCAACACGTTCAAAGCCCAGCATTTCAAAAAGTGCATCGTAAAGTGGGCGCAAGTATGGGTCTACTTTTTGGCTTAAATCACCAGGCAGGAAACCTAACTTCTCACCCGCTTCAACTGCAGGGCGCGTCAATAGAATACGACGGATCTCTTGGCGTTCTAATGCGTCGACGGCAGCAGCGACAGCTAAATATGTTTTACCCGTACCAGCAGGACCAATACCAAAGGTGATGTCATGAGTCACCATATTCATTAGGTATTGTGCTTGGTTTGGTGTACGAGGCTTAATTACGCCTTTCTTGGTCTTAATGAACACTTCTTTGCCGTGTTCAATATCAGACTCTACATTCTGTTCTAAAACACCAGACTCTTTGATTGCCAAGTGAATTTGTTCTGGCTCGATGTCTGGAATCGTGCCTTTGACCGGAGCAGATTCAACATAAAGGCGCTTAACAATATCGAGTGCAGCAGCAGCCGTGTGAGGCTTGCCAACAATAGTGAAAAAGTTGCTGCGGTAGTTAATCTCGACACCTAAACGGCGCTCAAGGTGTTTGATGTTGTCATCGAATGGGCCACAAAGGCTTGCAAGGCGATGGTTATCTGCGGGTTCTAGATTGATTTCTAGGGTAACGATTTTATTGCTCAAATTAGCCTCTCATTTTGTGCCACCCACTCTTTTCAACAAACAAAGAGCAAGAAGCCCGATTGGGACCGGGCTTCTAGTGGCGATTTCCCTATTTCTAAGATGGTCACTTAGTTAGGTAATTTCAAGCTTTGTTGGTCAGCTTTTTGCTGAACCTAGATGTTTTGTTTATGGCGTAAATGTTGCCACACCCAGCTCATCTTCACGTTTTGTGTTAGCCATCATCTGCGTTGGAGAGATGATGCTACGAAGGTCCATATCTTTCTCTGTACGAACCAATTCACCACGTAGAGAGTTTGCGAATACGTCAGTGATCTTCACATCAACAAATTGACCGATTAGATCGGCGTTGCCTTCGAAGTTAACAACACGGTTGTTCTCTGTACGTGCGCGAAGTTCCATTAGGTTTTTCTTCGATGGGCCTTCAACCAGTACACGTTGCTCAGTACCAAGCATCAAGCGAGAGTAACGCATTGCTTGCGAGTTTACGGTTTGTTGTAGTTCGTATAGACGATCTTTCTTCTCTTGCTCTGGTACGTCACATGGGTAGTCTGCAGCAGGTGTACCTGGACGAGGAGAGAAGATAAAGCTGAAGCTCATATCGAAATCAACGTCTTTGATCAGTTTCATCGTGTCTTGGAAATCTTGGTTAGATTCACCAGGGAAACCAACGATAAAGTCAGAACTGATTTGAATGTCAGGACGCGCTTTACGAAGCTTACGAATAATCGACTTGTACTCGATAGCTGTATGAGGGCGCTTCATCATCGTAAGGATACGGTCACTACCACTTTGTACTGGTAGGTGAAGGAAGCTCACAAGCTCAGGTGTATCTTCGTATACTGCGATGATGTCATCACCAAACTCAA
Organism: Pseudomonadota bacterium; assembly: GCA_036126475.1. Classification (GTDB taxonomy): domain Bacteria; phylum Pseudomonadota; class Gammaproteobacteria; order Enterobacterales; family Vibrionaceae; genus Vibrio. The sequence continues at coordinate 69,242 of JAYYSE010000060.1, read as the reverse complement.
GCGGGTGGCTTGTGGTGAAACGAATACGATCGATACCATCGATAGAAGCCACAAGACGAAGCAGCTCTGCGAATGTGCAGATATCACCTTCGTGAGTTGGACCACGGTATGCGTTTACGTTTTGACCTAGCAGGTTAACTTCACGTACACCTTGCTCTGCAAGTTGAGCAACTTCGAACAGTACATCGTCCATTGGACGGCTAACTTCTTCACCACGAGTATAAGGCACTACGCAGTATGTACAGTACTTAGAACAGCCTTCCATGATAGAAACGAATGCCGTTGCACCTTCAGCACGAGGCTCTGGTAGGCTATCGAACTTTTCGATCTCAGGGAAAGAGATGTCCATCACTGGCGCTTCGTTTGATAGAGAAGATTTGATCATCTCTGGAAGACGGTGCAGTGTTTGAGGACCAAAGATAACGTCTACGTATGGTGCACGTTGACGAATGTGGTCGCCTTCTTGAGTCGCTACACAGCCACCCACACCGATTACCACACCTTCTTTTTTATCTTTTAGCGTTTTCCAACGACCAAGCTGGTGGAATACTTTTTCTTGCGCTTTTTCACGGATAGAACAAGTATTCAATAGTAGTACATCTGCTTCCTCAGGTACTTCAGTTAGCTCATAGCCATTTGCGGCATTTAGCAGGTCAGCCATTTTTGATGAATCGTATTCGTTCATCTGACAGCCCCAAGTTTTAATTAGCAGTTTCTTACTCATTTTTTGTTCGCTCGATCGTTAGTTTAATTTAAGGGAGCAAATCGCCCGGTGTCTATCCGCGGAGTCTATTGCCATAATTAGGTATTCATTTTATGGTTCACCCTAGCGGCAAGCGGCGTATTGTACTGGTTTCAAAACCGACTGACTAGTGGTCTGATAAAATCTCTTCGGAAGTGGTTTTTATTCTCGTTAACATTAGATTTAGCAAGGAGTAACCCATTTTTCAAATAAGGTTTTTGGTTACAAGTTCGTTGTGAAAACGTACAATCAAAAACAGTCAAAGAATCAAACTGATAAGTACAAAATATGAACAGTTACGATGTTGTAGTCGTCGGTGGCGGCATGGTTGGTGCGGCAACAGCGATTGGTTTTGCTAAGCAAGGGATGCAGGTTGCTGTGATCGAAGGCTTTGCGCCCCAAGCATTTGATGAGTTGCAAGCGATGGATATTCGAGTATCAGCGATTTCTCAGGCGTCAGTCGATTTACTTGACGAGCTTGGCGCATGGCAGAACATATCAGCAATGCGAGTATGTTCTTACAGGCGCCTAGAAACGTGGGAACACCCAGAATGTCGTACTCGATTTGATGCAGCGTCACTTGATTTGCCTCGTTTAGGCTACATTGTTGAAAACCGACTTATTCAACTGGGATTATGGTCTCAGTTTGATGCTTATGACAACTTAGACCTTCTGTGTCCTGAAAAGTTGGACTCTATCGAATTTGGCGAAACTAGTATCGTTAAGCTTCAATCTGGTATCGAGTTGTCAGCGAAGTGGGTAGTTGGTGCCGACGGTGCTAATTCCGCGGTTAGACAGCAAGCGGGCATTGGTATCACTGCTTGGGACTACCGTCAGCACTGCATGCTGATCAATGTAGAAACCGAGCTCCCTCAGCAAGACATTACTTGGCAACAGTTTTTGCCGAGCGGCCCGCGTTCATTCCTTCCTTTGCGCTCTTTTAACTCAGGAGACCAGGAAGTTGGGCAGGGCTCCTTGGTTTGGTACGACTCGCCATCTCGCATTAAGCAACTGTCGGCAATGAGCCCAGACAAGCTTCGCAATGAAGTACTTGCTAACTTTCCTGCGGAGTTAGGGGACATCAAAGTACTTAACTCTGGTTCTTTCCCTCTTACTCGACGTCATGCGCAATCCTATTTTAAGAATAACTGCATTCTTGTTGGAGACTCGGCACACACGATCAACCCATTAGCAGGGCAGGGCGTGAATTTAGGCTTCAAAGATGTTGCAGCGCTATTGGATGTAACTAAAGAAAATGGCGAGCTGAATCATTCTGTAGCAAGACGCTACGAGGTGATGAGAAGAGGTGACAACCTAGTGATGCAAAGCGGTATGGATTTCTTCTATAAGACGTTCAGTAATGATATTGGCCCACTTAAGTTTGTGCGTAATGCTGCACTCAAGCTAGCAGAGAACTCAGGGCCAATTAAAGCCCAAGTACTTAAGTATGCCTTGGGCCTTTAATTGAGTGTTTCAGACTGTGTAAAAAGAGAAGGAGAGCGAATGCTCTCCTTTTTTGTATTCGATGAGCTCTATCGCTGCTGTGTCACACAAACAGGCGCATCTAACTCTAATGAATACCCCGTGTAAACCAGAGAGCCGTCTTCAGTATTTCGTTTGAATGACGTGATTTTATTCGAGTGCTGGTTTGCGGCGATAAGCCATTCAACGTCATGAGTAATATGAAAATCACGAGGGAAATTGCCTTCGGTATTATAGCTATCAATAAAAATAGGCATTTTCGTTGTTGGCTCGATTCTGAAGCAACTGATCATTGATTGATGTCGACAAGAGACATAGAGGAATTGCTCATCCGGTGATAGTTTTATTGCAGCGGTAGCCTCTCCTTTTTCCATATTTGGCAGCGCGTCGATCTCTTCGACAATACTCCAGTTCCCAAGAGTTTTCTCCATCATCAGTATCGTTTCAGAGAGCTCACAGATCACATAGGCCTTGTCTTCATCCTTATTGAAGACGAGATGACGAGGTCCATTGCCTGCGGGGACTTTAATGGATTGCATCGGTTCGTCTAGAAACTCTTCCTGTTCCTCATCAAAGCAATAGAAGTTGATTCGATCAGCGCCAAGGTCGATAGTGACAAATTGTGGTGAGTTTTGTAAGAACAGGCATTGATGAGCATGTGGTGCTGTTTGACGCTCTTTAGTAGGCCCTGACCCCACCATAGTTATTGTTTTAAGTCGTTTATCGATATTGCCATTGATACTTAGACTAAAAATATCGAATGAACCTGATGAGTATTGAGAAGTAGTAGCAAACTTGTGGCTAGGATCAATCGCGATGTGGCAAGGGTGATCGCCAGCGATTGTGTCGGAGTTATTAACCGTCTTTGAGTAAGGGCTGGGTATATGAATCAACTGCGGTTGTTTTGGCTGATCAACTTCAGACGCAGTATAGACACCATGCTTTGTCGCTACGACAAAATATGGGTTAGCACACTCTGAAACGAGCTATAAAGGTAATAGCTTACCGTTTTCCAAGTCAAACTGAGCCTGATACACGCCTCGGCTTTCACTGGGAGTGTCTGTGTAGCAACCGATCGTTAAAGTAAGGTTTTTCATAAGGCGTCATACTCAATTCGAAAGTTGAGCAGACATTGTCTTATAAAAAGTCATGAAGTGATTAAATAGGGAGAAATACTTGGTGACGTGGTTATCAGATTTACATATTCCAGATAAAACAAAACCCAGCTAAAAAGCTGGGTTCTATTTAATGATGGTGCGGTCGGAGAGACTTGAACTCTCACACCTCTCGGCGCCAGAACCTAAATCTGGTGCGTCTACCAATTCCGCCACGACCGCAGCAAATTTTTATGGTCATACTGAGTATTGGTGGCTCAATAAAACGTTGTGCTCTTTGCTTTTGCAAGGAGTTATAAATAGTGGCTGGGCTACCTGGATTCGAACCAGGGAATGCCGGCATCAAAAGCCGGTGCCTTACCGCTTGGCGATAGCCCAACAATGACATCAATTAAGACATCTAAATAATGGTGCGGTCGGAGAGACTTGAACTCTCACACCTCTCGGCGCCAGAACCTAAATCTGGTGCGTCTACCAATTCCGCCACGACCGCAGCAAATCTTTATAGTTATACTGAGTATTGGTGACTCAATAAAACGTTGTGCTCTTTGCTTTTGCAAGGAGTTATAAATAGTGGCTGGGCTACCTGGATTCGAACCAGGGAATGCCGGCATCAAAAGCCGGTGCCTTACCGCTTGGCGATAGCCCAACAATGATATCGATTAAGACATCTCAATATGGTGCGGACGGAGAGACTTGAACTCTCACACCTTGCGGCGCCAGAACCTAAATCTGGTGCGTCTACCAATTCCGCCACGTCCGCTTTATTTCCTAAAAACTCTACATGGTTAAAAACAAGTGTTTAATAACGAGTAGAGTGTTTAGGAAATGGTGGCTACTGCGGGATTTGAACCTGCGACCCCATCATTATGAGTGATGTGCTCTAACCAACTGAGCTAAGTAGCCATTTCCAAAGTTTCGTTCATTTTGATACGTTGCCGCTTCGCTGTGAACGGGGCGCATTATGCGTAGTTGAGTGAAACCCGTCAACTTTTTTTTTGAATAAATCACGAATAAATATCTGTTCGGTTTCTTTTTAGTCAAAGAGGCGTATTTGTCGGCAAAAAACAGGTCAAAAAGGCGATATATATAGGAAGTTAACTTTCTGATGTCGAACTCTTGCTAAAGAGTAAAAACAAAAAGGCCAGTGAAATTCACTGGCCTTTTGTCCGATATTTAATCAGCAATTATACGTTGAAGCGGAAGTGAACAACGTCACCATCTTTTACGATGTATTCTTTGCCTTCAAGACGCCATTTACCTGCGTCTTTTGCGCCGCTCTCACCGTTAAATTCGATGAAGTGATCAAAACCAACAACTTCAGCTCGGATGAAGCCTTTTTCGAAGTCTGTGTGGATCTTACCAGCCGCCTGTGGAGCTGTTGCGCCTACAGGAATTGTCCAAGCGCGAACTTCTTTAACACCCGCTGTGAAGTAAGTTTGAAGAGTAAGTAGTTCGTAACCAGATCGGATCACTCGGTTTAGACCTGGTTCTTCGATACCCATGTCCGCTAGGAACTCTTCACGATCTTCGTCGTCAAGCTCAGAAAGCTCAGATTCGATAGCAGCACATACAGCAACAACAACGTTGTTCTCTTTTGCAGCGTATTCACGAACAGCATCTAGGTAAGGGTTGTTTTCAAAACCATCTTCAGCAACGTTTGCAATGTACATTGTTGGCTTAAGTGTTAGGAAGTTTAGGTAGCCGATTGCTGCCGCTTCTTCTTTCGCTAGTTCAACAGTACGCGCCATACCACCTTCAGTAAGAACTGGTAGTAGCTTTTCTAGTACAGTGATTTCGAATTTAGCGTCTTTGTCGCCGCCTTTTGCTTTCTTAGCGTTACGCTGAATTGCACGCTCACAGCTATCTAAGTCAGCCAGTGCAAGTTCAAGGTTGATCACTTCGATATCTTCTATTGGAGATACTTTGCCTGAAACGTGAACGATGTTTTCGTTTTCAAAGCAGCGTACAACGTGACCGATCGCGTCAGTTTCACGGATGTTCGCTAGGAATTTGTTACCAAGACCTTCACCTTTAGATGCACCAGCAACTAGGCCAGCGATATCAACGAATTCCATCGTTGTTGGAAGGATCTTTTGTGGATTAACAATTTTTGCTAATGCATCTAAGCGTAGATCTGGAACCGGAACGATACCTGTGTTTGGTTCGATCGTACAAAATGGAAAGTTTGCTGCTTCGATGCCTGCTTTAGTCAGTGCGTTAAACAGAGTTGACTTACCAACGTTTGGTAGACCAACGATGCCACATTTAAAACCCATGATATAAACCTTATTCTGCTTTGAACGTATGTAAGCGATTTTGTGCTTTTGGTAGGCCATCTTTTAATAAGATGTCTAGGCTGCGAACCGATTCGTCAACGACGGCCTCGATACACTCTTGCTCTTTTTGCGGAGCTTTGCCTAATACATAACCTGCAACTTTATCTTTGTGTCCAGGATGGCCGATGCCTAATCTCAGACGATAGAATTCTTTATTGTTACCCTGCTTGCTGATGATGTCTTTTAGACCGTTGTGTCCACCATGACCACCACCTTTTTTGAACTTTCCAATACCAGGAGGAAGGTCTAACTCATCATGAGCAACCATGATCTCTTCTGGTTTAATTTGGTAGAACTTTGCCAAAGCTGCAACTGCTTTGCCTGATAAGTTCATAAAAGTCGTTGGGATCAGCAAACGAAGATCTTCACCATGAACCATGATACGACCCGTTAGGCCAAAGAACTTTGGTTCGTTCTTCAGTGTTACGTTGTGTACACGTGCTAATTCTTCAACTACCCAAGCACCCGCATTGTGGCGAGTTTTGGCGTATTCAGGACCTGGATTAGCCAGTCCAACGAGAAGTTTTATTTGTTGGCTCAAGGTATGGATCTCTCTTGGGATTTCAAAAAGCGCCGTATGATATCACAGTTTATGAAAAAGGTGCGAGCTAGCTGATGGCACCATGATTATTCCGAGCTGTGATAAACAACAGTCACCAGATATAAAAAAAGCACTTCATCAAATGAAGTGCTTAATGTCTTTCTCTAACGAGTTTCTAAAACAAAGCTAAATAGCCTTGATTAGTTGAACATCGCTGAGATTGATTCTTCGTTGCTGATACGACGAATCGCTTCAGCAAGCATGCGAGAAAGGCTAAGTGTTGTTACTTTACCTGTCGCAGCCATCTCTGGAGATAGAGAGATAGAATCTGTTACGATAACCTGGTCTAGAACAGAGTTCTTGATGTTGTTCGCAGCAGTACCAGAGAAAACAGCGTGAGTTGCGTAAGCGAATACGCGCTTAGCACCGCGCTCTTTAAGCGCTTCAGCTGCTTTACATAGTGTGCCACCTGTATCGATCATGTCATCAACGATAACACAGTCGCGCCCTTCAACATCACCGATTAGGTTCATTACTTCAGAAACGTTAGCACGTGGACGACGCTTATCAACGATAGCGATATCAACGTCACCTAGCGCTTTAGCCGTTGCACGAGCACGTACAACACCACCAAGGTCTGGAGAAACCACAACTGGGTTCTCTAGGCCGCGGTTAGCCATGTCTTCTAGAAGAACTGGAGTACCGAAGATGTTATCAACTGGTACATCAAAGAAGCCTTGGATTTGCTCTGCGTGTAGATCGATAGTAAGAACGCGGTCTACGCCAACGTTAGAAAGGAAATCTGCAACAACTTTTGCAGTAATTGGCACACGTGCAGAACGTACACGACGATCTTGACGGGCATAACCGAAGTAAGGGATTACAGCAGTAATACGGCCAGCAGAAGCGCGGCGCATTGCGTCAATCATTACCACCAATTCCATTAGGTTGTCATTGGTTGGTGCACAAGTTGATTGAATCAGGAATACATCGCTACCACGAACGTTTTCATTGATTTGAACAGCGACTTCGCCATCAGAAAAACGGTCTACAGTAGCATCGCCAAGAGAGATGTATAGACGATCAGCAATACGTTGGGCTAGTTCAGGTGTTGCGTTACCAGCAAATAGCTTCATATCAGGCACGGTGGAAACCTCGGGTTGCGTCCAGTTTTAAATAGATTGTGGGTGGGCTGAGTGGTATTCAGCCAACGTTTGTTTCAAAGGAGAAATGTTTCGTCCTTTCGCTACAAATGCGGAAACGGTGTCAGGTAGTTTTTCTAGCACTAATTCGGCTTCTTTTTTGCTGCTAAATTCAGCAAAAACGCACGAACCTGTGCCAGTCAATCTCGACGGCGCGTATTGTAGCAGCCATGAAAGTTGCTTATCAACCTCTGGGTACAGCATTCGAACAACTTTTTCGCAATCGTTTACGTATTCTTGTTCTAGAAGCATTGGTAGCGCTCGCTTTGGCGTATTTCTGGTTAATTCTGGATGTGTGAATATGTCCACAGTTGCTATGCTCACTTGAGGTTTAACCACGAGATACCATTTTTCATCCGGATTAGCAGGCGACAGCTGTTCACCGACGCCTTCAGCAAAGGCGGCATAGCCTCGCACAAACACTGGAACATCTGCACCAAGCTTCAGGCCTATCTCTGCAAGTTGATCATCAGAAAGATTCAGTTGCCACAAGTAATTAAGCGCAACCAACACAGTTGCAGCATTTGAAGAGCCTCCGCCAATACCACCACCCATTGGTAGCACTTTCTCTAGCTCAATATCGGCACCGAAAGAGGTTGAGGTGTATTGCTGAAGTGCATTCGCTGCTTTCCAGATCAGGTTGTCTTCAAGCGCTATTCCAGGTATTTCTGGCGTGATGGTTATCGAACTTGTTTCTGAGTTTGCGGTAACCGTTAGTTCATCACCAAAGTCAACGAACTGAAATAGTGTTTGAAGTTCGTGGTAACCATTATCACGTCGGCCAGTGATATAAAGAAATAGATTCAGCTTTGCTGGAGCAGGCCAGTGCGTTGGTGTTGTAATCATTTTTTCAGTGTCCACTTCGAAACTACGATGTTGATTTTGTTTTGGTCTTGCTTGAAAGAGAGTCGAGTAGGGAGCGGGATCGTCTCTACATTTGCTTTGTCTTCACCAGATTGCAGCGTACTCGGCATCTCTGTGTTGCGATAGTTTGTAAAATTCAGAGTCCATAGTTGGTTACTAACTTGCTTGGTCAGTGACTCAAGGGTATTCGTTGTATTTAGCTGGTAGCTATCCGATTGGTCTGGAATGCCAAGGAACCATTGTGGCAGATGATCAACTGGGATTTTCAAGCCTGTAAGCTGTTCAACCAAGATAGAGGCGCTTGAGTGGGTAAATACTTGGTCATCATAAGTGACGACTTTGGCGCCAGATGGATCAATGGTCAGGTTTAATGCGGTCTGACCAAGGAAAGTGGTGAGTCTTAATTGGCTTTGGTTTGGAGAGTGCTTCCAAACAAAATTGAGGCTTTGGCGCTGCTCGGGAGAGATGTAAGCAAGCTTCCCGGAAGCTTGATAGTTTTCTATCTGCAATAGGCGGCTTTGGTGCGCTTGCCATTCAACACTTGTCGGTTGTTCCGGGATAGACGAGCAACCCACCATGATTATGGTAATAAAAATAAGAGACGCGATTTTATGAAGCTTGCCCATATTTGCTCACAACTTGTTCAAATTTATCTAAAAAACGCTTCAACTATAGCATTGAATGCACGAAGTCAGGAAAACAAATCCCGCTTGCTCTTTAAATAGAGCCATGCATCAAGTAAAATTCGCCCCTTGTTTCCATTCCCTGATCGAGAACTTCTGATACATGTCTTTGCTTGCCGTAGGTATCAATCACAATACAGCGTCGGTTGAATTGCGAGAAAAAGTGGCTTTTGGTCCAGACAAACTGTCTGAGGCACTCAAGCAACTTAACGCAAATGCACACGTAAATGGAAGTGTCATACTTTCTACCTGTAACCGAACTGAAGTGTATTGTGACGTTAAAAACGGAGCAAAAAACAAGCTTATCGATTGGTTGTCGGTTTTCCACCAAGTGAGCCCTGAAGAGCTAAAGCCAAGTCTTTATATCCATGAAGAGCAGGCCGCAATTAAACATTTAATGCGCGTTGCTTGTGGTTTGGACTCTTTGGTCTTGGGTGAGCCGCAAATCTTAGGTCAGGTTAAGCAAGCTTATACAAACTCTCGTGGTAGCAAGTCTGTCGATGCTTCAATGGAAAAGCTGTTCCAGAAATCATTTTCTGTAGCGAAGCGCGTTCGAACTGAAACAGAAATAGGCGGAAGTGCGGTGTCTGTGGCTTACGCAGCTTGTACCTTGGCCAAGCATATTTTTGAGTCGATTGCTGATTCTACTGTGCTGTTAGTTGGCGCTGGTGAAACGATTGAGCTCGTGGCTAAGCACCTTTCAGCAAATGGCTGTACTAAAATGATTGTGGCTAATCGAACCCGTGAGCGTGCTTTAGGGCTAGCCGAAGAGTTTGGCGCTGAAGTGATCAGCTTAAATGAAATTCCAGATCACCTACATAGAGCAGATATCGTGATCAGTTCAACCGCAAGCCCGCTGCCAATTATTGGTAAAGGCATGGTTGAGACCGCTCTGAAGAAAAGAAAACATCAACCTATGTTATTGGTTGATATTGCGGTGCCTCGTGATGTGGAATCACAGGTTGGCGAACTGAATGATGCTTACCTGTATTCGGTGGATGATTTGCAGTCGATTGTTAATGGTAATATCGAGCAACGTAAAGTGGAAGCAATCCAAGCTGAAGCGATCGTCAGTGAAGAAAGTGCCGCGTTCATGAGTTGGATGCGCTCACTGCAAGCGGTCGACAGTATTCGTGATTACCGAAAATCAGCGAATGAAATCCGCGAAGAATTATTGAGTAAAAGTTTACAATCACTTGCCGCTGGCGGTGACCCTGAGAAAGTTTTACTAGAGCTTAGTAATAAGCTCACAAACAAATTGATCCATGCTCCAACCCGCGCACTACAAAGTGCTGCTGAGCAAGGAGAACCTGCGAAATTAACGGTCATTAGACAGAGTTTGGGCCTAGAAGACCCTCAATAATATTAGACCTCCAACAAGATAAGACATTATGAAAGCCTCGATTCTAGTAAAGCTTGAAACACTTGTTGAACGCTACGAAGAAGTTCAACACCTGCTTGGCGATCCAGATGTGATCGGTGATCAAAACAAATTCCGTGTACTATCTAAAGAGTACTCTCAGTTAGAGGAAGTGACTAAGTGCTTCCAAGCTTATCAGCAAGCTCAAGACGATCTAGAAGCTGCCGAAGACATGGCGCAGGAAGACGACGAAGAGATGCGCGAAATGGCGCAGGAAGAAATTAAAGAAGCGAAAGAAGCGATTGAGCGTCTAACTGATGAGCTTCAGATTCTTCTTCTACCTAAAGATCCAAACGACGAGCGTAACTGTTTCCTAGAGATCCGTGCCGGTGCGGGCGGTGATGAAGCGGGTATCTTCGCGGGTAACCTTTTCCGTATGTACTCTAAGTTTGCAGAGAAGAAAGGCTGGCGCGTTGAAGTAATGAGCAGCAATGACTCAGAGCAAGGCGGTTACAAAGAGATGATCGCTAAAGTAAGCGGTGAAGGCGTTTACGGTGTGATGAAGTTTGAGTCAGGCGGTCACCGTGTTCAACGTGTACCAGAGACAGAGTCTCAAGGCCGTGTTCATACTTCTGCATGTACTGTTGCTGTTATGCCTGAAATCCCAGAAGCGGATCTTCCAGAAATTAAGGCTGCAGACCTGAAAATCGATACCTTCCGTGCATCTGGCGCCGGTGGTCAGCACGTTAACACCACGGATTCAGCTATCCGTATTACTCACTTGCCAACAGGAACAGTAGTAGAGTGTCAAGACGAGCGTTCTCAGCATAAAAATAAGGCGAAGGCGATGGCTGTTCTTGCTGCGCGTATTGTACAAGCTGAAGAAGAGCGTCGTGCTGCTGAAGTATCAGACACGCGTCGTAATCTGCTAGGCTCAGGTGACCGTAGTGACCGTATCCGTACTTACAACTATCCGCAAGGTCGTGTTTCTGATCACCGCATCAACCTAACACTTTACCGTCTGAACGAAGTGCTAGAAGGTGACATGCAAAGTCTGATTGATCCGGTTCTCCAAGAGCACCAAGCAGACCAACTTGCTGCGCTAGCTGAGAGCAACTAAACCCTATGCAATCTGCCTATACGGTTGAAAGTGCATTAAAAGCAGCAATCTTAGCACTTCAAGAGGGTGACAATACGTCACCCTCAATTGATGCTGCGGTACTGCTTTGTCACGTCTTAGATAAACCAAGATCTTACCTGTTAACTTGGCCTGAGAAGCACCTTACCTCAGAACAAGAATCTGAATTTCAAGCCCTTTTAAACCGTCGTTCAGCCGGTGAGCCTGTGGCTTACATTGTCGGTGAACGTGAGTTTTGGTCGCTGCCGTTAAAAGTTTCGCCATCTACTTTAATTCCTCGCCCAGATACTGAACGTTTGGTTGAAGTCGCGCTGGATAAAACCTATGGCAAACAAGGTGCGATTCTGGATTTAGGGACAGGTACTGGTGCTATTGCCTTGGCGCTGGCGTCTGAGATGCCAAATCGACCAGTGACAGGTATTGACCTTCGTCCTGAAGCTCAAGCGCTTGCAACAGAGAATGCGAAACGCTTAAACATCACCAATGCCACGTTCTTGCATGGTAGTTGGTTTGACCCGCTTCGCGGTCTGGCTTCTGATGGCGGTGAGGTTAAGTTCTCTCTGATTGTCTCTAACCCACCTTATATAGAGAAAGATGACCCTCACCTCTCGCAAGGCGATGTGCGTTTTGAGCCGATTACTGCACTTGTTGCCGAAGAGAAAGGGCTTGCTGATATTCGCTATATTTCTGAAAACGCACGTGTCTTTTTGGAAAATGAGGGGTGGTTGGCGTTTGAGCACGGTTACGACCAAGGCTTGGCTGTACGTGAGATAATGCAAGCGCTAGGTTATCTCGATGTAGTCACAGAGAAAGATTACGGTGGTAATGACCGAGTGACATTAGGTCGTTATTGCTCATAGTTCGTTGTCGTTTTCTGAGAGGGCTCAGTAGTTGTTAGCCACTCATGTAATCCTAGAGGGCGAACTTACGAAATTGATACCTTTAGCGCGAAATTACATTTGACTCGGTAATGCATTTAACGCAGAAATACAGAGCACCAACGGGTCCAATGTTGCTCGTGCTAACGAAAGCACATATAAAAAATATAAAGGAATTCCATGTACGAAGGTTTAAAACATTTTCACTTACTAACGATTGCTATAAGCGTGTCACTTCTTTCAATTCGTTTCGTTCTTATGATGGCGAACTCGCCGAAACTTAAGCACCCTTTCTTGCAGCGTTTCCCTCATATCAACGACTCGTTGCTATTGCTATCGGGTATTGGCTTGATTTTTATCACTGGCTTTATTCCCTTTACTCCAGCTGCGCCATGGCTAACAGAAAAGCTAACTTGTGTGATGGCTTACATCGCATTAGGTTTATTTGCGCTTAAACTGGGTAAAAATAAACTATTGAGAGTATTCTCATTCTTCGGTGCGCTTGGCTGGTTAGCTATGGCAGGCAAAATTGCGGTGACGAAGACGCCAACATTTTTCGGTTAATGATCTCCTTATTTCGGTTAACTACCTATGTACGAATTTTTTGATGAAGACTTTGACCAGCTAGAATTAGCTGAAGGTGCATTGATCTTAAATAAAGCGATTAACCCAGACACTCAAGACAGTTGGGCTGAGCAAGAGCTGGCAAGACTGTTTAAAGAAGCTGAATTGGCTTTGGTTAATGAGACCGATGAGCAACAGAAGTTTGAGTCCTTTATTCGACTATTCTTCTATGAATGGGGCTTTGCAGGTGATAAAGACGCTTACTTCTCTTCAGAGAACGCTTTCATCGATAAAGTGCTAGAGCGTAAGAAAGGCATTCCTGTCAGTCTCGGCGCGATCTTTCTTTTTCTAGGTCGCAAGCTAGGCTTTCCAGTAGAGGGGGTCTCTTTCCCTACTCAGTTTCTGCTTAAAGTGACTTGGTACGGCCAAGCAGCAGTGTATATCAATCCATATAATGGTGAATACGTTGGTGAGCAAACGTTACGAGCGTGGCTGATCGGCCATGATGGTCCGTTGGCTGAGCTTAAATCGGAGCATTTAGAAGTGGCTGATCATCCAACAATCATTGGCAAGTGGTTAGCGCTATTAAAGAGTGCTTTACTGAGAGAAGAGCGCTATACGCTAGCATTGAAATGCACAGACCTTGCATTAACGTTTGTACCTGACGATCCGTATGAAATCCGCGACCGTGGTTTTATCTATCAGCAGTTGGATTGTCACCAAGTGGCAGCGACGGATTACCAATATTTTATCGACCAATGCCCAGATGACCCTGCATCTGAGTTACTGAAGTCTCAAGTGAACGTCATGAATGAAAAGACAGTGGTTGTTCACTAATTAATAATTATTTAGAGAGAATATGATGGAACAGAAAACAGTTCATATTGGCGATATGCCAATTGCTAATGACAAGCCATTTACGCTATTTGCGGGCATGAACGTTCTTGAATCTCGCGATCTAGCAATGCAGATCTGTGAGCACTACGTGAAAGTAACTGAAAAGCTGGGTATTCCTTATGTATTTAAGGCGTCTTTCGATAAGGCAAACCGTAGCTCAGTTCACTCATACCGTGGCCCTGGTATGGAAGAAGGTCTAAAAATCTTCCAAGAATTGAAAGACACATTCGGCGTGAAGATCATCACTGATGTTCACACTGAAGCACAAGCTCAGCCGGTTGCTGATGTGGTTGATGTCATTCAACTTCCTGCATTTCTAGCTCGTCAAACGGATCTTGTTGAAGCGATGGCTAAGACTGGCGCAGTTATCAACGTGAAGAAGCCTCAGTTCATGAGTCCGAACCAGGTTGGTAACATCGTTGATAAATTCGCAGAATGTGGCAACGACAAGATTATCCTTTGTGAACGTGGCTCTTGCATGGGCTACGACAACCTAGTTGTAGATATGCTTGGTTTTGGCGTAATGAAGAAAGCTTCAAACGGCAGCCCAATCATCTTTGACGTAACGCACTCTCTACAGATGCGTGATCCTTCAGGTGCTGCATCTGGTGGTCGTCGTGAGCAAACGGTTGAACTTGCAAAAGCGGGCCTTGCGACAGGTATTGCTGGTCTATTCATTGAAGCTCACCCGAACCCAGATCAAGCGCGTTGTGATGGTCCATCTGCACTGCCTCTAGACAAGCTAGAGCCGTTCTTGAAGCAGATGAAAGCACTTGATGACCTTATCAAAGGTTTTGACCACATCGATATTAAATAGTCGAACAGTATAGAATTCCAAGCCGGCGTAATTGCCGGCTTTTTTGTGCCTATAGCTAAGTGAATGGCTATGAGCTTGAGCTCCTTAAGCTAGCGTTAGTATAGCTTTGTGATGTTATAACGTAGCTGATAAAGCTTTGATAAATCAAATAAATTTAACGAAGGTCACTTTGTAGCGCTTTCGAACTGAGTAAATCACAAATAATCCAAAAAATGATGAAAACGTTTGCCTGTGATCACTTATTAGATCAACTGCAACTTTGTCGCTTTGTTACACACTCGATAGGGGATTATGGTGATCTATCCTACATAAATATGAAATCACTCTGTTAGGTTTACCGTCTTAATTTAAACTACTTCAAGTTTTACCACCTCTAACCATGTTTCTTAAGTGGACATGGGCTTAAGGAGAGTGGCAGAAGCAGTGGATTCCCCTAAAAAGTTCAAAGGTATGACAATGAAGCAACGCCTTATTCTAAAGACAGCACTAAGTGCTGCAATTCTAGCGACTTTAGCTGGTTGTGCGTCTCAATCTGCTCATGATTGGAACCAAGACGAAACTTACAAGCTAACGATTCTTCACACTAACGACAACCATGGTCGTTTCTGGCAGAACAAATACGGCGAATACGGCATGTCTGCACGTAAAACGCTGATTGATCAACTTCGTGCAGAAGTTGAAGCAGAAGGCGGTAGCGTGTTGCTTCTATCTGGTGGTGACATCAACACAGGTGTACCAGAGTCAGATCTTCAAGATGCAGAACCTGATTTCAAAGGTATGAACAAGATTGGTTACGATGCAATGGCACTCGGTAACCATGAGTTTGATAACTCACTAGACGTACTACAAAAGCAAATCGATTGGGCTAACTTCCCAATGTTATCTGCAAACATCTACGATAAAGCGACTGGCGAACGTAAGTTCCAAGCTTACGAGATGTTTGAAAAGCAAGGTATTAAAATTGCGGTTATTGGTTTAACAACGGAAGATACTCAAAAGATTGGTAACCCTGAGTTTATCGCAGGTATCGATTTCCGTGATCCTAAAGAAGAAGCGAAGAAACTGATCGCTGAACTTAAAGAAACAGAAAAGCCAGATCTTATTTTTGCTGTGACTCACATGGGTCACTACGAAAATGGTCAGCGTGGCGTTAACGCACCAGGTGATGTAGCACTAGCGCGTTACCTAGACGAAGGTGATCTAGACATGATCGTTGGTGGCCACTCTCAAGAGCCTGTATGTATGGAAGGCCCTAACGTTGCGAAGAAAAACTTCAAGCCGGGTGATGAGTGTAAACCAGACCTTCAAAACGGTACTTACATCGTTCAAGCTCACGAATGGGGTAAATACGTAGGCCGTGCTGATTACGAATTCCGTAATGGCGAACTAGAAATGGTGAGCTACGACCTAATCCCAGTTAACCTGAAGAAAAAGGTTAAGATCGACGGTAAGAAGCAGCGTGTTCTTATCCAAGACGAGATTGCGCAAGATCCAGAACTACTAGAGTTCCTACGTCCATTCCAAGAGCAAGGCCAAGCACAGCTTGAAGTTAAGATTGCTGAAACAAATGGCAAGCTTGAAGGTGACCGTAACGTGGTTCGTTTCCAACAGACTAACCTAGGCCGTCTGATTGCAACTTCTCACATGGAGCGTGCAAAAGCAGACTTCGCTGTGATGAACTCTGGTGGTGTTCGTGATTCAATTGAAGCGGGTGAAGTAACATACAAAGATGTACTAACAGTACAACCTTTTGCAAATATCCTGACTTACACAGACATGACGGGTAAAGAAGTTCTAGATTACCTAAACGTAGTAGCGACTAAACCAATCGATTCAGGTGCTTACGCACAATTCGCTGGTATCTCAATGACAGTTGCGAACGGTGAAGTGTCTGACGTTGTTATTGGTGGTAAGCCACTTAACCTAGAAGAAACTTACCGCTTCACAGTACCAAGCTTTAACGCTGCTGGTGGTGACGGCTACCCTAAACTGTCTGACCACCCTGGTTACGTAAATACTGGTTTTGTTGACGCTGAAGTACTAAAAGAGTACCTAGAAGTGAATAGCCCAGTTGACGTGAACAAGTACGCACCTTCTGGTCAGATTGTTTACAAGTAATTGGATCATTGAGCGCTAAATTCGATTGACTCTAGCACTATGATAAATTTAACTAAAGCGACGCTCCGGCGTCGCTTTTTGTTTATCTATCGTTTGGATTTGTTATGACCCCTGCAATCAATCTTGCCAAGAAAAAGAAAATCGCTCATACGGTGCATCAGTATCACCACGATGCTAACAATACCAACTATGGATTAGAAGCTGTTGAAGCACTTGGTCAGGATCCTAAACGTGTATTCAAAACGCTGCTATTCTGCCTAAATGGTGTCGCTAAAGACTTGGCTGTTGCGGTGATTCCTGTCGACCAGAAGCTAAATTTGAAACTTGCGGCTAAAGCGGCAAAAGGCAAAAAAGCAGAGATGGCGAACCCGGATATTGCTCAGAAAACCACAGGTTATGTAGTAGGGGGGATCAGCCCGCTTGGTCAGAAGAAAGCGCTGCCGACTTTTGTTCATTCCAGTGCGACGGAGTTTGAAACGATCTGCGTAAGTGCAGGAAAGCGAGGGTTGGAAATTGAACTCACCCCTAAAGATTTAGCTCAACTGACTCGAGCTCAGTTTACTGATTTGTGCTTGCAAGCTGATGGTTAGTCGTCACAAGCCATGATGTATGAAATAACAAATAAAAACGCCCACATAGTCGTGGGCGTTTTTGTATACGGAGTCACTCTACTTTTTCAGACCTAGAGTACCACCAACACGTTTTGCTGCTGGCTTATTTGGTCGGTTTGACTCTTGGTGGCGATTAGTTGGCTTGCCACGGCCAGCGCGGTTGCGATCTGAACTCTTGTTGTCTGAGTTAGAGCGCTCTGAACGAGAATTCGATTTCCAATTCTCTGTGTTGCCTTTGATTTGGCCTTTGTTTTCGCCATTCGTTGAATTACGACCACGCTTTGAATTCGGCGCATGACGGAATTCATCCGCGTTATTACCACGGTATGTACGAGTGCGATTCTCTTTTTGATTACGTCGAGCGGTAGAAGCTTGGTTCTCTTCACGGCTATCAAACAGCTTAGCATCTGTCGCCTTGCGGATACGTTGGCCCTTAGCATTAATTTTAGATGCGTCTTCAGTACTAACAGAACCTTCACACATAGCTAGAATTTCTGCGATCTCTTCTTCGCTCAAGTAACGCCACTTGCCATTAGGGATACCGTCCAAGGAGATGTTCATGATACGAACACGACGCAGTTTGAAAACTTCATAACCCAGCGCTTCACACATACGACGAATCTGACGGTTCAGACCTTGCGTTAATGTGATTCGGAATGAGAACTTAGTTTCTTTCTCAACTTTACATGGCAATGTCACCGTATCCAGAATCGGTACACCCGCTGCCATTTTCTGTAAGAATTCACCGGTGATTGGTTTATCGACACGAACCACATACTCTTTTTCGTGGTTGTTACCAGCACGAAGAATCTTATTTACGATGTCACCGTCGTTTGTTAAGAAGATCAAACCATCAGATGGTTTATCCAAACGGCCAATCGGGAAGATGCGCTTATGGTGACCGATGAAATCGACGATGTTTCCGGGAATATCACGTTCGGTGGTGCAGGTAATGCCTGTCGGCTTATTCAAAGCGATATAGATTGGCTTCTCTTTCGAGCGAACCGGTTTGTTGTCGATCTCAACATCATCACCTGGCATTACTTTGGTACCCATTTCTGGGATTTTGCCATTAATAGTAACTCGACCTGCATCAATCAGTTTGTCGGCTTCGCGGCGTGAGCAAAAACCTGTTTCACTGATGTATTTGTTAAGGCGTTTAGCTTGGGGTTCTTGTGACATGATATTCTCTTAGCGTTTCACAACGGAAATATAGGGAAACAAAAAAGCAACTACAGAGCAGTTGCTTTACGTTTGAATTCGTTAACTGACAACAATTTTAGCATTTGGTTTGAGTCTAGGCACTAAATATCGATCTTGGGGTGAAAGCTTTATCCAGAATCTCAATGATCAGCTAGTACGTTTTTGATGACGTTCTCTGTTTTCTAACTTTTTCTCGTTGCTCTTTCTGAGCATGACATACACAGCTCCGGTACCACCGTGAAATTGCTGTGCTGAGTGTACACATTGCACATCGTTGATCTGAGTCAGCCAGTTAGTCACGTAGCTTTTCATCATCGCTGGTGGATTTGAACGTTCTCCTTTCCCATGAACGATAATGACAGTGCGAACATCCATTCTTAAGCATTGGCGTAAAAATGACAGCACTTCGTTGCGAGCATCTTTCAGCGTTTTTCTATGGAGATCGAGTTTCGCCTGAATGGGATACTTACCAAGGCGCAGTTTTTTATATACGCCTTCCTGAACACCATCCTTCTTATAAGCAATAACGTCGTCTGGCTTAACCATCGGAGAATAATCGAGTGATAGGTAATCTTTCTCATCATCAGAGAGCCACATAGCAGCTTCACGTTTAGCAAGCTGAGACTCTGTAACGCGATGTACTTTCTGGTGTTCTGCGGTGTCATGGTCGATACGTTTAACATCGCCCATCATTTGTTGGAATAGATCTAAATCGTCATCATGAGACATAGTGTGTATCTCAAGTTGGGAATAATAGAGTAAGTATACCTAAGTTGGGGTAGGGTTTAAAAATGAAAAAACCGGAGGAGACAAGAGAAGTCAGCTCCGGTGCAAAGCGTTTTCATATTTACCTGTAGTAATGAGGCTTTAGGCAAATGATTTAAGCTGAGCGACTCTAGTGAGGAGATTTGTCTGTCATAACTTTGTAGATGAAGAAGCCTCCATAAAACATCATGAGACCCAGAGCCCCGAAGATTACTATCATTGAAGATAGTCCCACTGCATTACCAAATAGGAGATCTAGCCAAAAGTCCATGTGTATACCTCAAAGTTATATGACATGGGTTAGTGTATTAACTGGCATTCTCAATTCACTGATCTGGATCAATCCTGTTGCATAAGTTAAATACTTGTTGGTAACTGTGTGTTTTTCGTCACGCTGAGCCTATTGTTGTATGTATTTTGCTCGAACGATTCAAAATCGCAATAAATATCATAAAAAGTCCTTGCGGATAAACTCAGAATCCGTATTATACGCTCCATCGACAGGCAATGAGCCAGTTAGATATCTCGGTGAATAGCGCAGCTTGGTAGCGCATCTGGTTTGGGACCAGAGGGTCGGGGGTTCGAATCCCTCTTCACCGACCATATTATAGAAAGCCGTAGCAGAGATGCTACGGCTTTTTTGCATTTGAATGTTCTGTTTCGGAGCTAGTGGGTGGGGGCTGGTACGCCAGTCCGATGAAATGCCAGTCCAATCGAATTCCTCTTCACTGACCACTTTTAGAAAGCCTGCTCAATGAGCAGGCTTTGGTCGTTTGGGAATATTGGAAATAGGATTAAAACCCAGGCGGGATTCGTCTGATGTTTTAAAATAAGCTCTTCACCGATTACACATTGGAGAAAGCCATAACACTTTTTGTAATAGAAAGGGCTACAGCCAAAATGAACCAATGAATATTGCGGAATGTCTGCGATAGATGTGGCAGTTATTCATTTAATCGTTAAAGGAATGAAACGCGGTATGTGGTCGCCTGGTGACCCTAATGCGATGCAAAACCCAATTATTGCTCGTTATTCTGAAGTGAGCACTGACATGCTTTAAATAACCGAGTAAGCAGTAAAATAGGGCTATGCGGAAAATGGATCTTACCCGTAGCCCTGTTTTTTATCTGCCACTAAGCTGATTATTTGACGTCACAAGTAATGTCTTTGATCGGTGTCTCTGAAGTAACAAAACAAACATAAACTTCTGCTGGGTTATTTGGGCCTATTCGAATGTAACCCGCCTTTACCTCGTCTTCATTAAACGAAGCCGAACTAGAGTTTCCAGTTTGGTTATCGTAAAAGCTGGCTTCAAAATTCCCATTCATTTGGCTGGCGATGCGGTTTCTCGTTGTTGATGTTGTGAATGTAACCGTCGCACATCGCATTGGCGGCTTCTCTGTTATGAGAAATTGCCCACTTTCTTTATCTATCACGCCACCCTTTGTATCAGGTTGAATGTCGACAGCTTGAAATTGTTCTACCGTACAAGTTTCTTTGGCAGACACTACAGTCGGCATAAGGATAGCAAAGGCTAAAGGAAAAGCGAGAAGTACTGGTTTCATTAGAACAACACCATTTATAAAAAGAGCGAAAGATTATAGCACCACTATAGGGTTGCTGAATGTAAAATGTCTGTGATTAAGGAAACGCTTCTATAATGAAAAAGTCATGGCATCAAAAATAGCTAGTGATCTTCAAACTGACATTGTGCTTTTCGGCTCTGTGATTGTTGATTAACTACAAAGCCTTTCTTTTCTAGCAGTTCTAACAGGTTGTTTTCCCCTATCAGGTGTAAAGTACCGACGACCAATAAGTAATGTCCTTTCGTATCGAGTTTCCATTCATTGGCAGATAGTTTGTTTGCCCAGTCTACGTTGCGATCCGTTAGGAATGCTCTCTCAAGCTCGGTTGGCATTTCAGACAACTGAGCAAAATCCTCAAGCTTGGACTCATCGCCCGCTTTCCAGCTTTCAATAAGGCAATGCACGACACGGTCCGTTTGGTCAAATTCTTCAAGGCTAGTCAACAACCACTCTTTACCTGAATCTTTTTGTCCGGCGATTAGATCTATTTGAAATTGGAGTGGCTCTAAGCTGATAACTGGAACGTCTTGTATGGTTGCCTTATACGCTAACGTTGCGTCTACACTGCTCGCCGAGCCATAGCCAAGATTCTTTAACTGTTGCATTTGTATCGATAGAGATGTCGCCCAAGGTGGAGAGCTCAATAGTTGCTGAGTCGGCATACCTAAAGACTTTGAAATGCTTTTTAGTAACTGCTTTTGTTCAACGCTGAGCACATCAGCCGTGGTGACTGTTGTAGCCGGGTATACGACACCTTCGGATTTCCTGATATCCGTTTCGATGATTAGGCCATCGCTCTCTTTTAACGTGTCGGTAATCTGCGTGGGAAGTGGATACATGCTTTCATCCCCAACGTGTACAGAACCTAAAATCGTTAAGGTCAGATCATCTTTTTTGGCTTGCCAATACAGAGGTTCTGCTAAACCTTGCTCAGTCGTAAAGGTAAGAGCGAGTAACGTTAAGTATAAGAATGTGCGCAAAGAGAGCTCCTAAAGTAAGACGTAACTCGTTAAAAATGATTTTGACGGAGTTTTTTAACGGTTTTTTTTGAGAACAATGTCACGTTGTTTGTACGAAAAGTATAACAATACGCTGAAACTCTAAATCCTTTCTGGCTATCAATGACACGATTTTATGAGATCGGTAAAAAAGATTGTGATTCATTTCTCAAATTTTACGTCAAAATTAAAATGACGGAAGTGTCGATGATTATAACTCAATGATTTTAATACAAATAATATCATCAAGATTTTTAGGATTTGAAGCCGATCACTTAATTAACTCAATTTAATTCACGGAAAAAAATAAGCCCATATAGTTTATCTAACTTTCGAAGCGCTCCATTTTGCTTCTTACTCAATTTTTAATTTATGGGTGAATACGATGTTGAAGAGAAACTTACTATCTGTCGCGGTATTGGCTGGACTAACGGGTTGTGCAGTAACACAAGCACCAGAACAAAAAGTAGTGAATGCACTGGCCGACAATCTTGATGTTCAGTACGAAATTCTAACTAACCATGGTGCGAATGAAGGCTTAGCTTGTCAGGACCTCGGTGCTGAATGGGCGTCATGTAACAAAGTAAACATGACACTAACTAATGAAGGCGAAGCGGTTGATTCGAAAGATTGGAGCATCTACTTCCATAGTATTCGTCTTATTTTAGATGTTGATAATGAGCAATTTAAGATCACTCGTGTCACTGGCGACCTTCACAAGCTAGAGCCTACTGAAAAATTCGATGGCTTTGCGGCTGGTGAAGAAGTGGTTCTTCCGTTAACCAGTGAATATTGGCAACTGTTTGAAACTGACTTTATGCCAGGTGCATTCGTGACTGCGCCAAACGCAGAACCTAAGATGATTGCATCACTGAATACAGAAGATGTTGCATCGTTCGTAACTGGTCTAGAAGGTAATAACCTTAAGCGTACGCCTAATGATAACAACGTAATGGCAACAGCGGTGACACGTTTTGAAAAGAATGCTGATCTAGCAACTCAAGATGTATCAACAACGCTATTGCCAACACCAATGTCGGTAGAAGTGGGTGAAGGTTCAGTGAGCATTGCTGGTGGTATTGCTTTACCAAAAGACGCATTCGACGCTGATCAGTTCGCAGCAATTGAAGAACGTGCAGATGTGGTAAACGTAGATGTGAGTGGTGACCTTCCTGTAAGTGTTGCCGTTGTTCCTACTCAGTTTACGGGTGATTTAGCAAAGTCTGGCGCTTATGAACTAAGCATCTCGGAAGAGGGTATTGCGATTAAAGCGTTTGATAAAACGGGTGCTTTCTACGCAGTTCAGTCTATTTTTGGCCTAATAGACAGTCAGAGCGCTAAATCATTACCACAACTGTCAATTAAAGATGTACCGCGCTTTGATTACCGTGGTGTGATGGTGGACGTTGCTCGAAACTTCCACTCAAAAGATGCCATCCTAGCAACGCTAGATCAAATGGCAGCATACAAGATGAATAAGCTGCACCTTCACCTAACGGATGATGAAGGTTGGCGTCTAGAAATCCCAGGTCTACCAGAGCTAACGGATGTAGGGTCTAATCGTTGTTTTGATTTGGATGAACAAAGCTGCTTACTGCCTCAGCTAGGTTCTGGTTCAACAACAGACAACTTTGGCTCTGGTTTCTTTAGTAAAGCGGATTACGTAGAAATCCTAAGTTACGCTAAAGCGCGAAGCATCGAAGTTATCCCTGAAATTGATATGCCAGCACACGCTCGTTCAGCTGTGGTATCAATGGAAGCGCGTTACACTCGTCTAATGGCGGAAGGTAAAGAAGCAGAAGCGAACGAATACCGCTTGATGGACCCACAAGATACATCGAACGTTACCACGGTTCAGTTCTACGATAAGCAAAGCTTCATTAACCCATGTATGGGGTCATCAACTCACTTCGTCGATAAAGTAATCTCTGAAGTGGCAGCTATGCACCAAGAAGCGGGCGTTCCGCTAACGACTTGGCACTTTGGCGGGGATGAAGCGAAAAACATCAAGTTAGGCGCAGGCTTACAAGACATCAATGCGGAAGACAAAGTGGCTTGGAAAGGCAACATCGCTTTGTCTAAGCAAGATAAGCCGTTCCAACAATCGCCACAATGTCAGTCATTGATCGCTGATGGGACTGTAAGCGACTTCGGTCATCTACCAAGCCATTTCGCAGAACAGGTTTCTAAGATTGTTGCTGATAAGGGTATTCCACACTTCCAGGCGTGGCAAGATGGTCTGAAATACAGTGAAGGTCAAGATGCATTTGCGACCGAAAGTACACGCGTGAACTTCTGGGACGTTCTTTACTGGGGCGGCACTTCATCAGTATACGACTGGTCAGCTAAAGGTTATGACGTGATTGTTTCTAACCCAGATTACGTATATATGGATATGCCTTACGAAGTCGATGCTGCAGAGCGTGGTTACTACTGGGCAACGCGTGCCACTGATACTCGTAAGATGTTTGGATTCGCACCAGAAAACATGCCACAAAACGCAGAAACATCATTAGATCGTGATGGTAATGGTTTCTCAGGTAAAGGTGAGGTTGAAGCGAAACCTTTCTATGGTCTGTCAGCTCAACTTTGGTCTGAAACAGTACGTACTGACGAGCAATATGAATACATGGTGTTCCCTCGCGTACTAGCAGCAGCAGAGCGTGCATGGCACCGAGCAGATTGGGAAAACGACTACGAGGTTGGCGTTGAATACTCTCAAGAAACTAACCTAGTGAATAAGCAAGCGCTAAACAGCGACTTCAATCGCTTCGCCAATGTCGTGGGTCAACGTGAGCTGGCTAAGCTAGAAAAAGCAGGCATTAACTACCGACTACCAGTTCCAGGTGCGAAGGTTGTTGACGGTAAGCTAGCGATGAACGTTCAATTCCCTGGTGTAGAGCTTCAATACTCAGCAGATGGTGAAAACTGGCTAACGTATGATGAGCAGCAACGTCCATCGGTCTCTGGTGAAACTTACATCCGCTCTATTTCAGAAAGTGGTGAGAAAGCAAGTCGAGTTATTTCACTGAAATAATCAATAAGTACGGCAAACAGAAAGCTCTCGTTTCATCCTATTCAAGATAATACGGGAGCTTTCTCAGGATTTATTTCTCTCTTAGTGCGCCAGTACTTTAGTTGCCTTTGTAATGACGGTACTCAAACACCTGGCCTTTATCATTAAACGCGTACACTGAGTACTCGTCTTTCTTATCGCCATATTCCATACCCGGTGAGCCCATAGGCATCCCCGGAACTGCCAGACCAATCGCATTGCGTGGTGGGTTTTCTAAAAAGGCTTTCACGTCTTCTGCTGGGATGTGCCCTTCAAATACGTAACCATCAATCTCTGCCGTGTGGCAAGATGCCAGCTCAGGTGTAACCCCTAGCTTTTGTTTGATTGGGGTCATATCATCGTGGAGTTTCTCTGTTACATCGAAACCAGCATCACGCATGTGTTCTGTCCATTCTGTACAGCAGCCGCAGTATGGTGATTTATGGTTCAGAATATCAGTTGCGAGAGCTTGTCCTGAAATCGCAGCGAGTGCAGTAAGAGTCATAGTTTTACGAATCATGGCTAACCTCATGAATATGGTTATTGTTGGTATTAGAGTGGGTCGGTTTGAACAGTCTCAGTCTATTGGCATTACTTACCACAGTAATGGATGACATCGCCATTGCTGCGCCTGCCAGCACAGGGCTGAGTAGAAATCCGAAAAACGGGTAGAGCACACCAGCCGCGATAGGAATGCCCAGCGAGTTGTAGATGAAAGCACCAAAGAGGTTTTGCTTCATGTTTCTCACCGTTGCTTGGGACAGTTCTATCGCATTACTAACAGAGAGGGGGGACGAGTTGAGGAGCGTCATTTGTGCACTCTCGATCGCCACATCACTGCCACTGCCCATTGCAATACCTATATCGGCCTGAGCCAGTGCTGGAGCGTCGTTTATACCGTCTCCAACCATTGCTACACTCTTATATTGTTGTTGAAGCTGAACAATATGTTGCGCTTTCTGCTCTGGAAGCACTTCAGAGGTAACCTCATCGATACCGACGCTTTTGCCAATCGCTTGAGCAACCGAGTCGTTGTCGCCAGTGAGTAGCACTGTGTGAATTCCGGCGGATTTTAGTTGAGCAATAGCTTGTTTACTATCTATTTTTAACGCGTCTGAAATGCCAAAGATGCCTTCCATTTTTTGGTCGATGACGACGAAGATTGGCGTCCATGTTTGTTTACGGCAAAGTTCAATAAAGTCACTACCTATTTGAGTATCAATACCGAGTTGGGTGAGGTATTTCAGAGAGCCGACTTGAACGTCTTTTCCGCTAATGTTGGCTTGCACGCCAAGGCCTCGGCGGTTTTCAAAGTCGCTGTGTGGGAGTGCTGAAACTCCTAAGTTCTCGGCATACTGGCAAACGGCTTTGGCAAGCGGGTGCTCTGAACCAACTTCAACCGAATAGGCGTAAGCCAGCAGTTCTTGTTCTGATAGGTTGTGATAAAAGGCCTGTTGAACGCTTGGTTTACCTTGGGTTAGGGTACCCGTTTTATCAAATACCACAGCATCGATTTTGCTGGCTGACTGCAACACATCCGCATCTTTGATTAGAATGCCAAACTCTGCAGCTTTGCCGACACCGGCTGTAATAGAGAGTGGCGTCGCAAGGCCTAGAGCACACGGACAAGCGATGATCAGCACAGTCGTTGAGACGACAAGCATGTAACTCGCACTTGGTTGTGGGCCAACAAAAAACCACACTAGGGCAGCAACGGCTGCGATCGCGACAACAACAGGAACGAAAACAGCAGAGATAGAGTCGGCAAGCTTGGCAATTTCAGGTTTACTGCTTTGTGCTTGGCGAACCATCTGGATGATGCGAGCCAACATAGTGCCTGAGCCAATTCCTGTCGCTTCAATAATTAAGCTGCCATCCCCATTGATGGTACCTGCTGAAACACTATCATTAACTGATTTTACGTTGGGAAGCGGCTCACCAGTTAGCATGGATTCATCGATGTAAGATTCACCTGATACCACAACACCATCAACCGGCACTTTCTCACCCGGTTTGACGCGTATCTGCATACCCACTTGGATAGCCTCTACAGCAATGAGCTGCTCTTTGCCATCGACGATAACCATCGCTTTTTGAGGCTGTAAATTAATCAGTGCCTGTAGCGACTTTGTCGTGCGAGCTTTGGCTTTGGCTTCGATATAATGACCCAAAGAAATAAGGCCAATGATCATCGCACTCGCCTCAAAGTAGACATAGCGAGAGGCTTCAGGGAACCATGATGGAATGAGCACAACCAACATTGAGTAGAACCATGCTGCACCTGTACCCAAAGCTACTAGCGTGTCCATGGTCGCGCGTTTATGCATCAAGGATTGCCACGCGTTAGTGAAGAAGCTCCGCCCAGAGGTTGCTAGTAGCACTAGGCAGATCACACCAATGAATCCCCAAGCCAGTTGTTCATTATGTGTTGCAATGGTCATGCAGCCACCGAAGACGCCCCATGCCATTAATGGTCCGCCAAGTAGTAGCGCACTCACTGAGTTTTTCAGGAAGGTTTGTTGAGTGCGAAGTTGTTGCTCTTGCTGTTTTTGTTGTTGTGTTGCCGCATCATCAACAAACTCAGCGCCATACCCCGCGGCTTTCACCGATTCGATGAGCTTTTTTTCAATAAGATCACGTGTTTTTGAGGTGAAAACCAAGGCCGTTTGCTCGGCAAGGTTGATCTGAGCTTGATCGACGAACTCGTTCTTTATCAGTGCTTTTTCGACTGAAGAAACGCAACTCGCGCACGTCATCCCCTCAAGAACAAGGTGATAAGTATATTGACTTGCAACGGGTTCAGTTAACGTTGTTTTTGTAGGTGCTGGTTTTTTATCTTCTTCTAAATCTGAACTTGATGACTGGTCATGAGATTCAGCGTAGGGGGTAGCGTGATAACCGACACCTTCGACTAGCTCAATAATCTCAGATTCAGAAAGCAGGGTAACCAGTAATAATTCCTGTTTGCTGATTTCTAGGTTTGAGGCTTGCTCAGTTTGTTCAAGTGCTTGAGTCAGTTTTCTCACGCACTTGCCACAGCTGAGGCCGGATAGTGAAAGGTGCAGCTTATTACCCATGCTGTAGCCAAGTGTCGCTAACTGTTCATCGAGTTGAACGTAACTAAATGGAGTCGAAATATCGATATAGGTCGGCGATATATCATTAATCGTCGTATTGTCGAGGTCGCCAAACAGTGTGCGGACCTTCTTCGCACATCCCATGCAGTTTAGGCCGTTGAGCGCGGTTATATAGTGGTTCATATCGATACTCCAATTCTCATTTACGCCTAACATAAACCTTCCCGTAAGGGTAAGGTCAAACATAAATTCAAGAATTTGATCTTGGTGGAGTGCTAGCTGGTGGTTTTAGTCTGGAATGGAATAGGGAAATTAATAATGTACGACTAGAATCTACCAGTTAAAGCTATAGATTTACGATCTTTAAGGGCGTAATTGCTCTTTCAATAACGGCTTTCGTACAACAACAGCACATTAATCATTCACTACTGATTGTAGATTTAAGCGGTGGTGATAAAATAGCGCCCAAAATTTAGTGATGGTTGACTATTGCAAGCCTTGTAATAGGCTCCACTAAAAGAATCACCTACATAATCAAGGTATTTAAATGACGGTTAAAACTCGTTTTGCTCCTAGCCCAACTGGCTATCTTCACGTTGGTGGTGCACGTACTGCACTTTACTCTTGGCTATTCGCTAAAAACCAAGGCGGTGAATTCGTTCTACGTATCGAAGACACAGACCTTGAGCGTAACTCTCAAGAAGCGGTTGATGCAATTCTAGAAGGCATGCAATGGATGGGTATGGAATGGGACGAAGGTCCTTATTACCAATCTAAGCGTTTTGACCGTTACAACGAAATGGTTGATAAGCTTCTAGCTGAAGACAAAGCATACAAATGCTACGCGTCTAAAGAGCTGCTTGATGAAATTCGTGCAGAGCAAGAAGCAAACAAAGAGATGGCTCGTTACGATGCGAACCACCCTAAAATTATTGCAGCTAACGAAGCGGCACAAGAAGGCGATGCGTGCGTTATTCGTTTCCGCAACCCTAAACAAGGCAGTGTAGTCTTTGATGACCAAATTCGTGGTCGTATTGAAATTTCTAACAGCCAACTTGATGACCTAATCATTCGTCGTACAGACGGTGCTCCTACTTACAACTTCGTAGTAGTCGTGGATGACTGGGACATGGGCATCACGCACGTTGTTCGTGGTGAAGACCACATCAACAACACACCTCGTCAAATCAACATCTACGAAGCATTAGGCGCGCCAGTTCCAACTTTCGCTCACTGTGCAATGATCCTAGGTGATGACGGTGCGAAACTGTCTAAGCGTCACGGCGCTGTATCAGTAATGCAATACCGCGACGAAGGTTACCTACCTAACGCACTAAACAATTACCTTGTTCGTTTAGGTTGGTCTCACGGTGACCAAGAGATCTTCTCTCAAGAAGAGATGATTGAGTTCTTCAGCCTGAACGCAATCAGCAAGTCTGCATCTGCATTCAACACTGAAAAGCTACTTTGGTTGAACAACCATTACATCAAAACTTCTGAGCCTGAGTACGTTGCAAAATACCTGCAATGGCATCTAGACGCACAGAAGATCGATACAACAAACGGCCCAGCTATCACTGAAGTGATCAAGCTAGTAGGCGAGCGTTGTAATACGCTTATCGAACTTGCTGAGCAATCTCGTTACTTCTACGAAGACTTCTCTGAGTTTGAAGCTGGCGCTGCCAAGAAGCACCTACGTGGTGTTGCTAAAGGCCCACTAGAGCTTGCTCTTGCTAAGGTTGAAGCACTTGAAGAGTTCACAACGGCAAACATCAAAGACGGTGTGATTGCAGCAGTATGTGAAGAGCTAGAGATCGGCATGGGTAAAATCGGTATGCCACTTCGCGTAGCAGTAACAGGCGGCGGCCAGTCTCCTTCTGTTGATGCAGTGATGGAGCTTGTTGGTAAAGAGCGCGTAATAGCTCGCATCAAGATGGCTCTTGAGTTCATCACAGAGCGTGAAGCTAACGCTTAATTGAGCGATTGCTAGATTCAAAAAAGGGTCAGTAACTTGGTTACTGGCCCTTTTTATTTGTTTGGAGTTTTATCTAGCTAAGCTTAGATTTTCTTGAAGATGATAGAAGTATTGATACCACCAAAGGCAAAGTTATTGCTCATCAGATATTCAACATCCAGTTCGCGACCTGAGCCTGTGATGTAATCGAGTTTGCCGCACTGTCCATCGATATTCTCTAGGTTTAGGGTTGGGCTGAACCAACCACTGTGCATCATCTCAAGGCTTAACCATGCTTCAATTGCACCACATGCGCCAAGCGTATGCCCAAAGTAACTCTTAAGAGAGCTAATAGGCACTTCACCAAAGATATTCGCTGTTGCATTACTCTCTGCAATGTCGCCTTTTTCAGTCGCAGTACCGTGAGCAGAAACATAGCCAATCTTTTCAGCTGGAAGTTGTGCGTCTCTCAAGGCTTTTTCCATACAGATTTGCATGGTTTCCATTTGAGGTTGAGTGACATGAGCAGCATCGCAGTTGCTAGCGAAACCAATGATTTCGGCATAGATTTTTGCGCCGCGAGCGACTGCATGTTCGTATTCTTCGAGGATTAGGGTTCCAGCGCCTTCGCCGATAACTAACCCATCACGCTCGCTGTCGTAAGGGCTAGGAGATTTCTTGGGTGTGTCGTTTTTTAAACTGGTAGCGAAAAGGGTATCGAAAACGGCAGACTCAGTTGGGCATAGCTCTTCACCACCGCCAGCAACCATTACGGTTTGGTAACCATGTTTGATCGCCTCATAGGCATAACCAATGGCTTGGCTCCCTGAAGTGCACGCGCTGCTGGTGGGAATCACGCGGCCACGCAGTCCAAAGAACAAACCTACGTTTACCGCGGCTGTGTGCGGCATCATTTGAACGTAAGTGGTTGCTGTGATTGCTCGTGTCGACTTCTCATTCAGCATCACTCCAAACGCACCAATCGCATCGGTACTGCCAGTTGAAGAGCCGTAAGCAATACCCGCTTCGCCATTGGTCAGTACATCATGGCCAATCAAGCCAGCTTGCTCAAGAGCGTTCTCGGTAGCTACGGTTGCTAGGCGGGATACACGACCCATGCCACGAACTTGCTTGCGTTTGTAGTGCTTGGGCAGTTGGAAATCGTCAATCGGCGCAGCGAGTTTGGTGTTGAGGCCATCATACTGCTCAAAGCTTGGCATGTACTGAGTCGCGTTCTCGCACGCTTTTAGTTTTGGTTCGATTTCTTGCCAGTTGTTGCCAAAGGCTGTAACACCTGACATTCCCGTTACGACTACACGGCGGGTCATACTAAACCTCCGTTTACTGAAATCACTTGGCGAGTTACGTAGCCTGCAATATCAGACATTAGGTAGCTCACTAAGCCTGCGACTTCTTCCGGTTCGCCCATGCGACGTAGTGGAACTTGTGGTAGCGCGTGTTCTTTCACATGTTCATCAACCATACCGGTGTCAATTAAGCCTGGAGCGACACAGTTTACAGTGATCTTGCGTTTTGCGAGTTCTAGAGCAAGAGACTTAGTCGCACCAATCACACCCGCTTTTGCTGCTGCATAGTTAGTTTGACCACGGTTCCCCATAATGCCTGATACAGACGCTAGAGTGACGATACGGCCACCTTTACGCTTTTGAACCATAGGCATGACACAAGGGTGAAGTACGTTGTAGAAGCTATCTAGGTTGGTATGGATAACGCCATCCCACTCTTCTTCTGTCATTGCAGGGAATGCAGTGTCGCGAGTAATGCCTGCGTTGTTTACTACGCCGTAGTAAGCGCCATGTTCAGCAATATCAGACTCTAGCTTTTCACGACATTCGCTGCGGTTGCTGATATCAAATTGGATAAGACGTCCAGCGCCACCTTGCTCGGTGATCGATTGTAGAGTTTCTTCAGCACCTTGCTTGTCACCCATGTAATGAACGGCGATTTCAAATCCGTCTTTCGCGAGTTGAATAGCGATTGCTTTACCAATGCCTTTGCTGGCACCAGTGACTAAAACCTGACGGGTCATGATGGGCTCCTAGTTTTCATTTCTTGTAATTTTTGTTCGGTTGGCACGTAAACATTGAGTTGGCATTGAGCTACCAACTCGCCTTGCTCTTCGACTCTTGCGGTAAATACGGCCATACCACTGTCTTCCATAAACTGTTCGGCATAGATATCAAGGGTCTGACCTTGAGTAAACTCATCACACAGCGATTTATAGCGACGAGAGCCAAGCAGGAAACCGATAGGGGGAGTGGTGCCGTTTTTCAGCGCATGGTATCCAGACCACGCCGCTACAGACTGTGCCATAAACTCTATGCCAACATAAGCTGGGACCGTTTGAGATTCGGTATTAAAGAACAGATTATGGTCACCGATATCGACCTGACAATGGATCGACAACGCCTCTACGCTGATAGCACGATCGATTAATATCATCGGATCATCGTGAGGGAGAAGTTGGTCTATAGAAGGGATATCAATCATTTACTACACCAAAAATCAGGCTAATGTTGTTACCACCAAAAGCAAAAGAGTTGCTTAAGATGTTCTTTACTTTAAGTTTCTGGGAACAGTTTACCAAATCAACCTCAATATCTTCAGCTTTGTCCTGACATTTTTGTAAGGGAAGCGGTAAGTCGTATTTCAAAATATGCCAAGCAATTGCAGCCTCAATCGCACTTGCTGCGCCTAGAGTATGCCCGGTTAACGGCTTGGTAGAACTTACGGGAACCTTGTTTGCGAAAATACGATGGATGGCTTTACTTTCCATCGAGTCATTGAGAGGCGTTGCTGTGCCGTGTGCATTGATATAACCGATGTCTTCTGCATTTAACTGTGCAGAATATAGGGCTTTTTTCATCGCTTGTTCAGCGCCATTTCCTTCAGGGTGAGGCGCTGAAATGTGGTGTGCATCAGAGCTATCACCACAGCCTAATAAGGCAACTTGGGGGGTGTTTTGAGTAGAATGAACGCCCTTGATTTTGGTTTTACTGAGTAACATAAATGCGGCTGCTTCACCAATATTGATGCCATCTCGAGATTCGCTAAATGGCTTACAATGTTTGGTTGAAAGGGCTTCAAGACTATGGAAACCATTGAGTGTCAGCTTGCATAGCGTATCTACACCACCGACTAATACGGCATCAGCCATGCCTGAGTCTAACAAGCGTTGGGCAGTCAGAAACACGCGGCCGCTGGATGAGCAAGCCGTAGAGATGACATAGTTTGGGCCCGTTAATGCGCAATATTGGCTAATGAACTCAGAAGTGTCACCAAGCTCTTGTTTTGAGTAATGGTAACCTTCTGGAAACTCACCGTTTGTCAGTTTTTGTTTAAAGGCCGCTTCACCATCGGAGATCCCAGAGGTACTGGTGCCTATAACAACAGCAATACGGTTTGCGCCAAATAGTGCCTTGGCAAGTTCGATAGAATCTTTGATTTGGTTGAGAGCTGATAACGCCAGTTGATTGTTGCGAGTGGCATACTTATCGAGAGCGGATGGAACCTTTGGTAGCTCATCTGCGATTTTGCCAACGACAGTGTGTTTGCCGTCGTTCAGCATATCGCTCACTTCAACCATGTTTGGTTCACGTTCGCCTTTTAGGCAGCCATGAATGTCAGTAATACTTGAGCCTAGCGCTGAGTGGAAACCACAGTCTTGGATATAAATAGGCATAGTGTTTAGCTCTTACTTGGGGTATCGACAACCGTTGAATTTAACGTTTGTATAGTAATGGTGTAGCCTTGGGTCAAATGTTTGAAAATAATGTTGCCTGCCGTTTTGTGTGTATTCGGTTCGGCTTGATAATCAATTCGGATGATTGCCTGATTCTTGTTATCAAACACTGTGCGGCTGTTATCTGTATCGACCAAATGCCAGCCAATACCTTGTAGCGGTTGGGTCCATGCTTCTGCAGGCCACAAGGTGAGCATCAAATTAAATAGTACCTGTTCGGGCTGCGGTAGGGTAGCACCGAGGCCAGATAGCATCTGTGTTTCAATGGCTTGTTTTTGATACTGCAGAGATAAGATGCGTGTACCCCAAGAGGAGAAGCCGGCTAAAACGACCTTATCGGGCGTGACTTCAACTTGCACGGGTAACTGCTGGGAATCCTCTTGCCAGGTTGCGTTAATTAACTGACTTGCTGTTAATGAATACCCAAGTTCTTCGGGTAGAGGCAAGGCGAGTTCTGTGTCTTGATTGATGGGGACGCTCGCACCTGTCGGTTGTTGAGAAACCAGCGAACAGGCATTGAGTAGGAAGCTAAATACGACAGCGAGTACTATCTTGCTCGTTTTGTTCATCTCAATGCCTCACGAGGTTTGTTCTTTTCTGTGGCTTGCTCATTGTTGATAGCGAGTGGGGAAAGCAGCCACGCTATAAAAATTCCGGTTAACACGGTAATCCCGAAGCTGTGAATGGCATGAGTCTGACTGAGTGAAAGTAAGCCGAATGACAGCAGCGTTGTGAGGCCAGATAAAGTGATTGCTAATAGGGTGCTCAGCGACTTTTTCCGCTCCGCAAAGAACAAGGTGTAGTCGATACCAATGCCTAATATCAGAATTAAACCAAGCAGATTAAATAGGTTCAATGTTGAGCTTAACACGCCAGTCACCGCTAACCCCGCGACACCTGCAATTAGAGATGGCAGAAGCATGAATAGGCTTTGTTTTACGCCATAGCGCCAACCTAGCGCCATGCCAATAGCAGCGAATGCAATCAATAACAGCTCAGTAATTTTGACGCGGTACTCAGCAAAAAGAGAGGAGATTTCATCTGCTTTATTGAGGTATTTCACACCTTTCTGCTGAGCGAAGTCTGACTCTAACCACTGTGAGAACAGCTTAGTGTTAGTGACGTCTTTGATCATGATAACCGAAGCTGTTAGGTGATTGATTGGTTGTAACCAAAGCGGGCGAATCGGCTCAGATACAGGAGACGATAGAAACTCATTGAGCATAATCGGACTGTATTTAGGAAGCTCAGGGAAACTTGGCCAGCCAAGCGTACTTTGTAAGATGGTACTTTGACCATCATAAAGCTGCTTAACTAGCTGATAGTTAAGGTGTTGTTCTTTCTCGCTTGGCAGGTGTTGATTGACGCTGCGATAGCCTGAGATAGCTTGCTGAGCGACTAAGTTATCAAGATTAGAACTGATCAATGTTAACTTATTGAGCAGCGCTTGGTTACTTTCTGCAGTAACCAGCAGCATATCCTGAGCACTACCTAAACCAGATATCTCCGAGATGGCTTGCTCCTGTTGTTTTAGCTCGTCAGGCATTGCTTGAAGTTGTCTGATATCGTCGTCGTAGCGGACCTGAGTGATTGACGCCAAACTTAAGACGGTCACTATCAATGGCAAGCCGATTCTAAATCTGGGATGGCTCCACAAGTTTAACCAGATGTGCCAAAGGCATTTCAAAGGAAGCGCTCGCTCTTGGCCCGGTTTAGAGGCCAATACGGGGTACCAAAACACCACGCTAGCGTAGGCGGCGATAAGCCCGATGGACGAGAATAGCGCAAGTTGCTGTAGGCCAGGGAAGGGCGCAACCAGCAGTCCTAAGTATCCAATTAAGCTAGTGATTAAACCTAGGGTGATGGCAATTAGGATGTGCTTAAGTCCTTTATCGCTCTTCCATCGGCTTCCTGCGGCCAAACGGTCAGTGAGATAATGAAACGAGTAATCAATGGATACGCCAATCAAGCTTGCGCCAAACACCAAGCTGAATAGGTGGACCTTGCCAAAGATAGCAATGGTGCTCGCCATTGCGACCAATAAACCCGTGCTAATTGAGAGCAACGACAAGGCAAGTGGGAGTGCGCTACGAAACGTTAACCACACCAATAAAATTACGCCCGCTAATGACCCTAAGCCAATAGTGCTGATTTCAGACTTCGCACTTTGGGTGCCGTAATTTGCATAGAAAACTACGCCAGTGTGCTGAACTTTAACGTCAAATTGCTTCTCAATGTCTCGCTCTAAAGTATCTAACGCAGGAAGCTGTTCTTGAATCGCCAAGCTATATGGTGAGCCTGCCAGCGTTGCGGTAACGAGGATATGTGACTGCTCTTGAGATTGAGCGGTGAGATAGCCATCTTTAAGCCCAAAGTTACTCGATCGGGTGCCAACCTCGCTTATATAGTCACGAAATAACAGGAATGGGTCTAAGATTAGCTCGGTCGCTGTCACGCCTGAAAAAGGGTTGTACAAGGATTGAATTACATACTGAGCACGTGACTCTGGTGCGTGTGTCAGAGTCTCTTTTTGTTGCTCTGTCAGTAGTTGAGCTCGATGACGGAAGTAGAAGTCACTCCATTGGCTTTGTGTGCTCGAGTTGATTTTACCTTGCACGTGTTTGAAGAGTACTGAGCCACCTGAAAACGAGTCGTGATTGAGTGCTTTTTCAAAGGCTTTGGTTGCCGCGATGGTGTTCTTGATGTTTGATCCACTCAAGATAAATACCACTTGCTCACTCATCGAGTTGGAAATCTGCTGGAAAGCTTGTTCAACCATAGGATCTTGCTGATTTTCAGGCAGCAATTTCATGATGTTGCTTTCGATAGGCACTGAAGAAGAAAAAGCGAACTGTTTAATCAACAGTCCGCTGAAAAGTGCCACAATCACTAGCCAGACAAGGGCGAGCTTAGAGCTGAAATTGTTGCGCTTCGGCATCTGACAATACTTCCGGTTGATGGCTTAGCTGACTGAATTCGATCACCGTGCTATCTCCGCGAATCTCCTTTAACTCGATACGCTCAATATCACAGTTGCCTTGCAGTATGATGGCCTCAAATACTGCATTCATTGGTGCGCTTTTGGGCTTCAGAGTCAGTGTCCAAAATCCCGTGTTTTGGTCTGAGCTTTGCGCAGTTGCTGGTTGGAATGACAGTGAAAATTGGTCTTGAAGTTTTTGTGTATCACCGTGGAACACAGATAGGAAAATATGGCTGAAATAAAACGCCATTGGGTTTTCTTTATCAGTGATGGTCTTTGCGGGTTGGTCGGCAAACTTTTGGCTCAACTTGTTGTCAGTCAGTACCAATTTTACCGGAAACGGCGTGGTTTGCGTCCAGAGTAAACCACTTGATTTGTCTAATAGGAATGTACCTTGCGACGTCAGAGGCTGGGCGAACATCTCCATACTGCGCGTTTGAGTAAACTCGCCACGAACAATACTATTTTCGCTGAGTACCGTCTGAAGTTCTGAAATAGAGCCGACAGCAGCGGCGTTCTCTTTGGCGTAAACAAGGCTATTCGTCATCATCGCAGTAAGACCAAGTAGCAAGATATTGATGTGTTTGCGGCTGCGTTTAAACAGATTCATGATTTACCTGCTGTGAGCTAGAGGCCTGAGATTTAGGTTCAGTTGCTAGAGGTAAGTAACCAAACTGGTGCCAGTGTTCCACTTTTTCAGTAAAAACTTTCGGTGA
The DNA here is from genome assembly GCA_036126475.1 of Pseudomonadota bacterium. Lineage (GTDB taxonomy): Bacteria > Pseudomonadota > Gammaproteobacteria > Enterobacterales > Vibrionaceae > Vibrio. The sequence continues at coordinate 31,794 of JAYYSE010000060.1, read as the reverse complement.
AGCGAAGCACATTTCTTGCTCTTCAATGGTTACCGCAACCTGCATTGTGTGTGCTCGAGTCATGCGAGCACCGGTTAGGGCATCATGAATTTCATAATCGACGCGAAGGCGGTTTTCCCACTCGGTGAGCTTCGCCGTTACTTTAATTTTGTGATTAAACGGTATCGCTTTGATGTATTTTACGCGGGTATCGATGATAGGCCACATGTAGCCTGAATCCTTCATCTCATGGTAGTTGTACTCAATCTTATCCATCATGATGCGTCTTACTTCTTCGAAAAATCGGAAGTAGTTGCCATGATAGATCACACCCATTGGGTCGGCATCTTGGAATGAGGTGACAATTGTCACCTCAGATTGTAATGGATGAAGGATTTCAGACATAAATCGCTCTCAACAATATGCGTAAAGGGTTGGCTACTTTATGAGGTCAATGACTCTATAAATAAAGAGACCAGTGCTGATTTTGAATACGAGAAATAAAGTGGCGCAGATCGCCTTCAAGCGGGCGGTCCTCGACAATAAACTCGAACTCTTTCAGTACTTCGTCGCGAATGTGCTTGAGGTTTTCACTCATGTGGTGCTCATCAAGCTCATTGTGGCGTTTACGAAGTTCGAGTGCTTGTGTACCGGCTAGAAGTGACGCTGCCGCCACTTGTTCGGTTAGCTCTAGAACGCGTAAACAGTCACGAGCTGCGATGGTGCCCATGCTCACTTTGTCTTGGTTGTGACACTCAGTTGAACGAGAGAAAACGCTAGCAGGCATCGTGTGTTTCAATGCTTCAGCTGTCCAAGCAGACACACCGATCTGTACCGCTTTGAAGCCGTGGTTAATTGGTTTACGTTCGCCTTCAGCACCCGTTAGGTTGAATGGCAAGCCGTTGTTGAACTTGTAATCCATCAGCTGCGCCATTTGGCGATCAAGTAGATCCGCAAGGTTGGCTACGGCAGTTTTTAGCGTATCCATTGCCATTGCGATATGACCACCATAGAAGTGTCCACCGTGCAGTACGCGTTCATTATCACCATCGATAATTGGGTTGTCGTTGGCACTGTTTAGTTCGTTCTCGATCATCTGACGAAGCCATGGTAGAGAGTCCTGAACCACACCGATAACATGTGGCGCACAGCGCAAAGAGTAACGATCTTGTAGGCGGTCACTGTTACGTGGTGGGCGATCTGCTTGTAGATCATCACGCAACCATGCCGCAACTTGTTGTTGACCTGGATGAGGTTTCACAGCAAACAGCGCTTCATCGAAGTGGAATTCATTGCCGTGCATACCGACCGATACCATCGCCGTGATTTTAGTTGATAGTTGAGCTAGGTATTCCGCACGCTTATAAGCGATACAAGCTAATGCCGTCATTACAGATGTACCATTCATCAATGCCAAGCCCTCTTTTGGCTTGAGCTTGATAGGGCTAATGCCTAGCTCTTTGTAGACATCACTGGTTGGTCGCACTTCACCTTTGTAGATAACATCACGATCACCCATCAGCGCGGCTGCTAGGTAAGACAGAGGTGTTAAGTCGCCACTGGCACCCACTGAGCCTTCTTGAGGAATAAGTGGTGTGATATCTTGGTTGATTAGGGTAACGATCTGGTTAAGCAGCTTATGAGTCACACCAGATACGCCTTGTGATAGAGAACACAGGCGCGTAGCTAGTACAGCACGAGATTGCTCATGAGACAGTGTTTCACCTAAACCACAACCGTGGAAGCGCGTCAGGTGCAGAGGGAGTTCATCGACAAGGTTTGGCGGAATCGCAACGGTACAAGAGTCACCGTAACCAGTTGTTACGCCGTAAATCACGCCTTCTTCCTTAAGTAGGCGCTCTAGAAATGCAACACCGCGGTCGATTTTTGAAGTGAACTCGTCGCTGGTGTTCATCGAGGCTTTTGCGCCCTGTGAGATAGCGACAACGTCCTCGATAGTGAGGCGTTCGGCACCAAAGGTGATGCTATTTGGATTCTTTTTCGTCATGGTGCTTGCTCAATGCCCAAAAATTAAAAAAGTTGTACCACTGAAGCGGTGCTTTCAGTGTGTAGTGCTGAAGTCGATCTGCGTATTGTTGAACGACTTGCTTTAAAGATTGTTCGCGTGTCTTTCTAGGTAGTTCGATTTTGTCGCTAAAATGCTCGAAATAGACGTTAAAATGCGGTTTTTCTTGTGAATCGTCACGTAACCCAAATAGCAAAAATACGGGTGCTTTGAGTACAGAGGCTAACATAAATGGTCCTTGAGGGAACGGTGCTTCCTTACCTAAGAACTCTGCCCATACTGAACGGCTCTCTTTGCTGGTGGAAGTTCTATCACCAACAATCACGATCCACTCACCTTGTTCCAACTTTTGCTGCAACAAGATAGCTGTATCAGGCCCCATTGAAGTCACTTGAATCAAGTTTAAGTCAGATTGCGGGTTCACCGCTTTCATAACAGAGTTAAAACGCTCTGCGTGTTCTGTAAAAACCAAAGCATTTATTTTGATGTTCGAGTGTCTGCGACCTAAAGCGCGACATAATTCAATGTTACCTAGGTGAGAGCCTAAAATTAGCACACCTTGCTGGTTTGCCACCATGTTTTCGAATTGGTCTTGACCATGGATGGTAAGATTATCTACTGAGAAATCGCCTTTCCATGCCGCGAGTTTGTCGAGCATGGTATGCCCAAACGAAAGCAGATGGTTGTAGCTGGTTAGCTCTACGGGTAACTCTATATTTTGTTGTTCCGTATAGGCTTTCAACTGAAACAAGTATTGCTCAGAAGCGTTTCGTGCGCGCTTGCCAGTTAAGTGGTAGTAACGCATGACACCACGCAGAACAAGGTTGAATACACCACGACCTAATAAGGTATAAATGGCCAATAACAGCTTGATGCCTAATACTGTGCCGCGCTCTTGGGTTCGAGACCAGTGCGGCTGCTCTGACGTTTGCAGTTCTGAACCAGCTGATGGGCCTAGGTTACTTTCAGTAGCGTTAGATTTGAAATAGCGAGCAATCAGTTTTGGTGCTCTTGGCAGCATGCCGAAGAACAAGCGTGTATGCATCCAACTGATTTTGACGTTATCCCACAATGCATCGAAATGGGATATGCCATTTTCAGGATAAATAACCCGAGTTTCAACGAAGTTGATATCGCAGCCTTCCCAGTACAGACGAACCAAAATCTCGATATCGAAGTCCATTCGAGACCCAACATCGTATTTGCACAGTACTGCTTGTGTTTGGTCGACAGGGTACGCTCTAAAGCCACACATGCTGTCTTTGATCGATAGGGACAGGGTTTCTATCCATACCCAAATATGTGTCGCGTAGCGTCCGTAGAGTCTTGCTTTGGGTACACTTTCATCGTAGACAGGCTGGCCTGATATCAAACGTTGTGGATTAGCTTGTGAGGCTTGCATCAATGCTGGTAAGGCTTCAAGGTCGTGTTGTCCGTCAGCATCAATTTGAATGGCATGGCTAAAACCGAGTTGTTGTGCTTTTTTGATTCCGGCTTTTACCGCACCGCCTTTACCTTGGTTCTGCTCAAGTGTTACCAAGGTTACGTGTGAGTGCTCTGCTAGGGGAGTGATAAACTGCTTTGTAGTGAACTCACTACCATCGTCAACGATGATGATCGGTAACTCAAAATGATGGAGTGATGACACCACCGCAGGCATGGTTGCGCCATGATTAAAGCACGGGATAAGGAAACAAGCCTTGTAGCTGCTTTCCTTTGTTTGGTGTTGAGAAGTAGCCTCGACGGGAGTGCTATTCACTTTTCTCTCCCAGCTTCATTTTGCCTGATGAGTGGGTTTGCTCACCGTTATTTGAGGTGTAGCTGAAGCTCAACTTGCTTTTGTCAGAATCCCATTTGAGTGATAGTTGGATTGTGGCCTCAGGCAAGATAGGCTCTTGGAACTTGATGACTTCCATGCCTTTAAAGCAACCAGGGACACCTAATTCTTGGACTGCGTAGTGAAGTGCCCAATCAATTTGCGTGACGCCTGGTAGAATAGGGAAGCTCTTGAAGTGTCCCTTAAAATCGGTGATATCTCCGCTAACATTAAGTGTCAGGATCGATTCATTTTCTAAAGTGTCTACCGCAATGACGGTTGGTTTTCTCTTGTCCATAGGGAGTGTTTAGAATCCTTGGGTAAATGTTGTTATTTTGACAAAAGTATAAAAAGATAATCTCAGTATAAAATACGATCAGCGGTTACTATGATTTTATTAGCTGTTCTATGTGAGACGTTAACCGCTTACCTTGGCTGTTGAGAGGAATCTCATCAACAATACGATATTTTCTTGGGATAGCGATTGGCTCTAACCACTTTCTGAGTTCTGTGCGTAGCATCAACCAGAATTTACCTTTACTCATTGTCGATAGAGTAGCGTGGCCTTCATCTGATAATACCAAAACCGAGGCTAGGATGAGGCGCTCTGGCTCTTCAAATGGAATCACCACACACTCGTTTATCCAAGGTAGTTGCTCAAGGCGCTTTTCTACTTCAACCAGTGATACTCGTTTCTCTTCAATCTTAATCACCCGGTCCGTTCGACCTTTCAATATGAATTGATTATCTGAGACCATTTCGCACTCGTCGGCGGTTTGATACCAGTTGTTCTTATCGATATACGGCGACAATAACTTAATGCAATTCTCACTGTTGAGACTAGCCTCAATACAATCAAAAAGCTGCCAAGGTGTTTGAGCGCTTTCTTGTTGGCGGAAAGCGATGCCACCGGTCTCTGTGCTGCCAAATACCTCTATTGGTAAATGCCCTAGCAAATCACGCGACTGATGAGCCGACTCGGTAGGCAGTGGACCACCTGAAGAGAAGACTACTGCAAGTTGTACCTTGTTGGTCTCATGCTTTAATCGCTTCAGTAGTGCAGGGCTGCTGATCAGCACACAGTTTTTATTGGCATGAGACAGAATTTGTTCAGGGTATTCTAGGTTATTACGAGTAAACGGAATACCAGAGCAGAGTGGCCATAAGACTCTAAAGAGCAAACCATAGATATGTTGATGAGAAACCGTGCTTTGAACTTGGTTGCCTTTGAGCAGCGTGCCCCAGTTTTTGTGTAACTGTTCGGTCTCAATATCTAGGAGCTCTAGCGTTTTATTTATCGCTTTTGGCGTACCGCTTGAACCTGAAGTGAACAGGGTCAAATGGGTGGCTGCCAAATCAATGGCCGGTAGACTATTGGACTGAGGTGTTTCTACTTCAGTGCTTGAATTCAATAAGGCTTGAATATTGCGAACGTCAGCCACCTCAACTACGTCAATTGAATCATCAACCAACAAGCAATCAAAATGTTCACTTAGCTCGGCAACTGCACAAGGTTGATAGTTGCCTGGTAAAATAATGTGTTTGTTAGCAGCTGCAGATGCTAAGAACGCCACTGAGAACAGATAGCTATCTTGAGTACAAATCGCGACTCGTTGAACAGCCGATGAGCTCAATTGCCATACGAGTTTCGATAAGTCGACGTTAAAGGTTTGCCACGTAATCTCGCTATTGTCATCAAAGCAGACAATATATTCGGGTTCTCGGTTTTGAGTGAGAAGCTCAGACAGCGAGGTGTAAGGTACGGTTTGGATCATAACAATTTAACTCTGACGAATGCGTTGTCTCACTATCCACTCCCCAGCAAAGAGCACCCCAGCAAACACATAGCTGAGTAAGCCATTATATAGGGTCCATACTTCTAATGGTTGGAAGCAGGTATAAAGGGCGATAGAGCCATTGATAACAAAGAACAAGCACCAGACTTTGGTGACTTTTCTTGTGTAATCAATGCCACTTTGTGGAAGCTCAGGTTCTTGAAGGCGAGCAAGACGTTCTATGATCGTTTGTGGTTGCCACAGGCTTGAAGCAAAGACAGCCAGCATACAAATATTAACGATAACAGGATAATAGGTTAGCCAGCCATGTTGCTTAAAGACTAAACCTAATGTCAGCAGAACAATACCAGCACTTCCACTGCTCCAAGCTAGGTGTTTTAGCTCTTTAATTTTAGCCTGACCGCCAGTAAAAATGCGCACAGCAAAGATTACGGCTAAGGCGACCCCCACGGTTTGTAGACCAAACTTGTTGAGTCCAAAGTAAACCGCTATTGGGTAAGTGAAAAGTATGATTGCCGACAGCAAAGTCAGCAGAGGACGCATTATGCGTCCTTCAATAGTTCAACCACAGACTCTACAACGTCATTAACGGTGCGCACTGCTTTGAACTCTTCAGGCTTGATCTTCTTACCTGTTACGTTCTGTAGGTGAACGACCAAATCAACCGCATCAATGCTGTCTAGGTCTAGATCAAGATAGAGATGAGCCTCCGGAGTGATATCTTCAGCATCAAGCTCGAACAGCTCAATCAGCGCATCTTTAACCTGCTTGTATACTTCTTGTTGGTTAGCTTGTGTCATAAAGATCTGTCTAGTTGCTCGTTTGAGATGAGATGTAGTTTGCTAGATTTGCAACCGATGCAAAATGCTCGCGAGTGTTTGAATCGTCAGCATCAATAACGATGTTGTACTTCTTCTTGATAGCAAGGCCAAGCTCTAGTGCATCAATAGAATCTAGCCCTAGTCCATCACCAAACAGCGGAGCTTCCGTTTCAATCTCATCAATGCTCATGTCTTCAAGATTTAGTGCGTCGATGATCAGTTGTTTCAGTTCGTTGTGTAATGTTTCCACTTTGACCTACTTAATGCTTTGTCTAAATGCTGCTCTAAGGGGGGGCGATTCTACATTATATGAGGTATTTTCGAAATGCCGATATCGCCTGTGATGTTATTGATACGCTAGATATTGTCTTCGGAAGGGAAAATTGTTTGTGCAAGATGATGATTAAGGCGCCTTGCTGCCGAAGTTAAATTATTTGAGCTTTCAATAAATGGTGCGACTTCTATTTTACCTTTCACCGCGACATGAAAAAAGGGCTTCGTCACAGGAACTTGAAACCATTTTTTTTCTTTCGTTAAGAATGTCGGAGAAACCGTAATATGAATCACCCGTAAATCAGTTTGTGTTCGGGTTGCGATTTGCGCTGCACCACGTTGTAAGGATGGTTCAATTCCGGTCATAGTGCGAGTTCCTTCGGGAAAAACTAGTAGCACATTACCGCGCGAAAAGCGCTCTTCACAGCGTTCTAAAAGATCGTCAGGTGCTTGGTTAGGAATATAACCAGCGGCTTTGACGATCCTTTTCATAAATGGATTTTCCCAAATCGCTGCTTTAACGAGGCAATCACACTGAGGAAGTTGAGAGGCAATTAGCACGTAGTCTATCAAGCTTGGGTGATTGGCGACGATGATGCAGTTGCGATCTTCTCGCAGTAGTTCTGCGCCATCAATTCGATAATCTATTGCACCTGTGAATTTCATTATCTGGCAGAAGGCATTGAATGAGAAGCGAATCAATCGTTGAGCCCGGAGCTCTCGCTGAATGGTGTTAGGAGTGAAGAGTGCGATAGATGGCAAGATCAAGAAGCTGAGAATTAGGCCTCCCAAGCCGAAGATGGTAAAGCAGAGGCCTGTCGCGAATACTCGCCAATACTGGTCGACCTTGCTCATTATAGTTCTCCGGCTTTCGCGTTGTTTATCCAAGTCCAATCTTGATGCTTACCTGTTATGATCCAGCTCTGTGAACCTAGAAGGATGTTTTGTAGTGCCAGCAAGCCTTGTGGTAAAGGAGTGGCTGAGTTTTCGTTAGTTATTGCTCTTAATACTGAGTAATCACTTCCGGAGGTGAGTACTAAACCCAGCGCATAGTCGGCATAACTCTGAGCTTCGAACTCTTGATAGAGTTCAGGCAAAGGTTGGTCGAAATCGATAACTAACACACGGTGCGATGGATATTGATTTAGGTAAAGATAGGCTTCAATCAAAGCGTTGTGGAAAGTATCTTGCCCGGCCGCGATAGAGGTCAGAGGGATTGGTGCTTTCGCTGCGATGGTAGTTAACCCTGCTGCTGTGTTATGCACGGATTGTGAAAATGCCATTGGCGAGGCATCGTCACCTTCCAATATCGACTGGATCAAGGTTGCGGTTCGGTGCATTTCACCATGTCGACTGGCAAAAACCAAATAATCAATCGAGTTGTCTTTTAAGAGTGTCAATGCAGTTTGAACAGCCAATTTACTTTGTAGGCTCATTCGGCGGCGCATCATCGGTGGGATCGCTTTAAATTCAGTTGAGCCATCTTGCGGCCAATCTAAATTAGTGCTCCAGGCTTGCCACTCGGCATCAGAATTGAGACCAGCCGAGTTTGCAGACCATTTCTCAATATTAAACGACATTAATTGGGATTGATTTGACATAGGGTATTGATTTGCTTTGGGTCTAACTAAATACTACTCGTGCTTATAAATAAACACAGGTAAGGAATTTAAATGAAATTACAAAAATAGCAGTTTCAATGTTATTCATATTTGTTCTTACAGGGTGTGGACGTGTCAAGCCTGTAATGAATGTTGAGGATACTCCAGTTGCACATAATCTTCAAAGTAAACAGGTGAAATCAGCTATTTATGAATCTGCTGAAAATCGAGGCTGGTGAGTTTCTGAAATTAAACCTGGCTTGATCCGTGCTGAATTGTATGTTCGTTCACATCACGCTGTGGTTGATATTCCGTATAACGACAAATTTTACTCTATTCTTTAAGTTGAATCAGAGAATTTGAAGTATGACGATGTTGAAATACACCGTAGTTACAACCACTGGGTTAATAACTTAAACGTTGATATTAAACGTAAGCTTGCACAAATGGCTGCTGAGTAACCCTCTATTATTTTTAGTTAGGTTTTTCGTGCCGGAATATACATTAGATCCATTCAATGCATTAGAAGCAAAAACAGAAGCACAGAAATTATCTTTTGCTCCTATTGTTTTTCATACTGCTCGTACACTTGGTGATTTAGGTATTTTAAAAGCGCTCGACGATGCGGGGAGCGATGGCTTATCAGCTGAGACTATTTCAGAAATAACAGGTGTATCTGAATATGGTGTGAAAGTGTTACTGGATATGGCGCTTAGCGCTCATATTGTTGTTTGGGAAAAACCTAACTATAAGATAGCCAACCTCGGTTTCTATCTGTTGCATGGCGGCATGACTAACGCAAACATGGATTTCACAGCCGATGTTTGTTATGCCGCGATGATGCATCTCACTGAAGCAATTGAGGAGGGCACTCCTGCTGGTTTGAAGGAGCTAGGGAATTGGGAGACGATCTACCAAGGCTTGTCTCAATTGCCTGAAAAAGCGAAAGAGAGCTGTTTGAAGTTTGACCACTTCTACTCTGAACGCTTATTTCCAGTTTTGCTTGATAAGCTTTTCAGCAAGAAACCTAAATCGCTGGTGGATATTGGCGGCAATACAGCTAAGTGGGCAATGCAGTGTTGCAACCATGGCTCTTATGTTGAAGTCTCGATTGTTGACTTGCCACAGCAGTTAGAAATGGCTAACGCTAAGCAACATGGCCATCAAAACAGAGTGACGCCTTTCCCTGCAAACATGCTAGATAAGCAACAAGCGCTGCTAACTGGCGCGGATGTTTGGTGGATGAGTCAGTTCCTTGATTGCTTCTCGCCAATGGAAATTCTTAGCATCTTAAAGCGTGTCCGCTCTCATATGTCAGAAGAAGCGACCGTTTTTATCTTTGAATTGTTTTGGGATGCACAGAAATATGATTCGGCTTCTTATAGCCTAAACGCGACTTCGCTTTACTTTACGTGCCTGGTAAACGGCAACAGTCGTTTTTACCGCAGTGAAGATTTCTTAGATATAGTTGAAGAAGCTGGCTTTGAAGTGGCGACTCGCACCGATGATATCGGTCTTGGTCATACGCTTCTTGAATTGAAAGCTAGCGCGCAATAACACATAACCAACATGGCTTAAATTAATGAAAAAACTGTCTACTCAAGTAGTGATCATCGGAGCTGGGCCATCAGGGTCAATTGCCGCTTCTTTATTACATAAAAAAGGCATCGATGTTCGAGTAATCGAAAAGAGCGTATTCCCTCGTTTCTCAATTGGTGAAAGCCTATTACCCGCTTGCATGGAAGTGATTGAACAAGCTGGCATGACGGATGCGGTGACCAAGGCCAATTTCCAGTACAAAGACGGCGCAGCATTTCGTAAAAATGGTGTGTACACCGCGTTCAATTTTGAAGATAAGTTCTCTACTGGGCCGGGAACCACGTTTCAGGTTCAACGTGGTGCTTTTGATAAGGTGCTTGCAGATACTGCTGAGGCACAAGGTGTCACTATTGATTACCAGCATGAGTTGACGGGCATTAATTTTACCGACGACAGCACTATTTTAGATGTTCAAGTGCTTGATGGAGAAAGCTATCAGCTAGAAGCACAGTACGTTTTGGATGGCAGTGGTTTTGGTCGAGTACTGCCGAAGATGCTTGATCTGGAAGAGCAATCATCACTTCCACCTCGTAAAGCGATTTTCACACATATAAACGATCATATTGCAGAGGTGGATACTGAACTAGATTATGACCGAAACAAAATTCTAATCTCTGTGCACCCAACTTACCCAGATGTTTGGTATTGGTTGATCCCGTTTAGCAACGGTGTTTCTTCATTTGGTGTAGTAGGCGAACCTAAGTTCTTTGAATCTTACCCTGAGGATAAGATTACCGCGATTAAGCAGTTGGCAATGGAAGAGCCGGGGTTGGCCGAAATACTTGCAAACGCTGAGTACCCAAACCCTGCGGGTGAAATCGGTGGTTATTCTGCTAACGTGAAGCATCTTGCAACTGACAAATACGCACTACTGGGTAATGCTGGTGAGTTTCTTGATCCTGTGTTCTCATCAGGTGTTACGATTGCGATGAAGTCGGCACAGTTTGCGGTTGAGTGTGTGGAAAAGCAGCTTAACGGCGAGAAGGTCGATTGGGAGCGTGAGTATGCCGATCCATTGATGGTCGGTGTAAACACCTTCAGAACTTATGTTGAGGGGTGGTATTCCGGTACTTTGCAGGATGTGATTTTCTATCAAGATCCTAACCCTAAGATTAAACAAATGGTGTGCTCGATTTTAGCGGGCTACGCATGGGATCAAACCAATCCTTATGTTAAAGACTCAAAACGCCGCTTAACGACGCTGGCAGAGATCTGCCGAAGCTAGGTCATCTACTTGGTACGTGACAATATTCCAAAGCGCTAAGATGACGATTCTAGAAATAAAAACAGCCGCACTTGCGGCTGTTTTTGTATTCGTTCATAGGGATTGGTTTTGTCCATTCTGTGGTTACTTGAGGTCGATGCTGTTTAAGCGTCCCATGAATATGAGTAAATCAATCACATCTTTGTGAGCATTAAGTAGTGCGCGCTTAGTTTGGCTGTAAGCGGCCAGTCTACCGTGCTTTCTTATGGAGCAGACCTTGGTTTTGTATTTGTAATCGCCGTTATCAGAGAACACACGCCATTTCGCGATATAACACTCATCACGATGTTCAGGGTCACTTTGTGTAGGGTTTGGTTTGAATACAATCTTAGGCTCTAAACTATGTGGCAGGCGCGTCATTAGGTAGGGCTCCTTGAGAACCTTCTTCCAAAACTTACCCCAAAGCTCTTTACCCAGCTCGTCTCTTAATTTGATGGTTTTTTTAAGTGCTTTCTCTTCACCCATGCGCACAAAACCAACAGACCGATGCAGTACCGTGTCTTCTGGTGTGTGGATGTGGATCTTAAAAGCGGTCTTACCTTTCGAAATAAAGCGATAGCCGGTAGCACCAATTAGATTATTCTGACTCATAGCTTGCTAAATGATGATTATGTTATTAGTAAGATTACGACAAATACGTAGAAACCGAAACTAATACCCATGAAAAAATTGAAGCCTTAGCAGGGGGGCTAAGGCTTTATTAGAAACTATGAGTTTAGAGTGCGGCTAACTACATGATTTTCTGCATCACATCACCAATTTGAATGCTTCCCGCTAGGCTTGGCTGATCAATCGTAAGTTCTGCTTCGTTCTCGTAGACGCGAGAAACGGTCAGTGTGATATCGCTTTGCGAGACTTTATTGCGCGGTAGACCTCGTTGGTCGATAAATGAACCTGTGTGCCATAGCTGCAGTTTGTCACCTTGTTGTACGCCATGCATTCGGCCCAAATCAATGGTCACTGTATTACCGAATACGGCCGCAACTTCTGGAAGCGTGATCTTACAAGAGACTTCAGATTCTAAGTCCAACATGATATTACGGCTCACACGAAGCATCATACTGCCGTAGGTCGATGTCCAAAAACGAGCACTACGAGTGTCAACTTCACTGGTTTTAGCAAATGGCCACTTTGCTACCTCACGATAGCTACGTGTGTAGATCTGGTGTCCCGTCTTACCATCGAAGACTTGCATCTCTAACGCAAACTGACGGTTGATGATGTCATCTTTTAAAAGCTTAGATTCGATGGTTGCCGTTAAGTCAGTAATCTCACCACCGATTATGTATTGTGCGCCAGTATCCTGCGCGATCATCTTGATGACCTCTGGTCGGCGTTTATCGATTTCGTAGTTGGTAGTGCCAACAGAAACGAAGCTGCGAGACTCTTTGGCTAGCTGTTTATCAACCACATGGCTGAAGTCGTCACCGATGTTGTAGATTCTGCCCATTACGGCTTGTTGTGGAGAGGTGACATCGATATTACCCACCAAGAAGGTTTTCTTGTATTGTCTTTCATGGCAAGCATTTGCCGAAGGGTAGATGTCGATCCTTGCGGTGATCATTAAATTGCCACCGCGCTTCTTCTCTTTATCAACCAAGATGTAGCGTACTTCGTGGTTAGTAAATTGGTATTCCTTTTTCTTGCCATCTAAATAAGGCGTTAGGTTCGCAATACTGCCGATGTCTGCCCCTGAGAACTGGATAGCCTTATACACCGCGTCTTCCAGAGCGTGGATCCTTGCCGTTTCTTCTGACGATACGATGGTTGCTATACCGGTAACTTCATACCATGAGGCATGAGCACTGAAACTTGTGATTATCAGTGAACCTATTGAAAATAAGTAAGAAATTATTTTTTTCATCTATTCGTTACCAGTTGGGTATAAATATTGCTTAATAAATAACTATAAGCTTGAAGCTGACTTGAGTGCGTTTTTCTTAATCTGAATCATTAATGAAAAGCAAAGACTGTTCCAACATTGTAATCCATTGAAACGAATAATGGTGAGAACATATTAGAACAGGTCGCACTATAACTATCTGGAGATTAGATAATGAAAAAATGGCTCATAGTAATGAGTGTCATGTTACTGACATCATGCGCTTATTCGCCGATCTATAACGGTAAGACTGAGTACCCAGGCAGTCAGTTTATGCTGATGGACAGCCCTCGCCACACAATGGATTTCTTCGTAGAAAGCATGACCGAAGACTTGATCGTGTCGAATACCAGTATCTCAGCAAGAACGCCTATTGCGATCACCTCGTTTGTTGACCTGCAACACATGGATACAACAAACTGGCTTGGCAACTCGGTATCAGAAGGTTTCATTCACCAGTTTCAGCGTCGAGGCTTCAAGGTGGTTGATTTTAAAACTACGGGTTCTATTCAGGTAACTCATCAAGGTGACTTTGCGATAAGCCGTGACTGGAAAGATTTAGCTCAAGAGCAAGACGTTCAATACGTGCTAACAGGTACTATGCTGCGCCAAGAGGGTGGTGTACTCGTGAATGCTCGGGTTGTGGGCATGCAAACTCGTATTGTCGTGGCTTCAGCACAAGGCTTCTTACCGGCAGACCGTATTGGCCGTGACCTCGATACTCTGAACAGTATTCGAACTCAAGATGGTGTGATTATTCGTTCTGACCCAACGATCACCCAGCCTTACACTGTTATTCTTCGCCCTTAGGAGTTCGAGATGAAGAAGTTAATGTTTGTAGTTGCCGCTTTATTGCTTGTTGGCTGTCAGCCACTACAGAGCATGAGACCAAACGATTTCTTAGTTGCCGTTGGCTACGCGAGCATCAGTGAACAAAAAGGTCGCAACGACGAAGAGAAGCGTATCCGTGCGATGAGAGCCTCTAAGATTGATGCTTATCGCGAACTTGCGGAACAAGTTTATGGTATGCGAGTCAGCGGCCGTGCTGAACTTGAAGATCAACGCCTTGGTACAGAGCGCACATCAGGTGCGGTTGATGGTGTTATCCGCGGTGCAGAAGTCGTGCGTAGCTACCCAGTAGGCGATAGCTACGTGACCGAGCTTCAGTTGGATATTCGCAAGATGGATCAATTACGTAACTACGGTGAAGTTCAAGCGGTACCAGAGAAGAGACAGCAAACACTGTTCTAGTATCTGTGAAGAAATGAATGATATTAGTTGCCAGTCGCTTTCCAGATGGCGTGTCGGCAGCCAATAACTAATGTGAATTTAAAAGCGGCAAGTATGAAAATACTTGCCGCTTTTTGTATATCGTGGTTATGGGTGTACTTTCGGGAGCGTGTCTTTTGATTGGAGTCGGAATATAATATTCTGAGATACAAAACAGATACAGAAACAAGTAGGAAAGGGCTAATCGTGTTGTTGAAGCGGTACCTTGACTAGGCTTTCACGTTGGTTCCCAGCGTTGAAATAGTGTGCGTTTGACCGCCGGCGTTGTAAGTCATGCCAATCTTGCCGTGGCTTTGTTGCATCATATTGCTGAGTTTTTTGAAGCTGAGGTGTGCTCGATTTAGGGCTTCGCCATTCACCAGGTTCGCTTGATGACAATCGTGCACAATAGACTTGATGGTTGAGACTAACTGAGCAAGTTCCGGATTCTCGGTCAGTTCTGAGATATTGCTATGGGCAGCGATGCGTTGATCGGTTGATCTTAGCTGTTCGACAAGGACCACTTTTTCCTTGGCAATTCGCTCAATATCCGTTGACTGTCGGCTCGTAATAGCGGTTTTCTCTGAACTTAATAATTCAGATAAGGCTTTGGCATTTTGAAGTTGGAAATTAACTAAATCTGCTAGTGCCGCCATAACGTAAACCTATCAATAACCTCGTGTGCTTTAAGTTAACCATTCAAATGAAGGGAGTGCTTAAAGACCTTTTAATTCGTTTTCGAACTTGATCATATTGTCGGCCAGCTTTTCTGGGTCAACTGTATATGAACCGTTCGCGATCGCTTCTTTAATTGCTGCAACTTTTACCGAGTCAAAGCTTGGATTTGCTGCCATGTCTTGGTGAAGTTGACCTATTGCTTTGCCTTGTTGGCTAAGTGACACCGCGTCTTTGCTCGCCGGTGATTTAGTTGATACATCAGAACGTGATGCCTCAGAACTAGAATCAGAGCGGACTGCTGATCGGTTGGTGGTCGTTAGGGTTTGCCCTGAACGAATGTTATCAATGCCTGCCATAGTTAAGCCTTTTTCTTCAAAAATGGGAACCTGTACAGTCAATATCGACCAAGGGTTCAATTACTTTAGCAATTTTTCGCTCTATAGTCGAAAAGGGACGAAACACTGAAGCTACGTATTTCAGTGCTGGAGCGAGAGCAAAATGCTAACGGTACCGCCAATTGAGAAGTAGAAAGTTAAAAGTAAACCGTGACTTCAGACATGTTGGTAACAATACCTTCGATTATACGCTGCGATTTATCATTTTTCACTCTTACTTGATCACCCATAGAGCCATCAGTTAGCGCTGTGCCTTTAGTGGTAATGGTCATGCCACCTTTTACCGCCTGTATGATAACCTTCTCGTTTCGACATACGACACAAATATCGCCTCTTTCGACAACGTCACCCGGCCTTAGGTTCTTTTTTACCTTGGCTCCGATAACTTGCTCTGGAGCAGTGAAGCCTTGGCGACGAAATTTGTTAAGAGAAATCATCGCAGTGGTTACGTCGTATTGTCCGACGACTTCGCCTCTTACGAGTGCGCGTGTGGTCATGACGAGGGGCACTGACATAGAGAGTCTTACTGGTACATAAACTCGCCACTCATCAGGAACACATTGAACTAAAACCGTAATACTGCTGCGGGTGTTCGTGGTGGTTGAGGCACTGGTATCCAAAGGAATAGGGCAGTCTGTCGCTTTGATTCTTGAATCAATATTTGCTGAATTTACAAGGAGTTCGCCACCTAGAGGTTGTTCAACCGTATCAAGGATGTGCTGCTCTGCCGCAGACTGAATCATCTCAATTTGTTCTGGGGTCGCAGCTTGTACAAAAAAACTAAACAATATTGATAAAATGCCGATAAACTTAGCGACAGTTTTAAAAGTAGCTCTACACATTGCTATGGAAAGAGGCGGCAAATTTTTTTTATAATACGTCATTCCGTTTCTCTGGTGGTTCGTAGCCTGCAGTAGACTAACACTTTTTATACAAAAAAGTTTGATATGGAGATGAGCTCATGACGGGTATTCTTGATTCGGTGAATCAGCGTACGCAACTCGTCGGTCAAAACCGATTAGAATTACTAACCTTTCGCCTAATGGGGCGCCAGCGTTACGGCATTAATGTCTTTAAAGTAAAAGAAGTGCTTCAATGCCCTAAGTTGACGAAGATGCCAAATTTAAACCCACTGGTCAAAGGTGTCGCACACATTCGTGGTCAAACGATCTCTGTGATTGACTTGAGCTTAGCGATTGGTGGCCGTCCGACAACGGATGTTGAAAAGTGCTTTGTAGTTATCTCTGAGTTTAACCGAACCATCCAAGGTTTCTTGGTCAGTTCCGTTGAGCGCATTATTAATATGCACTGGGAATCGATTCTCCCGCCGCCAGATGGCGCTGGTAAGGCGAACTACTTAACAGCGGTAACTAACATCGACAATGAGTTAGTTGAAATTCTTGATGTTGAAAAAATCTTAGCTGAAATTTCGCCTGTTGATGAAACGATGGACAGCAAGATCGCTGAAGAAATCGCAGAAGTAGAACAAGAAAAAGAACTCGTTCGCCGTATCTTGATTGCTGATGACTCAACTGTTGCACTTAAACAGGTTCAACGCGCTATTGAGTCGATTGGTTTTGAAGTGATTGCCGTGAAAGATGGCAAAGAAGCCTACGAAAAACTGATGCAGATGTCAGCAGAGGGCTGCATTTACGATCAGATCTCATTGGTGATCTCGGATATCGAAATGCCAGAGATGGATGGCTATACGCTGACTGCTGAGATTCGCCGTCACGCTGAGCTAAAAGATTTATACGTAATTTTACACTCATCATTGAGTGGTGTATTTAACCAAGCCATGGTTGAGCGTGTGGGAGCGAACTCCTTTATTGCTAAATTCAATCCTGATGAGCTTGGTGCAGCCGTTAAAGCTGCTTTAACTAACTAAAAGAGACATTAATGACTGCTATAACAATAAGTGATCAAGAGTATCGCGATTTCAGCCGTTTCTTAGAATCTCAATGTGGCATTGTATTAGGTGACAGCAAACAGTACTTAGTGCGCAGCCGCCTAAGCCCATTAGTGGCAAAGTTTAACCTAGCTTCGCTGTCTGATTTATTGAGAGATGTAGTGACGGGCCGAAACCGTGAGTTGAGAGTGGCAGCAGTGGATGCTATGACGACCAACGAGACACTTTGGTTCCGAGATACTTACCCGTTTGCTGTGCTTGCGGATAAACTTCTACCGGAAATAGCGGCAAATAAACGTCCTATTAAGATTTGGTCTGCGGCAAGTTCTTCAGGCCAAGAACCATACTCAATGGCAATGACGGTGCTTGAAACTCAAGCTCGTAAGCCAGGTATGTTGCCAAATGTATCGATCACCGCAACGGATATCTCTGCAAGCATGTTGGACATGTGCCGCACTGGCGCGTATGACAATCTTGCTTTAGGTCGTGGTCTTTCTCCAGAGCGCCGCCGTACTTTTTTTGAGGATGCAGGCGATGGCCGCATGAAAGTGAAAGACAACGTTAAGCGCATGGTGAACTTCCGTCCTCAAAACCTGATGGACAGTTACGCACTGCTAGGTAAATTCGACATTATTTTCTGTCGTAATGTACTGATTTATTTCTCTCCAGAGATGAAATCTAAAGTGCTTAACCAAATGGCGAACAGCTTGAACCCGGGGGGATATTTGCTTCTGGGTGCGTCTGAGTCGTTAACTGGTTTAACTGACCGCTTTGAAATGGTTCGTTGTAACCCAGGTATCATCTACAAATTGAAGTAATTGTCGCCACCTAAATAAGGTGTGACGTTACTAAACAATTTCAAAACCCAGCCAAGTGCTGGGTTTTCTTTTTCCTGCTTAGCCTATATCTTTAAGTCAGAGTGACATTCCAATTTACTCTATTTTTTGGCTTGTATATTACAAGTTTACCCACAAGTAACCTGTAAAAGCATAAATAGACCACTTTGTTTTAAAAGTTGGTATATATATTGCTTTGGTTATTTCACAACAGTCAGTTCTTGAGTTGAGGTTTAGATGGCTATTTCTTTTGACAATGCTTTGGGCATTCACCAGCACACTGTTGGTGTACGTGAGCGTAACGCTGAGGTGCTTTCCACCAATATCGCGCAAGCAAACACGCCTGGGTATAAAGCAAAGGGATTAGACTTTAAGAAATCACTGCAAGCGGCAAGTTCTGGGGCAAGCATTGGTCTTAGCCGCACAGACGGTCGGCACATTTCTGCCGAAACGACGGTGAATGGGGAAACGAAGTATCGAATTCCTACCCAACCTGATACAGGAGATGGCAACACGGTTGATTTGGATTTGGAAAGAAATCTTTTCATGCAAAACCAAATTAGGCATCAAGCCTCTCTCGACTTCCTAGGAAGTAAGTTCAAGAATTTAACTAAAGCGATTAAAGGGGAATAATTAGATGAGCTTATTTAATGTATTCAATGTGACTGGTTCTGCGATGAGTGCTGAATCTGTTCGTCTAAATACGACCTCAAGCAACCTTGCAAACGCGGACAGTGTAAGTAGTTCTGCTAAAGAAACTTACAAAGCCCGCCACGCAGTGTTCGGCGCTGAGTTAAATCGAGCACGCAATAGTGACCACACTGTGCCTGTGAAAGTATTAGGTATCGTAGAAAGCGATAAGCCGCTGAGCGCGGAGTACAACCCAGACCACCCATTAGCGAACAACGAAGGCTACATCTACAAGTCAAACGTGAACGTTATGGAAGAGATGGCAAACATGATTTCGGCATCACGTGCGTACCAAACGAACGTACAGGTTGCTGACTCGAGTAAACAAATGCTGCTGCGTACGCTGCAGATGGGTCAATAAGGATAAGGAGGTAGCATATGGCTGGAATCAACAATAATGTTGGTCAAAGCGGCTTGTCCTATGTTGACCAGCTGAAGAGTCTTCAAGATGGCGCTAAGAAGCCCGACGAAACAACAGGTAAGCAGGATCTTAAGCAAGAAGATTTCTTATCTTTGTTGACTAAGCAATTAGCACAGCAAGACCCTTTTAAGCCGGTTAGCAATGACCAGATGATTGCGCAAATGGCTTCATTTGCGACCGTGGATGGCATCGGCAAAATGAATTCACAGTTTGAAAGCTTGAACTCATCGATGACCTCTAACCAAGCACTGCAGGCCTCCTCTTTGGTTGGTCGTGATGTACTGGTTCCTGGTGCGGCAGGTGTAAAGCAAGGTGATGGCGGTATGGCGGCAATGGTTAAGCTTCCTCAAGCGATGGACAACGTTATGGTCCGTGTTGAGAATGAAGTGGGCCAGTTAGTTCGCACTTTTGATATCGGCTCTAAACCTGCAGGCGATACACGTGTTGAATGGGACGGAAAAGACGAAAACGGTAACCCATTGCCGGCTGGTAAATACAACGTGAAAGCGTCAGGTTTACTGGATGGCGAGAACACAGAGTTCCAAGTTTCCAGCTATGCGAACGTGAACAGTGTGCTTCTTGGTAAGGGTGATGGCAACGTACTACTCAATCTGGCTGGTTTTACATCGCCAGTACGACTTGCTGAAGTACTAGAAGTTGGTAAAGCGTAGCTCCTAAGTGAGTGAACATGCTAGCTAGATAGATTAGGAGAATATTGGAATGTCATATGTAGCTTTAAGCGGCCTATCCGCTGCACAATTAGACCTGAATACAACCAGTAACAACATTGCGAACGCAAACACATTTGGCTTTAAAGAGTCTCGTGCTGAGTTTGGTGATGTTTACTCAAACTCGTTGTTCACAAACGCAAAAACGACCTCAGGTGGTGGTGCGCAAGCTAGCCAAGTAGCGCAACAGTTCCACGAAGGTTCAAGTATTTATACAAACAACCCAATGGATCTACGCGTAAGTGGTACAGGTTTCTTTGCGGTAGCGAAAGACCGTATGGTGCCGGAGATCAACGAACTAACTCGTAATGGTGCATTTCACCTAAACAAAGACAACTACATGGTTACGGCTAACGATGAGTTTCTTTTAGGTTACGATGTTGATCCAAACTCTGGTGAGGTTCTTTCTTATGCGCCAAAGCCTCTCGACATTCCAGCTGAATTTGGTAAACCAAAACAGACAGAAAACATTGAAGTAGGGGTTAACCTTCCTGCAAACGGTGATCTTAAAGATCCAGCTGCATTTAACTTCAAAGATGCTGATACCTATAACCGTGCAACGTCTTCGACGGTATACGATTCTATGGGTCAGTCTTACAAGTTAACGACTTACTACCTCAAAGATCAAACGCAACCAAACACTTGGCAGACTTACTATACTGTGTCTGATGAGACTGGCGAGAAGCCACTCAACATCACTGGTGGTGATGCAACGAATGCTCAAGGTCATGTTGGTCACACAATGAAGTTCAACAATGACGGTACGTTAGCAAGTCTAAACAGTGGTCAACCGATTAACTCGGAACCTCTAGGTGCAGGCGCTAATCCTGTCGATCTGAATGGTGCAGATCCAACACAAGTGCTTAAGTTTGGTCTAGATTCTTCAACCCAGT
Source organism: Pseudomonadota bacterium (assembly GCA_036126475.1). Classification (GTDB taxonomy): domain Bacteria; phylum Pseudomonadota; class Gammaproteobacteria; order Enterobacterales; family Vibrionaceae; genus Vibrio. Next base: position 10,918 of record JAYYSE010000060.1, on the reverse strand, counting down.
TTGCGGCTCCGTTTGAATTAACTAAGTTTGATGAAGATGGTGCTACAACAGGTTTCTTAACCAAAGTCGATTTCGATGAGTACGGCAGTGTTCTAGGTACTTACTCAAATGGTGAAAACGTGATGCTTGGTCGTGTAGGCCTAGTTCGCGTACCAAACGAGCAAGGTCTGGATAAGAAAGGCGGTACTCAGTGGGATTCTACTAACGACTCGGGTGACAAAATCTGGGGTGAATCTAACAAAGGTTCATTTGGTAGCATCAACAATGGCTCTCTGGAGCAGTCGAACATCGATATGACTCAAGAATTGGTTGATTTGATTTCTGCTCAACGTAACTTCCAAGCGAACTCTCGTTCTCTAGAAGTACACAACCAACTACAACAGAATATTCTTCAGATTCGTTAATCGTTTAAAACGTTTGAATCATCTGCGAATACCCAATTCAATGTTATTGAATTGGGTATTGTCGTTTGCTTTTTTATTTGCCGCCCTTATTGCCGCCCGGTAATGCTACAGGCAACAATTCTTCCTCAATGATCCTTTTGTGATCACCTTTCTTGTTTGTTTTTTATTTAAATTGTTGATAAATAACAGTTAAAAATATTGGCACAATGTTTGCTTTATTGGCCCCAGAAGATGATTTTTGGAGCAAAATTATGGATCGCGCACTGTTTCTTGCCATGAGTGGCGCTAAGCAAAATATGCAAGCTTTGCAGCTACGTGCAAACAACCTTGCCAACGTAAGTACAACGGGTTTCCGTGCTGATTTAGCACAAGCGCGTTCAATGCAAGCGTATGGCGAAGGTATGCCTACTCGTGTTTTCAGCATGACAGAGCGTCCTGGACATAATTTTGCACAGGGAAGTGTAATTACCACTGGCCGTGATCTTGATGTCACTATCCAAGGTGATGGTTGGATTTCGGTTATGGATAATACTGGACGTGAAGGTTTAACACGTAACGGTAACCTAAAGGTTGACCAAAACGGTTTGTTGACCAATGCAAGCGGTCATTTGGTATTGGGCGAAAACGATGCGCCAATCACACTACCTATCCCAATCAGTAAAGTCGAAATTGGTACAGACGGTACGATCTCAGTCATTCCTCAAGGCGCTCCAGCTGAGGAACTAGAGGTCGTTGATCGTATTAAACTTGTACGTCAGGACAATCAAATTTTGTTTAAAGATACGAATGGTCTATTCCGTTCGAAAAACCCAGATCAGGCATACGAAGCAGATGCAGAGGTAACGTTGCTAAAAGGTGCTATCGAAGGCAGTAACGTAAATGCCGTAGGTGAAATGACCAGCCTAATTGACTTACAACGTCAGTTTGAAATGCAGGTCAAGATGATGAGCACAGCAGAGGAAATGGACAAGTCGTCTGATTCACTGCTTCGTATGAGCTAATAGAATTTAAAGGAAATTGCTATGCATCCAGCATTATGGGTAAGTAAAACAGGTTTAGACGCCCAACAAACCAATATTTCAACGATTTCAAATAACCTTGCCAACGCTTCGACCATTGGTTTTAAAAAGAGCCGTGCGGTATTTGAAGATCTGTTCTACCAGAACATCAACCAGCCTGGCGGTCAGTCGTCTCAGAACACTGAGTTACCAAGTGGTTTGATGCTAGGTGCGGGTTCTAAAGTGGTTGCGACTCAAAAGGTTCACACACACGGTAACGCGCAGACTACGTCTAACAGCCTCGATATGATGATCGAAGGTGACGGTTTCTTCCAAGTTGAAATGCCAGACGGAGAAACAGGTTACAGCCGCAATGGTCAGTTCACATTGAACGGTGACGGCGCAATCGTGACCTCGGGTCAAGGTTACCCGCTACAACCAGAAATCGTTATACCTGAAGATGCAATCTCAGTGACAGTAGGTAACGACGGTGAAGTTTCGGTTCGTCTCCGTGGTGAGCAGAACAACGTCGTGGTAGGCCAAATCACCATTACTGATTTTGTAAATCCAGGTGGTTTAGAACCAGTAGGTCAAAACCTTTACTTGCCGACAGGGGCGAGTGGTGACCCACAAGAAGGTGTACCTGGCTTCGATGGCCTAGGTAATATCCGCCAGTCGATGCTAGAAACATCGAACGTAAACGTAACTGAAGAGCTTGTGAATATGATCGAAGCTCAACGTGTTTATGAAATGAACTCGAAAGTTATCTCGTCGGTAGACAAGATGATGAGCTTTGTTAACCAACAGCTGTAATTGGTTAATTCACCGCTTACTTGTTTCGTATTAATTGACGTGTTCGTCAGAGCTTACTATTTACCACGACTTGCTGAGAGTATATCACCATGAAACGTATTTTTTGTTTAGCCCTGTTTTTATCTATGAGCGGTTGTTCTGTATTGGATCCAATTGAGATGCCAGCAGAAAAGAACGCGACCAGAGTGGTTGATGCGGTAGAAGGTGATAAATCGGCTCAAGAAAGTTCGGGCATTGTTGATACGCTTCGCGGTCGAACGGATCCTGTTGCAGGTGATCCTGCATGGGCGCCAATCAATCCAAAACAGAAGCCAGAGCATTATGCAGCGGCAACTGGCTCACTATTCAACGTAAACCATATTGGCAGTATGTACGATGATTCAAAGCCTCGCGGTATAGGTGACATCATTACTGTGGCATTGGATGAAAATACTCGTGCGACGAAAAAAGCCAATGCAGATATGTCTAAGTCGAATGACTCATCAATGCAGCCTTTGGCTGTTGGTGGTCAAGAGTTAACAATAGACAAGTACAACTTCTCGTACGACCTAAGTAACACCAATACTTTCGCAGGTGATGCATCCGCTAATCAGAGCAACAGCATCAGTGGTTACATTACTGTGGAAGTGATTGAAGTACTCGCTAACGGCAACCTAGTGGTGCGTGGTGAAAAATGGATGACATTGAACACCGGTGATGAGTACATCCGCCTAAGTGGCACTATCCGTCCGGACGATATTGATTTCGATAATACCATCGCTTCAAACCGTGTTTCTAATGCACGAATCCAGTACTCAGGTACTGGAGTGCAACAAGATATGCAAGAGCCTGGATTCTTGGCACGATTCTTTAATGTATCTCTGTAGAGCTTGAGAGGGCGTCGACATACTGACAGCCCGCGTTACGTATAACATCTAGCTAAGTCATTATTAATTATAGCAATACAGACAGGTTACTCAATGAAAAAACTGACACTCGTACTATTCGGCATGCTATTTCTTGCCACCAGTGCCCATGCTGCGCGTATTAAAGACGTGGCAAAAGTGGCGGGTGTTCGTAGTAACCAACTTGTCGGTTATGGTTTGGTTACGGGTTTGCCGGGTACCGGTGAGACAACTCCCTTTACCGATCAAACATTTAACGCGATGCTGCAAAACTTTGGCATTCAATTGCCGCCTGGCACTAAGCCGAAAACCAAAAACGTAGCGGCAGTAATTGTTACCGCTGAACTGCCGGCTTTCTCTAAGCAAGGTCAGGAAGTTGACGTAACCGTATCTTCAATTGGCTCAGCAAAAAGCCTGCGTGGTGGTACCTTGCTACAAACCTTCCTAAAAGGTCTGGATGGTCAGGTGTACGCTGTGGCGCAAGGTAACTTAGTGGTCAGTGGCTTTAGTGCTCAGGGTAACGATGGTTCTAAGATTGTCGGCAATAACCCTAACGTCGGTATCATCTCTAGTGGTGCAACGGTAGAGCAAGAGATCCCAACGCCATTCGGCCGTGGTGACTACATCACATTCAACCTAATCCAATCCGATTTCACAACAGCGCAGCGCATGGCTGATGCGGTTAATAATTTCTTAGGTCCGCAAATGGCGTCTGCGGTTGATGCGACGTCTGTAAAAGTGCGTGCACCTCGAGAAATCAGTCAACGTGTGGCTTTCTTATCGGCTATCGAAAACATTGAATTTGATCCAGCTGAAGGCTCTGCGAAAATCATCGTTAACTCTCGTACAGGTACCATTGTGGTTGGTAAGCACGTGCGCCTAAAAGCGGCTGCTGTAACACACGGTGGTATGACAGTCGCGATTAAAGAAAACTTAAATGTAAGCCAGCCGAATGCATTCTCTGGCGGTCAAACGGTAGTGGTCCCAGATTCTGATATCGAAGTCACTGAAGCCGATGGCAAGATGTTCAAGTTCGAACCTGGTCTAACATTGGACGATTTGGTTAGAGCGGTTAACGAAGTCGGCGCAGCACCTTCTGATTTAATGGCAATCCTTCAAGCACTGAAACAAGCGGGTGCGATTGAAGGTCAGCTGATCATTATTTAAGGAATAGAGCATGATTAAGAATAACAATGACATCGGCTTTATTCATGACATCGGTAGCCTAGACCGTCTTCGTCAACAAGCAGTTAACGGTGAAGAGGGCAGTGAGAAAGAAGCACTTACTGCAGCGGCAAAACAGTTTGAAGCGATTTTCACCTCAATGTTGTTTAAGTCGATGCGTGATGCGAACTCTAGTTTTAAATCGGATATGTTGAACAGCCAGAACGAACAGTTCTACCGCCAAATGCAAGATGACCAAATGGCGAGTGAGCTCAGTGCGAATGGTTCGCTAGGCCTTGCGGATATGATTGTGGCACAGTTAAGTGCTGGCCAATCTAGCGACGTGACAGAAGATAAGGTGCGTAGCGAAGGCTTTGATACTTCATTGCAAAGACCTCAATTTTCAGGTCGTTCAGAAGAGAGAGCACTAGAAGTGCAGGCTGCATCGGCGATTAAACAGCCGGTCTCTTTCGACTCACCAGAATCGTTTGTCACTTCAATGAAGCCTTACGCAGAAAAAGCGGCAAGCGCGCTTGGTGTTGATTCATCTCTATTATTGGCTCAAGCGGCACTGGAAACAGGCTGGGGCTCTAAGATGGTTCAGAACTCTCTGGGCAACAGTAATAACCTGTTCAACATCAAAGCAGACAGAAGTTGGAAAGGCGATAAAGTGGCAACTCAAACACTCGAGTTCCATGGTAAAACTGCCGTTAAAGAATCGGCCTCTTTCCGTTCCTACTCTAGTTTTGAAGACAGCTTCAACGACTATGTGAAGTTCTTGAATGAAAACCCAAGGTACGAAACGGCGCTGCAGCACCAAGGTAATTCAGAGAATTTCATCAAAGGTATTCATCAAGCAGGTTACGCAACCGACCCTAACTACGTGGATAAGGTATTGCGAGTTAAAGCTAAGATTGATGAAATGAACTAGGTCAAATCGATTGAACATCTAGAGCTTGCCAGTGGCAGGCTCTTTTCGTATCTGCCGCATAAGATTCAACACCACCACATAGCTATCTCTTTATACTTCAATAAATTAATGCCTTTTAATTCTCTTTTTTATCTGTTGGCATATATATTGCTTTTTAAACTGTTAGTTAATCAGTTTATCCTGATTTTGTTAAGTTTTTGGGGGGCATTATGGCGTCGGATCTTCTGAATGTAGGGGCACAAAGTGTTCTTACTGCTCAGAGACAGCTAAACACCACAGGTCATAACATTTCTAACGCCAATACAGAGGGCTATAGCCGCCAATCTGTCATTCAAGGTGTTAATGATCCGCGCCAGTACGGTGGTCAAACCTATGGCATGGGTGTGCATGTGGAAAATGTTCGCCGCTCTTGGGATCAATTTGCCGTCAATGAACTTAACCTATCGACAACTAATGCCGCCAACAAAGGCGATACTCAAGGCAACTTGGATATGCTTTCGAATATGTTGTCTTCGGTAGCTTCGAAGAAGATTCCTGAAAACTTAAATGAATGGTTTGACTCGGTTAAAACCTTAGCCGATACACCGAATGACGTTGGCGCACGAGAGGTCGTACTAGAAAAGGCCGAGCTACTCAGTAAAACACTGAATGAATTTCATGAAACGGTTCGGCAACAGTCTGATTCTACGAATAAAAAATTAGATATGGGTATCGAACGAGTCAACCAACTCGCGATCGAGATTCGTGATGTTCAACGCCTGATGATGCGCACCCCTGGGCCGCACAATGATCTGCGAGATAAGCACGAAAAGCTAATTAATGAGCTTTCTGGTTATACCAAAGTAACAGTGACGCCGCGCTCAAATGCCGAAGGCTTCAATGTCCATATCGGCAACGGTCACACCTTAGTATCAGGTAGTGAGGCAAGCCAGCTAAAAATGGTCGATGGTTTACCTGATGCACACCAGCGTAGATTAGCGATTGTTGAAGGTAAGTCTTTAAAGCCGATCACTAGTAGTGATATTGATGGAAAAATTGGTGCCATGTTAGATATGCGAGATGAACATATCCCAGCGATCATGGATGAGCTTGGTCGCTTGGCAACAGCTTTTTCATATAAGGTTAACTCCTTTCAACAACAAGGTTTAGATCTCAATGGTAACGTGGGTCAGAATTTATTTACTGATGTGAACTCTGAGCTGGTGGCAAAATCTCGTGTTACGACAAACGGGCAATCCAAAGCGGATGTTGCTGTGTTTATTGATGATACTTCTGGCTTAAAAGGTGGAGAGTACGGTCTTAAATACGATGGTAGTGATTACGTGGTGACCAAGCCAAGTGGCGAAACGGTCAAAGTGAGTACAGATTCAAGCGGCAACGCATTTTATCTTGATGGTATGCGCGTTGAAATTCGTAATCCCCCCGAACTTGGTGAAAAGCTGTTACTGCGTCCAACGCGTAATTTTGCTGCGCAGGTTCATGTGACAACCACAGATCCAAAAGATGTTGCTGCACAAAGCTATGAAGCGTCCACGACGTTTGCCAAGGGCACAGCTGGGTTTAAAATCCTTGAGGCGGGTCAGCTACGTGAATTTGAAGTGATTGTGTCCCCAAAAGGTGAGCAATTTGCAGTGACGGATCCCAAGGGCAAAATCTTAATGCAGCCTCAGCCATATCCACCACAAGGGCCGGTGACGATTAACGGTACGACCTTTGAGCTAACAGCGGGAGCTGTGCCGAACGATAAGTTTACGGCAAACCTTGTCCCATCAGAGGGTGACAATGGCAACTTACGTAATTTTCAAGATCTTCAAACCGAAAAAGTTTTGAACGATGGTGAGTCTACGATTTTAGACCTTTACCACAACTTGAATACTAATACGGGTCTGAAGTCTTCAACGGCTAATCGTTTAAGTGAAATTGCGACGTTGGAAAAGCAGTCTGCCCAAGAGCGTATTGCTTCAATCTCGGGGGTTAACCTCGATGAAGAAGCGGCAAACATGATGAAGTTTCAACAAGCTTATATGGCTTCTTCACGCATAATGCAAGCTGCTAATGACACGTTTAATACTATTTTGGCTCTGAGGTAGAATTGTAAATGTTGAATCGTATTTCCAGCTTCCATAATTATCAGGCAGTACAAAATGACTTGCGCCGCCAAGAGAATAAGGTGCATCACAACCAAGCGCAGCTCGCTTCCGGTAAAAAGTTACACTCGCCAAGTGATGACCCATTAGCGACGCATTATTTACAAAATATTGGCCAACAATCAGAGCAGCTAGAGCAATACGTTGATGCTATTACCCTAGTCAGGAACCGTCTTGAGCACCATGAGGTACTAATCGCCAATTCGGAAGGTTTTGCTGATGAGGCAAAGCGAACCGTAATGGAAATGATCAACGGTGCACTTTCTCCTGAAGACCGTTTAGCGAAGAAGCGTGAAATCCAAGAGTTAGCGAATAACTTCTTGTACTTAGCAAACTCTCAAGACGAGTCTGGCAACTATACATTTGCCGGTACCAAGCCGAAAAGCCAACCTTTCTTTCGTGATAAAGAAGGAACGGTGACGTATCAAGGCGATGACTATCAGCGTAAGATGCGTGTTGCAAGCAGTTTTGAAATGGCGATGAATGATCCGGGTAGTAAGTTATTTATGGAAATAGATAACCCATTCGGTGATTACCAGCCTCAATACGAGCTTGAGCCCGCATCTGAGTTATTGCTTGGCCGCGCGACCAACAGCGCTGAAGATGGTTCTACTTATAAAGTAACCTTTGTTGATATGCAGACTGGTAAGTTTGCGTACCAACTTGAAAAAGATGGCGCTGTAGTTGCTGCTGAAGATTTTGACCCTGCGACTGGCATTGTCTACGAAGGGTTAACTATTCAGTTTAAAGGACAAGTAACAAAGGGTGATTCGATCATCTTAGAGCCGAGAGAGACATTCTCGATCTTTGATACGTTCAAAGAAGCGGCAGAGCAGGTAGAAAACCCAGTGTCCGATGCATCGGCAACGGCAAAACTGCACCAAATGACGGAAGAGTTTCATGCTGCGTTTATTCACTTAACGAAAGCAAGAACAGACGTCGGTGCCCGTTTGAGTACATTGGATATTCAAGAGCAACAACATGAAGATTTTAAGTTGTCTTTGGCGAAAGCGAAAAGCAACTTTGAAGATTTGGATTACTCGAAAGCCATCATTGAATTCAATGAAAACTCTCGAGCATTGCAAGCTTCACAGCAAGCGTTTGGCAAAACAAAAGACCTAACTTTGTTTAACTATATTTAGTGATGAATCGGTATTGAGTCGTGAATTACTAAATATCACGGAGTCGATTCTTTGCCTTATGTGCTATGCCATATGTGCGAATGACTTCAAAAATTGCCGCTTTTTCGTACGAAGCATAATGTTTCTTGATATAGCGGCAAAAAACGGCAACAAGCGGATGAGGGCAGTTTCATCTTCTAAAAGTAAACAATCATAATCGCGTTTAATTTTCTGTAAATCCTTGATTATTAGTAAATAAAAAAATATTTATAGAAAATTAAACTTGGCATACAACTTGTATCTGTGTTGGTTATAAATGATTAATACAGATCTTAAATCTTGTATAAGGTTTATTGAGTAACATACGGTCAGTGCTTATCCATATGAGAGTAAAGCTGGCCGCTTCGCAGAGAGCTTGCGAACTCATAAGGAGAGCAAAATGGCAGTTAATGTAAGTACTAACGTTTCCGCAATGACAGCGCAGCGTTACCTGAATAAAGCGTCTAATGACTTAGCGACTTCTATGGAGCGCCTGTCATCTGGTCACAAGATCAACAGCGCGAAAGATGATGCGGCAGGTCTGCAAATATCGAACCGTCTAACGGCTCAGTCTCGTGGTCTTGATGTAGCAATGCGTAATGCCAACGACGGTATTTCGATTGCTCAAACGGCAGAAGGTGCGATGAACGAATCGACTAACGTATTACAACGTATGCGTGATCTAGCGATTCAATCATCAAACGGCACTAACTCGCCGGCAGAGCGTACTGCACTGAATGAAGAGTCAATGGCACTTCAAGATGAGCTTAACCGTATCGCGGAAACCACATCGTTTGGTGGTCGTCGCCTACTGAACGGTTCATTCGGTGAAGCTTCATTCCAGATTGGTTCGAACTCTGGTGAAGCAATGATCATGGCTCTGACAAGTATCCGTGCAGATGACTACCGTATGGGTGGTACTACGTTCGATTCAGAAAACGCAAAAGATAAGAACTGGGAAGTGCCGCCAACAGCGAGCGATCTTAAGTTTGAATTCAAAACTAAAGCGGGTGAAGACATTGTTCTAGATATCAACACTAAAGCGGGTGACGATATTGAAGAGTTAGCGACTTACATTAATGGTCAATCTGATTTACTTAATGCATCGGTTACTGATGACGGTCGTTTACAGTTATTCGTAGCAGAACCAGACCTAGATGGTGCGATGTCTATCTCTGGTGGCTTGGCATCTGAGCTTGGAATTAAGAGCGAGGGCCGTGCAACATCAGTTCAAGATATCAGTCTAACAAGTGTTGCTGGTTCACAGAACGCTATCAGCGTTATTGATTCTGCATTGAAGTACGTGGATTCACAGCGTGCTGATTTGGGTGCGAAACAGAACCGTCTAAGCCACAGTATTAATAACTTGGCAAACGTTCAAGAGAACGTAGACGCTTCAAATAGCCGAATCAAAGATACGGACTTTGCGAAAGAGACGACGCAAATGACCAAATCACAAATTCTGCAACAAGCAGGTACTTCAATACTTGCTCAAGCAAAACAATTGCCTAACTCTGCAATGTCACTATTGCAATAGTTATTGGTTGAACTTGCTGCTCGTGTTCAGACGTGAGCCATGCAGCAAGGGAAACTGGCAAGCATACTTACTATTGGGTGTTTAGCTCTCTCATCTCTCACCTGCTATCCATTTTTACGGTAAGAATGCAACGGCGAGTCGGAAATGTGTTCATTTCTCGATGATCTCCACACAGGCTCTGACGCGCTAACTAGCCCCGGTTCTCTCAAAGGAAAAGGGGCTTTTTCCTTTCTGCAGATTGTGTTTTATTTTCCCTTCTAACGATCTTTCTTCGTTTTCTCGCTCTGCTAGTTTTAATTTACTCTGACGACTTTGTGAAAAACAGCTCACCTTTTTGCCTACTATTTGCCTACAGCCATGAACTTTGTTGATTGATCATTTCTGTACATAGGCTAACTAAAAAGCTAGTCTGAACGTTTTTTAAACAAACCACATGCTCTCAATAACAAAAATCTGTAGTTGTTTTAGAAAGTTTAATATTTTAAATTGTTGAAAATTATATGGTTAATGATTTTTTGTGGTTTTTTTAAAAGTTTTTCTAAAGCTTCTGATTTTCGAGCCGTTATTAAAAGTAACTTTGAGAGAACTACTTGGTTTTCCGAGACGTCGGAAACCGCTATACCGGAAAATCAATTGGAGAAATCACCATGGCAGTGAATGTAAATACCAACGTTTCAGCGATGACTGCGCAACGTTACCTAAACAACGCAAACAGCGCACAACAAACATCAATGGAGCGTCTAGCTTCTGGCTCTAAAATCAACAGCGCAAAAGACGACGCTGCGGGCCTACAAATCTCTAACCTTTTGAACGTTCAAAGCCGCGGCCTAGACGTTGCTGTTCGTAACGCGAACGACGGTATCTCTATTGCACAAACTGC
>JAYYSE010000059.1:0-24571 GCA_036126475.1 Pseudomonadota bacterium | reverse complement strand
GCTAGACCTTTTTCGTTTTGAAACTAGTATTTAGATGTTCTTAACGTCTAAACCTGCAAGCTGATGCCAGTAGCCATTACACTGGCGGCCCTCAATCTTCATTGGGTTTTGACCCTGTTCGTTGGCTCTGAAGTTATTGATTTCAGAGAAGGTATCAACACCAAGTGGGCTTAAACGAACCACATCCACTAAGTCATGCATGTTTGGTAAGTCATTCACCAAGTTGTAGCAGTAGCCTGATTGAGTCTGGATGCCGTTAAGGTTGAAGACAGACTGCCCCTCTTGGCTCTCGACTTGAAGGCCTGTTGGATACTTGATACAGCAGGTCTCACAATCGTCTTTGGCTTTGTTCTCTGCACGAGCCGTAAAGCAGCGAGCTGAGTACGCTAGTGGCAAGTAGCCGTGACTAAACACTTCAACTTCAAACTTTTTGCGGATGTTTAGCTCGTCACACTGTGTCATTACATTGCTCAGCCATTCACGAGAAAGCTCTACCGGCATACACCAACGCGTCATACCTTGCTTTAAGAATAAGTTCAGCGTGCGTGCGTTGTAGGTGTTTACTGCTGGACCGACTACGAATGGTACTTTGTTTTCGCTTGCCAGTTGAATGGCAGATACATCGTTTGCTTCAATGGCAAAGTCACCGTTATCAATGTACTTTTTCATAATGTTGACTTCGCTAGGCGCTTCGAGCAATGCCATAGTCGACAGTACTACCTGCTTACCTGATGCAGACAGCTCTTTAGCAATGTCCATCCAGTGTTTTGCTTTCATCTCGCGACGCTTTGAACATACTGCTTCACCTAGGTAGATGATATCTGCTGAGCTTGACTTTGCTTGCTCATAGAAGCTTTCAACGTCTTGTTTTGACCAAAAATAAAGTAGAGGGCCTAATGCGTATTTCATTGAGTTCTCCAGTTGGCTCTATTGCCACTTACGGTGATAAGCGCCAAGCGTGGTTTGTGTACCTTCAGATACTTTCGCCAGTGTCGCATTCCAAGCTTGTTCTACTTGGTACTGTTCAGGGTTTGCTAAGTAGCGGTCGATAGCAGCACGCCAAGTTCTAGTCACTTGTTCTACATAAGCAGGGCTACGTTGACGACCTTCAATCTTCACCGACGCGACATTAGCCGCGAATAATTCAGGCAGCATGGATAGCGTGTTAAGGCTCGTTGGCTCTTCGAGTGCATGATAACGCTTACGTTCACCATCGATATCTGCTTCAAAGCGGCCTTTACATAACGTTGGGTAGCCTGCGTTTTCTCCTGCCACGTACTTATCGATAAGGATCTCATTCAAACGAGATTCTAGGCCGGTTTCTGTCTCTTGCCAGCGAACGTATTTCGCCGGAGAACAAGCGCCAACCGTATTCGGTGATTCACCTGTCATGTATGAAGATAGGTAGCAACGACCTTCAGCCATGATACATAAACTACCGAAAGCGAATACTTCGAGGTCAACGTCAGAAGTGATGTTGCGAGAAAGCTGTTTGACCTGATGAATCGATAATACGCGCGGCAGTACAACACGTTTTACGTTGAAGTTCTTGTGGTAGAAGTCGATCGCAGCAGCATTGGTTGCAGAAGCTTGAACTGATAGGTGAAGTTCTAGGTCTGGATATTTGTTTGCGGCGTATTCAAGAACAGCGATGTCAGCGATGATCAGTGCATCAACACCCAGAGCCGCTGCGTTGTCCACGGCGTTAGTCCAACGTTCGAAGCCATTTGGGTGAGCAAACGTATTTAAAGCAACATGAATTTTCTTGTTGTGGTCATGTACATACTGCACAGCACGATCGAGCTTTTTACCCGCAAAGTTAAGGCCTGCAAAGTGTCGGGCATTGGTATCGTCTTTGAATCCAATATAAACAGCATCCGCTCCGCAATCAATGGCGGTTTTCAAAGCAGGTAAGTTACCCGCTGGGCATAAGAGTTCCATTTGCTTACTACCAGTAGAATTAAGTTGAAGCGGGTATTTTATGAAGAATGATGAATGACAGAATTGATGTAAGGCAGGTTTAGATGGATAAATCTGCTTTTACTCCGTTTGAGGTTCTGACGAGTGGTGATTTGTGTGTCGTTTTTCTGAAAAGAGGAGAGGGCTTGAATCGTGTAATTAGTTCTTATGACGACGGTTTTGTACGAACAATTCTTCCACATCTTGTTTTGGCTGCGGACGATAGAAGTGGAAGCCTTGAATCGAGCTGCAGTTGAGGTTCGACAGGAGCGTCGCTTGCTCACTGGTCTCGACACCTTCTGCAACCACGGTTAAATCGAGGGATTTACCAAGGTTGATGATGTTTTCAATCACGGTGATCTGTTTTGGAAGGGTATCGATATCCGAGATGAAAGCACGGTCTATTTTAAGCTCATCGATTGGGAAGCGAGCTAGGTAAGACAGAGAAGAGTAACCAGTACCAAAATCATCGATGGAGAGAGCAAAGCCGAGCTTTTTAATCGCGTTAAGCATTTGTACGGTGTGTTCACTGTCACTCATCACAGCGCTTTCAGTGAGCTCAAAGGTAATCACACTTGGGTCTAGCTCAGTCGAGCGTAGTAGTTTCTCCATATAATCAATCAGTTTAGGGTTGCCAAACTGTTCTGGAGAAAGGTTGATTGCCACACGACCTGGCAGGATCCCTTGCATCTTCCAACGCTTCACTGTTGCAAAAACTTCGCGCATGACCACACGGCCAAGTTGTTCGATAAGACCAGCACGCTCTGCGACAGGGATAAATACAGCAGGACTAATATAGCCTTCAACAGGGTGCTTCCAACGGACCAGGGCTTCTGCACCGTTGATGGTAAAATCACGTGCATTCACCTTTGGTTGATACCAAACCTCAAGCCCATTCTGCTGAAGTGCTTTTTGCAGTTCGATCTCAAGCCACAGTCGCATACGCGCTTCTTTGTTCATCTGCTCGTTGAACTTAATTAAGCGGTTACGGCCGCGATCTTTGGCTTCGTACATCGCGGTATCGGCATTTTGCAGTAAGATACGCGCATCGATGCCGTCTTGAGGAAAGCGCACGCTACCAATCGAACAAGCTAGACGCTTACTAAAATGGTGAAGATCAAAGGGCTGATTGATCAGCGAAATGATCTTTTCTGCCAGTGTTTCTGCGGTTCTTGGATGCTCAGGCTCTGGCAGAATGATACCAAATTCGTCGCCTCCCAGATGCCCAATCACAGATTGGCGTGGCAGCAGGCGTTTAAGTCGCGAAGCTACTTCCTTAATCACTTTATCACCGATGTGATGCCCTAGTGAATCATTGATATTTTTAAAGTTATCAATATCTAAGTACATCATGACAACTGGAGTGTCATTGTGAATGAACTGTTCCAGACGCTTAGTAAAACCCACTCTATTGTTTAGTTTGGTGAGTGAATCTATGTAGGCATCTTCACAGTTGCTGGGCGTATATTGTTTAGTGGTCTCTTGAGCGTCTTGAATGAGCACAAGCCGAGTGCTACTGCCAAGAATCGCAGTCGAGTCTATGTTGAGTTGAACCTTACGTTCAAAGCCGCATCGAGCTCCTGTTAAGCAAACCAATCCAGACTCAGAAATAATAGAGCTGAGACTATTATTAAAGACCGTTTTGGTTTGTTCATCGATAAACAAGCGTCCTAACTCTTCACCGATAAGTTCAGTAGGAGTGTTAAAACCGAGCAAGCGCGCAGCCGATGGGTTAGACGACAAGATATAGTCGTTTTCAACCAGTAGTAGCCCGTCAGGTAGTAGCTGAGATAGCTTATGAAACTTGGCTTCAGATTCTTCTAAAGAACGGACGAGTACTTGATTTTCTGATGTATCGAAAGCGTGGAAGACGATGTAATCGGTATTCTTGCCATTGGTAAGCGGGGACAAACTGAAGTGGAGGCTAGTGTCGAGGTCAGTTTCATTAAGGGTGACTTCGGCTTCAATGGTCTCGCCGTTGAATGCTCGTTCGTAGTAAGGTTTTAGATGTTGGTAGAATTGTTCGCCTAAGGTTTGGCGGTCGTTCATGCCGGCAAGCTCAGTTTGGCTTAAACCAGCAATATCGCAATAACGCTCATTCACCATAAAGTAGTTATGTTGAGCATCAAGCACAGCAAAAAAGAACGGGCTGTTTGCAGTTAGCTGAGTAAACCAATGTTGTAGTTGCTGGGGAGGCATCAAAGTACTACCAATTCTCCAAGAGCTTGAATATTCACAATCGATAAATATTTATTTTGTGTAGTTGTCGATATTTACCTGTGAGTGCAGCGAGCTGCTGTAATTCTCATTACCTGAGTTACTATAACTGTGATTTTCAGGATATTAAAGGTCGAGCATCAAACAGAAGTTAATTTGATACATAACAGTAACTGAGATCTCAACATCATCTATGATGCATTCAATATTATTGACAAAGTTACGGATAAGTCACGTGATAAACAAGATTCGCACTCAACTAGTTCAAAATGCCGCATCAATTTTGCGATCTCCAGTCCAGTTATTGCCTAAAACAGTACAAAAAAGAGCCTTGTTAGAGGGGCTTAAGAGCGTATTCAAAGAAGCGCTAGAAGACGGCGACTTTGAGTTTTTAGAAGATAAATGGCTTAAAGTCTCAATAAAGGATATGGGGTTAGGTTGGTGTATTAGCTACCAAAATGAGCAACTAGTTGTAGCTGATAAAGAGGTTGTTGAAGATGTTAGCTTTAGCGGCAATCTCAATGATCTTGTGTTAATTGCTGGTCGTAAAGAAGACCCAGATACGCTTTTCTTCCAACGTAGACTGTCTATTGAGGGTGATACAGAGCTCGGTTTAGAGGTTAAAAACTTGATGGACAGCGTAGATTTAGACTTATTACCAGCTCCCTTGAAAACTTTGTTAAATCAATTAGCTGATTTTGTGCAGAAGGGAGTACAATCCCCGGATACACAAAGTGAGGTAATGAATGCTTATTCGAACTGAAGCACCGGCAGATATACTTGTCATTGATCGTTTATTGAAATCTGTTTTTGAAACGGATGCAGAAGCTAACCTGGTTATGAGCCTACGTGAGAATAGTCATTTAACACTATCGCTGGTGGCTTGTTCTGATGAGGGCGAAGTTGTTGGCCACGTAATGTTTAGCCCGATTACTCTGCATGGTGAAGATCATAATTGGCAAGGGCTTGCTCCGCTTGCAGTGAAAGAAGAATTTCGCAATCAAGGCATTGCTAAAACTCTGGTTGAAGATGCGTTCTCTACATTGGTTGATTTTGGTTACCCAGCGTGTGTCGTGCTTGGTGATCCTGCTTATTATGGTCGTTTTGGTTTTAATGCTGCGAGCGAGTTTGGTCTAAGCTGTGCTTGGGATGTTCCTGAAGGTGCTTTCCAAGCCATTGAACTGGTTGAAGGGGCACTCGCTGGGCACTCTGGTGAGGTGGCTTACAGCTCTGAGTTCAATGAGTTATAAAGCAATGTCCAACGCAATAAGATGCAAACGGGTTTAGTCTAAATAAAGGAGCTTGATGCTCCTTTATTTTTTGTTAGTATCAGCCCAATTCTAATGAGCTATTTTTAGTTTGTTCCAAGGAGCAGCTCAATATCAACCTAAGGTAATCACCGCTAGATATGTCACAAACACACGCACAGTACCTGCAAGAGATGGGCATCAGCCAATGGGAGCTTAGCCACCCAGAACGTTTGGCGGGTTATGAATCGAAACAAACTCCACTATCTATCGAATGCAAATTATTGCTCGTTTCCCCTGAAAAACCTCAGGGCGATCTCGCAGTGATGTTTGAGCGTGTGCTGAAAAGTATCAAGCTTGATTTACCTCAGGCTCTTCATATTCAGCCTCATCATCTAACTTCAATCGAACTTAGTGATGTTGAATGGGTGTGGTTTGCTGGGTGTGAATCTGCTCAAGAGCTCAAAGCAAAAACACTGCAGTCCCCATTGCTGTCTGACATCAATGGCAATAACCAACATCGCCGCGACTTATGGCAACAAATTTGTGCATATGACTAATCAATTTTTACCGACATCATTCCATCATCTAGACGCTATTTGGCAGATAGAACAGGCTGCGCACTCTCATCCATGGTCAGAAAATATGATCCGAGATCTCGATAGCCGAGGCGCTTGTCATCATGTTCTTGAGGTTGACGGGCAAGTGGTCGGGTACTTTTTCGCGCAGAATATCGTTGGTGAAGTGACGCTACTAAATATTGCTGTGGCTCCAAGCCATCAAGGCAAAGGTTACGGTAAAGCGCTGACTGAGCACTTCCTAGATATGTGTGAACAAGCTAACGCAGAAAGTGCGTGGCTAGAAGTTCGCGAAAGTAATGTGAACGCATTTAACCTTTACGAAAAGGTCGGCTTTAATGAGGTGGACCGTCGTCGAAACTATTATCCAACCAAGCAAGGACGAGAAGACGCCATCATCATGAGCTATCTTTTCATGTCTTTTATCTAGCCATCTTGTTGCTTTTCGCTAAGCAGAAAATCAGCGAAAAAATAGGGTGTAAACTGACCCTTTAGAAAGTGACACGCTTTCTGTATAATCCGCACACAGAATTCAAGGGCAAGTATTATCTACTTGCCCTTTTTACGCTTTAGATCAGCAAAGGGCGACTATGTCTTTCCAACAAGAAGTGAGCAAACGTAGAACGTTTGCAATTATCTCTCACCCGGATGCGGGTAAAACCACGATTACTGAAAAAGTTCTTTTATTCGGAAACGCGATTCAGAAAGCGGGTACCGTAAAAGGCCGTGGCTCTAACCAGCACGCTAAATCTGACTGGATGGAGATGGAAAAAGAACGTGGTATCTCGGTAACTACGTCGGTAATGCAATTCCCATACAATGATTGCCTAGTAAACCTACTAGATACTCCTGGACATGAAGATTTCTCGGAAGATACGTACCGTACATTAACGGCGGTTGACTCTTGTTTGATGGTTATCGATGCTGCGAAAGGTGTCGAGGATCGTACTCGTAAACTGATGGAAGTAACGCGTCTACGTGATACACCAATCGTAACGTTTATGAACAAACTTGACCGTGATGTTCGTGACCCAATGGAAGTGCTTGATGAAGTCGAAAGCGAGCTAGGTATGGCTTGTGCTCCAATTTCATGGCCAATCGGTTGTGGTAAAGAGTTTAAAGGTGTTTACCACATTCACCGTGACGAAACGATCTTGTACGAATCTGGTCACGGCCATGAGATTCAAGAAGTTCGTATTATCAAAGGTTTAGATAACCCAGATTTAGATGAAGCAGTAGGTGCAGATCTAGCGGAAAGCGTACGTGAAGAGCTAGAGCTTGTTATTGGTGCTTGTCCTGAATTTGATCACGACCTGTTCCTTGCTGGTGAACTAACACCTGTTTACTTTGGTACTGCACTTGGTAACTTTGGTGTTGACCACATGCTTGATGGTCTAACGAAGTGGGCTCCGGCACCGCAAACTCGTCAAGCTAATGAGCGTGATGTTGTTGCGACAGAAGAGAAGTTCTCTGGTTTCGTATTTAAGATCCAAGCAAACATGGATCCTAAACACCGTGACCGTATCGCTTTCATGCGTATCGTATCTGGTACTTACAGCCAAGGTATGAAGATGAACCACGTGCGTACCGGTAAGAACGTTAGCATTTCTGATGCGGTAACTTTCATGGCGGGTGACCGTGCACGTGCTGAAAAAGCGTATGCAGGTGACATTATCGGTTTACACAACCATGGCACAATCCAGATTGGCGATACCTTTACTCAAGGTGAAAACCTGAAGTTCTCTGGTATTCCAAACTTTGCGCCTGAGCTATTCCGTCGCATTCGCCTGCGCGATCCTCTGAAGCAGAAGCAACTTCTAAAAGGCTTGGTTCAGCTTTCAGAAGAGGGCGCAGTGCAAGTATTCCGTCCTATGCAGAACAACGACTTGATCGTTGGTGCGGTTGGTGTACTTCAGTTCGACGTGGTTGTAGCGCGCCTGAAAGCAGAATACAACGTAGAAGCTATCTACGAAGGTGTTAACGTTGCAACAGCTCGTTGGGTTGAGTGTGATGACGCTAAGAAACTGGAAGAGTTCAAACGTAAGAACCAATCTAACCTTGCGCTAGATGGTGGTGATAATCTGTCTTACATCGCACCAACGATGGTGAACTTGAACCTAGCTTCAGAACGTTTCCCAGACGTTAAGTTCCGAGCGACGCGCGAGCACTAATTTCTTCAAGCTCTATTCGAGTTAAACAAAAACGTCTATTGTTCTGCAATAGGCGTTTTTTAATGCGTGTTATTTGAGATAGTAAGTTTGAGGTAAATATGTTGGGTTGGATAAAAGCTTGGCTTAGGAAATACGATAAGTGGTGTGAAGAGCTTGGTTTGATACCTGAAAACAAGCGTAGTTGTGTACCTTATCGTCGAGATCCTCAAGGGCAACAAGCTGAGAGTGGGAAATATGACACAGCAAACAAGTGATTTTCCGCTATTTGATACACATTGCCACGCGGACTTTGAGGCGTTTGGGCAAGGTTTTACTCATGAGCAGAGCATTGATGGATATATCAAAGAGGCAAAACAGGCTCAAGTTGAAAAGTTACTCATCCCTTCTATCGGTCAAAGCAACTGGTATAAGCTTGACAAGATCGCGCAATCTCACCCCAATGTTTACTACGCATTAGGCTTCCATCCTTACTTTTTAGATCAAGCGGATGCGGTGCAATTTGAAGAACTTCATCAATTACTCGCTTCAAAAACAACTCAGTGTGTGGCCATTGGTGAGTGTGGATTGGACTTTTTTGTGGACGTGGAACAGGAGAAACAAGAGCGCTTTTTCATCCAACAAATGGAGCTTGCCAAGGCGTTTAATTTGCCTCTGATTATCCATGAAAGGAAGTCTTACAACCGTCTTATTCAGCTAATCAAACAGCACAAGTTTACTTTAGGTGGGGTAATTCACGGTTTTTCAGGAAGTGAACAGCAAGCTTTAGCTTGGATTAAGCTTGGTTTCTATATTGGCGTCGGCGGAACGATAACTTACCCAAGAGCGCAAAAAACACGCACAACCATCGCTAAATTGCCGCTTGAGAGCTTGGTGTTAGAGACCGATGCTCCGGATATGCCAACCTATGGAAACCAAGGAAATGTTAATCATTCCAAATATTTAGTTACGATATCAAACGAACTTTTTTTGCTCAGAAAAGAGTCAAAGCAATCAATTGCAACGCAAGTCTGGCAAAATAGCCATCGCACATTCGGTATATGTGAATAAAATCTAATGTTTTTGTTTATCGTTTGCGTAAATTGCATCTCTATTGTGATTTGGTTCACATTTGCGTGTGAATGGTACATGAATCTTCTACGAAAGTGTGAGGGCGGCATTACTTTATTAGTGGTCGCATGAGTATAATTACCCTCGCTTTATAGCCCCATTTTGTAACACGCCAATAAATAACTAATAAGGAAGTCATAAACTATGAGCCTGTTTATGAGCCTAGTCGGTATGGTTGTGCTGATTGCAATCGCACTACTACTATCTGACAACCGCAAAGCTATTAACTTTAGAACGGTGGGTGGCGCATTCGCTATCCAATTCGCACTTGGTGCATTCGTACTTTACATCCCTTGGGGTCGTGATTTGCTTGCAGGTTTCTCTGCTGGTGTAGCAAACGTAATCGACTACGGTAAAGACGGTACTGGTTTCCTATTCGGTAGCCTAGTTAACTTCTCGGTTGACGGTATCGGTTTCATCTTTGCTTTCCAGGTTCTACCAACATTGATCTTCTTCTCTGCACTTATCTCTGTACTTTACTACCTTGGTGTAATGCAGTTTGTAATCAAAGTTCTTGGTGGTGGTCTTCAGAAAGCTCTAGGTACTTCTCGCGCCGAGTCAATGTCTGCAGCAGCAAATATCTTCGTTGGCCAAACAGAAGCTCCTCTAGTTGTTCGTCCATTTGTTCCTAAGATGACTAACTCTGAACTATTCGCAGTAATGTGTGGTGGTTTAGCCTCTGTAGCCGGTGGTGTGCTAGCGGGTTACGCATCTATGGGTGTTCCTCTAGAGTATCTAGTTGCTGCGTCATTCATGGCAGCTCCTGGTGGTCTACTATTCGCTAAAATCATTAAGCCTGAAACAGATACGCCAGAAGATAATATCACTGACGATATCGACGGCGGCGATGACAAGCCAGCTAACGTTATCGATGCAGCAGCAGGTGGCGCATCAGTTGGTCTACAACTAGCTCTAAACGTTGGTGCAATGCTACTAGCATTCATCGGTCTAATTGCTCTAATCAACGGTATCCTTGGTGGCATCGGTGGTTGGTTCGGTATGGAAAACCTAACTCTAGAACTTCTTCTGGGTTGGATCTTCGCACCTCTAGCATTCATCATTGGTGTTCCATGGGAAGAAGCAATTATTGCCGGTTCTTTCATTGGTCAGAAGACAGTTGTTAACGAATTCGTTGCATACCTAAACTTCGTACCATACGTTGGTGAAAACGCTCAAGTTGTTGCAGCGACTGGTCAAGTGATGTCTGAGAAGACTCAAGCTATCATCGCATTCGCACTATGTGGTTTCGCAAACCTTTCTTCTATTGCGATTCTACTAGGTGGCCTAGGTGGTATTGCACCAAGCCGTCGCCAAGACATCGCACGTATGGGTGTTAAAGCGGTTATTGCTGGTACTTTATCTAACCTGATGGCAGCAACAATTGCTGGCTTCTTCCTATCTTTCTAATTAAGTAGATTAGATTATATAGACGCCACTTTAATATCGCCCCGTAGCAAGAAATTGCTGCGGGGCTTTTTAGTTTTTAGGACTGTCGCCCCTGAATATGACTTTGATTCGATGGTGGGCCTAGAATGTTTTTTTGAGATACAAACCGTTTGCGTTCTAAGGAGCACTACAATTTATTAATGGATACCTATAATGTGTCGGCTCAAGGGATAGGATGTCTCTTGTTGGCAAGAAAGTAACCGCTTGGATTTGTCCTCGTTATTCTTCTGGGGTTAAGCCAAACTTAGCGATACGCTATAGATGTTAGACACAACATAACTGATTTGTTGTGCCATAGACCAAACTGGTACTGTGCGGTGACAAGGATTGCAATTGATAGCGAAAGTTATCAAGTCTTCAGGGAACAAAGTCCGTTCATTTGTGACTACTGAGTCTTACTAAAATACCCATCTATACTCGATGGAGGGCGAAGTAGTTAACTATATGAATATATTGATCGGAGATAGAAATGAGCGATTTAAAAGCAGCAGCTCTACGTGCACTTAAACTTATGGATCTAACTACGCTAAATGACGACGACACAACTGAAAAAGTTGTAGCGCTTTGTCACGACGCGAAGACTGCAGTAGGTAACACTGCTGCAATCTGTATTTACCCTCGCTTTATCCCAGCTGCTAAGAAAGCGTTGCGTGAGCAAGGTACTCCAGAAGTACGTATTGCGACTGTAACTAACTTCCCTCATGGTAATGATGACATCGAAATCGCTGTTGCTGAAACAAAAGCAGCAGTAGCATACGGTGCAGACGAAGTAGACGTAGTATTCCCATACCGCGCTCTAATCTCCGGCAACGAAGAAGTCGGTTTTGAGCTAGTTAAACAGTGTAAAGAGGTATGTGGCGACATCACACTGAAAGTAATCATCGAAACTGGTGAACTTAAAGAAGAAGCACTGATCAAGAAAGCATCTGAGATTTGTATCAAAGCAGGCGCTGACTTCATCAAAACTTCAACAGGTAAAGTGCCAGTAAACGCGACTCCAGAGTACGCGCGCATGATGCTAGAAGTTATCCGTGAAATGGGCGTTGCTAAAACTGTAGGTTTCAAACCAGCAGGTGGCGTACGTACCGCTGAAGATGCAGCACAATACCTAGCAATAGCTGATGAGCTACTAGGCGCTGAGTGGGCAGACAACATGCACTACCGCTTTGGTGCTTCAAGCCTACTAACTAACCTTCTCAATACATTAGAAGCGACAGACCAAACTGCTGATCCAGCAGCATACTAATTCTTTAAAAGTCTGTTTGATAGAGTGACGTTGAGTCACTCCACATTACCTCTTTTCCCTACAAACCAACTAGAGTTTGGGAGGCACTAATGTATCTACCTCAAGAAATTATTCGCAGAAAACGTGATGGTGAAGTCCTAACAGCTGAAGAAATTAACTTCTTCATTCAAGGCGTAGCTAAGAGCACTGTTTCTGAAGGCCAAATTGCAGCATTCGCAATGGCTATTTTCTTCAACGAAATGACAATGCCAGAACGTATCGCACTAACATGTGCAATGCGTGACTCAGGCATGGTTATCGACTGGAGCCATATGAACTTTGATGGTCCAATCGTTGATAAACACTCTACTGGTGGTGTTGGTGACGTAACTTCTCTGATGCTTGGACCTATGGTGGCAGCATGTGGCGGTTTCGTTCCAATGATCTCTGGTCGTGGCTTAGGTCACACTGGCGGTACGCTAGACAAGCTTGAATCTATCCTTGGTTACAACATTACGCCAACCAAGGATGTGTTCGGCGAAGTAACTAAAGATGCGGGTGTTGCGATCATCGGTCAAACAGGTGACTTAGCGCCTGCTGATAAGCGTGTTTACGCGACTCGTGATATCACAGCAACTGTAGATAATATCTCGTTAATCACGGCTTCAATTCTATCTAAGAAACTGGCTGCTGGTCTAGATTCTCTGGTGATGGACGTCAAAGTAGGTTCAGGTGCATTCATGCCGACTTACGAAGCGTCTGAAGAGCTAGCGAAATCTATCGTTGCAGTAGCAAACGGTGCTGGCACTAAAACAACAGCAATCCTAACGGACATGAACCAAGTTCTGGCTTCTTCAGCGGGTAACACAGTAGAAGTTCGCGAAGCGGTTCAGTTCCTAACGGGCGAACACCGTAACCCACGTTTGCTTGAAATTACGATGGCATCGTGTGCTGAAATGTTAGTACTTGGCAACCTTGCAAAAGATTCAGAAGAAGCGCGCGAAAAACTGATGGCAGTACTGGATAGCGGTAAAGCCGCAGAGTGCTTCGGTAAAATGGTAGCGGGCCTTGGTGGTCCAGCAGACTTCGTAGAAAACTACGATAACTATCTAGAAAAAGCAGAAATTATTAAACCAGTGTACGCGCTAGAAAGCGGTGTGGTATCAGCAATGGATACTCGTGCAATTGGTATGGCTGTAGTTGGTATGGGCGGTGGTCGTCGGGTAGCAACGGACAGCATTGATTACGCAGTCGGTTTCGATAGCTTCATTCGTCTTGGCGAAGTAGCAAGCGATGAGAAACCATTAGCAATGATTCATGCTCGCAACGAACAACAGTGGCAAGAAGCTGCAACGGCATTACAAAATGCAATCACTGTGGGCGGAGAATATACAGCAACACCAGACGTTTACCGTCAGATTCGTTTTGAAGACGTGTAAATAACCGCTATCGGTATACCTCGCGTATACTGATAATCAAAAGCGCTGGTACAAAGAGCAATAAGTTGGTGAAGAAAATGAAAAGAGCATTTATTTTAGTTTTAGATTCATTCGGTATCGGTGAGGCAGCGGATGCAGACAAATTCGGTGATGTAGGCTCAGACACTATGGGTCACATCGCAGACCATTGTTATAAAGGTCTTGCTGACAATGCCGATCGTCAAGGTCCTCTGACGCTACCAAACCTGTCTAAATTAGGTTTAGCGATGGCTCACAAAGAGTCTACAGGTCGCTTTGCTCCTGGTATGGATGCAGGCTCAGAAATCATTGGTGCTTACGGTCACGCTGCTGAGCTGTCTTCAGGTAAAGACACGCCATCAGGTCACTGGGAAATCGCGGGTGTACCGGTACTGTTTGACTGGGGCTACTTTACCGACAAAGAGAACAGCTTCCCTAAAGAGCTGACTGATCGCATTCTTGAGCGTGCAGGTTTATCTGGTTTCCTAGGTAACTGCCACTCATCAGGAACAGAGATCCTAGATAACCTAGGTGAAGAGCACATGAAGACTGGCCTGCCAATCTTCTACACTTCTGCGGACTCTGTTTTCCAGATCGCGTGTCACGAAGAGACATTTGGCCTGCAAAACTTGCTAGATCTTTGTCAGATCGCTCGTGAAGAGTTAGAAGAGTACAACATCGGTCGTGTCATCGCGCGTCCATTCATTGGCTCAGGTAAAGGCCAATTCGAACGTACTGGTAACCGTCGTGACCTTTCAGTTGAGCCACCTGCAGCAACGATTCTTCAGAAGCTTGTTGATGAGAAGGGCGGTAATGTTCACTCAATCGGTAAGATCTCTGATATTTACGCTGGTTGTGGTATTACTCAGAAAACAAAAGCTACGGGTATCCCTGCGCTATTTGAAGCGACTAAAGAAGCGATCAATGAAGCGGGTGACAATACTATCGTATTCACTAACTTCGTTGATTTTGACTCAGCTTACGGCCACCGCCGTGATGTTGCAGGCTACGCTGCTGCGCTTGAGTACTTCGATGGTCGTATCAATGAAATCATCGATATGATGAAAGAGGATGATGTACTTATCCTTACTGCTGACCACGGTTGTGATCCAACATGGCCAGGTACAGACCATACTCGTGAACACATCCCAGTGATTGTTTACGGTAAAAATGTTCCTGCTGGTTCTTTAGGCCGTCGCGATACGTTTGCTGACATCGGCCAAAGCTTAGCGTCTTACTTTGGTACATCACCAATGGAATACGGTGCAAGCTTTCTGTAAGTGGTAATGAATAAAAGAGAGGGAAACCTCTCTTTTCTTTTTTGTTTTGAGATTAAGGATATTTTCAATGGCTACTCCACGTATTAATGCTAGGCGATCCGCTACGAGCTAAATACATCGCTGAAACCTTCTTAGAAGACGTGGTTCAGGTATGTGATGTGCGCAATATGTTTGGTTACACAGGTACTTATAAAGGTCGTAAGGTTTCGGTAATGGGGCACGGTATGGGCATCCCATCTTGTTCGATTTACGCGACTGAGCTTATTAAAGGCTTTGGTGTGAAAAAATCATTCGTGTCGGCAGTTGTGGTGCTGTAAGCGAAGATATCAAAGTACGTGATGTCGTGATCGGCATGGAGGTATGTATCGACTCTAAATTAAACCGTATTCGCTTTGAAGGTCATGACTTTGCTGCAATTGCAGACTACAAAATGGTTCGCGCGGCAGAAGATGCAGCGAAAGCACGTAGTGTTGATGTAAAAGTAGGTAACTTGTTCTCAGCTGAACTTTCTACACGCCAGACCCTCAAATGTTTGAGGTGATGGATAAATACGGCATTGTTGGTGTAGAGATGGAAGCGGCTGGTATCTATGGCGTTTGTGCAGAATACGGTGCGAAAGCACTAACGATTTGTACTGTCTCAGACCATATCAAAACCTGTGAGCAAGCTACATAGACGAGCGTCAAACGACCTTCAATGACATGATGGTAATTGCCTTAGATTCTGCGCTTCTTGGTGACCAAGAAGCGTAAGGCTTTATCTAATTAGATAGATCGACAGATAAATAAAAGCCCCGTTGCTGTCTGAGCTTCGGAGCTTTTTATTGGGTAACGTAAATGCGCTATTTATGAGTTTACGTTTTTCAGAAGTAAGTTCTCGCCTGATTTGGTCGGCCTTTTTCGAATCAACATAATAAACAGCACACCACTGACGAAGCCCATCAATACCATACCGATCATGTAGCGATCACTTTTGCGGTAGTGGTGATCCGATATTGCTGTCATTTGACCCGTCTCAAAGGTGACGCGGATAAAACCAATGATAGTGTTTTCTTTCGAGTAAATTGGCTCTACTAACTGCTGTCTGCCGATACTCGCGGTTGAAAGTGGCGTATCTAGGCCAAGCACCTCACGAACTGAAAGTGCCTTTTCGCTCGAAGCTAGGCGAATGCCTTCAGCATCATAGATGGTGGTATCGAATACCAGTCGATCTTGAGATAGCTGATTGGTCAGATCAAGCAGTCGTTCTTGGTCTTGTTGTGCGATCATTTTGCTGGCTGAAAGGGAAGCCTGAGAGATAAGCAGCTTGGTAAGTGTCTCGAGCTGTTTCGCTTGGATCTTCTCGTTACCCTTACTGATCACGACCGTATTTTTAATCGTAACGATGAACATAGTAGCCAACAAAATGAGGGCTAACATTCGCAAAGCGTTACGTATTGAGAACAATGATTCATTCATGTTTCACAGGGCCTGAAATAAACAAATGTTATGAATAAGACATATTGAGACTTGCGTTTTCAAATTGCAATAGGTTAACGTTTAGCATAGTTAATTAGGAATCATACACATGGACGCTCATAAATATCTGCCGATGAAAAGGCATACCACATTATTAACTCGACTCCCCGAGACTCGTTTCGCTTCTCAACTCGCTAAAGCTAAAGCCAACTGGATTGTATTCGGCGAGTACCTCTCACCGCAATCTTTCGACGACATCGATTTTTTCACTAGCACTTACAACACCATTTTAGATACGTGGAAAGTTGGGCATTACGAAGTGGCATTGATGTCTGGCAACCTAACGCCAGCGCATGAAGAAATCCTACAGGCTTTGAAGCTTGATTATGCTTGCCTTAGTGAAGTTCCAGATTTATCTAAGCCAGGTTTGATCGTGATGGATATGGATTCCACAGCGATTCAAATCGAGTGTATCGATGAAATAGCCAAGCTCGCTGGAGTAGGTGAGTTAGTCTCTGAAATTACAGAGCGCGCTATGCAAGGTGAATTAGATTTCGAACAAAGCCTGCGCCAACGAGTTGGAGCACTGCAAGGTGCTGATGAGTCGGTTCTAGAGCAAGTGCGTCAATCACTGCCTTTTATGCTTGACTTAGTGGAACTGGTGAACACGCTTAACAAACTGGGTTGGAAAATCGCAATCGCATCGGGTGGTTTTACGTACTTCTCTGATTACTTAAAAGACACGCTAGACCTAGATCATGCTCAATCGAATACTTTAGAAATCGTTGAAGGTAAATTGACGGGCGAAGTGTTGGGTGATGTAGTTTCTGCGCAAACCAAAGCCGATATCTTAGTCGAACTGGCAGAAGAGTATGAGCTGGAGCTGCATAACACGGTTGCTGTCGGTGATGGCGCGAATGACTTGGTGATGATGGGCGCTGCTGGTTTAGGTATTGCCTTCCATGCTAAGCCAAAAGTCGAGCAACAAGCTCAAACAGCTGTGCGTTACGCTGGTTTGGGTGGGGTATTGTGTATCTTGTCTGGAGCGTTGGCTAAGCAACAAAAAATTAGTTGGCGGGCGAAACCGTAAAGGTTCATACCAGCATGATTATTTAATCGTGTGATATTGAAAGGCAATAAAGCAGACTCTGAGCCTGCTTTTCTATTTTATGGTACTTGGATATTACGGAGTATTGTTATTAGCTAGTCAGCTCCAATCGGATCAATACTTCGTCGGTAATGTCTTCTATCTCACCATAACCGATAAACGCGGTGACCTCATTTTCTAGCTTCTTCGCTTGGTGCATGCTTATACGGGCAAGCTCTTCTAAATCCGATTGGAACAAGGTGGTCAATGGATTAAAGATTGGCGCGGTCGTAACACGAAGTACATACACATCACCTAAGTGCTGCGCTTTCTTAATGAATAAGATTCTTTCTTTTGCCGAGGCAAAGTCTTTCACCAGCTTAGTGTGTACCGATTGAATCTTGTCACCAAACTTCACCGCAGCGATATAAACATCGTGGTGCTTGGGCTCTGCACCTTCAATTCTCTTGAGTGGATCAGCCAGCAGCGAGTTGGTGTGGCCTTTAAAGATAGGCTCCAATGAGAATTTTTGATTGTGACCCAGTTTCGCCAGTAGAGTGAGGTGCTTATTCAGTGGGAAATTCACACCAATGATCTTACAGCGCAGTGTTGAGCTTGGTT
Source organism: Pseudomonadota bacterium (assembly GCA_036126475.1). GTDB lineage: Bacteria > Pseudomonadota > Gammaproteobacteria > Enterobacterales > Vibrionaceae > Vibrio. Next base: position 6,719 of record JAYYSE010000059.1, on the reverse strand, counting down.
TGTCAATGAAGATAGGGGTGCTCACCATCTTGTTCAACAAAATATTGTGCAACGACTCAAGCAAGGAGTTCGTTGGCAGTATCTCTTTCTTCTTAATCAGCTTGCTTTGGTTCTGATCGATAAGCCCATTTAGGAACGCGATGGTGCGCATTGTCTTAGCGTTCTCAGTAATCACCAATTGGACATTGCGGCCATTCGGGCTCACACGAATCACGTGGTAAGGCACTGTGCTTAATGGCAGGTTCTTATCGTAAAGCTGTAGCTCATTAAAATTCACGATAACTGGGTCATTGATCTTGAGTATCATCGGGTGCTCAAGAGTAATGCTCAACCCACGTTTCGAGATATCTAAGGTGTGACCGTTTGCCGCTGTACCGTCTTGTGAGGTGATCTGTAACGGAGACTTAAATTGATATCTAGGCTCTTTACGTCGAGTCTGTGAGTCAAAGTAGATGCTTTGTATGTTACCAACCACAGCACGAGGATGACGGAAGCAATTCAATTCACTGCTTGGAATTCGAGGCTTTTCACTCAATAGGTAATCCGCGGCACTTTCGTGATCGCCAATCTCTTGCAATATAGCGCAATGAGTCAGTTGTGCTGAGCTTTGCGCGAGCATGTCTGAATGTTTAGCCAAAGCTTGTCGTTCTGTTTCTGATAACTCAAAAACAGAGAACTTGAATGCTTTCCAACTTTTACGCTTACCACCAATGTGCCAAAACAGCTGTCTTTGTTCACGAGTTGCTTCAGGTAACATCATCGAATAGAACAACGTCTTATTTTTATGTTCGTGAGTAAACGAGTAGATAACATTACTGGTGCCTTTCACACCGGGCTTCGCCAGTAAGTTCATGCGCTGTTCGTTGAATAGACTTCCCAGAGCTTGTTGGTTTCGCTCGTCGTGCCAGTATTGCCATAGCGGATGGTTGTTATCCGTAAGCAAGGCTAGCTTGAGTTCACTGTCACTAAAAAATAGGGGTAGATTACAAGTATGTTTGAGATAGGTGTGCTCTATACCTCGTGTGCGAGTTCGAATGATTCTATCTTGATTCTCGTGGTGGGTTTTCTTACTCGTGCTATTTAAAGCAGCATCGAGCAAAGAAGCCAAAATGTTGTTGTCGCTTATCTTTACGGTTCTTAGGAATTTAACCGCGTCATTTTCATAAGATTCATCAATACCTAGAACGCGAAATTTAACTATCTCATTTATATCTGTATCGAGCGATTTCTCAAACAGTTCAGTAAACTTGACGCAGATGCTCTCGCCTAGGTTATAGCGAAAGGCGCTCGGCACTTTGAATTTTGCACCTGAAGGTGAGATATCAACCGTAACACCGTGCAGGCTTTGCCCTTTAGATGTGGTGATTTCAACCTGTGAGCTTATCTTGAGTCGGTTCTCTTGACGCTTTAAGTCATAACCAAGGTTTATAGCTTCGGCTTCATAGGGGCTATTGGCACTGGTGATGCCTTGATTACTTTGAGACGCACTCTTAACCACACTACGCAGAGGCTGAATTCGCGGCGCCATAACTAGCTCCCAAGCCCCTTCGGTGTAGCCTTTGAATTTTTTTGTACCACGTTGATAAGCATTTAAAGCGATGTCGTCGAGCCAGTGTTTACGCCCATCGAGTGTGAATTGACGACATTCATTATCGATACGTCCGCGTAAATCAATGCTCTTTGTACACGGAGCCATGATACGATTCAGTTCCATTTTAACGAGTAGTTTCAGAGACGGCGATTCACCTTCTGTCATTTGAGAAAGAAGGAATTCGAAATCTTCGGCGTGATAAGCCGGGATAAGACGCTCTGCTACAGATAGAATTTCAGATTGCTGCATACTTTTCTTGTTAGAATGGACGGTACATTTATTTTATCGACTAGTTTAAATCGATCTTTAAATATAAGTGGTATGACTGCAACGTTTATTTGCACCCGTACGGTCAAATAAGTCACAAATTGACAACATCATTGTGTAACTGGGTAAATTATTGAGGTTTTATGGCTAAGGCAAAGCGAGCTTATGTGTGTAATGACTGTGGTGCTGACTTTCCACGTTGGCAAGGACAGTGCAATGCGTGTGGTGCTTGGAACACAATTACCGAAGTTAGGTTAGCTGCTTCTCCTCAGGTAGCACGCAATGAAAGATTAACTGGCTATGCAGGTAGCGCGACCGAATCTAGCGTTCAAACCCTGTCGGAAATTGATCTTCAGGAAGTGCCTCGTTTTAGTAGTGGCTTTAAAGAGCTCGACCGCGTACTTGGTGGCGGTGTGGTGCCGGGTGCTGCGATTCTTATTGGTGGTAACCCAGGTGCGGGTAAATCGACACTACTGCTACAAACCATGTGTTTGCTTTCTTCTCAACTTCCTACTTTATATGTGACCGGTGAGGAATCGTTACAGCAGGTCGCGATGCGTGCTTCACGTCTTGGTTTGCCAAAAGAGCACTTAAAGATGCTCTCCGAAACCAATGTCGACAAGATCTGTCAGGTGGCTGAAAAAGAACAGCCTAAGATCATGGTCATCGACTCAATCCAAGTAATGCATGTTGCTGATGTTCAATCTTCACCAGGTAGTGTTGCTCAGGTTCGTGAGTCAGCGACGGCACTGACACGTTTTGCGAAGCAGAATAATGTAGCAATCTTCCTAGTTGGACACGTAACTAAAGATGGCACGCTAGCGGGGCCTAAAGTACTTGAGCACATTATTGACTGTTCAGTATTGCTAGACGGCGGAACAGATAGCCGTTTCAGAACATTACGCAGCCATAAAAACCGTTTTGGTGCAGTGAATGAGCTGGGTGTGTTTGCGATGACAGGCCAAGGGCTAAAAGAAGTCAGCAACCCATCGGCTATATTCTTGTCTCGTGGCGAAGAAGAAACGTCAGGCAGTTCAGTGATGGTGGTATGGGAAGGTACTCGCCCACTGCTTGTTGAAATCCAAGCGCTGGTGGATTACTCCCAGTTGGCGAACCCTCGTCGAGTCGCGGTTGGTCTCGAGCAAAACCGCCTCTCTTTATTACTCGCCGTGCTGCATAAACACGGCGGCTTACAAATGGCTGATCAAGATGTGTTTGTGAATGTCGTCGGTGGTGTTAAAGTAACCGAAACCAGTGCAGACCTTGCATTAGTCATGGCATTACTCTCTAGTTTCAGAGACCGCGCATTGCCTAAAGATGTCGTGGTTTTTGGCGAAGTAGGCCTAGCGGGAGAGATTCGTCCTGTACCAAGCGGGCAAGAACGTTTAAATGAAGCATTTAAACACGGCTTTAAGAAAGCGATTGTTCCTGCAGCTAATATGCCGAAAGGCGGTATCCCAGGAATGCAAATCCATGGAGTGAAAAAACTATCAGAAGCAATTAATGCTTTTGATGAGTTGTAATTGAACTCACTTCAGCTAATCTATACAGCAGCAATTCAGTCTAACTTGGACGCCGATTGGGCTTGAGGTTAGTACTTTAATTAACAATCATTTAGATTGTTTCTACAGCGTGCCTTTTTATACATATTAGAAAAAGGCAAAGTTTTTTAGTCTCAAATGCATGCAAAGCTATCAGTCTTCACAGATTGTGATATACTCTGCGCGCATTTTATATCCTATTAACAGAGTAAGACAATGGCAGATTTATCGAAATACAGAAACATTGGTATTTTCGCGCACGTTGATGCGGGTAAAACAACTACCACTGAGCGTATCCTTAAGCTAACTGGTCAAATCCACAAGACTGGTGAAGTTCATGACGGCGAATCAACGACTGACTTCATGGAACAGGAAGCTGAGCGCGGTATTACTATCCAATCAGCAGCTGTAAGCTGTTTCTGGAACGGTCACCGTCTAAACGTTATCGATACTCCTGGACACGTTGACTTCACAGTTGAAGTATACCGTTCTCTTAAAGTTCTTGATGGCGGTGTTGGTGTATTCTGTGGTTCTGGTGGTGTTGAACCTCAATCAGAAACTAACTGGCGTTACGCTAACGAATCAGAAGTATCTCGTCTGATCTTCGTTAACAAACTAGACCGTATGGGTGCAGACTTCTACAACGTTGTTGACCAAGTTAAAAACGTTCTAGGTGCAAACCCACTAGTTATGGTTCTACCAATCGGTCGTGAAGACGACTTCGTTGGTGTTGTAGACCTACTAAGCCGTAAAGCTTACGTATGGGACGACTCTGGCCTTCCAGAAAACTACGAAATCCAAGACATCCCAGCGGACATGGTTGATGATGTTGAGCAATACCGTGAAGAGCTAATCGAAACTGCTGTTGAGCAAGACGATGATCTAATGGAAGCTTACATGGAAGGTGAAGAGCCTTCTCTAGAAGACATCAAGCGTTGTATCCGTAAAGGTACTCGCGACCTAGCGTTCTTCCCAACATTCTGTGGTTCTGCATTTAAGAACAAGGGTGTTCAGCTAGTACTAGACGCTGTTGTAGATTACCTACCGGCTCCAACTGAAGTTGATCCACAGCCTCTAACTGATAAAGAGACTGGCGAACCAACTGGTGAAGTTGCAACTGTATCTGCTGATGAGCCACTTCGTGCTCTAGCATTTAAGATCATGGACGACCGTTTCGGTGCACTAACGTTCATCCGTATCTACTCTGGTCGCATGAAGAAGGGTGATACTATCCTTAACGCTGCAACTGGTAAGACTGAGCGTATCGGCCGTATGGTTGAGATGCAAGCTGATGACCGTAACGAGCTAACTGAAGCTCAAGCTGGTGACATCATCGCAGTTGTTGGTATGAAGAACGTTCAAACTGGTCACACTCTATGTGATCCTAAGCACGAATGTACTCTAGAGCCAATGATCTTCCCAGAACCAGTAATCTCTATCGCTGTAGCGCCTAAAGATAAAGGTTCTACTGAAAAGATGGGTATCGCTATCGGTAAGATGGTTGCAGAAGATCCATCTTTCCAAGTTGAGACTGACGAAGATTCAGGTGAAACTATCCTGAAAGGTATGGGTGAACTTCACCTAGACATCAAGGTAGACATCCTTAAGCGTACATACGGCGTTGAGCTAACTGTAGGTGCTCCACAAGTAGCTTACCGTGAAACTATCACTCAAGCGATTGAAGATAGCTACACGCACAAGAAGCAATCTGGTGGTTCAGGTCAGTTCGGTAAGATCGACTACCGCATCAAACCAGGTGAGCCAAACTCTGGCTTCACGTTCTCTTCAACAGTTGTTGGTGGTAACGTACCTAAAGAATTCTGGCCTGCAGTAGAGAAAGGCTTCGAGTCTATGATGGATAACGGTGTTCTTGCTGGCTTCCCAACTCTAGACGTTGAAGTTGAACTATTCGACGGTGGCTTCCACGCAGTTGACTCGTCTGCAATCGCATTCGAAATCGCAGCGAAAGGCGCATTCCGTCAATCTATGCCAAAAGCTGGCGCGCAACTTCTTGAGCCAATCATGAACGTTGACGTGTTCACTCCAGAAGATCACGTTGGTGATGTAATCGGTGACCTTAACCGTCGTCGTGGTATGATCAAAGACCAACAAGCTGGTGCTACTGGCGTACGTATTAAAGCTGACGTACCTCTATCAGAAATGTTTGGTTACATCGGTCACCTACGTACAATTACTTCTGGTCGTGGTCAATTCTCTATGGAATTCGCACACTACGCACCATGTCCAGCAAACGTTGCTGAAGAAGTAATCGCAAAAGCTAAAGAAGAGAAAGAAAACAAGTAATTGTTTTTAGAATCTAATTAGTTTTAAAGCCCCGCAAGTGAAAGCTTGCGGGGCTTTTGTTTTATGGAAATCATAGTACGAGATACGAGATACGAGATACGAGATACGAGATACGAGATACGAGATACGAGATACGAGATACGAGATACGAGATACGAGATTGATGTGGCCCTAAAAAGTAGACACAGGGGATAATCCCCGCGAGGGAACTACGGGGAATTGGATCGATTTAGGGAGCAGATATTAGCGTTTTAGGTCGATATAGATTTGCTCAACTTTAGTTCGCGCCCATTCTGTTTTTCGCAGAAACTTTAAGCTCGATTTGATGCTTGGGTCCTTTTTGAAGCAGTTGATATTTACCATGTAGCTCAACTCTTCCCAACCGTAATGTTCTACCAATTCTGTTAGCAGTTTTTGCAGTGTAATGCCGTGAAGTGGGTTATTTGCTTGTGTCATGAGGTTTACTCGTCATTTATTTGCTCTCAGTATATCAGTTTCATCTCATCAATTATCAGACCATTTGAGCTCGTAACTTATCTCGATAGTAGAAAATTCTTCTTAACTTTTATTCCCAAACAACTGAACCTGACTTTGTACTCCAGTTTCAAAGCGTTTGATTTTCTCGCGATGGAACTATCCCGTGAGTGCACAAAACGACTAATTGTATTTGGGTTTGAGTGCGATATGACCTACCCGTATCAGTTCTTTTCCTAACAAATACTGAAATAACAAACAGTGTTTAACTAGTGAGGTACTTTGAACGGATAATGCGTTGTCCAAAACAAAATGCGAACCACCAAGGTGAAGTGATGATAAGATGTCACTATGTATAAGTTGAACTTACAAAAAAGGAGCCTTACTGGCTCCTTCTTAATTTTTATTACTGTTCCCAAACCACTAATTTATCTTTTGGCCAGTTATGGCCTACTTCGTGATACTTCTGTTCTAAGACATGGCGTTTGATCTTGAGGGTCGGGGTTAATACGCCATTATCAATACTCCATGGTTCTTTAATC
>JAYYSE010000058.1:0-45965 GCA_036126475.1 Pseudomonadota bacterium | reverse complement strand
TGTGGATTAAAACGGATTGGCGTTGATGAAGTCGCAAAAGCCAAAGGGCACGACTATGTGACTGTGGTTTATAACATGGATAACGGCCAATTGATTTGGGTCGAGCATGGTCGTACACACCGCGTTCTCGAAGCCTTTCTCACTCAACTTACCGAACAAACTGCTCAAGGGATTCAGGCCGTTGCAATGGATATGGGGAAGGCTTACCAAAAAGCCGTCAGAGAAAACCTGCCGAATGCTGACATCGTTTTTGACCGATTCCATGTCGTCCAACAATATAGCCAACTCATTCGACGAGAGCGTTCGTATGAGTTCAAAAAAGCGGTCTGTAGAGAAGATAAAACGCTGATTAAAGGCTCGCTTTACCTTCTATTAAAGAATCCAGAAAGGCTGTCAGAAAACCAAACGGACAAACTGAAAATGTTACTCAAAGCTAATCGCCGTCTGAGTGAAATCTACGTTCTTAAAGAGCAGCTAAAAAGTATCTGGCGAGCGGAAACCTATCAGCAAATGGCTTACCGTTTAGACGCTTGGTGTCAGTTAGCCAAAGCGACAAGAATAATGAGCGTGCAAGGTTTTGTATCCATGCTGCAAGACCACAAAGAAGGCATCTGTAACTTTGCAAAGTATGACCGACTAACCAGGTCTATCATCGAGGCTGGCAATGTATCAATTGGATTGTTGCGCAGAAGAGCTCGCGGGATAAGAGATACCGAATACTTCAAACTGAAGATCAAACAGCTTTCAGTACCAGGGGTGAATTCAATGATCTACCCTTCTTTCAAGCTCATCTAAGCGGAGAAGAGCCAGTAATGCTGTCTCTTCTGCTCAGAATCGATAATACAGACTCCTTGTAATGCTTTATCCCCTTTTGCACTTCGGTTCGCCATTTTGGCTAACGTCAAGGTATGGCCAGCACCAAAACACACCGGTAATCGACATTCTTTCCAGACCGTTTGCCTAACTCGTTGACCAAAAGCCTGTAAATTGGTTTCTACACGGTCACAGTAACGCATGTCGAGAAAGCACTCATCAATATAATAAATGTGACTGTTTGGTGCAAAAGCCGTGATTGTGGACATCATCTTCGCTGACAAGTCCGCATACAAAGCGTAGTTCGAGGAAAACACGTGAATCGACTGTTGTTCTATTAAACCTTTCTGTTTGAAGTAAGGCTCAAACTTCTTGATACCGGCTTCTTTGGCCAAACGATTCGCCGCCACCACCGCACCATCATTATTTGGTAACACTACGCAGGGTTGTTGCCTTAAATCAGGCCGAAAAACCTGCTCACAGAATAGAGAAGGCATCTTCTGGATGAATAGGGATCTGAGCGTAGGTTGCGTTAGCGGATAATAACAATCGCTGGCGAACATCAATAATTTTGCACATATACGCGCCATTAAAAAACGATGACGGTATCAAGGTGTTGAGCCTGTGGTTTTCTGTCAATTACTAGTAAGTCGCATTGAGGTTGTTTACTAATATTGAGTCGAGCGATACACCACGTTCAACCTATTCTCCAGCAGGTGATTCCCATGATGAGCAAGACATACTAGTAGGAGACAAAGGGAGGATATTCATAACTAAAGTCCGAATAATTCATATTACTGTATAAATACACAGAAGCATGAACTGTTTGGTCAATTTTCAGAGATGGATGATGAGAAGCTTACAAGGTACGACACCGTTACGCATCACGCTCGAAAGCTAAGTAGAATATTAGCCAGATCGCGTCATACCAGTAGTGGTGGCCATAGAGCCCGAAAGATTTTTGTTTCGCGAGGGTTAGCCGCGCTTGTGCTCTATAACATGCCAGAAGAACTTAGTTTAACTTTCGGGATCACACAGAATTAGACATATACACTATCGATCAATACTCCAATGTGGCATATTGCTGACCTATATTTTATATTCAATGGTTTTTCTAATGAATAAATGCCTCCTTGTATCTATATGTCTTCTTGCTTCTACAAATATACACGCTGATGAAAGGCAACCTATTGATTGCTCATACCTTTCAGGGCAATGGACTGCTACAAACTCTTCTAGTTTAATCATGTATGTTACAGACCCCCAACCTGGCTCTTGTGGTACAGACTGCACAACGTTAACTATGAGCTACTCATTAACGCCGGATGTAGAACGTACCTCGAAAATCTACTGCCATGAGGGGCAAGCTGGAGTCAGCAATAAAGGCCCAATGGTTTTCTCATTTGAAGGTGCGCAAGGTGGACACTCTATTGGAACTTTTAATAGACAGCTGAACTTACTTTGGGCTGGCGTCTTACCAAAAGATAAAAACCGAAACTGGATACCTCAGATGGACAGTTACTGGTTCGAGAAAACTAAGAGCTAGATTATCAATACAAAAATGCCGTCCAAGTGACGACATTTCTTTTTGATAACTTATACTCACAAAAAATGAATAGACGCAAGTGTGTCAACTTCACATCGACTCAATTGTCGTTATAGCCAAATTGCCTAGAAGCTAATACATTCTTCCAGTAGGATTCTCTCGCTAATATTTCGTCTTTTGTTTTGTGTGTATCAGCAATCTCTAAGATAGAGTATTGAAAGTTATCCGCGTACGTCATACCTTTATCATTCAAAAGAATATAGAGCTGATTATTGCCACCATGACCAGTATAAGAGTAGTCGCACCACCTTTGCCAAAGTCCGTACTCACCTGTTGCACTACCCACGTAAAGCTTCCCAGTTGCAAGGTCTGTTATCAGGTAAATACCTGATACACTTGATAAGGCGGAGCGCCAGTCACTAATTTGGTGTTTAACGATGATATCAAGGTGGGTCTTGGAGAGGCTTGTCTGCTGATATCCTTGGAAGCTCTCTACTACTACTCTTTGAGCTGTGATTTCTTTTACTACGATACTTTCAGACCAGTTTTCTGCGATCAAGTAAGACTGACGACCTGAACGAGTGAAAGAGACCTTTAAACGGCCGTAGTATGACTCAAACTCAGGAACTAACTTAGTTGTGTAGTCGTAATGATCTTCATTCCATGTGTCTGATATTGATTCATAGATGCCAGCCAAAAGCCAAGTATCATGCTCAGGAAGCTGGATCAGCGATACAATATATTCCCGATTAAAGTTTCTTTTCGATTGATAAGATTGCCACTCTTCAAAGTCACCAGCAAGGTAAACGTCCAGTGGGTTTTGCTCCCCGTTCCATACAGCCAAGTGTATCTTACATTTCGTCGGAGTGATTTCTGCATTTACTGCTTGTAAGAATGTGAATAGATCCATGTGATACAACTTTTTATAATAAATTTAATTAATACTATCATACGCTTATAATAATCAGTGGTGAATCTAATTCAACAGAAGGTGATGGAATCAAAAAAGCCGAACAGTTAAGTTCGGCTTTGAAATCGTACTATCTCTATTAATAGACAGAGCGACTAGTTACAGAGAGACAATTACGCACTCATTATTCTTGAAACTGCATTGCGGATGTCCGAGTCGGCCGCGTTAGCAGGCAGAGTGAACGAGATGTATTGGTCACCGCGGAAGCTCAGTGAGCGATCAATTTCGGCTAAGCAGTGAACCATAGAACCATCTACGATGAATGACAGCTCGATTTCTTTGTTATTCATGAAGCCGCCGCTACGAAATTCAATCTCTTGGTAACACCCCGAGCGTGAAGCGAAGGTGTTCCCTTTCAAGTAACCCTTCTCTACATCTGCTTTCACCATTGCCATGCCCGAAGCCTCAACACCTTGAATGATTTTCGCGACTGTTGGCAATGGGTGAACAGAGATGAAATCACGGTCTTTAGGATCAATCGCGAAGCCGATATCTAGGTTGGTTTCTACCCAAACATGGCACTGATTCATTTTTGCGTTCAACGCAGTCACTGGCGTTTCATCACTCAGTTTAAGACGAAATGGCACCAACTTAGTTTCGCCAGGTTTAATCACAAACGGCTCTACAGCTTGAATACGACCAAGTGAAAAGGTTTCATAGCTGGTGCTTTCTTCTGTTTCTACTTTCACTTCTGTGTTGAGCACCAAGTTAATCATGTCGATTTGTTGCTCAACATCGCCACCAATGATGTGAACGTTGCCAGACAACTCGCCGCCTTGGAAAACGTCAATATTATCTAAGACGGTATCGACCTTAGCAGCACCTATGCCTAGCGAGGCCTTTAATTTCTTAAACATATTCTTTCCCTTTGTAATTATTTGATTAACTGAGGCATGTTGACAATTTGCGACACTTACCGCACAGAATCAAGACATTTGCGCTATCTATGTTAAACAAGCTCACATCCTCTGAGGAAATGTTGAAATCGTGAAAAAATCCGTTACTCTATTTGTATAGTCAAATAAGGTTTCATTATGTCGAAAGCGCCGCTCTACCTGCAAATAAAACAGTTCATAGACGATAAGATCAGCAATGGTCATTGGCCAGTTGGCTATCAAATTACCACGGAACTTGAACTCACAGAGCAGTTCAACGTAAGTAGAATGACGGTGAATAAAGCCATTCGAGATCTTGTGTCTGAAGGCAAGCTCATTCGAAAACCAAGACTGGGCACTTTTGTGTGTGAACCACAGGAAAAAGCGCAATCTCCCCTACTTGATATCAACAACATCGCACAAGAGATCAAAGACCGAGGCCAAACTTACACAAGCCATGTGATCAAGCACGATAGTATCAAGGCTGATGAAAGCACCGCTACACGGTTAGGTGTGATGATCAATGCGGAAGTCTTCTATAGTGAGATCATCCACTTTGCCGACAACACACCGATACAGCTAGAAGCGCGCTGGATAAACTCACAAGCTGCTCCTCAATACTTGGAGCAAGACTTTTCAACCTCAACACCGAATGAATACCTTTCCAAAAGTTGCCCACTGAGTGCGATTGAACACACGGTAGAGGCCATCATTCCAGACTTTAATATCCGTCAGGCATTAAAACTAACGGAAACAGAACCTTGCTTGCTTCTCAATAGAAGAACATGGAGCAAGGAACGCCTTATCAGTTTTGCATTACTCTACCACCCTGGCTCTAAGTACAAATTAAGCTCTAAGATAGTTTTAGATTAAAGAATATCATCCTGATCGCCGATCACATTTTTGCAACATCAACTTGATTCGGGTCAGTATTTAGCCTATTTATTTGTATATACATTTATTGTTTAGCAAAGATCTAGGTGATTATGAATTTGATCCTCAAAAATGCGCGAGTGGTTTCGATGAGCTCGGGAGCCGACGGTTATCAACCTTCTTCCCCACAAGATATCGTTATCGAAAACGGTAAGATCGTATCCCTGTCACACTCAAGCGATGAGTCACTTCATTGTGAAACTGTGAGTGCTAGCCGCTCTGTTGATCACATCATCTACGACTGCAAAAACAAGCTCGTTACCCCTGGGCTGATTGATTGCCACACACACCTTGTGTTTGCAGGTAATCGCGCCAATGAATTTGAACAACGTCTTAATGGTGTCTCCTACACCGACATCGCAAAACAAGGTGGTGGTATTTTAGCGACGGTAACGGCGACACGAGCCGCGCAAGAAGCCGAACTGGTTGAAATGGCGCTGCCTAGATTAGACGGTCTTCTACGAAGTGGTGTCACCAGCGTTGAAGTAAAGTCTGGCTATGGCTTAACGCTTGATGACGAACTTAAGATGCTACGTGCTGCTAAAGCCCTAGAAAACCACCGTCGTATTAAGGTCACCACCACACTACTTGCAGCACACGCTGTACCACCAGAATATAAAGAACAACCGGATCGTTACGTTGATCTGGTATGCCAAGAGATCATCCCCAAGGCTGCAGAGCAAGGCTTAGCCGACGCAGTCGACGTATTCTGCGAATCGATCGGCTTCAACCTAGAACAAACCGAGCGTGTATTTGCGGCCGCTAAAGAACATGGATTGGCGATCAAAGGCCACACAGAACAGCTTTCTAATATGGGTGGCAGTGCGCTTGCTGCTAAATACGGTGCTCTCTCTGTTGATCATGTGGAGTACTTAGATGAAGCCGGAGTAAAAGCGCTGGCCGAATCAGGTACTGTCGCCACCTTATTACCGGGCGCTTTTTACTTTTTGAAAGAGACTCAACAGCCACCAATTTCCCTACTTCGCGAGCACAACACCCCAATGGCAATCGCGACCGACTTAAATCCCGGCACTTCTCCTTTTGCTGACTTAACACTGATGATGAATATGAGCTGTACCCTATTTGGCACAACCCCAGAAGAAGCATTACGCGGGGTAACTTGCCATGCAGCTGTCGCCATTGGCGAGTCGCAAAACAGAGGCAAAATTGAAGTGGGTTACTCTGCTGATTTGGCTATTTGGAATATCGATCATCCAGCCGATCTAAGCTATCAAGTTGGCGTACCTCATTTGCATAAGCGCATTGTTAATGGCGAGGTCTGTCATGACTCAATCTAAATCCAATAGCACTAACGCAACTGCAGTCACCACTCACAACTTTGTGTGGACGGGACGTAATGATCTTGAAGATGGCGAGCTCGGTACTCGCGTTCATCACATTACCAAACAAGTACAAAGTGATGTTTTAAATGAAGGGCTTACTGACAACGCTGTTGCCTTGGTTGGTTTCGCCAGCGATGCCGGTGTTGCAAGAAATAAAGGACGTATTGGCGCAAAACAAGCACCTAATTTGATTCGCCAAGCTTTAGCTAATATGGCTTGGCACAATGATGCACGCATTGCTGATCTTGGCGATATCGAATGTAACGATGATCAATTAGAAGTGAGCCAGAGACAGTGCGCTACTGTGATTGCCAATGCGCTATCAACCAACAAAGTGATTACCCTTGGCGGTGGTCACGAAGTCGCTTGGGCTTCTTTCCAAGGCTTAGCTGAGCATCTTCACAGAACTCAATCAGTTCACAAACCTAAGATAGGCATCGTTAACTTTGATGCTCACTTTGACCTTCGTGAATTTGAAAGCGACATTGCTGACGTCAAGCCAAGCTCAGGCACACCCTTTAATCAGATTAGCGAATACTGCCATGCACATCAGTGGCCATTTCAATACGCTTGCCTAGGCGTAAGTGCTGCCAGCAATACCAAAGCGCTGTTCAATAAAGCTGACCAACTTGGTGTGTGGTACGAACATGATCGCGATATCACCCAAGTAAACCAAATAGCTCAACTGGTTAAGTTGCAAAAGTTCATCGCTGATAGTGATTACCTCTATCTCACTATTGATCTCGATGTCTTCCCTGTGGCGGCTGCGCCGGGTGTCAGTGCCCCAGCGGCAAGAGGCGTCAGCTATGAAGCGCTCGCGCCTTTCCTAGAACAGATTTTTAGACACAGTGAGAAACTCATTATCGCGGACATTGCGGAATACAACCCAGACTACGACGTCGATGCCCAAACGGCTCGATTGGCGGCTCGTTTGTGTTGGGATATTGCCAGTGCAATGGCCAGTGAATAAACCAGCTATACAGATAAATACAACTACAACGATATAACGTGAAACAGAAGGAATTTCAAAATGACGGAACACCACAACAGTGACCCTCGTCTCGACACGGCTCGCGAAATTCGCGCACCTCATGGCACAACTTTGCGCGCAAAATCTTGGTTAACAGAAGCACCACTACGTATGCTGATGAACAACCTAGATCCTGATGTGGCAGAACACCCGCATGCACTGGTTGTGTATGGTGGTATTGGTCGTGCAGCACGCGATTGGAAATGTTACGACAAGATTGTTGAAGTATTAGAGCGTTTAGAAGACGACCAAACACTACTTGTTCAATCGGGTAAACCTGTAGGTGTGTTCCCGACTCATAAAAACGCACCTCGCGTGTTAATTGCTAACTCGAACCTTGTTCCACATTGGGCAAACTGGGAACACTTCAACGAGCTCGATAAAGAAGGCTTGATGATGTATGGCCAAATGACCGCAGGTAGCTGGATCTACATCGGATCACAAGGCATCGTTCAAGGTACTTATGAAACCTTTGTCGCTATCGCGAAGAAACACTTCCAAGGCGAAGCAAAAGGCAAGTGGGTACTTACAGGTGGCCTTGGCGGCATGGGTGGTGCTCAACCTCTTGCAGCGACCATGGCTGGCTTCTCAATGATTGCGGTTGAGTGTGATGAATCACGAATCGATTACCGTCTGCGTACTGGTTATGTAGACAAGAAAGCCACCAGCTTAGATGAAGCGATGGCTATCATTAAAGAGTCTGACACACCTATTTCTGTTGGTCTGTTGGGTAACGCTGCGGATGTGTTCCCTGAGTTAGTAGAGCGCAACATCACGCCAGATGTCGTGACAGACCAAACCTCGGCCCACGATCCTCTGAATGGCTACTTGCCTCAAGGTTGGACAATTGAGAAGGCTGCGCAAGAGCGTACCATTGATGAAGCGAAAGTCGTTAAAGCAGCTAAGCAGTCCATGGCGATTCAAGTTCAAGCGATGCTAGACCTGCAATATCGCGGGGCTGCAACCGTGGACTACGGCAACAATATTCGTCAAATGGCATTGGAAGTAGGCGTAGAGAACGCGTTTGATTTCCCAGGTTTCGTTCCTGCTTATATTCGTCCACTGTTCTGTGAAGGTATCGGTCCTTTCCGTTGGGCAGCTCTATCTGGCGACCCAGAAGACATCTATAAAACAGACCAAAAAGTAAAAGAGCTGATTCCAGACAACCCTCACCTGCACAACTGGCTAGATATGGCGCGTGAACGCATTCAGTTCCAGGGTCTACCGGCACGTATCTGCTGGGTAGGTTTGAAAGATCGTGAACGCTTAGGCCAAGCCTTCAATGAAATGGTGAAAAATGGCGAGCTGAAAGCACCAGTCGTTATCGGTCGTGACCACCTAGATTCAGGTTCGGTTGCAAGTCCAAACCGTGAAACAGAAGGCATGATGGATGGTTCAGATGCCGTATCAGATTGGCCTCTATTAAATGCACTGCTAAACACAGCTGGCGGCGCAACTTGGGTTTCTTTACACCATGGTGGCGGCGTTGGTATGGGCTTCTCGCAACACTCAGGTATGGTGATTTGTTGTGACGGCAGTGAAGATGCTTCACATCGTATTGCTCGCGTACTTCACAATGATCCAGCAACAGGCGTTATGCGTCATGCGGATGCGGGTTACGACATTGCTAAGCTGTGTGCGAAAGAACAGAAACTTGATTTACCTATGCTAAACGAAGAACTTCGTCGCCTTTAATGTCTGGAGAAAACATGTTGAATTTATTACTTAGACCAGGACATCTAGGTCTATCTGAACTACGTAAAATCAGCCGCAGTCCGGTGAATTTGTCGCTCGACTCTGCTGCTATCTCAGATATTGAAACGAGTATGCAGGTTGTCGAACAAGTGATTGCAGAAGACCGCACTGTTTATGGCATCAACACGGGCTTTGGCTTGCTGGCGAACACCAAGATTGCTCCAGAAGATCTCGAAGTTCTACAGAAAAGCATCGTACTTTCTCACGCAGCAGGCATAGGTAAATTCATGTCTGACGAAACCGTGCGCTTGATGATGGTACTCAAGATTAACAGCTTGTCTCGCGGCTACTCAGGTATCCGACTCAAGGTAATCAATGCCCTGATCGATCTAGTGAACGCGCAAGTATACCCTTGTGTGCCACAAAAAGGCTCAGTGGGCGCATCAGGCGACCTTGCTCCCCTTGCTCACATGAGTACTGTTCTACTTGGTGAGGGCCAAGCTCGTCACAACGGTAAAATTATCACTGGTTTAGAAGCGATGAAGATCGCGGGACTAGAGCCAATCACACTCGCTCCTAAAGAAGGTTTAGCTCTACTCAACGGTACGCAAGCATCCACCGCATTCGCCTTAGAAGGCCTATTCGCAGCAGAAGACTTGTTCGCGTCTGCGACGGTATGTGGCGCGATGTCTGTGGAAGCTGCGCTAGGTAGCCGCCGCCCCTTTGATCCTCGAATTCACCGCGTTCGTGGTCACCGTGGGCAAATGGACGCTGCGTTGGCTTACCGTCATCTGCTCGACCAGAAGAGTGAGATTGGTGAATCGCACACGTGCTGTGAAAAGGTCCAAGATCCTTACTCACTGCGTTGCCAGCCTCAAGTGATGGGCGCGTGTCTACAGCAGATCCGTAACTCAGCAGAAACACTAATGGTTGAAGCAAATTCCGTATCGGACAACCCACTGGTCTTTGCAGACGATGGTGACATCATTTCGGGTGGTAACTTCCACGCAGAACCGGTTGCTATGGCCGCCGATAACCTAGCCTTAGCCATTGCTGAAATTGGTAGTTTGTCAGAGCGTCGAATGGCACTGCTGATTGATAGCGCCCTCAGCAAACTTCCACCGTTCTTAGTCGACAATGGCGGCGTTAACTCTGGCTTTATGATTGCTCAGGTTACCTCAGCAGCACTAGCTAGTGAGAACAAAACACTGGCTCATCCAGCTTCTGTAGACAGCTTACCAACGTCCGCTAACCAAGAAGATCATGTTTCTATGGCAACCTTTGCAGGTCGTCGTCTTCGTGACATGGCAGAGAACACTCGTGGAATATTGGCGGTTGAGTATTTAGCAGCAGCGCAAGGGTTGGATTTTAGAGCGCCAAACCTCTCTTCACCTCGAGTAGAAGAAGCGAAACAGATCCTGCGTGAAAAAGTCAGCTTCTACGACAAAGACCGCTACTTCGCACCGGATATCGAGCAAGCTAACTTATTGCTCAAATTATCTGTGCACAACCACTTAATGCCTGAAGGTATTTTGTGTAGCTTCTAAGTCGTGAAATAACACATCATATAACCAAGGGCTATCGATTAGCCCTTGTTGCATTGAACCAATCACCATATCCCCCTTAAAAACCTCACATACCATCCAACGTATTTATCTAATTGACTGATATATATGCAAAGTTAACTGGATAGACCATTAGATCGAAGTTAGTTAGCTATAATCCATCCCAGATTTGATGACTAATAGCGATACTATGTTTCTGACACCTTACTTTTCTACTGAAGACAATCAATTTCAATTCACTCGTGAACAAGCAAGCCACTTTGCTAAAAAAGTAGCCGGCGACTTCAACCCAATTCACGATGAAGACAACAAGCGCTTCTGTGTTCCTGGCGATCTTTTATTTGCGGTTCTTCTGCAAAAAGAAGGTATCAGCCAAAAAATGCGTTTTGATTTTTCAGGTATGGTTGGTAACGGTATTGCGTTAAGCGTTGATAATAAGTGTGAAAAAGAGAGCTCACTTATCGATGCAAATGGTAAAGAGTACCTACACATGTCTTGTGAAGGTGAGAAGAGCCACGATCAAGCCTTCATCGAGCACGTAGTAACAAACTACGTTAAGTTCTCAGGTATGAACTTTCCTCACATCATGGTTCCTCTTATGGAAGAGCAACAAATGATGATCAACTGCCAGCGCCCTCTTGTGATTTACGAGAGCATGGAAGTTGAGTTTTCTCGCCTAGACCTTTCTCACCCAGAAGTTGAATACTCTGGAGCGACGTTTGACGTTGAAGGCAAGCGCGGCATCGTGACACTGAACTTCGATTTCAAAGAAGATGGCGAAGTAGTCGGTAAAGGTGTGAAGCGCATGGTAGCAAGCGGCCTTAAGCCATACGACCAAGCTTCTGTAGACGACCTAGTATACCGCTTCAACGAGCGCAAAGAGATGTTTCTAGCTCAGTTCTCAGCTGCCGCTTAAGTAAGCGAATAGAGAATTAAAAAGCCCAGCTTGATATCCTCAAGCTGGGCTTTTTTCATTCGATGCAACTGACTCGTGGATGAGTATTGCTCTTGCGATGAATTCTGGTCACCCCAACCTATGACCGTTAACATCTGACCTGCATTCAAGTTATCACGGACATATCCATCGACCAGACTGACGGTAGATTCCGCAGGCTTATCACTAAGCTCAATAATGGCGATGTCATTATTCGCAAGCTCTTAAGTATAATTTTCATGAGCATAAATTTGCTCAACAGAATAGCGGTGAAGCTCTGCGCCGGGCGAAGAAAGATCAGAGACACCAATGACAACTTCAAAATCTTAGTTGCTGCTTGCTTCGATACAGTGTGCTGCGGTGAGTACATATCGCTCACCAATAAAACTTGCACCGCAGAACAGCCCTTCGTAGGCTTCCACATTTTTAAACAAGCGCGACCATGAATGGCTAGCTACCTTTTACCGCTTCATTACCGTTAATAATTATGAGGAGAAATATCTGCCAACACTGGCATTGAAGAAAGGCCAACCGCATAAATACTTTATGGCAGCCATTTTTCTGGATAACTTTCATTACCTAACCTTTCATTTGTTTTAATAATGACGGGCAGATTATTTGATAAAAAGTAAATATAAATGGTAAGCACACCAAAATATGGCTTACCTTGAAACGTAACGGATATTAGTGGTTGATTAACTCATTCCCCCATAGAGCAAAACAAACCCAAAGCCTAACCTTTTGTTTGTAATCAAAGTATTCCGCACCGAACAATTGCTCTAGTGCTCGCTCTTCTGGTTTGATTTGGAACTGATTCATGTAGATAACAAAAGCAAAACTCAGCAAGACGCTGAAAATATTCTGGAAAAAATAGCCAAAGCAGAACAGTAAGATGAAAAGGCCCAAATACATTGGGTTTCGCGTGTATCCAAAAATCCCGCTATCAACTACGGTGGAGGCGGTTTCGACTTTAATTGGATTAACGGTGGTTTTCTGTTTTCGAAACTCCCAAATGCCAGCTAATCCAATAACGCCGCTCAAAACGATTCCGACACCAAGAATAATGAACTTAAACGGCATTCCTATCGCACCTGTACTCAACTGCTGAGCACTGAAATAAGAGGCGACTAAAACCAATATAAACAGAGCAACTGGTGGGACTTTCAACTCAAGAAATTTCATAGCTTTCCTTATTAACAATTCCATTGTTAGCTTAGAAAAAAGCCCAGCAATTGCTGGGCTAAATAGTTCAAAGAATTTGTGCGAGTGCCTGTAATGGGTGGGCGAGCTTTGCACCTTCAAAACGCTGCACTTGGCTACGGCAAGAGTATCCTGTCGCTAAACAACGCTCTTTTGGTAAGTCTTGAATCCTCGGCTTCCAACTTAAACCGTAGATGTCTTTAGACATTTGTAACTTATCGACTTCATGCCCGAACGTCCCCGCCATACCACAACAACCAACAGGTACGCTAGTAAGTGCGGCTCCAAAATGTTGGAAGATAGCACCCCACTCTTTTTCAGCATTTGGCATCTTGGTTTTCTCGGTACAGTGAGAGAATAAATACCACATTTCTTCACTTGCAGAACGCGCTTCATAGTCACCGAGCGATGGCAATAACCACTCATGAACCGTGAGTACATCAAAGTCACCACGCTTATCCGCTAAGATCTCCACATATTCGTCGCGATAGCAAAGTACCAAAGCTGGATCCACACCCACTAGCGGAATACCAATATCTGCGACCATCGACAAGAAATCAGAAGTGGATTTTGCCTCGCGCGCAAAACGACTTAAGAACCCCTTGATGTGCAACGCCTTACCATTTGGTTTAAACGGCAGTAGCACAGGTGTTTTGCCAAGCTTTTGAGCCAGAGTGACAAAATCTTCAACCACCTCTGCATCATAGAAGCTAGTGAACGGATCCTGGACGATCAAAACATGCTGCTTCTTCTCTTCAGAAGAGAGCCCTTCTAGATATTGAATATCGAATTGTTGTAGCTCTTTACTCACCAGACGGTTTTTCAACGTAGGCACAGACATCAGCGGCGCATCAACATAACCGAACGTTTTCGCAGTCGCAGATTGAACCCACTTTTGACCCAATGCCGCATTGACAACTTTCGGCGCTTTCGCCATGAGTGGCAGCATGGTTTCAATGTTAGCCACCAAGTAATCTTTCGCAGGGCGTTGGTATCGTGAGTAATAGATGTTTAAGAACCGTGAGCGGAAGCTTGGTACATCAACTTTGATCGGACACTGACTCGCACACGCTTTACATGCAAGACAACCGTTCATCGCTTCATGTACTTCGTGTGAAAAGTCGTACTCGTGGCGTTTGTTCATGGTGTTACGAACGCGCTCAACCATAGTTTTGACTGGAGTATCATCTTTTAGCGCTTCTTGCTCTAAATCGAGAATATCCACGCCTTGCTCAGTCAACTGACGCAACCACTCTCTTACCAAACCGGCACGACCTTTTGGTGAATGGCGACGGTCAGCCGTCACTTTCATTGATGGACACATTGGCGAGCTCGTGTCGTAGTTAAAGCACAAGCCGTTGCCGTTACACTCCATTGCTTGCTTAAAGCTGTCGCGCACTTGAACGTCGATCTGACGGTCATAGAAGCCACGCTTGGTGTCGGTCACTTTCACCAACTCAGCATCACTTTCTAAAGGCGTACAGATTTTACCTGGGTTCATCTTATTGTATGGGTCGAATGCTGCTTTCACACGTCGAAGCTCGGTGAACAGTTCCTCACCGAAGAAGTCAGGACCGTACTCAGAACGGAAGCCTTTACCGTGCTCACCCCACATCAAGCCGCCGTATTTCGCCACCAGCTTAACCACTTCATCAGAAACGTCGTGCATCAAGGCTTCTTGCATAGGGTCACATAAGTCCAGCGCTGGACGAACGTGTAGAACACCCGCATCAACGTGACCAAACATTCCGTAATTCAGCTCTTTCGAATCAAGTAACACTCGAAATTCAGCGATGAAGTCAGCCAAGTTTTCAGGTGGTACACAAGTATCTTCAGCAAAGGCAACTGGTTTTGCACGCCCTTTCGCCGCACCTAATAGGCCTACCGCCTTTTTACGCATGTTGTAGATTCGGCCAATGCTCGCCAAATCACTGCATACTTGAAAGCCAATTACGCCCGCTTCTTCGCTCTCAACCATGGTTTCAAGTTTGGCAGTCAGCGCTTGAACTTGTTGTTCCACTTCCGCTTCATCTTGGCCCGCAAACTCAACCATGTTGATGCCAAGCATCTCTTTGTTAGGAACGTCTGTCAGCAGGTCACTCACGGTGTGCCAAACAATATCTTGCTTCGCAAGATTCAATACTCTTGAGTCCACCGTCTCTACAGAGAGAGCCTTCGCTTCAACCATGAAAGGTGCGTTACGCAGCGCAGAATCAAACGTGTTGTATTTCACGTTAACCAGAGTTCGCGCTTTCGGGATTGGAGTTAGGTTTAGTTTTGCTTCAGTAATAAAGGCTAAAGAACCTTCTGCGCCACATAAAACGCGAGTAAGGTCAAAGCTGTCATCGTCATCATTGATAGCATTTTTGAGGTCGTAGCCCGTCAAGAAGCGGTTCAATGGTGGGAATTTATCGAGGATTTGAGCGCGTTTTTCACGACACAACGCTTCGGTAACTGCAAGCGCATAATGCGCAAACTCGCCCTCTTCCGGTAAGCCATGTGATAAATCAGACTCTAAACACGAACCATCGGCGAATACCGCTTGCAAAGACAACACATGGTCAGATGTTTTACCGTACTTCAATGACCCTTGGCCTGATGCATCAGTATTGATCATGCCACCAAGTGTCGCTCGGTTACTGGTTGAAAGGTCTGGAGAGAAGAAGTAACCGTAAGGGCGAACCGCGTCGTTCAATTGATCTTTCACGATGCCCGACTGAACTCGTACCCAGCCTTCCTTCTCATTAATCTCAAGAACCTGATTCATGTAGCGTGATAAATCAACCACAACCCCTTTAGTTAGAGATTGTCCATTGGTTCCGGTACCGCCACCACGAGGAGAAAAAGTCACGCGTTTATAAGCAGATTTAGAACCCACTTTACCGATAAGCACAACGTCGTGTGTTGTTTTGGGAAGAATGACAGCCTGGGGCAGTTGCTGGTATACACTGTTATCAGTCGCGACCGCCAAACGGCTAGAATATTGAGATTCAACGTCGCCAGTAAAGCCCGCTGTTTTTAGTTCACCTAAAAAGCGTACAACAACTGGATCGACATCAGCATTGAGTTGAAGTCTTGGTAACATTTGCTTCCTGCCCCTACTTCGCTGATCCTATCAGCATTGGGTTATCTGAGGTTTTTAATAATTTTCTTTGAATTTCGTCACTTTACTACTATTAAGATCATATAAAAAGGTGATCAAATCAGAATCTCAGTGCAAGAATGGATAAATAGTCACTTTCGTCTTAATTCAGTAACAATATATTGAATAACATTTTGTTTAAGACATCTCCACGAGCACATCACAATGAAAAAAAATAAAACAGTCACCACTGAAGACATTCTTCTTAAGCTTTGCCAATCAGTCTCAAGCGTACTTACTTCAGCGACGGCTTCTCAGGTGTCCTATTCCGCTATGGTGCAGAAAATCAACAAGACAAGCCTAAAGCCAGATTTCGGTTGTTTTGTTCTTTTTGACGGCGGCTTTTCCGGCCTTGTTGTTATCAATTTTACGTCGAAAGCCGCATTAGAGATCTACACCAATTACATGCGTAACATGGGCATGCCTGAAAATGAATTAGCAGTGCTGCATACATCTGATGAGGTAGGCGATGTTCTAGGTGAGCTAATGAACCAGCTAGTTGGTGATTTCACTAATAAGATCCGTAAAGAGCTGCAAACCAACATCACGCAAAACCAACCGAAAATGCTGGCACTAAACAAGCAAGTAAACCTGTCTGTTGATACCAATCTTGATCGCCCACAGGCTCGTCGTGTGACCTTCTCAACTGAAAACAACAATATCTTCTACCTTGAGCTGGCTATGGACAAAACAGAGTTCATCCAACTAGAAGAATTTGAGATTGCAGAAGACGAGTGTCCGGATAGCATTCTTGAAGCAACTCAGAAAAAGATGCAGGAAGACAATAAACCAACACAAAGCTCAGACAACGATTCAGCAGCCGATCTTCTTGATGAACTGGGTATCTAGTATGCGAATACTCTAGTCATTCTAAAAAACGTGTCACGAACGCCATCTATTATCTTGATGGCGTTTTTGTTTCTGCTCCAAAGTCTGTTTTGCTTAATTAATTGTTACCAACCCAACTCGCCCACAGAGTGAGTTTTGCTTTCTGTTACCTACCAAAACATGTAAAATGTCGGACTTTTCAAAATTTGCGGTAATGATTAAGTAGTCGATGGATAAGAAAAAAGCCCTAAAGAAAATAGCTAAGTGTCTTGAGCTTGGTAATTCTGCTAACGTCAATGAAGCTGCCAATGCAATCAAAATGGCGCATAACTTGATGCTGAAATATGGTCTTGAGAAAGACGATATTGAATTTATCAAGATGGGCAAGACTCAATCCACGCACCTATTACCCGCAAATATCAGTTCAACACTGCTTCGTGTTATTCGTGGTATTAATACTAAGTTCGGCGTAGAAGCTGTACTGCTCAACCACAAAGGCCTTAAACGCGTAGAGTTCATCGGTGAAGCCGATCGTGCCATCTTTGCAGCCTTTGCTTTCGATATCATCTACCGTGAACTCAATGAGCATACAGGCCAATTCCGCAACAGCTTTGCGGGATCTGGTACGGGTACACTAGAAGTAACCCGTCGCGTAAATTCATTTGTATCAGGTTGGGTTGAAGGCGCACTTGAGAAGCTACCAACGATCACGCCAGACGAAGAGTCGAACAACAAGATCAACAACTACATCGATAAAGAGTTCAAAAATATCGACCGCGAAACCTTCAAACAACAGCTTAAAGAGGCAATGAAAAATCTCACAGCTGATTACGAGGTTGGTTTGAAGAAAGGTCGTAAATTGTCGGTTAATCGACCAGTTTCCGGTGCACAGGCACCTAAAAAGATATCTAAATCATAGAGCTCTTTTACATTGCTTCAGCGTATTGATAAAAACCATCAATAGGACCTATAGGACTATATGTTTGTCTTTCGTCATCCATGCGTTTGAAAGAAGTATATGATGGAGAAAAAACGTTGAAAAACCACACTAGCCCCAGCTCTTACTGTCGCACTTACGGGTTGTCAGGCAACTCAACGCCAAAACGCTACTACTGGCGAATCTAAGACTACCTCTACAGCTCAAGGCGCTCTATTGGTGAAATCGCTGGTGCCATTGCTGGTGCTGCTACCGGTGACTCTAAAGACAAAGACCGTAGTAAACGTGCTCTTATTGGTGCTGCTGTTGGCGGTGGTATTGGTTACTACTTTGACCGACAAGAAGCTACACTTCGTGAAGAGTTGATGAACTCTGGTGTTCAGTTAGAGCGTGTTGGCGAAAACCAACTTTTACTCCGCCTTGAAAATGGCATCGGTTTCGACTCTGGCTCTTACACGCTTGAATCAAGCATCCACAATACACTTCGTGGCGTTGCTCGTATCCTAGTTGAATACCCAGGCACTAGCCTAGTGATCGAAGGTCACACTGACAGCACTGGCAGCGAGTCGACTAATCAAATCCTTTCTGAGCGCCGTGCTGAATCTGTTCATGCATTCTTGATCTCTCACATTGCTCGTAGTAACGGTGAGCATTACACTCTATGTGACAACAACATCTCTAAAGGCCGTGCTTGTAACCGCCGCATAGAGATTCAAATCTTGCCGCTTAAGTAGCACGATTAAAGCCCAGTCTCCTTTATCTATTGAAATAACCGCTATATAGTGGCTTGTCAGTTGTATGGCTCATTTAAAGCTGTACGACTTTATTGTTCACTTCATAAAGTCTTGATACTGATATCGGCACTGGGCTTTTTACGAGACTTATCTTTTGCTTATCCTATCCAACTTTCGATCACTACCGTCCCCGAGAGCTATCCTTCTAGCCCTTGTTTTATTGCTTTCCTCCCTCGCCCATGCGCAAAATAACAGTGGAGAAAGTAACGCAGCCGATTCATCACCTAAAGATTCAGCATCACAATACCAATTAGCACAAGCATATGAATTAGGGGTTGGCGTCTCTCAGAACATCGATGATGCACTCTATTGGTATTCACAATCTGCAAAAAACGGCAGTGCGAATGCACAATTCAAATTGGCCGAACTTCACTTAGCAGGAACGGATGGAAAACCTGACAACAAATTGGCCTTGGAATGGTTTATCAAAGCAGCATTGCAAGGGAACAAGCGAGCGACAGTAGAAATCGCCAAGCTCTACGAATCTTCCCCAGAACAAGCGCTACTCAGCCCGCTAGACGCGGCACAACTTTGGTATGAAGCAGCGTTACCAGACAACCCAGATGCAGAAGATGGCTACAACCGTGTTCTTGAAACGCAGTTCAATCAACAACGTGCAAAACAGATCTCTTCAATCGAACAGTTTGACGACGGCATAAGCTCTGAAATAGATAACAGTCAGGGATTATCGCAGCAAATACAACCTAACCAAGTGCAATCTAACCTCTTCAGTTCTAACCTAAATGGCTCTGACTATATGATTGGTACGGTATTGGTGTTACTGACTGTTATCATGAGTATCAGCGCGACTCTGGTGATCTCGCGAAAAAGACAGACTTTAAAATCGAGCGCCTTAGGAATGCAGAAACAGGTGCTCGAAACGCAACTAAGCGAGAAGAACCGCACCATTAAGCAGCAAAAGCGTCAATTGCAGACCATGCTCAACGAATTGAATAAACAAAAAGGCCAAAAAAGTTCGAACAATTTACAGCTAGCTTGTGCGCTATTTGGCTACACGCCGAGCTCTATTCCTAACCAGAAAAACATTAAGGTGAGATATAAACAACTATCGAAAATTTATCACCCTGATGGTCAAGGGTGTGATGAAGAAATGAAACGTTTGAATAGCGCGCTAAAAACCATCTTACATAGTGTTACGAAATCGTAAGCAATTACACACCTTTATCTTTCCATCTCACAGAGATGTCGATTTTATTGGTGTTGCAATCGATCACCCTCTCAAAAACGAGTAACAAACCATTAACCAATAGGTCTCTGTTGTGTCATAATTTGCGCCGAAAATACACCTGACTTAAACAGGTGAGGAGAGAATATGTTCACAATAGAAGGCGTTTGTGATTGGTGCAAAAAGCCAAGCCTAGTAAAAAAGCACGACTACCTAGATGGTAAGTGCCATCATGCATGTAAAGACTGCAATGATATCGCGACCATGGATGTTCGCCAGTTCAATATTGGTGAGATGGAAATGAGAGCAAAACTCTCCCAGGCAACACTGAGATAAGCTACATCGTTAAAATATAAGAAAGCGCCTTAGGCGCTTTTTTTGTATCCAGTGTTTATCTTCTTATCTTCTTATCTTCTTATCTTCTTATCTTCTTATCTTCTTATCTTCTTATCTTCTATACAGGTGTATACAAAGAACTACTGTATACACCTGTATAAAGCTCACATTTTTTTCTATTTCTGAGACAAAATAGCAAAATCATTCGAATTTAATTTAACTTTAAATTTCATGCATTTAAGTGGAAAATCTTCATTTCGCCATAAGAAATCGTCCAATAATCCCGCAAAAAATGCTTGAACTTAGAATCAACAAGAACTACTGTTCATATATACAGCATGTATATGAGGACAGTAAAATGATTCAAGCACACGTTAAAGCACAACACTCTAGCCACCTAATTCACGGCGCATTTGCATCAGCTTCTCGCTCAGCTCATCATTCAACTGATGAAGCGTTATTTGCAAAAATGGCGTTGCTGTCCAATCAACATCAATGGCTACTATTTACAGCTCAAACACCAAGACC
This sequence comes from Pseudomonadota bacterium, assembly GCA_036126475.1. Classification (GTDB taxonomy): domain Bacteria; phylum Pseudomonadota; class Gammaproteobacteria; order Enterobacterales; family Vibrionaceae; genus Vibrio. The sequence goes on along the minus strand of JAYYSE010000058.1, from coordinate 25,310 downwards.
ATCCGCTAAGCAACTACAGAAACATAACGTATGCTGCGACCGCGTTATTCATATGAAAGCTTCTCACCAAATGACCGAAGCTGAAACAGTAGAGAAAGCGATCCGCTCTAAGAATGCGAGTGCGATCGTTGCTAGCGCGACAATTGATCAATTTAGCCAACAATACTTAAGAACATTAGGTATGCGTTTCCAGTGTGAAGTTTTCTTTATGGATGGCAACTCAGAGCGCATTCACTAAGCAACATAGCTCTACTAGATAACTCAGTAACACAGTCCAAATATACTGCCTTCCCCTGCCCTACGATTCGCCTTAAATTTGGTGGATAGTTAGGCAGGGATTTTTATTTAACTAGCAGATTTAGCAAACGTTTGCTTTTTCTCTGGAAGCAAACGTTAGATTGGGTATAATGCCCGTCTAATCATGTGCACATTGCACTTCTCTGTATGACGTTTGATAAAAGATAGGAATGTCTAAATGAGCCTCGCTGATCAAGTTCTTGCCGTAAATGATGACCTCCCAATCCGCACTGATAAACCTGTCCACAGTGGTAAGGTTCGTTCGGTTTACTGGTTAACTGAAGAAGATAGCCAACGACTAATTAAAGAGAAAGGCTACGACGTAGCACCTGATGCTCCTTTAGCTATCATGGTGATCAGTGACCGTATCTCTGCGTTTGATTGTATCTGGCGTGGTGAAGGCAACCTGAAAGGTGTTCCTGGTAAAGGCGCAGCGCTTAATGCTATTTCTAACCATTGGTTCAAGCTTTTTAAAGACAACGGTCTTGCTGACAGCCACATTCTTGATATCCCTCACCCATTTGTATGGATTGTACAAAAAGCTCGCCCAGTAATGATTGAGGCGATTTGTCGCCAATACATCACAGGTTCGATGTGGCGTGCATACGCAAATGGTGAGCGTGAATTCTGTGGTATCGAAATGCCAGAAGGTCTAGAGAAAGACAAGAAACTACCCGAGCTTCTTATCACTCCTTCGACTAAAGGTATTTTGAAAGGCATTCCTGGTGTATCAGAAGCGGACGATGTAAACATCACGCGTCAGAACATCCAAGATAACTTTGCAGCATTTAACTTCTCACAAGAGAGCGATATCGCGCACTACGAGAAGCTATTGAAAGAAGGCTTTAACGTCATCAGTGACGCACTAGAAAAAGTCGATCAAACCTTCGTTGATACCAAGTTTGAGTTTGGTTACGTGAACGATGCACAAGGTAAAGAGAAGCTTATCTACATGGACGAAGTGGGCACACCTGACTCATCTCGTATCTGGGATACAGAGCAATACAATAATGGCAACATCGTTGAAAACTCAAAAGAAGGTTTCCGCCAGTTCCTACTTAACTACTTCCCTGATGCCGATATTCTGCTGAATAAAGAGCGTATGCCTGAACGTGAAGCGCTAGCACGTGACAATGAATTGCCATTGGATGCACTGATGTCTCTTTCTCGCACTTACCTTGATATTGCAGCAAAGATTACCGGCGCTGAGATTGTACTGAGCGAAAATCCTAAACAAGAGATCATCGACGTATTGCGTACTGACTACGGGCTAATCGATTAATCATCTTATCGATTTAAAAACCGTCACGATACAAAAAGGGCCTCAACATTGAGGCCCTTTTTACATGTGATTTTCAGTCTTGTTTGAGCATCGCTCTCACTGGTACAAGGCTTACAGTCGAATAGTAAACTCTTCTCCAGTATTACCTGCAATCACTAAATGACTACGCGATTCGATGTACTCGATCTGCTTTTCTTCAAGAGAATATGGCATCACTACTTTGAGCTCATTGATGCCTTCTAATTTGGCAAGCTTGAGCAAAGTAACGATGTTCGATTCATCACTCTTACTTGTAGACATCGATTTTAGTGCCATTTGCCATAAGCGATCTTCTGGGCTTGCTAGCTCTTTGATGCTGTCTCGCCAAACGGTACTGAACACTGGAGCGATAGTGGTGAGTGCTTCCAGAAAAGTCCATTTTTTACTGCACGAGGCGCCAAGAAAAGTTGTGTAATCAAACTCTACACGCGTCTCTTTCTGATTATCCATGATGTCCCCCGACACTTTGGCAACACAATATACTCAATATCTATCAACTCTTTCTTTATAGCAATAGAATATAGAAAGATAGTCTTTTATGTCCTTTTGATTGGTTAAAATGGCATATAAAAATCAAATTTGTAACATAATCAGCACTGAAAAATCATATATGCGCCTATTTGATTAATATTTTGAAGATAAAACTTATCTATCTATTTTATATCAATAATTCGGCTCGCCTTTTTGTACTGAACGCGCCAGCCAGACCAAGTCGGTAACTCCCATCGTTTCGGCGGTGATTTTCTACTACCCGACTGATGATGAACGTAAATCAGCTTTCTTCCCACAAGGTACTCAACTTCCAAGTTCAAGTCAGCAAAAGTGAGCGAAAACGGGTACTTTTCAGCGAACTCTACGTATAGCCAACTGGGGATACCTTCAAAAGGAATGTCCGATGCATCAAACATCTCAAGCTCACTGACATCAGTGACCCCCAGCACTTCAAGCTGCTCAATAAACCATGATTCAAAACTCAGTTGCTCGATATCGGAGCTAAACTTGGTTTGCTCATCCAGCCCAAGTTTGACGTACAGCTGCCAATGCTTGATCTCTCGAGTACGAACCTCAGCAAAACCAGGAAGCTGAGTGCCACTTACCACCATATCCATGATAGGCTTTAAGGACAACTGACCTTCTGCTGCAACCAGTTTTGTCGTGATTGTACGACCTGCGTACACCAAAGCCATCTCGGTAAATACACCATCATCATTGACCACGGTTTCACCCTGTTGCCATTCGCCAAGTTCCGCCTCAACCATCAGATTAAGCGCAACCGGTGCTGTGGTCGTTGCGAGAGTCAGTGTTTGCTTAACCCCTCGCCCGGGAAGGCTGTGACTATCAAACACCAACATAGCCTGTGCGTTATCAGGAAAACGATTCTGACGACCAAGTACCACCTCTAGTGACCCGTTTGCAAACGCCTCTCTTCTTTTTAAACGACGCACAAACACCAATTCAGGATGCAGCTGAATGATGGTTTCAAGTAGAGCGGTACGTTGGTAGCAAGAGGCAACTTCCAACTGAGGAAGCTCAAACACTCCACGCATTTGCTCGGCAAGCCCTTGCGCTTCTACCAAAGCTTGCTGGTCGATTTCTAGGTGTGGATAATCACGACCACGCACAATCTGAATCAACAAGGTTAAATCACAGCCCTCTTTTTCTTGCTGAGCGAGCACTTCCAAGTGCTCAGCATTATTGGGTAACTGATATAAACGAGCAGGCACAGACAATGCAGCCGTGAGATCGACCATCGCCTCTTTCAGTGCTTTGATTTTAATACGGGTAACAATGTCGGCATACAAAGCATCAATCGGAAGTGGGTAAAGCTTTTTGCCGTGCTCGGTAATTTGATAGTCGTCGTCAATCGCTTCCATCGTCAACAAAGTTTGTGTTGCGCTATGTAGCGACTTTTCTGGAATGAGGTCGAGGAAAGACAAACTCTCCAAAGTGAAACCACTGCATGCCGCCGCCAACATGGGCTCAGTCAGCTCCTCACGCTGCAATTCAGGTGGCGTGACTAACTCTAATGCTGCATGTTCGCCATACAAACGAACGCAAACACCGTCCATTACCCTGCCCGCACGGCCTGCTCGCTGCTTGGCACTCGCGCGTGATATGGATTTCAGCATCAAAGTGGTTCTGCCGTTACGCTGAACGGTTCTTCTCTCCAATCCAGAATCAATCACCACACCAATATCGGGAATGGTTAGCGAGGTTTCAGCCACGTTGGTCGCGAGAATGACCTTTCGTAAGCCTCTGCCATCGTTCCCATCACCATCGTCGTTAGCCACATTGCGACCAGATAGCGCGAGATCTCGTTCCTTATCACTTACTGAGGCATGCAATTTGACAACTTGCAGATCCGGATGTTTTGCCAACACTTGCTCACACTGCACAATCTCTTTCTTACCCGGAAGGAAAACCAAGATATCGCCGTGAGATGCAATAAGTTGATGATTCACCTCTTCAGCGATGCGTTGCTCTAGATGTCGACTATCTGGCAAAGCCCTAGTTTCATTTGCTCTGTGCTCGATATCAACCTGATAAGTTCGGCCCTCACAACTGATCCTGTTCGCTTCTAGATAAACAGCGAGGCGCTCCCCTTCGATGGTTGCCGATGTGATGACCAAACGATGGCTCGCCTTCTGTTTAAGGATCGCCACCAGCAAATCGATGTCCCAACGTCTTTCGTGAAATTCATCCACCACAATCACATCAAAACCGGCTAGCCCATCTTCTGCTAACCAACGTAAAGCAATTCCGGGCGTGACAAATACTACGTCAGTCTGCTCGTTATATTGCGCTTCAAGCTTAATGGCGTAACCCACTTTGCTGCCCAGCTTCTCACCCGATTCTTTCGCTAGAAACTTAGCTAGCGATGTACAAGCGATTCTTCTTGGTTCCACGACCAGCACACGCCCATGTTGAGATGCCCAAATTGGCAAGCGCGTTGATTTACCCGAACCGGTTTCAGCTTCTACAACAAGGTGAGAATCAGAGATCTGTTGATGGAAAGTATTTTGATAGCTATCGATGGGAAGTTGAGACATAAAAAGAGAGCGCCGCGAAAAAATGTGAGCAAAGTATAACGAATTATGACGTTAGAATTCGATAACTGTGGGATAGAAGAAAGAATATCATTTTGTTTGCCAAGATCAGGGAGAAACTATTTACAATTGAATAACTAAACCGTTATCATTTTTCAGTTACTCTTTCTCCCATATTAGGCATCCAATGAACAACGATAAACGCCCTCTATATATCCCTTATGCTGGTCCTGCTCTACTAAGTACTCCCCTTCTAAACAAAGGCAGCGCATTCACTGCTGAAGAGCGTAGCTCTTTTAACCTTGAAGGTTTGTTACCGGAAACAACGGAAACAATCCAAGAGCAAGTTGGACGTGCATATAAACAATATTGTAACTTCGAAAGTGATATGGATAAGCATATCTACCTTCGCAACATCCAAGACACTAACGAAACGCTTTTTTATCGTTTAGTTCAAAACCACATCTCTGAAATGATGCCTATCATTTACACGCCAACAGTTGGCGCAGCATGTGAGAACTTCTCAAATATCTACCGTCGTGGTCGTGGTCTGTTTATCTCTTACCCGAACCGCGATCGTATCGATGATCTACTTAATAATGCGACAAACCACAATGTTAAAGTTATCGTGGTTACGGACGGTGAGCGCATTCTTGGTTTGGGAGACCAAGGTATCGGTGGCATGGGTATTCCAATCGGTAAACTAGCACTGTACACCGCGTGTGGCGGCATCAGCCCAGCTTACATGCTACCAATCGTACTTGATGTTGGTACAAACAACCCTCAACGTCTTGCTGACCCAATGTACATGGGCTGGCGTCATCCTCGTATCACAGGGGCTGATTACGATGCATTCGTTGAAGAGTTCATCCAAGCGGTTCAACGTCGTTGGCCGGATGCGCTAGTTCAGTTCGAAGATTTCGCACAGAAGAACGCAATGCCTCTACTTGAGCGTTACAAAGATCGTATCTGTTGTTTCAACGATGACATCCAAGGTACAGCAGCTGTGACTGTTGGTTCTCTACTAGCGGCTTGTAAAGCAGCAGGTAGCAAACTGTCTGATCAACGTGTGACCTTCCTAGGTGCAGGTTCTGCGGGTTGTGGTATCGCAGAAGCGATCATTGCTCAGATGGTGTCTGAAGGTATCAGCGACGAGCAAGCGCGTTCTCAAGTTTACATGGTTGACCGTTGGGGCTTACTTCAGGAAGGCATGCAGAACCTGCTTGATTTCCAACAACGCCTAGTTCAAACCAACGCGAACACTAAAGACTGGGAAAGCGACGGTACAGGCTTCTCGCTACTAGACGTTGTTCGTCACGCTAAACCAACAGTATTGGTTGGTGTATCTGGTGCACCGGGTCTATTCAGCAAAGAAGTAATCAAAGAGATGAACCTTCACTGCGAACGCCCTATCGTGTTCCCACTATCGAACCCAACAAGCCGTGTTGAAGCAACACCAAACGACATCATTCGTTGGACAGATGGTAAAGCACTAGTAGCAACAGGCAGCCCATTTGAACCAGTGGTTCACAACGGCACAACTTACCCAATCGCTCAATGTAACAACAGCTATATCTTCCCAGGTATTGGCCTTGGTGTATTGGCTGTGAACGCCTCACGCATCACTGATGAAATGCTAATGGAATCGAGCCGTGCACTTGCAACGTGTTCTCCACTAGCAATCAATGGTTCTGGCGCTCTACTTCCACCACTGGAAGAGATCCACACAGTATCGAAGAAGATTGCTTTCGCTGTTGGTAAGAAAGCGATCGAACAAGGTGTTGCACTAGAGATCACAGAAGAAGCATTACAACAAGCGATTGACCAGCACTTCTGGCAGCCGGTTTACCGTCGCTACAAGCGTACTGCATTCTAATAGAGCGTACTTGTTCTCAAATACCACTCTTACAAGAACCCCTGCCATTGCAGGGGTTTTTTCTTTACATTGTCTTGTCTTTTTAACTGATTTTTCTCATTTTTATTTGGTATTATCGAGCACTCAAAAATAATGCTCAGTCAAAGGACTATGCCGAGAGTGAAATTCAATTCTCACATTTGCCGATACTGCTTACTAAAAGCATACAAAAAGCTGCAAGGTTTTCTGTATAACGCCTTCCTAGTGTTCTTGGTAGGAAGCGCTGCGGTGATTGCAATTGATTATTGGGTTTCGTGGCAAGCGGAAGATCGTATCATCTATGGCATTGATGAAGTACCAGACGTTGAGGTTGCCGTCGTTCTGGGTACCAGCAAATACTTGGGTAGAACGCTCAACGACTATTACAAACACCGCATTGAAGCGGCGATAGAACTGTTCGACCGTGAAAAAGTCGACCAATTCCTATTGAGTGGCGACAACGCTCACCGTTCTTATAATGAGCCGTGGACCATGAAACGTGACTTGTTAAAAGCTGGCGTTCCTGATGAACGTATCAACCTAGACTACGCCGGCTTTAGAACCTTAGATTCGATTGTTCGTGCGAAGAAGATCTTCGATACCGACAACTTCCTGATCATCACTCAAAAGTTCCACTGTGAACGAGCACTATTCATCGCTAACTCGTATGACATTCACGCGCAATGTTTAGCGGTTTCCGGCCCGACTCACCACTCCGGAACATCAATACGTTTACGTGAAGTGTTTGCTCGCACCAAAGCTTTTCTAGACCTGTATATTATGGGCACAACCCCGAAATTCCTTGGCCCGAAAGAGCCGATTCAGCCTAGTCCAAAACCAGAAACATCACCAATTCCAAGCCCTATTTCAACCCCTTCAGAAACCGATGTGTAGAAATCTACACATTTTGAATTTGTTGCCTCACATTTCCCTACTGTTACACAAAAACACACCAACGCTCCTTTATTAACTTAAGTAACATTCCCTCAACAAAGCCTAACCCTATATGAAGTCAATATTCCTCGAAAAACAATAAGCACGGCTCAAGTAAGCCAGTGCATCAATAAACGAGGATAAACAAAAGGAGCGCCTTATGACGGCACTTGTTACTACACTGAAACACTGGTTGTTTACCCGCAACAGCATGATATTAATTGGTAATTTCATGCTATTCGCACTCTTGCTCAACACCCTTCCTTTCGAATCACAAGTCAATACTGGTTTGAGTATTCTCGTGTTCGTTGCAGTTCTGTGGTTAACCGAAGCTATTCATGTCAGCATCACCGCTCTGCTCGTTCCACTCTTGGCTGTCCTGTTTGGTGTCTTCAACACGCCCGCTGCATTGGCGAACTTCTCCAACCCAATCATTTTCCTATTTTTGGGTGGTTTTGCTCTTGCTGCTGCACTCAACAAGCAAGAACTTGATAAAGCGATTGCCGACAAAGTACTGCTGATTGCAAAAGGCAAAATGTCGGTCGCGGTATTCATGCTATTCGGTGTGAGTGCTGGTTTGTCGATGTGGATTTCTAACACAGCAACGACCGCTATGATGCTTCCTCTGGTTCTTGGCATCATGAACAAAGTAGACCAAAGTGAAGACCGCAATACTTACGTGTTCGTGCTTCTTGGTATCGCTTACTGTGCGTCTATCGGTGGTATCGCAACCCTAGTAGGTAGCCCACCGAATGCTATCGCTGCTGCGGAAGTTGGTCTTAGCTTCACAGAATGGATGGCTCTGGGTCTACCAATCTCGATGATTCTATTACCAATCGCAATGTTGATTCTTTACGTGATGACTAAGCCAAAACTTAATCATAAGTTCGAGCTAGACCACGTACCAGTAGAGTGGACAAACAGCAAAAAAATCACACTGTCTATCTTCCTACTAACAGTGACGCTATGGATTTTCGGTAAGCCAATCAACGCAATGATCGGCGGTTTCTCTAAGTTCGATAGCTTAGTTGCGATTGGTGCAATCGTGTTGCTTGGCGCTTCTCGATCGGTAGAGTGGAAAGATGTTGAAAAGACAACCGACTGGGGTGTATTGATTCTATTCGGTGGTGGTATTTGCCTGAGTAACATCCTTAAAGCGACTGGCACCAGCGTGTTCCTAGCGCATTCAATAAGTGGCTTCTTAGAGACGGCAGGTGTGCTACTAACAATTCTAACGGTCGTCGCATTCGTGGTATTCCTAACAGAATTTGCGAGTAACACAGCAAGTGCTGCACTGCTAGTACCAGTATTCGCAACCATTGCGGAAGCACTAGGTATGTCGCCAGTTATCCTTTCTGCATTAATCGCTGTCGCTGCATCTTGTGCCTTCATGTTACCTGTAGCAACACCACCAAACGCGATTGTATTTGGTTCAGGTCATATCAAGCTGAAAGAGATGATGCGAATTGGTATGGTTCTAAACCTAGTGTGTATCCTAGTGCTAACACTGTTCGCTTGGATCTTCTGGTAAGAAGTTAACGCTGATAAAGAGAGCTGCATAAGCAAAAGCTTTGACTTAACTGGCTGCAGCTCCCCCTCTCAACCTGTATAAAAATGCCCACTCTATTTGAAACCATCATTTACTCGAGGTTATCACTAGGCGGGCATTTAAAAGATTTCCCTTTTTGGTGGCTCCTCACCACCTTTTTGTTTGGGTCTTTACATCCTTATCACGTCATCATTGCAGTTCTAAAAGCCACCTCTCACGCCACACCTGGCACAACACGCGTCCAGCCGATAAGCAACATATTATTTACGTAGAGAATCAAGTGATATTGCGTATAAAAGCAGACGCCATTTGTTATACTCATCGCATAATCATCGTTAGCCGTATTGCCTGATTACAAGGCAAGCGAGCCGGCGAAATAACAATCAAAATACAATGAGTAATGTCATGTCTTTATTAGCGAAAGGAACACTCAAGAAGATGAGTGCTTCCCTGGATGGCGCGGTAACCTACCGTTTGCCTGTAGGCGAAGAGTTTGTAGAGCTAAACCCTCTGATTGGTAAAACCATCAACCTAACTCACACTGGTAATATTTTTTGCTGCTCGTGTGGCAAGAAAACCAAGAAAAGCTACTCTCAAGGCCATTGCTTTGTATGTATGAAAAAGCTGGCAAGCTGCGACATGTGCATCATGAAGCCAGAGACTTGCCACTACGATGAAGGCACCTGTCGTGAACCTGAATGGGGCGAAGCAAACTGCATGGTTGATCACTTCGTTTACCTGTCGAACACATCAAGCCTAAAAGTGGGTATTACTCGTCATACGCAGATCCCGACCCGCTGGATTGACCAAGGCGCAACACAAGGCCTACCAATCCTTAAAGTAAAAACTCGCCAAATCTCTGGCCTGATCGAAGTTGAGTTAGCAAAACACATTGCAGATAAGACCAACTGGCGCACACTGCTGAAAGGCGATGGCGACGACATGGAACTGATAGAGAAGGCAAAAGAGCTGCTTCCACTGGTTGAAGATAAGATCCAAGAGATCAAAGCAAAATTCGGTGACGATGCTATCGAAGTGTTAAGTGAAAACATCACTTCACTAAGCTACCCAGTTGAACAACACCCAGTCAAGATTGTTTCGCATAACTTTGATAAGAACCCTGAAGTATCTGGCGTGCTGCAAGGCATTAAAGGCCAATACCTAATTCTAGATACGGGCGTGATTAACATCCGTAAATTTGGTTCTTACGAAGTTGAGGTTTCTGCATAAGCCGCAGAGCACCACTACAAGTGAGATACAAAAATGCCCTGAGGATTCTGCTTCAGGGCATTTTTATTTCAGATCAGACGGTCCGCTTTAAAAAATAACGAGAAAAGACTAGAGCGCGACCATATCCCCATCTACACAGTTTTTACCATTGGCTTTAGCGCGATAAAGTGATTGATCGGTAAGGTTAACCAAAGCATCAATCGTCATACCCTCTTCACACGCACGGCTATCGCTCACTCCAATACTGACACTCGAATTAAATCGAGTTTGTTCGTCGATTTTGAACTCAGCTTGATTAAACTGTTGGCGAATTTGTTCAGAGATTTCATGTGATATTTCTGCCGTTGCATTCGGAATAAAGACGATAAACTCTTCACCACCCCAGCGACCCGCGACGCCACCCACACTCTCGACACTGCGCTTGGTAATATTAGCTAAGGCACAAATCACCTCGTCACCGGCCATGTGACCGTATGTATCATTAATCGATTTAAAATCATCAATATCGAGCAGCATACACACGAGATGATTTTCAGAAGCCACGTGCTCTCTAAACCACTCATAAATGGCACGGCGATTGAGTAAGTCCGTCATCTCATCGTAGTGCGCTTGATGTACGAGCTGCTTTTCTAACATTACCTTTTGGGTGACATCTTCAAGTACAACCTGTACAGCTGGCTGACCTTCCCAAATAATCGAATTGTCATAGATATTAAAGAAACGATGGACACCATCTAAGCCAATATTCTCTATTACATTACTGGTGCCTGATGGTTCACCCGATATCACCGCTTGATAACGCTGACAGATACTTTCTACATTTTGTTGCGGCATTAAATCGAGAATAGAATCGAGCTGCAATACCTGCTCTATCGACTTACCACCTTGCAGGTTCACCCAAGACTGATTCACCATCAAAGGTTTGAAATCTCGATGCACTAATATTCCCTGCCCTGATTTCATAATCATGTCTTGATACATCTGATCTTGCTTGCGCATCATATTCTGCAATTGAATCGCAGGGCTCAAGTCGATCACCGTCACTTGTAATGCAGGTCTTCCTTGCCATTCAGTCAAATGATCAATAGAAAACACCGTAAACTCTCTGCCATTGCGATCCACATTGGTAAAGGTGTGAACTTGAGGATCGCGTTGACCACTGACGGTTTCAAGGTAGTTTTTGTAGGCAGCGACATGAAAGTCTTCTGATATGAGATCAAGAAAGCTATCAATTTGGGACATTAACTCTTCTGGAGATTGGTACCCATAAATACGAGCGTAGTTGGCATCAACACTAACCACATTCATATCTTGAATAATAATTACGCCGTACGTAGATTCGAAATTTATTGAAGACATTACCAACTCCACACTCTAGCTATACTTCATCACTGGAGCATTACAACATGTCCCACTGCCCCTTCCACAGAATCTTTCAAACGTCAGGGGACATTAATATAACATGTAGTATATCGTACTGTTGATTGCTTCTCTACAAATCAATCGTTTGAGCGAGTTACCAAAAGTAGACAAGCATCTCAATCTGATTACGCGCGCCATAAAACAAAAATAGATAACCTATAGCAATGTAATGATTAACTTTTCTATCTTCTGCCTTCCTTGGTTTCTATCTGTCCTAGTTTCTTAGCTTAGACAGCACTATTCATCCAAATCAGAAAAATAAAAAAAGAGCATACTCCAGACTCAATATTCTTGAGAGAAGTATGCTCTTTTCTGATTCTGTAACCCGCTTTTAGTTATTTCTAACAATGCCCTCAAGCACGTTGAACAGTAGGTCAATCTCTTCAATCGAGTTGTAATGCATACAGCCAATACGCACTACACCCTGCTCTTCAATACCCAGCTGCTTAACTAAACCTAAGGCGTAGAAGTGTCCGTTCCACACACAAATATTGTGCTCGCCCAGCTTCTTAGCGATGAACTCTGGTGAGTGATTATCAAAGGTGATGGCGAATGTTGGCGTTCTTAGGTTCGAATCAAACTCTGTCTTACCGTAGAGTTTTGCCCCTTCCAGATCGCCCAAGCGTTTTAGGAAGTACTCGCTCAACTGGCTTTCATGCTTGTTATAAAGCGTGTAGCTTTGCTCTAAGCGAGAGCGTAGTGAGTCGGTTGGCTCACCAAATTGTGCCAAGTAATCCACCGCAGCAATCACACCCGCTAGGCCTTCAAAACTCTGCGTTCCTGTTTCAAAACGTCCAGGGCCGATGTTAGTGGCTGGCTCAACCTTGTATGGCTTTAACGTATGTAGCCATCGGGGCGCCACGTAAGCAATACCAACGTGAGGGCCAAAAAATTTGTAAGCCGAACACGCTAAGAAGTCACAGTTCAACTGCTGAACGTCAATCAAATGGTGTGGTGCATAGTGCACAGCATCAACATACACCTGAGCGCCGTATTGGTGTGCAAGCTCGATCACTTTTGCGACATCAACAATTGAGCCAGTGGTGTTTGAAGCAAAGGTCACAGCAACCAGTTTGGTTTTCTCGTTCAGTAACGACTCAAAGTGTGCCATGTCTAGGCTGCAATCTGTCTCGTCGACACGAACTTGGTGAACAATCGCGCCCTTATCGTCTGCTGCTTGTTGCCAGCTCGATACATTTGAGTAGTGGTCTAGCGCAGTAACAATCACCTCATCGCCAGCTTGCCAATCGCGGCTGATCGCTCGGCTAAGCTGAAATGTCAGCGAGGTCATGTTGGCACCAAACACAACATTGCCAGAAGATTCAGCATTCAGTAATGCTTGTACTGACTCTCGCGCTTGCTGCATCAAGCCTGTCGTCTTCTGGCTCGAAAAGTAGTGGCCGCCCAAGTTGGAATTAAAGTGGCCAAGGTATTCTGTCATCGACGCAAGAACATTCTCAGGAACCTGAGAACCACCAGGGCCATCAAAAAAGGTAACCGACTTACCGTCATGGTATTGGCCTAACGCACTGAACTGCTGACGTACATCATTAAGAGTGAAGGACATTACGCGCATCCTTAGCCGTTAGCACAAACAAATCCATGTAGCCCATCTCATCGTGGTCTATGGTGCGAATTGGTTGTGCGTTGTGCCACAGCTTACTGTCCGCAAGCATTGTAACATCGCCATTTTCGAGCACTTTTCTAAAGAATGGCGCTTCATGAGAATCTTGGTACAGCATAATTTCGCCACCAACAATGTTGTGACGGTTAACGCCAACTAACGCGATGTGGTCAAAGCCATCTTGGTGCACGCCTTCTGGCGCAACCTGCGTCTCTTCATAAATGGCAGCGATACGGATTTGGTGGATTTCGATTTCTTGTCCGTCTTCAAGCCCGTTAGTTTCAATAAACAATTCACACATCTCTTGCATGCCTTCGCTGCTCAGAATGGGGGCTTCAATTGGCTCGAATTGACGAACAACATCACCTTGGAAGTGGTTGATGTCTTCAGACTGGACGAAGTCATGTTTGTCTAGCTCAACGACTTTTCCATTACTGAATTCAACCACAGAGTACCTTCTCAAACGGTACTGTCCGTCTGCGTGCTCCGTGCTAGGTAGCTTAGAGAAAGAAGGTGACAACTCCTTAACCGCGTGGTTACTGAGATGGGTAATATGTAGTGTGTTTTCGTGAGCGTGTAACATCATCGACTCCTTAATGATTGTTAATTTACTTTCGATATTTAACGTCTTGTTTACATAAAAGGATACTTGAAGATCTTGCCAAATCAACAATAAACAATCATTTATCCCGTCATAATCAATAATTAAGATTGAAAAACCAAGATTAAAATCAAATGCAGTACATAACACCAGAATAAAAGATGGCCAACTCTTAAAACTAGCACACATCACTAGCCAGTTATAAACACCTTTAAAATCAATTTTAACGATATTATTAACTAGCACGCTGTGTTTATTATTTTGCCAGCGCTTTCCCACCAATACGCCAGCCACTGCATCAAGGCTCATCCCCCTACTTCGACATACTTTATTTGTATGTTTTTACACGTCCAAATACGACCTACCTATCAGTGGTCAAGCTATTGATTGTTTACACAACAAACTGAAATTGGTTAATTTATGAGTACGACAGAATCCACACGCCTTTGCTTGCGCGTCTGGAACAGGTCGAGTTAGGGGGAACTCGGCCGCCCCAAATGGCTCATTTCTTTAGAAGAGTAACTTGATAGGTCTTTTAGTCTCGAAGATGTTGCGGGAGAATTGAAAACAAGAGTATGAGGCGTTGAAAATCCACTTCGCTCTGAAAGAATCGGCATGTGTTCGAATGCCCGGTGTGCTTCGCTAACTCGTTTATGCCCCTTTTCGTGTTAGATTAAATGCTCTACACACTTTAGGGGCGTGCGTTTTCCCTACCAAATCTAATCAGACGAAAGAAGATAAAAACCATGCTCATTTGGAGTGTAAGCAGGGTGAAAATCGTATTGTCAGGCTCCGCCGGAGTTATACGGAAACTTTCGGCAATTTCTGAAGTTCATATCCTAGACGCTTGGCAATACGGGCATTATATTGGGCGTGATTATCTTTAGCGTTATGATTGGACGCATAAAGTTACAGAAAAAATCCGTCTATGGAGCGTTATGTATCAAGGAATATTAAAATGACTAAAACGAATAAATTACTGTTAATTTTAGCTCTCGCAATGATCCTCATGGGAGCTTCCAAGGTGGTTGGATACTATTTCAACTATGGATTAACTAACATCACATACACGGTCTATGTGTTGATTGGGTTGTTACTCTGCTTTCTACTTTACGCCAAAATGCAAATAGCTAATTGGTTATTGTTCGTGTTTTTTTTGGCTCAAGTCATCGTGATATATAGCCCCACTTATAGATATGATTTCACTACAGGGTTGAGCGTGCATTTCACATACTGGGCAGGCTCGATCGATACCCCTAAAAACGAGAGGTATGGATTTTCTTTCAATTTATTATCGGTTTTTCTGATGGGGTTGTGCATAACAGGGATAGGAAGCTCTAACAAAGCAGAGACCATAGAAAACAGTGGTAAGCAAGAAAATACATAACAACTAAGGATTAAGTATTGCGTAGCCAACATTAAATCCCAAGTGTTGAACAAGCTCGAGCCTATATGTAAGTAAATTGTGGGTTCTGCAAATCAGTTTTGCTATTTGCCATACCTGTAGTTATTCATGATTTGCTAATATTTGGTTTTCCGAAACTCATTTCTGTCCAGAGGCTTCATAGAGCTGAAATTCTACACGTGGCACTTTTCTCTCAAAGTGCCTGCTAGCTAAGATCTGCCCCATAATACTTTAGTTCAAATACTCTACATATTTTAAGGGCGTGCTTTTCCCCTAAAAAATCTAATCCGATAAATCCCAATTTAGCAACGTCATTGATTCACAAATACGTACAAACTTTTATTGCAGTACAGGCGAGAAAAATCATTCATCACATTTATCTTGAGATATTGCAAACTTCTCTAAAAGCCCCACAGAACTTCTCATCTTTAATATTGCCCCGCAATATACGTGACTAGTACTTGTTTCTTTATACTCTTCAACCTTAAAGTAATAGAAAGTAGATAGTGATATGGCTATGATAAAATAAATACCCATATTATGATTTTCAGTTTGGTACTTATCATCCCTATTTTTTATTATCAGTGCGAGCTGTGCCACGGTAAACACAAAGAGAAAAAACATAAAAAATGAGCTTAGTACAGTAACAAAGTAAACTCTATCTGAATCATACTCCCCCAAAGGGAAGTATATGAATGGGTAACTGCATACAGTGATGACTATTAAGCATATTATCGAGTGCTTATATTCTGATATTTTCATAGCTATTCTTTATCCTTATTTTCCACACTGTTTATTGAATGAAAATTTTTCTAGTGACAGTGTTGAGCGTCCTATTTTAAGTTCCACACCACAATATGATTCACTATGTTGAGTTTTCAAAGCATCAAGATCGGAGTAGTATGCAAAACCAGGATAAAGGGAGGCGAAAATTGCTAGTATCAAAAACAACCATGATTGTTTATTAGTAAGCCCTTCATTTATATCACCGCCCCCAAAATTGTAATATATAAAACAGGGTAACAAAAATGAAAAGAGAAATGTTGTAAGTACGAATAAAGATGTCGATAAGAAATATATATATTCATGGTTTTTATTAACTTCTGGCCAGAAATAAATTGAGTAACACAAAAGTAGGGTAAAAAACAAAAACATAATATTCCCCTTTCTTTTACTTTTAATTTCCATTTTTCTTCTCGGTTTGTATTTATTATAAAAGAGCATAGCCCTATTCAGTAAGAGCTATGCTATTAATTAAACTAAAGTAACTCTATTTTATTACCCTAGTTTAAGTTAGTGCTTGGTGACTGTTCACTTGAATTACTTGCCTCATCGGTGCTTCCGCTGCTTGCTTTACCGCTACTTAGGCTATCCCCACTTCGATGATTGTCCTCTCCGTCACTTCCGGTGTCCTGATTGGTTTTGGACTCCTTATCACCGAGCTTTGCAGCCTGTTGCGATCCCCATGATGAGATACTGAATGTATTGCTCACTGTATCTGTAAACCAGTTGCCAAACTCCGTTAAATCCCCGAATTTTTTGACCGCATGAGTTATAGCGGTCGCCCCTGCACCTATGATATTATTCGTAGCATCAACAGGGTCAAACTCGTCACCATCAATAGCGTCGATATAAGTTTCTACCACTCCAGAAGAAGCAGCTACAACTTCAGCTGTGAATGTAACTGCTGCTATACCAGCAACTATGGGAGCTGACGCGCTAATAGCGACAGCTCCAGCACCTGCAACAACCCCTGCAACTGCAATATTAGCTGCCGTTTCATTTATCTCATTGCTTGCATCCTTCATCTTACTCAATGTATCAGCGTGAACTTTGGCCTCAATGCTCTCCATTTTTGACATCGTTTCATGATAACCCACAGTACCTAAATCGTATCGCCCATTCATAACGTCACTGATGAACTCCCCTGTAGGATCGCTATACCTCAGCGGATTGCCTCGCCCATAGGCGTATGGTGACCAGCGTTGAGGATCCGTGAATCGGGCCTCTCTTGCAAACATAGGATCGGGGGTGATGAATTGCCCGTAGCTATGGTTCATATATCGTTGCGAGAAATAACCAAGTCCAGATTCTTTGTCTTGCTCTTTATCGGTGAAACGATAAACCGTTTTATCCGATTGACCAAATTGCGCTTCCACATCACCAAATGGTTCGTAATTGAACGCATTGATGACTTGAGCAGAATTGTCCACAGTCAGTTCTGTTGAGCCAAGGTGCTGTTTAATATAATAAACTTCTGGAGTGAAGGTGTCATCACTTTTGCTTGTCTTGGCTACACGGTGGCTGCCTAAACGAGCAAACTTGATCAGCTTACCTTCACGAATCTCAGCATCATCACTGATATACCAAGTTGTTGTGACCTTTCCTTTACTGTCCTTAACGACTTTGAGGCGTCGTTTATTGTTGTGGTCATAGGCGTACTTTGCTTGGTTTTTCGGGTTATCGACTTGTTTCAATCGGTTCGCATGATCCCACTGGAATTGTTGATTCCCTGAGCGTAGCTGATTACCTACTGCATCATAACTGATACCTACATCAGCATGGGTGAGCGCTTGTGGTCCTGCTATATCGGTTGTGCGTAACCCTTGTCGGTTGTAGCGTTTATCTTCTCCAGTGCCTGTGTTTCCGCCGTAGCGTAAAGTTAAGTTGTTGTCACCTAGGATTGGATCGTTGGTGTTTTTAGCAATAAGGTTACCAATTGGATCAAAACGGTATTGAGTGAGCTTTAACTTATTTTGTTCGAGTGCAATTCGATACCAATCGTCATAGTCATAAAAGCGCGTTTGGTCGAGCTCAGAATAGTGACTCTCGATCCCTAGTTCTTTGGCAATGGTCTTTTTATCTTGCTCTGTTCGTTGATCGGTAATGCCGAGTAAGTTCGATACCTCATCATATTGATAATTGAGTGACTGAAGACGTGTTCTGTCCGAATGACGAGTGGTTTCTCGGGTCTTGAGTCGGTTCAGCGCATCGTATTCATAGTCACTTTGCATGCCATTACCATACTGAACATGGCTCAATTGCGCAGAGGCACTATAGGAAATGTTGTTGATAATATTACCCATCGCCAATAACTCACCGCCTTGACCGTATTGGTAGTCAAGGTGGGTACTGTCTGGGTAAGTCAGTTGCGTGAGTTTACCGGCGCTATTATAAGTGCGCTTAGTCGTATAAATATCCGATTGTTTACCAAAGGCTTTGATTTGACGTTTTTCAACAGTACGACGACCGTTTTGATCGTAACCAAACCAGCTGCTTCCTGCTTCATCGATAACTTGTGCAAGTCGGCCTTTCAAATGATGGAGCTGTTTATCTAGATTACTATCATATTGGTACCGCTTAGAGATACGGCCCTTGGTTGGATCGAGAACCAGCGAATGGAAACCTGTTGATGGGATAGCCGTTTGGTCTTGATAGAAACGCTCTTCAAGTTGTCGGCTAAGGCCATCATAAAGGTAAGTGTGTGCCATGCCTCGTGAATCTATGGTGCCAACTAGATTGCTCGCAGCATCATAGTTAAACCAAGCTTGTCCACGGTTTGGGTCGTCTTGATACGTTTGGCGACTTAAACCGTCATAAAGCAGAGTTCGGGTATTGCCAAATGCATCGGTTAAGCGAGTGAAATTATCGAGCGCATCATATTCATATCGGGTGGTCCAATCTTGCAGAGTGCTTTGCTCACCATTGACATCCACACCAACGTATTCTTTTACCTCTCGTAATTGACCTAGGCCATCAAATATTAACCATTTACCGGCTCCGCTGTGTTGGCCTCCGATAACCGTTTGTGCGGTATCTTGTACCCATGACTTAAGAGGCAAGTACTCGTTGTAGGTAAATGTTTCACCTTGCGAGTCAGTGGCCGGTAGGTATTTACTGATTGTACGGTTGGTCGCGTCGTATTTGTTTCGAATGACTTGTGACCCCATCCCAGAATGAAAAGCCATACTCGCCGAAAAATAGGGCATGCTTTCACTGGCCAGTAGTCCACGGCTATCGAAATTATTCTTCAAACTGACTCGCGGGCCTTGCTCCGTTTGGCTTACGTTCATTAGATTGCGCCCGCCACCATCATAATATTGGCGGCGCTCAATATGGCGGCCATCTTTTTCAAGACGCTGTAAACTGCGGATCCAGTTAACCATGACGCCATCAAAATTTTGCTGGTAATGATATTCAAACGATTGTGTGGGCGCACTAGTGCTGTCGCCCGGCGCAATGATATCAGTGACTCGGCCAAGGCCGTCATACTGTATGTGAGTTTGTTGTTGGTTAAAATCCTCAAATAGAGTCATTACGCCCAATGAAGAATCGTAACTCGCATTGGCAACCAGGCTCTGGCCACCTAGGTGAAGTTTCTCTTTGGTCGGATATATTCCCTCTTGGTAAGTTACGCTAATCCTATGCCCAGGCTGCTCGCCATAAAGAGGGCCAAAGAACTCTGTCGCGTTGCCGTAAGAGTCGTAATGTGAACGTTGACTAAAAATAGTTTGATTGTTCTTACTTGGTGAAATCCATTTTTTAGTCGCGGTTAGGTTACCTGTTGACACGGCGCCTAAGTTACCACCACTAAAGCTTTCATCGTCATAAAACCATTGAGTTTTCGCAACCAGTTTACCCTGTGCATTGGTGATGGTTTTTTCAATGGGAAGATGTAATTGCCAGTTAGCCAATGACGTTGCATTCTCGGCGCTGTAGCGCCAACGGGTTTCACGCTGATCTTCAAAGCGATCGTCAAGGCGGCCATGTTCGCGTTTAAGAATTAAGTTACCAAAATCATCGTAATCGTAATCCCATGCCAGCGTGATAGGGTTTCCACGGCCTTGTTCTATGAGTTTTTTCTCTTGATGCGTTTTGCTTGCAAATGACACGAACCTATCGTCATCAACACTGTCGAATAAACGCTTTGATGACCACTGATATGTCTCTTGCCAAAAAAGACGTCCTTCCGCATCTTTCTTTTCTATTTTCGCTATCTTTCCGCGCAATGATTCGTCATTAAGACCCAATAAAAAAGTGTAGTGAGTTTGACTTTCCGGTGCTGATTGGGAGGCGAAATCGCGTTGTGTTGCTTCGCTAAAGCCAACAAACTTACGCTCTTTTGCAAAGTAAAAACCGTCACGGTATTGATAACTTTTTATCGATGCTTGGCCGGGGCGACTGGCGTCTTCCGTGGTGACTGATTTCACGACTTGCATAGCCATAGGCAGGGTATGTTGCCATGGGGTGTTTTGTTTTTCATCACGTAACATCTCAGAAGCCACGGTCGCGTATTGAATGCTTGACGTTTGCCCTATGCCGTTATCGACGGAGAGCAATTGGTTGGGTAAATCTCCCGGAATGATGGATAAATAGGTAAACGACTTTTCATGCTTGCCAGAACGAAACCACACGATGTCGACAACGCCATTGCCATCAATATCGGCCAATTTGGTTTTAGAAGGGGCGAATTTATCGGGGTGTGAGAACGTGAGCGGTTGACCGAACACTAATGTTCCTTGAGGTCCTGATTGGCCTTTACTTGGCCACACAGTAACGTTGAACCCATTGAAGTAAACAAGATCAGCGAGGCCATCATGGTTTAAATCGGCAAACTGAACTTTATCTGCATTGTGAATACTTTTCGCAGTCTCACGAATATTATTGACATGAATGGCTTCTGAATAACCGCCTGTGCCTTTACCGGCGAAAAAGTACATCGACTTTTGATCCATGTGAACTAAGTCGTTGAGTCCATCACCGTTCATATCGGCCATATGAGAGGTCGACTTTGCCAGTGGAACCCCAACACTGAGTTCGGGCATTGGCATGCTGATCGGTGTGTCCCAACCGTTCCCGTTGTTTATCGCAACAGTATGGTCAAAAACGCCATTTCTTGAATGACTGTTGGTGACAAAGACATCGGCTAATCTGTCGTGGTTGATATCGATTAATCGAGCATTAGGGCTATTAATCGACAGTGTTTGGTTGCCTAAATTGCCCTGCGGTTGCCAATTGTAGTTTTCATCTAACCCATAAACATAGCTGTTGCGACGGATCGCATTCAGCATATTGATTTTGCCGTCGCCGTTTAAGTCACCCCATTTGACATATTGGCTGGAGAGTTTATTTCGAGAGTGGCTGCTCATTTTCACCATTCTAGAGAATTGAACTTCCCCCTGTGGGTTTTTGCCTTGATTAAGTGCATAACGGTGCGGTGAAAAACCGGTGTTGATCACATCGGGTAAACCATCTGCATTGATATCAATAAAATCAACATCTGGACTCTTTAAAGGAAATAACTTCGCAGAAGGGACGTAATGCGACGCCGCAAGCGTTGGGTCAAAGTGGGTGTACTTGAAGCGGGTCGGGGGGGCGCTATCTTGTCCGTTGGCGGCGACTTTTGAAACTTGTGATAGGCGAGACAGACTCTGCCAATCTGACGTTGCCTCGTAGTCAAACTGGTAAGACATGACCGGGGTTTGTTGATTAAAAGTGTCTATCTTTTTTAAGCGAAGGGATTTGGTCAATTCAAAGGTTGGTAAGTAAGAAACAATGGGATCCGGCCTTGACTCATAAGATAACCCAACCACACTCGCGCCGTCATTGTAGTCAATTTGCGTTAAGTATACTGCTTGGCTGTTATCAAGTGAGTCATAATGGTAGTTGATTTGGTTACCATGAGAATCGGTCATGCTCTCGATAAACCACTGAAAGACTTTGTGCCCACTTTTGTCTTGGTGTTGTGCGTTACTGCTCTGCCCTAATACCCAGACACCGCCATTCGCTAAAGTCATTCGCCAGCCGTTAGTCAGCTTTTGGTATTTTACAAATTGCCCTTCAATTTTGGCTCGATATTCATTGTTACCAATGTGAACCAGCTCTTGCCCTTGGTGATTCACATAAACATCGGGGTGGCTGTCGTCGTAATTCGGCAGGCCATTAACGGTTTGTCGTTGGACATAAGGTATGCTTAAGCGTCGCCCAATGCCGACTAAACCATTGCCATAACCACTGTCGTAAGTAATCGACAACTCAGGTGTCATCTGGTTACGGCCCGTTGGTAAGCTAAAATTCAGTTGGTCTTGGCTAGTACCCGTGTTTAGTTGGGTATTAAACCCTTCCCCAAGCCCTTGTATTGTTCCGGGCCCTGTCGGTAAGGAAATCACGGTTGGCGACACCGCACTCGGCTCATTGGCGAGGGCCGCGGTTGTTAAACCACCCAGCAGCACTCCTATTGAATAGGCTAACGTTTTCATTTGTATCTCTTGGCTTTATAAATATTGCCGAAATATAAATATTGCAAATAAATTATTCAATTTGTTGCGTATTAAGTGTGATTTACATACGCAAAACAGTGTTGTGGGGATGGCACGATTCAAGAAAGGAATTTTCGCTACGCAGGGACGAGGGGCTGTGATTTGTCCTGTTTGTGGCGGCTGATAAACCCTATTCATGCTGCTTAATTCTCTACGAAAATTTATAAAACCATAATGACAATTATTTTATTGCTATGTAGTATGCGCTTTTGATGTGCAACTTGTTTTTTATGCATTTTGTCAATAGGTGGTTGTTATTTTGAAAAGGTCGGGGCGTTATTGGTGAGTATAAAGTTTTATACGATGAGCACGTATAACGATTTCTATTTCATATCTGAAGCCATTTAATGAAAAAATCAGCGTGAATTTATACGGGGAGGAAAGTTAGTCTAAAAATAATTCAGGATAAATCGTAACAGTCTATTTATATAATCAAAAATCAAAAGAAGAAAATAATGAAATATACTAAACGCAGTTTGGTGGGGCTTTTTACGCTCTTAATAATGCAGTTGGGTGTGGCCCAGGCCGCCAATAATAACGCGCCATATCCATTTGGTGAGGAGTTTGTTTATCACACTTGCCCTTCTGGGTTTGATAAACAAGGTATGAGTTGTTTAAAGCCTGCATCATTAAAGTGTGATGCAGGATATAGTATGAGTTCTAGTAAGCAGCATTGTACGAAGACAATAACACAAAATGTGACACGTGTTTGTCCAAGTGGTTATTCATCCATTAATTCAACCAAATGTAAAAAAGATCTGCGCGAGACGAATTTAGCAAATACGTTTTGGGCGTACGATTACATGGAGATGGGTGATATACCATATTCACTTTACATCAATAATAAGCTAGCGGTTTCACTATATTCTCGGACGAAGATTCCATATACACACAGTGACGGATGGAGTTATAGCATAGGGGGTTTTAGCCGTCATCCCCACTCCTTAGATACTTCTCATGTTATTCGTACAAAAACAGTTTACAAAACTAAGCTAACTGTTTGCCCTCGTGGATACACAAAATCTGGCAGCACTTGTAAAAAAACAGTGACCAAGCCTATCATTAAACACTGTCCTTCAGGTAGCTTAAGCAGTAGCAGCTGTGTGGTGTCACTGCTACGCCACTCACCAGTCGAAGAAACAATGGCAACCTTGTATCCGCGTTATTCTAATAACGCTGAACAACAAAACGCTGCCGCATTCCGCTACCTTGATAACATGTTTACCTTAGACCCAAAGTTAGGTGAAATTGTGTCTACGATGAGCTCTGAGAGACTGGGCCAAGATTTTTCTAAGCTATGGGCCAATGCGGAAAAGTCGACAGCCGATAATGCCATTGAGGTGGTGGAAGGCTTTGCAGCATTGAAACCGGGTTTACTTTACCTTAAAGAGATACTGTTTGATGTTTACTACGACCGTGCGGCTGCCGAATTTATTTTAGCGAACCGTTCGATTGACCAGGCTCGAATCGATTGGGTTAACGATGCAAACGTCTCGGTCGCTAGCCTTGAGCGAAGCCGTCAAAATGCCGTAGATATTTTACAGCGCAGCTTGAATGAGTACTGGTCGCTTATCGATAACTACCCACAAGCGTATGCGACACAGTTACCGCATCGTGATTTACAGAGTGCGCGATACCTTAATGGTCAAGGTCAACATTCTCCTATTTTTGAAGGCGAAGCCTTGGTAGTCGGGTACAAAGACGCCCTGCTGGTGTATCAAATGATGAACACTCTGCTTGAGCAACAAGTGCACCTGAGCAAGCTCAAAGCGGTGTACGCGAATACCGATACCATGCAAGCGCTAGCGGCAGAAGCGCAAATTCTGCTTAACAGTGTGACGTCGAAAGCCACGCAGCTTGAGCAGCTATTGGGCAGCAAAGCGCAAGTGAACGCCATGCTGGTTACAGAGCAGGCGAAACTCAACAGCCTTACGATGAAACTGGGCTCAGTGATTCAGTGGTTAAAAGGCGAGGGTAACTACCTAGGGCTTCCGGATGATTTTGTTTTGTTCCTGCAAGGGTTCAAAGACAAAGGCAACACCGTGTATGACTCGTTTGATGCGATTAAAACGTTACTCAAAAGCAGCGCGTATGACGTAGTACCGTCGGCAGAGAAAGCGCTGCAAGATGCGAAAAACGCAGATAAGAACTACCGCTACCAACGCGACCAGTTCAGACAGACCTTTGCTAACGAGCAGCAAGCGCTGAATAATCAGCTGTTTAAACTTCTGGGTTGTACGGTAGGACAAGGCGATAACCTGTGCGCGAGCCAGACAGCAGCGCAAAGAAAAGGCAGCCTAATCGCTCAACAGCAACAAAGCATTAAAGCGGCGACGCTGGGCGTCGAGCGAGCACAGAAAGCACGTCAGACTATCGAAGGCAATATCACCATTGAGATGGAGCGTCTTGAGCAAGAGAAGCAAGTTCATGATGCAATTGATAAAATCATGGTGCAGTTTGGTCAGAATGAGCTGTCGTTGAGTCAGTTACTTGAAGCGAAGCGCGATGGTTCCTCGTCAGGCAACTATTATGTCGATATTAGTGAGCTATTGAACCAGGACGATTTAGACACGCTGGATGACTTTGTTAGCGAAGCGGGCAACGTCGATTTATCGGCGGTGCAAGCGGCGCTGGCTAGCTTAAAGGAAGACCTGAAAGACGTGCCACG
>JAYYSE010000057.1:0-4948 GCA_036126475.1 Pseudomonadota bacterium | reverse complement strand
TGATCAAAAATAGCGTAGGAAAAAAGCTTGAGAACAAGGCAGAATTTTTCGATAAGTAGTTATTCTACAATCAAAAATTATAACGAAGTTATCGAGGTTTTTAACAAGCTAGGGTGAACAGTTACTTACTACGATTGGTATTAGCTCTCAAGCCAACAGCCTCCAAGTCAAAAATGCTCTAAATCCTAAACGAAAAAAAGCCCCGTCATTTCTGACGAGGCTTTCTTATAGTGGTCGGTGAAGAGGGATTCGAACCCCCGACCCTCTGGTCCCAAACCAGATGCGCTACCAAGCTGCGCTATTCACCGACAAAATTAATGGGGTGGCTAACGAGATTCGAACTCGCGACCACCGGAATCACAATCCAGGGCTCTACCAACTGAGCTATAGCCACCACTAATTTTTTTGTATAACCGCTGAACAAGCGATTATTGAAATAGTGGTCGGTGAAGAGGGATTCGAACCCCCGACCCTCTGGTCCCAAACCAGATGCGCTACCAAGCTGCGCTATTCACCGACTAGTTTTGTATCGATTCTTGGGATAATGAATCAACACTGGAAGCCGAAGCTACCGAAAATTTGTAAAGAAAGAATGGGGTGGCTAACGAGATTCGAACTCGCGACCACCGGAATCACAATCCAGGGCTCTACCAACTGAGCTATAGCCACCATAATTTCTTTTTCTGCCAATTTCTCGCTTACAAAGTAAGTGACCGGATGGCGCGCCTGAAAGGATTCGAACCTTCGGCCTTTGGCTCCGGAGGCCAACGCTCTATCCAGCTGAGCTACAGGCGCATGCCCTGTCGGCGGAGTGGAATAATACGTATATCACCCAATGCCGTCTAGTACTTTTTTAACTTTTTTTTCTGTTTGGTCTCTTTTTCGACAGTTAATATGTGATAAACCCCTTATTTGAGTACTACAACCCACCACAGCTTATAAGTTGTTGTTTATTGCAACAACTTATCGGGATATAATCACCCATTATTTACATTGGTTTAACAGTTGCTCTTTACTGGTTAAAGCCAAAACACCCCTCCAACACTATAATTTGGTAAGCATGTACTTACCTTGGGAATGTAAAGTGAGTTTAATGGATATGTCTCGTCGAATTTTAAGCGTTGTCATCGCAGTTTTAACCTTCTCAACTGGTGCAATCGCTTCAGGCCTAAGTGAAGCAGAGCAAGATGCAATTGCTGAGCGCATCAAACCTGTTGGTCAAGTATACCTAGTCGGCAGTGAGCCAGTAGCCGCTGAACCAACAGGCCCTCGTGATGGCGCAACAGTTTATGGTACCTTTTGTATCGCTTGTCACGCATCTGGCGTAAGTGGCGCACCCAAAAAAGGCGATGCGGGTGATTGGGGTCCTCGTATTGCTCAAGGTCGCGATGTTCTAGCTGACCACGCTATCAATGGCTTCAACGCGATGCCAGCAAAAGGTTCATGTATGGACTGTTCAGACGACGAAATCAAAGATGCTATCGAGCACATGATTGCTGGTCTGTAATTTGCCGAGCTATAGTAAAAAATGCCAAATTCAAAAAGGTGACCATCAGGTCACCTTTTTACTGTCTTCTATATAGTGCTATGTAAAACAGAACATCACTTCTTATTGAACATTGCTCGAATATTGGCAATGTGCGCCTGCCCTTTCTCCATTCGCTCTTCAGCAGACTGTGGCTTCTTCACACTTTCCCATTCCACATCATCATGTGGCAATTCATCAAGAAAACGACTTTGTGTTGGTTTAATTAACTCACCAAACTGGCGACGTTCACGACACTTAGTAAAAGTCAGCTCTTTCTGCGCTCGAGTAATGCCCACATACATCAGGCGACGCTCTTCCTCAACGTTACCTTCATCAACACTGGTTTGGTGCGGCAAGATGCCCTCTTCTGTTCCCATCAAATACACATATGGGAACTCCAAGCCTTTCGATGCGTGTAGTGTCATTAACTGTACTTGGTCAGCATCGTCATCATCTTCACCTCGTTCCATCATATCGCGCAGGGTTAAGCGCTGCACAACCTCACGTAACGACTTCTCTTCTTTATCGTAATTGTCGCCTTCTAAGTCAGCCACAATCCAACTGTAGAGATCAGACACGTTCTTCATACGCATCTCCGCCGCTTTCGGGCTTGCTGAGGTTTCGTATAACCAGTCTTCGTAGTTAATATCACGAACTAAAGCACGAACCGCATCCACAGTATTGCCACGCTCGGCGTTATCCGAGATACGAACAATCCAATCCGTGAATCGACGCAGGTTCTCCAAGCCTCTGCCAGTTAGGGTTTGCTCTAAGCCCATCTCAAAGCTGGCCTCAAACAAGCTCTTGCCTCGCATGTTGGCGTAGCTACCTAACTTCTCTAGCGTAACCGGGCCGATCTCACGGCGCGGCGTGTTTACAATACGTAGGAAGGCGTTGTCATCATCAGGGTTCACCAACACACGCAAGTAAGCCATGATGTCTTTAATTTCCGCTCTAGCGAAGAACGAGGTACCGCCAGAGATCTTGTAAGGCACACGGTTCTGCATCAACGCTTTTTCAATTAAGCGCGATTGGTGGTTACCACGATAAAGCACCGCGTAATCTTTATACTCAGTACGGTTCAAAAACTTGTGTGCGATGATCTCACCGGTAATACGCTCAGCCTCATGCTCCTCGTTCTTAGCATTCAATACCTTAAGCTTTTCGCCATCTGGGATCTCAGAGAATAGAGACTTCTCATATACGTGTGGGTTATTGGCGATCAAGATGTTCGCTGCACGCAAGATTCGGCTGGTTGATCGGTAGTTTTGCTCCAGCTTAATTAAGCGAAGGTTCGGATAATCTTCACCCAGCAACACTAAGTTCTGCGGTTTAGCACCACGCCATGAGTAAATAGATTGGTCATCGTCACCTACTACCGTCAAGCGACCACGCTCTCCAACCAGTAGGCGAACCAATTCGTACTGGCTTGTGTTGGTATCTTGGTATTCGTCCACAAGTAGGTAGCGAATACGCGACTGCCAACGTTCACGCACTTCTTGATTGGTTTTGAGTAATAATACTGGTAGTGCAATCAAATCATCAAAGTCGAGGGCGTTGTAGGCCTTCATCTGCTTTTGATACATCTCGAAACAGAACGCAAACAACTGCTCTTGCTCACCTTGAGCACGCGCTTTGGCCTGATCTGGCGTCAGCATGTCATTCTTCCAGTTCGAAATCGCACTCATCAATGCACGCAATAAATCCTTATCGCCATCAATTTGTCTTTCAGTTAGCTCTTTTAACAGCGCTAACTGATCTTGGTCGTCAAACAGAGAGAAGCCCGCTTTTAAGCCCAGTGCCTTGTACTCACGACGAATAATGGTCAAACCCATAGTGTGGAACGTCGAAACGATAAGTCCTTTCGCTTCACCTTTACCTAAGGTTTGCCCTACACGCTCTTTCATCTCACGCGCTGCTTTATTAGTAAAGGTTACCGCCGCGATGTTGCGCGCCTTGTAGCCACACACCTGAACCAAATAAGCAATTTTATTGGTGATAACACGTGTCTTGCCTGATCCAGCGCCTGCTAATACTAAACAGGGGCCTGAAACATACTTCACGGCTTCATCTTGTCTTGGGTTCAGTTTCATTTGGTTCTCTATCTGTTTTTACAAGGTCAAATTAGTTGCGTGCCTATAGTAATGCTGCAACATCACGAATGCTACGTTCTCTTATTGAAGAATTTACATCATCCCTACAAAAGGGGGTTACACATAAGTCTAGTTATTAGGCTATAATGAATGAACGTTCATTCGCTAGAGTGATAAGTATATGACAATTCATACACATAGGGACAAACGCCAGCAAATACTTTCTGCTGCAGAAAAACTGATTGCTGAAGTCGGTTTTCAAGGCCTATCAATGCAAAAGCTTGCAAAGGAAGCTGGAGTTGCTGCGGGGACGATATATCGCTACTTCGACGACAAAGATCACTTGATTGCTGATGTGTGTGTTCTCGTCACTCAACGAGTAGCTGATGCTGTTCAAGAGGGCGTTAATGATTCAGACCCAATCAAGCAACGCTATAGAACCATGTGGCTTAACATATGGAACTTAGCAGGAACGAACTTGGCTGCGATTAAAAATCGGGTCCAGTATGAGGCTCTACCCATCACAAATAACATAAACTTCAGGGAACTTGAACGCAAAATGTTTGACCAAGTTGAGCAGCTATTTAATGACGGGAAAGAGCAAGGGTTGTTTAAACCGCTACATAACGAAGTATTAAGCGGGCTGAGCTTAGCGGCTAGTGTTTCTCTAGCGCGAAAGCATTCTTTAGGATTTTACCAAATGGATGAGGCTGCATTAGAAGCAGCAATAGAAGCCAGTTGGGACGCAATAATTACACACTAGATCGGAGATTTGACCATAATGAAAAAGTGGACCTTCTTCATGTTACTCATCGCTGTATTACTCTTTGGCAGCGTTATTGGGTTTAACATGTTCAAGCAACAAAAAATAGCGGAATACTTAGCAAACCGCCCTGAACCAGAGTTTCCTGTCACCGTTACTGAAGTTCAGCCGATCGACTGGGTCCCTGTGATTGAAGCTATCGGCTTCATCGAACCAAACCAAGGTGTCACTCTTGCGAATGAAAACAGCGGTGTCATCGACCAAATTTCTTTCGAATCAGGCACCGAAGTTAAAAACGGTCAGCAACTTGTTCGTTTAGATTCAGATGTTGAGAAAGCGAATTTGAAAAGTTCTGAAGCTCGTTTACCTGCCGCAAAAGCTAAGTACAAGCGTTACCAAGGCCTGTTTGAAAAAGGGTCTATTTCTAAAGAAGCTTATGATGAAGCAGAAGCAAACTATTTCTCTCTTTCAGCTGATATTGAGAGCTTAAAAGCGTCGATCGAACGTCGTGAAATTCGCGCACCATTCGATGGCACCGTTGGTATCCGTAACGTTTACCTAGGC
>JAYYSE010000056.1:0-40161 GCA_036126475.1 Pseudomonadota bacterium | reverse complement strand
AGGTTGAGGTCACGAGTTCGAACCTCGTGTGTCGCTCCAATTTGAAAAAGGCTCGTCAGAAATGACGAGCCTTTTTTGCGTTTGAAACATACTAAAGTAATTTGAGACATGAGGTCACGAGTTGACCCCGTGTACCTAGCCTGCCGCGCCGCTCCAAATTGAAATGTTCGACTTTTTAGTTTCTATCCTCAGCGTTTCCATATCAGCATTCTTCTTATTCGAACCCGTACTCAAACTTCATTTCTATCACTGAGCTTTTAAAAGCGAGATTCCCTATGAACGCGTTCCTCGCGCTAGGGAATGACGTAGGCGGTTGCGGCTTCAAAGCCTTCGTAATATACCTTTTGGGTATTTAGTTTGTCACCATCTACCGAAAGAGGCTTATAGCCTAAAAACTTTCTAACAGCGTTTGTACACCCTTGCCGTCATCCTCGGGCGTGAGGGGCGAACGAACCGGGGATCTCGCTCTTATGCTCTATGTTGGTGATATCTAGAGCAAACTCTCACTCGCTGCGCGTATTAATTAACCAATTGTTAAAAACTATTGATAGTTCGTTTCGCTTTATGTTACTTTCCCGCGCAATCTCGGAACGGCCGATGTTCTAAAAGAGCCGCGATTGCTTTCTGGGGGATACGCGTAATGACCATTCTTGCTGATTGGGACATTACGTAGGGTAGGTATCGGCTAGTCCTTTAGCTGATAGACGGGATACTTATGGCGCAGTTCGCCATGCTAATGGGAAACCCAACATTGAATATACTAACTACAACACTGCTAATCAGCTCTGCATTTCCAAAGGGACCAGCTCCTCATAGCTGCCCGATCCTGCAAAAATGTCCAATTCTTCAAAACAGTAGCATTACTGAACCTTGAGCTCGCGCTAACAATTTTTCACTGTCTTAAGGCAGCTTAATCTCGTATTCGTCGTTTGACTTATGCGGGCGTACAGCCATATCTCATTTCTAGACAATATGCGTATTTCATTAAGAACTCTGGTTAATCGAGAGGGCTGGTGTGTATTTGCGTTTGCTGGAAGTGAGCATGAACATATTCAAGGGAATTTTTATGACTACCGCCTTTGAAGTCGATATCAACACTATCGCAAATTCATTTTCAACTATGGTTCCTATCTTAGAGGGAACTTATGACCTAACACCAGATGCTATTTTGCTTGAGCAAGAGCAGCACGAATCGGATGTTCGCTCATACCCAAGACGCCTACCAATTGCTATCAAGCGAGCATGCGGTGCCTTGGTTGAAGATACTCGTGGACAACTATTTTTAGATTGCTTAGCCGGTGCGGGTACACTTTCTTTGGGTTATAACCACCCAGAGATTAACCAAGCACTCAAAGACCAACTCGATTCTGGCTTACCATACCAAACTCTTGATATCACGACTCAAGCAAAAGAGACGTTTATCAAGCGAGTGAAAGCCTTTCTTCCTCAAGAGTTTTCAAACAACTCAGTGATTCAATTCTGTGGTCCATCCGGCGCAGATGCTGTTGAAGCGGCGATCAAGCTAGCCAAGCAAACCACAGGTCGCAATACCATGTTTGCTTTCCGTGGTGCTTACCATGGCATGACCAATGGAACCATGGGCATGATGGGTAACCTAGGTACAAAAGAACGTCGCAGCGGTTTGATGTCTGATGTGCACTTTATGCCTTTCCCATACAACCTACGTTGCCCGTTTGGTATTGGCGGAGAAGTCGGGGCTAAAGCAAGCATTCGTTACATCGAACGCATGTTGAACGATGATGAGTCTGGCATCATGAAGCCAGCTGCTATGATCGTTGAGCCCGTACAAGGTGAGGGCGGTGTGATTCCAGCTCCTGCGTCTTGGCTACAAGGCTTGCGCCGTATCTGTGACGAGCACGGTATCTTACTGATTTTTGATGAAATTCAGTGTGGTGTCGGTAAAACAGGTCATCGATTCGCGTTTGAAGAATCAGGCGTTACCCCTGATATCTTGTGTCTGTCTAAAGCGATCGGTGGTGGGCTCCCGATGTCACTGCTTGTGTTTAATAAGAGTATCGACACTTGGAAAGCGGGCGAGCACACGGGTACTTTCCGTGGTAATCAACTAGCAATGGTGTCTGGTGCGAAAGCGTTGGAAATCATCGAGCGTGACGGCTTGGTTGAGCATGCAAAGATTGCCGGCCAATATCTACGTCAAGGGTTAGAAAAAATTCAATCTCGCGTGAACTGTATTGCTGAAGTTCGTGGTAAAGGCCTGATGCTTGGCGCTGAGATCAAGCAACCAAACGGCGAACTTAATAAATTTGGTGAGCCGAAATCAGACGGTGAACTGACACTAGCGATTCAACGTGCAGCGCTAGAGCGCGGTTTAATTGTTGAGAAAGGCGGTCGTGATGGCTCAGTGATTCGCTTCCTGCCACCGATGATTATCTCTTTCGAACAGATTGATTTTGCTCTACGTGTAATGGAAGAAGCCATCGTTGCGGCTGGTGGCGGTGTTCAAGAAGACCAAGCTTCTGGTGAACAGCCAAACCAAGAATGGAATAAGCATTTCATTCACACTGGCCCTCGTGGTAGTGACGAGTTTGCCAATGTGATGAACCAAACCACTCTGGCGATGAAAACGGTTTTTGAGCAGGTTGAAACCCCTTATTCAGGACTTGGCCCAAAAGTGCTAGAAGCGTCTATCAATGCTGTTGATCTCGATAACCACCAGCACACTTTGGTTGATGTTGTGGACAGTACCGCTGACCTAGTCGCGTCTAACTCTATCTTTGTGCAACACCCTGACTGTATCGCACACCTTCATACGCCTCCTCTCATAGCATCGGTAGCGGCGGAATCGATTATCGCCGCTCTGAATCAATCTATGGACTCATGGGACCAAGCATCGGCTGCAACGTATGTTGAACAGCGCGTGGTCGATTGGATGTGCGATAAGTACCAACTTGGCGAGCAAGCGGACGGTGTTTTCACCAGTGGCGGCACGCAAAGTAACCTAATGGGCTTATTGCTCGCGAGAGACTGGGTTGCTGATAAGCACAATGGTCACTCAATTCAAAAGTTAGGTCTGCCGGAGTATGCAAGAAAGCTTCGCATCTTGTGCTCAAACAAATCTCACTTCACGGTTCAAAAATCTGCGTCACTACTTGGCTTAGGCGAGAGTGCGGTGTGCTGTGTTGAGACAAACGCAAACGGCACCATCAAACCAGATTTATTAGATGCAGAAGTGAAAGCGCTAAAAGCGCAAGGGCTGATTCCTTTTGCGGTAGTTGGCACGGCAGGTACAACTGATCATGGTGCGATCGATGACCTTGATGCAATTGCAGACATCGCTATCCAACAAGGCCTTTGGTTCCATGTCGACAGTGCTTACGGTGGCGCACTTATCTTAAGTAGCCACAAGGCTCGCTTACAAGGTATTGAAAAAGCAGATTCAGTGAGCGTCGATTTCCACAAGCTTTTCTACCAAACAATCAGCTGCGGCGCGGTGTTGCTGAAAGACAAAGCGAACTTTAAGTATCTTCTGCATCACGCAGACTATCTAAACCGTGAACACGATGAATTGCCGAATTTAGTCGACAAGTCTATCGCGACAACTAAGCGTTTTGATGCATTGAAAGTATTCATGACAATGCAGAGCGTAGGGCCAAAGCAATTAGGTGATATGTACGATCATCTTCTTGAGCAAACGCTAGAAGTGGCAGACCTGATTCAAAACCAAGCTGACTTGGAGCTGCTTGCAGCGCCATCACTATCAACAGTGCTGTTCCGATCTAAGCCGTCAGCAGACGGTGAGCTTGATTTAGACAAACTGAATCAAACGCTAAGACTAGAAGCGCTAACCCGTGGCGTTGCAGTACTTGGTGAAACGGTCGTGGATGGTAAAAGCGCACTTAAATTCACCATCTTGAATCCGTGCTTAAAGACTTCAGATTTCCAATCTCTTATTAACAAAATTCAAACTCTAGCGACAGAGCTAGCAGAACAACAAGGATAATTAATACTATGGCAATTCTACAAATTGGTGCAGGCGGCGTTGGTTGGGTTGTTGCACATAAAGCAGCACAAAATAACGAAGTTCTGGGTGATATCACAATCGCTTCTCGTACCATTGCTAAGTGTGAAAAAATCATCGAATCAATCAAAGGTAAGAACAACCTTAAAGATTCAACTAAGAAACTAGAAGCTCGCGCAGTAGATGCTGACGATGTTGATGCTCTTGTTGCTTTGATTAATGAAGTGAAACCAGATCTAGTCATCAACGCTGGTCCTCCTTGGGTAAACATGGCGATCATGGAAGCGTGTTACCAAGCAAAAGTCTCTTACCTAGATACATCGGTAGCGGTTGATCTATGTTCTGAAGGCCAACAAGTGCCACAAGCTTACGATTGGCAGTGGGGTTACCGTGAGAAGTTCGCTGAAGCGGGCATCACAGGCATTCTTGGTGCGGGTTTCGATCCTGGTGTGGTTTCAGTATTTGCAGCGCACGCGGTTAAGCACTTATTCGATGAGATCGACACGATCGACGTAATGGATGTAAACGCAGGTGACCACGGTAAGAAGTTTGCGACAAACTTTGACCCAGAAACCAACATGCTTGAGATCCAAGGTGACTCTTTCTACTGGGAAAATGAAGAGTGGAAGCAAGTACCTTGTCACTCTCGTATGCTTGAGTTTGATTTCCCTAACTGTGGCACTCACAAAGTGTACTCAATGGCGCACGATGAAGTGCGTTCAATGAAAGAGTTCATCCCAGCTAAGCGAATCGAGTTCTGGATGGGATTTGGTGATAAGTACCTAAACTACTTCAACTGTATGCGTGACATCGGCCTTCTTAGCCCAGAGCCGCTAACACTGCACGACGGCACAGTAGTTCAGCCTCTGCACGTGCTAAAAGCACTGCTACCAGACCCAACATCTCTTGCTCCAGGTTACACAGGTTTAACCTGTATCGGTACCTGGGTTCAAGGTAAGAAAGATGGTAAAGAGCGCAGTGTATTTATTTACAATAATGCCGACCACGAAGTGGCTTATGCAGATGTAGAACACCAAGCGATCTCTTACACTACAGGTGTTCCTGCAATTACCGCTGCACTTCAGTTCTTCCGTGGCGAATGGGCTGATAAAGGTGTATTCAACATGGAACAGCTGAACCCTGACCCGTTCCTAGCAACCATGCCAGAAATTGGTCTAGATTGGCATGTTCAAGAGCTAGAGCCGGGGCAAGGTCTACCTCTAATCCATACTTTGAAGTAATTCTGGCTCTTTGCCCTCGTTGCGTTGTCCACCGTGCTCATTTACATTCGTAAACTCCGCGCGATGTCCTAGCTACAAGGGCAAAGTTCTGCGAATTGGCTCGGAATGACAACAACGCATAATGATATGCCGGTGCATTAGCATCGGCTTTGTTCGATTATCATGTGCCTTCGTGAACTCGAAGGCCGAAGGTATTAACATGCAAAACAACGAACTAAAAACGCCTTACTTCATGATTAACGAAGATAAGTTGATCGCGAATCTAGAGAAAGCTAAGCAGCTGAAAGAGATTTCAGGTGTGAAGTTAGTATTAGCACTTAAGTGCTTCTCTACATGGGGGGTGTTTGACATCATCAAGCCTTATTTGGATGGCACGACAAGCTCTGGCCCATACGAAGTAAAGCTTGGCCACGAAACGTTTGGTGGTGAGACGCACGCATACAGTGTGGGTTACAGCGAAGAAGACGTGAGAGAAGTGGCTGACATCTGCGATAAGATGATCTTCAACTCACAAAGCCAACTGGCCGCTTACCGACATATCGTTGAAGGCAAGGCGTCATTGGGCTTACGTCTTAACCCTGGTGTGAGCTACGCAGGGCAAGATCTAGCAAACCCAGCGCGTCAGTTTTCTCGTTTAGGTGTTCAAGCGGATCATATCAAGCCAGAGGTTTTTGAAGATATTGACGGTGTTATGTTCCACATGAACTGTGAGAATAAAGACGTTGATGCCTTTATCGGTTTGCTTGATTCAATCTCTGAGCAGTTTGGTGAGCACCTAGATAAGTTAGATTGGGTGAGCATGGGCGGTGGCATATTCTTCACTTGGCCGGGCTATGATATTGAGAAGCTTGGCCTTGCGCTAAAAGCCTTCTCTGAAAAGCACGGCGTGCAAATGTACCTCGAGCCGGGAGAAGCTATCATTACCAAAACAACGGATTTGGTTGTGACCGTGGTTGATATCGTTGAGAACGTGAAGAAAACCGCGATTGTAGATTCAGCAACCGAAGCACACCGCCTTGATACGCTTATCTACAATGAGCCTGCATCGGTATTAGAAGCGTCTGAAAACGGCAGTCATGATTATGTGATTGGTTCATGTTCATGTCTGGCGGGTGATCAGTTCTGCGAGGCGAGATTTGATGAGCCATTGCAGATCGGTCAAAAACTTCACTTGTTGGACAGCGCAGGTTACACCATGGTGAAGCTTAACTGGTTCAACGGCCTGAAGATGCCATCAATCTACTGTGAGCGCAGTAGTGGCGACATTCAAAAGCTGAATGAGTTTGGCTATCAAGACTTTAAACGCTCATTGTCACAATGGTCGGTTAAGTAAGTGAATCATATTTTATATAAGTCAAAAGAGCAGCGATTCAGCTGCTCTTTTTCATTTCCGGTTTCGAACAAAACTAGTTAAATGGTTTAACTAATCTAATAAGAGGGGAAGGAAAGTTACTTGGAACTGTAATCGTTTCCAGAGCGTCTTCGAAATCAATGATTAAACCATCATAGGCACTATTAATTTTGTGTGCGTCTGGTGTGTTCGTCCAGTAAGGTTCATTGGTTGTGGTTGGGAAGTACGTCAGGTTTATTGCTGGTCTAGTACAGCTATAGTCAACGATTGAACTTAACTCTTTAATGTTAGGTAACCGAAAACCAGCTTGGCCAGCAATAGTGGTCAGATCCGAATTTTTGGTTGCGATGAGCGCATCCTGCCAATTCTGATATTTAATCGCGGTACCATCACATGTGTCATTGGATTGATTGTAGGTTTCACCTAGGTTGCATTTTGACCAAAGTAAATTAGTCGTTACGTCTAGTAATGTGCCATCTTTACGATCAATAAATTGCCCGTCTTGGTGAGAGGGCGTTTGAGTTTGTACGCAGGTTTGTGCGATGGTATTTGCACTTAACAAAGAGGCTGTTACACCTAAGAATAGTTTTAGTCTCATTATTCAATACCTCCACTTACAGCCACAACCCCTGTCGAACCTGCAATGTTTTTATTACATAGCTCAAGTTCACCATTTTGAGAGTCAATACATCTAGCACTACCATCTTGCTTAACAGAACTAGAATGTGTGAAGAGTCGCTCTCCTAGATTAGGAAAGAAATCAATGGCGCCAGCAGAGGCGCTGCCGACATTGAAGTTAATAAATGAGCGGGCCTCAACAGGGGACGGTAATCGCCAATCTGTAATACCGCAAATTGAGCGACTGTTTAGGCTATCAATATAGCTAGCTGTATTACAGTAGTTGCTTCCTGAACCATCATTAATGTAAGCACATTGAGAAGATATCGGGCCGGCGCTATACAAGAGTTCATTGGGTGCGCCGGCATAGCCGCCATTGGTTGTATTGTCAGAGTCGTACCAAGTATATGTGTATGATGCGCTTCTCCATGAGCTTGACTGGCTATCCCATGGGTAAGGGTTGGCGTCAGGATCGTCTTTGTGGTTCTTGACCCAGGTGTCTACCTCTGATTTACTGGGCAGTGCTATCGGATCTTGTTTCGCTTCAATATATAATCCGGTATGTTCGTCTCTAACGCAGCGCCAATCAGTAGCGCTAGGTGTTAGTCGGTTTCCGTGAGCATCTAACTTGGTGTAGCGGAAGCCATACTCTCCATCCGAGTGTTCGTCTCCATTTGTTACATCTAAACCAAAATCGGCATCTTGATTAGGGTGCGAGGCGGGGGGCGTGACGCTGTCGTATGCTGTGCCATCGAAATAGGTCACATAACCCGTATCGTTGAAGCTTTTTTGGCCGGGAATATAGAACGCAAGAGAATTGTTCTTAGCATCGATAGCCGTGTTTCCTGCACTAGCTATGGTATAGATGACAGATTCTCCTCCTTCATTGAAACTGTCTGCAATAGCAGAAAATTTGATGCTTGTTGATAGTGTTTCTGCGGGTATCTTGATACTTGATCCAGCGATATCAACACTGAAGTCTTCAGCGGTGGCGATGCCTGTTTGAGCGAGTGTCAGCGTAACATCTTTAGAAGTATAGTGGCTTAGTTCCACTGTTTGAATAACGCTATCGCCCTCCACAACAGTTCTTAAGTCGTTACTAAAACTAACCGTTGGCTGTGTATCGCTATCATCAATGGTTACTACTGTTCGCTCGTTTGAAATTGTGTAATTTGTATAGTTGTCAGCACTAATAGAGTAATGAAGTGTCTTGTTACCCTCGTACAAATTATTGTTTACGAGATTTAGCGGCAGATCAGCGCTGGTTGCACCTGCCGAAATTTTGACGTTTTGACTGGAGATAGCATCGTAGTTTTTAAAGGTACCAGCAGAGCGAGTTGTTACATCACTTGTCGAGATTGTTAAGGTCAGATCTTCAGTTAAGGCTTCGGAAAGAGAAACAGTAATTGATTGTGTACTAGAACCAGATGATGGCTCTGAAAATGAAATCGAGTTAGGTACGCTGATTTCAACTACTGATGGCGTAGAACCTGGGTCGGTTGTATTTTCATCATTATTTTCATGACCACTTTTGCATCCGCTAAACACTTTTGCATCCGCTAAACAGTGTCGCAAGAAGGACTACTGAGATGGCATTAAATTGCCAACTCGACCTTTTTCTTTCCATGTGTAAACCTAAGTGACTAAATTATAAAAGATAATCTATGGTAACAAAAATATGACACCAATGCTTGGTTTCATATGTCGTGCTTATGTATTTTTTAGGTTTTATGCTTTTTTTTGTCACTTATGTAAAGAGGGGGGGTGTATCCTCCCAACGATAGGGTGCCGTTAGGAGGTTAATTCAATTAGCTCTCAACCATCACTCGAGTATCTTCACTGAGAGTTTCTAGTTCATTGATAACGTCATCGATTTGCACTTCGATTGGTAGCTTCACCGCGATTTTAGAAGTAAATAGGCTTGAGCTAACGCCGCCACCACCGGCAATAAATACGCGCTGGCAATCCATGTCGAGAATATTGATACCTTGTCTATCGAGTACGTGTGTCACTTCATTGACGATACCGGCGCGATCGTTAGAATCGAGTCTCAGATGGTGAATGGTATCTTGAACATTATGTGCATGGTCTGAATCAACGAAATGGACAATCAGGTCTGGGTTAGCGCTGAATGCCTCTTTAACAATCGATTTATTGATGGCTGGAAGCTGAACCTTTAGTACACCTGCTACTTGGTCTTCAATAAAATTCACTTTACTGATGAGCCATTTGCCGTCGTTTTCATGAGTCACCGCAGCGAGTTGCTTGATCGTCGCAGGTGACGCTTTTCCGATAAAGTTTACGATAAATGTAGTGTTCATATCAGCCTCCAAAGTTTCAATTAATCATTGCTAATTAAATGTATGATATTAAGCGATAAAGTTCTTTAATTTCAGTTTAGAAGTTTACATCGAACAATGTTTGACCTGTGTCAATTTTTGAAACTAAGCTGCATCGCAAAAAAGAGAATGAAGAGTAGGGCACAAAAAAAAGCGGCTTAAAAGCCGCTTTTTAGAAAAGTTTTCGTTACTACCGAAAGTAACCTAGTCGTTGTATTAGAAGGTTACTTTAAAGTTCATACCAACAAACTGAGAGTCGTATGGCGCGCCAGCATCGTAAGCGAATTTCGAGGCATTTGGGTTATCCCACCAAGGGTTAGTGTTCAGGTTAACTTCTGCGTCACCACCCCATGCATCGCTAACCCAGTAGTGGATATGACCAACAGGGTTTAGGAAGAATAGAGAAATGTCACCCATGGTTTGAGAACCCATCACTTCACCACCTGAAGCAATGATGTCTTGCTCAGTTTCTAGCATTATTTCACCCACAACCGCACCGAAGAAAGGTGTGATGAAAAGATCTTGCCACGAAGGCACTTCTGCAAATGCTTCTACACCGTATTCCCAGAAGAAGGTCGACATCGTCCAAGAATACATGAAAGATTCAAACTCGTTGTAACCGGCGTGACGTGCAGCTGTGTAGTAAACACCACCAAAATACGGGTGCATCACATAGTTGAGGAAGTGTTCGTCACGGTCCCAGACTGGGCCTTCAGATACGTTATCTTTCCACTTTTGACCTAGCTTACTTAAGTCACGTTGGTCGTCGTCCCATTTAGTGATACTTTCTGGTAAAAAGGTCATTAAACCAACGGTCGCCACACTTAAGCCAAGAATGGTGTAGGTTTGACTCATTAGGTAATCCCAATTTTTCTCTTCACTGACCAAAAGGTGCTTTGGTTGTTGGATTGAGAAATCATACTCTTCGCTAGATTCGCTCAGTGCGTAATTAGTACTAGGCTTGTAGGTGTACAAGCTATCATTTACACAGTAACCTTGAGCACATTCATCCGAATAAGAAAGGTTGATTGGCTGGTCGAAGTCGTATTGGCTTGCAACCGAGTTAACTGACATTAGCATTGAAAATGCAGCAGTAACCTTTGCTAGTAACGGTGATTTGGCCACAAGGGGCTCCATGTGAAAGTTTCGAATTGATCAGGGTCACAATTATCTATTAAATGCCTGATTTAGTGAACTAATAATTTATCGCTTTCCTAAGAAAACCTTAGATTTAACATTATTAATATTTGTTAAAAAGCAAAATAGCTCAAACTTTAACATAGACCAGTTTGTAGATAATGCAGCGTCTTTTTATGACTACAAGGGATAGAAACATGACGAAAATCGCAATGTTAAGCACAGGTGAAGAAGTTCTTCACGGTGACATTGTAGACACGAACGCGGCTTGGATGTCAGCTGAGTTTTACCAGCACGGTTTTGCTTTGGCTAAACGCTCCACTGTTGGTGACCAAATGAATGCCTTAGTCGAAGAATTGTTGATGCTGAGCTTTAACTACGATGTGGTTATTGTGAATGGTGGATTGGGCCCGACTACCGATGATATGAGCGCAGCGGCTGCAGCGGCGGCTTCAGAGCAGAAATTAGTCATGTTTCCTGAATGGCTAAAACGTATGGAAGAGATGTTTTCTGGACGAGGTATGCCGATGCCAGACAGCAACCTAAAGCAGGCTTTGTTACCAGCAGGCTCAGAAATTGTCGATAACCCTGTTGGCACTGCTTGTGGCTTTAAGCTGAAGATTAACGATGCGACTTTCTATTTCACGCCGGGCGTACCGAGTGAGTTTAAGCGCATGGTGAGCTTTGAAATTATCCCTGACCTGGCTCGCACTTATCCTCAAGTTGTCGCATCTGAATGCAGCCGTTTGTTTACCTTTGGTTTATCCGAGTCTGGTATTTCTGATGTTTTGGACCAATTGAAACTGCCTGAAGGTTACGAACTGGGTTACCGCTCTTATCTGCCGTTTATTGAAGTGAAGTTGTTTGGTCCAAAGTCGGATTTAGAAACTCGCGTTAAGCTACTACAAATGGTGTACAAGCTGTTAGAGAGCAATGTTGTCAGTGTTGATGAGCCTATGATCGACCATATCGGTCATATTATGGCGGAAAGAAAGAAAACCTTGTCGGTATCGGAAGTATCAACCAAAGGTGCACTTTCAGCTTGGCTACAATCGAATGAACAAGTTGAAGATTGCTTCGGTCACTCTTGGGTAATGGCGGAGCCAAAAGAGAGTGAGCTTGAAAAGAACGACCCACTAGCCGCAACGTTTGCTCTGGCTAGCGCGACAAGAGAAAAGTGCAGCACTGAGTTGGCCTTAGTCACGGGTAAGTTAGAGGGCAATACCTTTAGTGTTGCTTTGTCGAGCGAAGCGGGTGAGTGGGGACAAGTGCTGGAGTTTTACCGCCAATACAAGCGCGAAGATGCACGCACCATCATCAAAACGGTCGCTGCGGACATGCTAAGAAGGCACCTAGACAATAAACCTATGTTTGGTGATTATTCGTCAGTAAAACGCGTGAAGGATATGTTTATCCCTTCAGCGATCATCAAGTAAGCCGCTTTTGTCACTAACCAAGTTATCTTAAACTAAGGTTAAGACAGAGCAAAGAAAAAGGCCCAACATCTACAGAGGTGTTGGGCCTTTGCTGATAGCTGCAATAACTACATGCAAATAGATTGTCACGCCTGTCAGACTGCTTGTTAAGCAGGCGCTATAAAGATTGAAGCTGGTGAGCTGCCTAGCTCCACTTTAGATAAGTGTAATGGCTGTGGAGAGTGTAGAAGCGCTTGTTACATCGTTTAAATGACGTTGAGCCTCACTCATTAAGAAAGGTTTGAGTGTTGTCGCTGTCGACAGGAAGTCTTATTCTAAGCAGTAGAGTGAGTATTGAAAACATGGTATTCAAATCACCATGCATTAAAATAAAAAAGGGTCCGCATTCCTAGAGGAGGCGGACCCTTTTCGCTGGATCTCTTGAAGTTTTCGAGTTGCCGTGTAATTCACGCGATTCGAAACAAGTCGAACCAATTAAGCACGTTTTTGCTTGTTTCGATGGATCACGTTACTCAATGACAGATCGGATTTCGCTTTGCAGATACAAGGTAAAATCTCGTTGTCTTGTGTGTAAGCCATTGCAAAACCAACGTACTCAACCTCACCAGAATCCAATGTACAGCGACAAGCACCACAGTGGCCATCACGGCAGTTATATTCTGGCTCTAATCCTGCCTGTTCCATTGTTTCCAATAGCGTATTTGACGGGTTAGATTCAATTGAAGTTAGCTTGTTGATTTTGATTGTTGGCATTACAGCTCAAATCCTTCAAAGTCGTCGGCTTTCACTTCGTTGTCGATCTGACCAACTAGGTAAGAACTGATTTCAGCTTCTTGTGGAGCAACTTGTACGTTATCAGAAGACAACCAAGCGTTGATCCATGGAATAGGGTTCGATGTTGCTTCAGGGTAAGCAGTGCCTAGACCAACCGCTTGCATACGGATGTTAGTGATGTATTCAACGTATTGGCAAAGAATGTCTTTGTTTAGACCAATCATAGAACCATCTTTGAATAGGTATTCTGCCCACTCTTTTTCTTGTTCAGCCGCTTGCTTGAATAGGTCGAAACACTCTTGCTTACACTCTTCTGCGATTTGCATGAATGTGAAGTCGTCTTGACCGTTACGTAGCAAGTTGATCATGTGCTGAGTACCAGTCAGGTGAAGCGCTTCATCACGAGCGATTAGCTTGATGATTTTCGCGTTACCTTCCATTAGCTCACGCTCAGCGAATGCAAATGAACATGCAAAGCTTACGTAGAAACGAATTGCTTCTAGTGCGTTTACCGACATTAGACATAGGTAAAGCTTCTTCTTCAGGTCATGAAGTGAAATTTTAACGTCTTCGCCGTTGATGTTGTGGTTGCCTTCACCGTAGCGGTGGTAATCCGCAGTTAGCTGGATAAGGTCGTCGTAGTAGAACGCGATGTCTTTAGCACGCTTAAGGATCTCTTCGTTTTCAACGATGTCGTCGAATACTAGGCCTGGATCATTCACAATGTTACGGATGATGTGCGTGTATGAACGAGAGTGAATCGTTTCAGAGAAAGACCAAGTCTCAATCCAAGTTTCAACTTCCGGTAGTGATACTAGTGGAAGTAGGGCAACGTTCGGGCTACGGCCTTGGATAGAATCAAGCAGTGTTTGGTATTTCAAGTTAGAGATGAAGATGTGCTTTTCATGCTCAGGAAGCTTGTTGTAGTCGATACGGTCGCTAGACACGTCGACTTCTTCTGGACGCCAGAAGAAAGAAAGTTGCTTCTCGATAAGCTTCTCGAAGATTTCGAATTTTTGTTGGTCGTAACGTGCAACGTTAACCGACTGACCCAAGAACATTGGTTCTTTTAGTTGATCATTTTTATTCTGAGAAAAAGTACTGTAAGCCATAAATGCCTCAAATCCTTTAAAGACTCGTTATAAAACGAACCCTGTTAATGCTTTAAACCCAGAGAAGATAACTTCTCTGGGGTCTTAATATTTTACTGCGGTTTAGATCTTACAACCGCCGCCTTCACAATCTTCTTCCGGCACTGTTACTGCGTCGCCTTGGTCGTCTTTAGCACCATCACGAGTGTTATGGTAGTAAAGCGTCTTAACGCCAAATTTGTAAGCAGTCAGTAGGTCTTGAAGCAGCTTCTTCATTGGTACTTTACCGCTATCGTAAACACTTGGATCATAGTTAGTGTTTGCAGAGATAGCTTGGTCAACGAATTTTTGCATGATACCCACGAGGTGTAGGTAACCGTCGTTAGAACCAATGTTCCAAAGTAGCTCGTAGTTCTCTTTAAGATTTAGGAAATCTGGAACCACTTGCTTCAGGATGCCGTCTTTCGATGCTTTCACTGATACGTAACCACGTGGTGGCTCGATACCGTTAGTTGCGTTCGAGATTTGAGACGAAGTCTCAGAAGGCATAAGCGCAGTTAGCGTAGAGTTACGCAGACCGTGCTCCATGATCTCTTCACGTAGCGCATCCCAATCGTAGTGAAGAGGCTCATCACATACTAAATCGACATCTTTCTTGTAAGTGTCGATTGGCAGTAGACCTTTCGCGTAGTTAGTCTCGTGGAAAGATGG
Source organism: Pseudomonadota bacterium (assembly GCA_036126475.1). Taxonomy (GTDB): domain Bacteria; phylum Pseudomonadota; class Gammaproteobacteria; order Enterobacterales; family Vibrionaceae; genus Vibrio. The sequence goes on along the minus strand of JAYYSE010000056.1, from coordinate 25,463 downwards.
ACAACGGCCTTGCTCTTTCGCTAGTTCAACAGACGCTTTTAGTAGGTGGTATTGAATCGCTTCAAAAGTACGGTGCGTCAGGCCATTTGCACTGCCGTCAGAGTACTTAACACCATTCTTCGCTAGGTAGTAAGCGTAGTTGATAACACCTACACCTAGAGTACGACGGTTCATTGTCGACTTGTATGCTGCTGGAAGCGGGTAATCTTGGTAATCAAGAAGTGCGTCTAGAGCACGAACAACCAGTTCAGAAAGCTCTGCTAGGTCATCCAGTTCGTTGATTGCGCCAAGGTTAAATGCTGAAAGCGTACATAGGGCAATTTCACCTTCGTCATCTTCTACGTTAGAAAGTGGCTTAGTTGGCAGCGCGATTTCTAGACATAGGTTCGATTGACGAACAGGGGCAACTTCAGAATCAAACGGGCTGTGTGTATTACAGTGGTCAACGTTCTGAATGTAGATACGACCAGTAGAAGCACGCTCTTGCATTAATAGAGAGAATAGCTCTACTGCTTTTACTGTTTCACGCTTGATTGACGGATCGTTTTCGTACTTAACGTACAGCTCTTCAAAACGCTCTTGGTTTTCGAAGAATGCGTCGTATAGGCCAGGTACATCAGATGGTGAGAACAGGCTGATGTTGCCACCTTGAACTAGACGAGAGTACATAAGCTTGTTCAGCTGTACGCCGTAATCCATGTGACGAACACGGTTCTCTTCAACACCACGGTTGTTCTTCAGTACTAGTAGAGACTGAACTTCACCGTGCCATAGTGGGTAGAATACCGTTGCCGCACCACCACGAACACCGCCTTGAGAGCAACATTTTACTGCTGTTTGGAAATATTTGTAGAAAGGGATACAGCCTGTGTGGAACGCTTCACCACCGCGAATCTCAGAACCAAGTGCACGGATACGACCTGCGTTGATACCGATACCAGCACGTTGAGACACGTAACGAACAATTGAACTTGCAGTTGCGTTGATAGAGTCAAGGCTGTCACCACACTCGATCAGTACACAAGAACTGAATTGACGAGTAGGCGTACGTACACCAGACATGATCGGCGTAGGTAGAGAAATCTTAAACGTAGACGATGCGTCGTAAAAACGTTTGATATAGTCAAGACGAGTCGATTTCGGGTATTTAGCGAATAGACACGCAGCAACTAGAATGTAAAGGAACTGAGCACTCTCGTAGATATCTTTCGTTACACGGTTTTGCACGAAGTATTTACCTTCAAGCTGTTTAACCGCTGCGTAAGAAAAATCTAAGTCACGTTTATGGTCGATGTACGAGTCAAGTTCATCGAACTCAGCCTTCGTGTAGTCTTCCATTAGGTGGCTATCGTATTTACCCATATCAACAAGATTTGCAACGTGGTCGTAAAGAGCAGGTGGCTCGTATTTGCCGTACGCTTTTTTACGTAGGTGGAATACTGCAAGACGCGCTGCAAGATATTGGTAATCTGGAGTCTCTTCAGAGATTAGATCCGCTGCTGACTTGATGATTGTCTCATGGATATCAGTAGTGGTAATGCCATCGTAAAACTGAATGTGAGCTTTCAATTCTACTTGTGATACAGAAACATTGTGCAAGCCTTCAGCTGCCCATGTGATCACGCGATGGATTTTTTCTAAATCGATCGTTTCTTTGCGCCCGTTACGCTTAGTAACAGTAAGTTGTTGGTTCATTCTGCTTAATTTCCCTAACAAAACTAAACAAGGCCGTGTTTTTGTCTATTTCTGTGTAATTTTTGTAAATTACGTTTCGGCTTTGTGATCTTGGTCTACCCATATATTGTAGTTCAAACACAACATATAGGGGTCATTTGTTTGTTGGGTTACAAGATAGTGCTACAACTGATATTTTTCAAGGTAAAGAAATCGGGTTGCTTGTGGATAAGTGGTGGATTGAAAAAAAACTGTAAGTGACCACTAACTGATGAGGTTAGATGTCACTTGATTGTATAAAACTCGCCTTTTAAGGATGCTTTATTTTTGCACGCCGATAAAAAAAAATCCCTTGATCTTTGGGCAAAATGAGCGACGGATTTTCGGCGATTAAATTTAAATCTAGGTGGTCAAAATGGAAGCTGGTGCACGAAGTTTAGACTGAAAAAAGTCGCAAAGTTATGTTAATTGCAACTCTTTTCATTAGTCTTTTTTATTAAAAAATTTTGCAGTTGATTTATTGATATTTGTTAGGCGAAATTTTTAGTGTGAACTATGTAGTTAACATCAACGTTTTGCCCTAAACGGTAACTGTCTGTTAACGGATTATAGTGCAGGCCAGTGATGCCTAATTCCTGGAGTGGAGTGTTGTCTATCATCTTGATAAGTTCAGCAGGGCGAATGAACTTGTCATGCTCGTGAGTGCCTTCTGGAACAATTCTAAGCAGTTTCTCTGCGCCAACAATCGCGAACAAGTAAGATTTGAAATTACGGTTCAACGTAGAGAAGAACACGTGTCCAGCTGGTTTTACTAATTTCGAACAAGCAGTAATCACAGATTGTGGGTCTGGGACGTGCTCCAGCATTTCCATACACGTCACCACATCGTAAGTTTGTGGGTTTTGCTCTGCATGGTCTTCAATCGTGCTTTGAATGTAATCTAGCTTGGTGCCGGTTTCTAGGGCGTGAAGACGTGCTACTTCTAGTGGTTCTTTGCCCATATCTAAGCCAGTGACTACCGCACCTTCAACAGCCATGCTCTCCGCTAAAATACCGCCGCCGCAGCCTACATCGAGGACTTTCTTACCAAACAAGCCTTCGGTTTTTTCTAGCACGTAATTTAGGCGAAGTGGGTTAATTTGATGTAGAGGCTTAAACTCGCCTTCGAGATCCCACCAGCGCGACGCCATATCTTCGAATTTCTTAATTTCTGCTGGGTCTACGTTCTGTGATTTAGTCATAATCGGCATTTCCAAGTTAAATAATGCATCCATGAAATTGCAGGCATTATAACTTGCCTTTTCGTGCTGACCAGAAGATCTACAATTTTGCGAATTTATTGGATGTAAAGTGACCATGTTTCAGCGAGATATGATGCTGAGGTGCAATTTCTCATCAATTGATTGGCTACAAGGGTCACAAGATGATAAAAGGATAGGGAAAGTGATGCCTCCGTAGGTAAATTTGTGTTATATTTTTCGGTCTTATACGTATTCAAATATACGATCTGACTATAGAGGGAAAATGGCTCTATGAGCGATCTAGCGAAAGAGATCACGCCCGTAAATATTGAAGATGAGCTTAGAGGTTCATACCTAGACTATGCGATGTCCGTCATCGTTGGTCGTGCCCTTCCAGATGTGCGTGATGGCCTAAAACCAGTACACCGCCGCGTTTTGTTCGCGATGAATGTACTAGGTAATGATTGGAACAAACCATATAAAAAGTCTGCTCGTGTAGTAGGTGATGTAATCGGTAAATACCATCCGCATGGTGATAGTGCTGTATACGACACAATTGTTCGTATGGCTCAACCGTTCTCACTACGTTACATGCTAGTTGATGGCCAAGGTAACTTTGGTTCTATCGATGGCGACTCCGCGGCTGCAATGCGTTATACCGAAGTTCGTATGGCGAAAATTGCTCACGAGCTTTTGGCTGACCTTGATAAGGAAACTGTGGATTACGTACCGAACTACGATGGTACTGAACAAATCCCAGCAGTTCTTCCGACAAAAATTCCTAACCTATTGGTAAACGGTGCTTCTGGTATCGCAGTAGGTATGGCTACCAACATCCCACCTCATAACCTAGGTGAAGTTGTTGATGGCTGTTTAGCACTTATCAATAATGAAGAGATCACGATTGATGAGCTAATGGACTACATCCCTGGTCCTGACTTCCCGACAGCAGCACTTATTAGTGGTCGTAAAGGCATCGTAGATGCATACAAGACTGGCCGCGGTAAAGTTTACATGCGTTCAAAAGCGGACATCGAAGCTGACAAGAATGGTAAAGAGACCATTATCGTTACTGAGATCCCTTACCAAGTAAACAAAGCTCGTCTGATCGAGAAAATTGCTGAACTGGTTAAAGATAAGAAAGTAGAAGGCATCAGTGCTCTACGTGACGAATCTGATAAAGATGGTATGCGTATTGTTATTGAATGTAAGCGCGACGCTGTGGGTGAAGTTGTTCTTAACAACCTATATGCACAAACTCAGCTGCAAACGACTTTCGGTATCAACATGGTTGCTCTAAACAATGGCCAACCACAGTTGTTTAACCTAAAAGACATGCTTAAGTGCTTTGTTGACCACCGTCGCGAAGTTGTTACACGTCGTACTATCTTCGAACTGAAAAAAGCGCGTGACCGTGCACACATCCTTGAAGCATTGTCTCTAGCACTTGCTAACATCGATGAAGTTATCGAACTTATTAAGAACGCTCCAACACCGGCAGAAGCTAAGATTGGCTTAGTGTCTCGTGGTTGGGATCTTGGTAACGTGGCTTCAATGCTTGAGCGTGCAGGTACTGATGCAGCTCGTCCTGATTGGTTAGAAGACCAATACGGCATCCGCGATGGCCAATACTTCCTAACGGAAACACAAGCACAAGCAATTCTAGAACTTCGTCTTCACCGCCTAACAGGCCTTGAGCACGAGAAAATTCTAGACGAATACAAAGCACTTCTAGAAGAAATCGCTGAGCTAATGCACATTCTTGCAAGCACTGAGCGTTTGATGGAAGTGATCCGTGAAGAACTTGAAGCGGTGCGTGAAATCTATGGCGACGAGCGTCGTACAGAAATCACAGCAGCGGTTCATGATATCGACATGGAAGAGCTAATCGCTCAAGAAGATGTTGTAGTAACGCTTTCTAACGCAGGTTACGTTAAGTACCAAATCCTAAGCGACTACGAAGCTCAACGCCGTGGTGGTAAAGGTAAGAGTGCAACTAAGATGAAAGATGAGGATTACATTGAGCGTCTGCTTGTGGCTAATACTCACGACAACATCCTATGTTTCTCTACGCGTGGTAAGACATACCGTCTGAAAGTTTACCAACTACCATTAGCAAGTCGTACTGCTCGTGGTAAGCCTATCGTTAACATTCTTCCTCTAGAAGAAGGTGAGCGCATTACGGCTATTCTGCCTGTATCTGAGTTCTCTAACGACAAGTTCATCTTCATGGCAACCGGCGACGGTACTGTTAAAAAGACATCTCTGGATCAATTTGCAAACGTACGTGCTAACGGCCTAATCGCAGTTAACCTACGTGAAGACGATTCATTGATTGGCGTTGACATCACTAACGGTGACAGCGACATAATGTTGTTCTCTAAATCGGGCAAAGTTGTTCGCTTTAACGAGGACAAAGTACGTGCAATGGGGCGTACTGCCTCTGGTGTTCGTGGTATGAAGCTACCAGAAGACGATCAAGTGGTATCACTGATTGTTCCTTCTAATGAAGGCGATATCCTAACTGTAACTCAAAACGGCTACGGCAAGCGTACTGAGCTAGCAGAATACCCAACGAAAGGCCGTGCAACGCAAGGTGTAGTATCTATCAAAGTCTCTGAACGTAACGGCCCAGTTGTTGGTGCGGTTCAAGTTGAAGAAGGCGATGAAATGATGATGATCACCGACGCAGGTACGTTAGTACGTACTCGCGTTGCGGAAGTAAGCCAAGTTGGTCGTAACACTCAAGGTGTCACACTGATTCGTACAGCTGATGACGAGAATGTTGTAGGTCTACAACGTATTGATGAAGTAGAAGAAGCAGAGGTAGTTGAAGGCGAAGCTGAAGTAGCAAACGCTGAAGCACCAGTTGTTTCTGAATCCAGTGAAGAGCAAGCATCAGACGCTTCTGATAGCGAGCAAGACACTGAGTAAACTTTCACTTCTACAAAGAGAAGTTGAGACAAAAAACCGAGCCATTGTGCTCGGTTTTTTTATTACCTAGAATTTGGATGTGACTTGTTTAAAACTAAATTGCTTAACCGCGATCAATCATCGCGCGACACTTCTTTAGCAAAGACACTACGATGTCCCCATGACAAAACAGAACCTGATTGAATCGAACTCTCCGATTGCAAAAGACTTAGGCCTAGAGTGTATTGAATAGGTGAAAGCAGGGAAGAGTCATCATGAAATTACGCAAAATATGATAGCGAGAATCGTCGAGTTTATGCAGGATAAACCAGCGATGAGCGTTTCAAACTTATTACTTTGGCTGTAACCGAGCCTATTATTTCTGCTATTTGTATATTTATCAGTAAAAAGTGTTAGAAAGCGCTCATAAAAATTGTGTATTACTGTTTACCAATTGAACTGTATTTTGTAAAATTAGAGGATTATAAAGGCAACGCACTGTTATATAAGGATGTATCTGTGGATAACGTTATCACAAATTTAAAAAAAGAGTTCCATACTCATGTCCAGTCAGATAAATGGGCAGAAAGATACAGTGCGAAATCGAGCATCTCGACTCTGACACAAGAAGAGTTAGCTGAGCTAGAAAAAGCTTGGGTCCAACTTGTTATTTGGCAACAGACTCAAGTAAGTTAATCGTTCGGTAAAACGAGCACGATTCGCTGCAACTGATTCATTTATAACCCCATGTTGGTCATTCCAATGTGGGGTTTTTTCTTACCTAGAAGAATAGTTGTTATAGTATAACAATTTTGTCACCATCGACCTTGAAAAAAATGGTTAACAGCCTCATAGTGTCTATCATTAGATAGTTAGCTACAAAATATTGCCCAGACATATAATGTAGTGTTGTTAAATACATCGAATTTTCAAGTGAGTATAACTATGGCGGAAGTGCGTGCCAGAATAGATTTCAAAGTAGGGGTAACAAGCAGTATTGATGCTGAATTACTCTCTTTTCATGGATTGAAAACAGATAAAGAGCATGTTGCTGTAATATTTAAATCAGCAGATAAAACACAAGATGTCCCTCTTGTTCGTATGCACTCTGAGTGCCTTACTGGTGATGTTTTCCACTCTTCTCGCTGTGATTGCGGTGAGCAGTTAGATGAAACCATTAGAATCATGGGCGAAGCTGGCGGTGTGATTCTTTATCTACGCCAAGAAGGCCGTGGTATTGGTTTATATAATAAGATCGATGCATACCGTCTTCAAAGTGAAGGTATGAACACCTACGAAGCAAATAACCATCTAGGCTTTGGTGATGATTTGCGTGATTTCACTGAAGCGGCTGAGATGCTGCGAGCGCTAGGTATCCCGAAGATTCGTTTGTTGACGAACAACCCTAAGAAGGTTAATGAGCTTAAGTCCTATGGTATCGAGATTGAAGAAGTAGTGAATACTTCTGCTCATATCAAATCTGGTAATGAAAGCTACCTAAAAGCTAAAGTTTCACACGGCAAGCATAACTTGGATATCTAATCCGCTGCTTGTTGCGCCTAACACAAAAATGTTCAAAGACCTCACATATGTGAGGTTTTTTTGTATTTATCTTGCAATAAAATTGTAAGTTTGTATTATTTGAATCCGTAGTGTAAATGATAATGGTTTGCACTATTACTACAAATAATAATTTAAAGCTCAACAAGGATGCTTCATGACTATCAAATCTTTAGTGACAAAAGCCGTAACTTCGTCACTCATTTTTGCCTCTGCTTCTTCTTTCGCTGCAGTAACTCAAGATCAAGTGGTAGAACATTACGCAGATATTGCACACGCGGTATTTGCTGATTCAGTAATCACAGCAAAAGCGTTGAACTCTTCTATCGATACCTTTTTAGCTTCTCCTTCTGCTGGCAACTTCGAAAAAGTAAAACTGGCTTGGCTTGAATCTCGCGTACCATACCAACAGTCAGAAGTATTCCGCTTCGGCAACGTGGTTGTTGATGATTGGGAAGGTCAACTGAACGCTTGGCCACTAGATGAAGGTCTGATTGATTACGTTTCTTCTGATTATCAATACGAACTAGGTAACGAGGGCGCAAGCGCTAACATCGTTGCAAACAAAACGTTCCAAATCGGTCAAACGACAGTGGACGCGACGAACATTACGCCTGAACTAATTTCTGAGCTTAACGAGATCGGTGGCTCTGAAGCGAACGTTGCATCTGGTTACCACGCGATTGAATTCCTACTTTGGGGCCAAGACCTAAACGGCACAAACGCAGGTGCTGGTCAGCGTGCTTACACTGACTTCGTTGTTGGTTCTGAATGTACAAACGGTAACTGTGATCGTCGTGGCGCATACCTAAAAGCATCTGCTGAGCTACTAGTTCAAGATCTAGAGTGGATGGAAAAGCAGTGGGCTAAAGGCGAGAAAGGTAACTACCGACAAGAGCTTCTTTCTGAGTCTAGCGAAAATGGTCTACGTAAAATGCTATTCGGCATGGGGTCACTTTCTCTAGGTGAACTTGCTGGTGAGCGTATGAAGGTAGCTCTAGAAGCTAACTCTACTGAAGATGAGCACGATTGCTTCTCTGATAACACGCACAACTCTCACTACTACAATGAGCAAGGCATCTACAACGTTTACACGGGTCTATACAAGCGTGAGGACGGTACTCTACTTTCAGGTCCAAGCCTATTTGACCTAGTTGAGCAAAAAGATGAGCAAGCAGCGAAAGAAATTCAAAAGCAGTTTGACCTAGCACGTGCACAAGTAGGCCAGCTAGTAAAATCGGCTGAGAAAAACAACCAGCACTTTGACCAGCTAATTGCTGCTGACAACGCTGCAGGTAATGCATTAGTAAACAAAACAATTGTTGCTCTAGTATCTCAAACAGCTGCAATAGAGCGTGCTGCTGGTGTGATTGGCATCGATAGCCTAAACCCAGACACAGCTGACCACGAGTTCTAATAACCCGAGCCAGGAACAAATGTAAGGGCTCTAATTGAGCCCTTAATTGTTTGCTAAGAAAAAAAATTACTTCTTTATAAAAACTAAAATCAAAAATTCAGCAAGGCAATGTATGAAGTCGTATCTATCAGTCTCACTCTTAACCGCACTGTTTTTCGTAGCTCCATTACACGCTCATGAAACCTACTCCGGTGGTAAAACAACCGTAAAGAAAGACGGGGCGAATGCTTTTTCTCTTCCTGCTGCTAACTTGCCAATGAGCAAACGCTTAGATTTCAGCGTTGGTAACAGCTTCTTTAGAAACCCTTGGGTACCCGCTCCATCATCAACTGACGCTCGTGATGGTCTAGGTCCGTTATTTAACACCAATGGTTGCCAAAACTGTCACATCAAAGATGGGCGAGGCCACGCGCCAGAAAAAGGCGATGAGAACGCAGTGTCTATGCTGGTTCGTCTTAGTATCCCAGCAGAAACACCTGAGCAACGACAAGCCTTTATTCGTGATGGTGGCATTCCAGAGCCAACATACGGCGGTCAGTTACAAGACTTTGCACTTCAAGGGGTAAAACCAGAGGGCAAGGTGAACATCAGTTACGCAGATGTGCCTGTTACTTTCAAAGATGGCTCGATTGTTACTCTGCGTAAACCTTCTTTAAAGATCACTGAACTTGCTTTCGGTGAAATGCACCCTAAAACAGAATTCTCAGCTCGTGTTGCGCCACCGATGATTGGTTTGGGCCTGCTAGAGAGTATTCCACAAGAGACGATTCTTGGTTTCGCGAAGCAACAAGCAGCGGATAACCAAGGCGTATCGGGTAAAGCCAATTACGTTCTTGACGTTCGCACAAACGAAATGGCACTAGGACGTTTCGGTTGGAAAGCTGGTCAGCCAAATCTCATGCAGCAAAATGCGGCAGCGTTTAACGGTGATTTGGGCTTAACAAGCAGCTTATTCCCGAACGAAAACTGCACCGCAGCTCAATCAACTTGTGATGATTTCCCAAATGGTGGTGAGCCAGAAGTGAGTGACAATATTCTAGACTTCGTAGAGTTCTATTCTCAACATTTGGCGGTTCCAATCCGTCGTAATGTTGATGATCAGGCAGTCATTCAAGGCAAACAATTGTTCCATGAGATTGGTTGCCAAAGCTGCCACCAAGCTGAAATTCGTACAGCCAAGCGCGAAGGTTTGCCTGCACTATCTGACCAGTTAATCAGCCCTTATACCGATATGCTGCTGCATGATATGGGCGAAGGCCTAGCGGATAATCGTCCAGAGTATCTAGCGAATGGGCGTGAGTGGCGAACTACACCATTGTGGGGTTTAGGTTATACAAAAGAAGTGAATGGCCACACCTTCTTGCTGCATGATGGTCGTGCAAGAAACGTGATGGAAGCGGTACTTTGGCACGGTGGTGAAGCTGAGATGGCGAAACAGGAAGTGTTGTCACTCAGTCGTAGCGAACGTGAAGCATTGCTGGCGTTCTTAGATTCACTATAAGCTAACTTGAACTCATTTGGGCCAGAGGCTTGATGAGCGAAGCAAGTAGCGAATAAATGACTGACTGCCGCTGAGCTTGTAGAAATACGAGCGCAGCGGTCGTTTTCATATTTGATGAACTCATATAATTAAAAGAAAAATTAGGAAGTAAGGTAACAGCATGGCTCAAAAATTATTGTTAATGCCTTTGTCGGTTTTAGCCATGGCAGGCTGTCAATCATCAGGGGAGCAAGTGGCTTCGTCTGAGGTTAACGGCGTGTCTTATCAAGCTGACACGACAAGTCATATCAGTCGTAGTGTGTATCAACAGGAGTTTGACTCAGCAGTACTATTCGCTAAGCAATCGAGCGAATTAGAAGCTTTGATGCAGGGTTACTGTGAAACAAATAACGTTGAGTTAGATACTGTTAAAAATCAGTGGCAGCTTACCATGAATAGTTGGATGGCACTGCAAGGACAAGAGCGTGGCCCAACAGCGGCGCTAGAAGAGAGCTGGAATGTTCAATTTTGGCCAGATAAAAAGAACACGACGGGCCTTAAAATGCGTCAGCTGACGCAACAGAATAAAGCTTGGACGCAAGACGAAATCGCACAGCAAAGTGTGACTGTTCAAGGTTTGGGTGCTTTGGAGTGGGCGCTATATGACCAGCAATCGCCACTGCTTAAAGATAAGGCGTCGGGTTGTCTGTCTTCACAAGCTATCGCGCAAAACTTAGCAATGAAATCAGCTTCAATTGCTGAAGCTTGGCAAGTAAACCCATGGCTTGCTTTGGATGAAATGCGCTGGGAGTCTGAATACATTGCTCTTTTGACGAATCAACTTGATTACAGCATGAAGAAGTTAAGCCGTCCGATGGCAAAAATTGGTCACCCGCGCCCATACTTTTCAGAATCTTGGCGAGCGCAAACTTCTATGACTCAACTAAAAGCGAACGTTGCAGCTCTGGAGAAATTGTATCTAGCTGACGGTAACGGCCTTGATGGCTTGTTGAGAGAGAAAGGGCTAAATGACTTGGCTGATCGTGTTGCTGATCAGTTCACACTGACATTAGAGACTTGGCCAACGGGGTTGAGCTTGTTCAGTTTACTGCAGAGCAAAGAAGGTTACCGAGAAGTTCTTACCCAGTACAACAAGCTAGAACGTTTGAAGTACCTGATTCATGAAGAAGTAGCGATAGAGCTGGGCGTGGTAATAGGATTTAATGCTACCGATGGTGACTGATACTACACGAAGAAACTTACTGAAAGCAGCATTTGGGTGTGCTGCTGTCCCAGTGCTGCCGTTCGGATGTGCAAGCCGTTCAGGTGAAAACGCATCGAACAAACCTCAGTTGATTGGTTGCGCGCTTAATGGTCGAGACCAGTATTCCGCGGTTGTCGCTGATGAATATGGCATGCCACTGACTCAGCTACCGATCCCCGAGCGTGGACATGGTGTTGCCATTTGCCCAACGTCATCACATGCTGTGGTGTTTGCCCGTCGCCCTGGTGACTACTTTATGGCGTTTGACTACAAAAGTGGTGAGCAGATAAAAATGGTAGTGAAGGGTAATAACCGTCACTTCTATGGTCACGGCGTTTACTCGTTAGACGGTACTCTACTGTATGCGACTGAAGGGAAAACGGACACAAGCCAGGGCGTAATTGGCGTCTATGATGTTGCGCAAGGATACCGCAAGGTCGAAGAGTTCACTGGTTTTGGTATTGGCCCTCACGAGGTGATTATCATGCCCGATGGTAATCTTGCTATCGGAGTTGGCGGTGTACACACTGATGGCCGAACACCGAAAAACTTGGATTCCATGCAGCCTAGTTTGAGCTATGTTTCATCGCGAGGTGAGCTTCTTGATCAGGTTGAATTGCTGGATAAGAAGTTAAGCATTCGACACTTAGCGCATGATGGGACAGAGACAGTACTTTGTGGCCAGCAATATCGTGGTGAACCTGATGAATATCCTTCACTTTTAGCAATGCATACGAAAGGCGGTGAGTTCGAATCCTTGAATGCAGAGCCAGAGCAATGGGCGCGATTTAATCATTACATTGCAAGTATCGCAGCCTCCGATGATTGGATTATCGCTACCTCACCAAGAGGTAATTGCTACGGCATTTGGTCTAAGCAAACTAAAGAGTTAGTTGAGCTATCGGCATTGTCTGATGCTTCCGGTGCAGTACTTCTTGATGGCGAATTTAGATTAAGTTCTGGGGCGGGGAGTGTGGTTAGCCAATGCAAACCTTATGAGAAATCAACACAGCAATCCTCCATTCAGTGGGACAACCACTGGAGTTCTATCTGATTCATAACGTCATCTAAAAATAACATGCTGGCTTCAATTTCTTTGCCATACTTATGTGATGGATAAAGGTGGAGTGAGCATGTTAGCTAAATACTTCTGTGGATTATTGCTGCTAGTTTCTATGAGCACATGGAGCTATACGGGTTCTGAGGATCGTCGGTTTATTCCGGCTGATTCAGAACTCTCTTTGATGCTTATCTATCCCGAACTCACCCTGAGTATTTATCAAGATACATCATTTCCATTCTTGTGGGACTCTCCCGAGCTTGTTAAAGCGTTTGAATTCCAGTTATCGCTGATTGAACAGGCAAAGGTGGCCCCACTTTTCGATCGACAGCTTAAACAGATTCACCAATACCAATCTCGCCAGCAGTGGCAAGAGCTAGACATACTGCTTACCGACACCTTCATCTATTATCTAAGTTACGTTGAGAATGCGCCAATCAAAGGTGAGGAATGGTATTTCTCTGGGCAGCTGCACTCGAAATTGCCCGCGCCTTCACCTCATATTGTTATGAGGCTTAAAAGCAGTGTCGCCAATGATTACTTAATGGAGATGGTGTTGTCTTACGCGCCACCGGTTGGCGATTTTGACCAATTCAAAGCAACCTATTCTGTTTTAAACACGGCATCAGAGCTTGGTATTGAACGCTACCGCCAGAAAGGCCTAAAACGCTTGGGAGATAAGCTTTCAGACAAAGCGACATTGGTTGAGCGCATTGCATTGGTTGGCGTAGATACTTCAATGATTGCTGTCGACTCCCCTCGGTTTGATCAAGACTTAGAAATCGCGACCAAAGCTTTTCAGCGTATGCATGGGATTACCGCGGATGGGATTATCGGACCAGACACGATCAAGTGGATCAACATGGGCTTTGATGATCGACTTACTTCCCTAGCATTGAACGCCGAGCGTGCCCGCTTATGGCCAAGAAATAGAGACTCACTGATAGTGGTGAATGTACCTAGTTTTGATATGAAGTACTGGGAAAACGGAGAAGAGGTTTTTGAGTCTAAAGTCGTGGTCGGGAGAAAATCGAGAAAAACGCCACTCTTAGAGATAAAACTTGATTCGGTGATCTTAAACCCGACTTGGAACGTGCCATGGAAAATTATGGTTAAAGATATCTTGCCTAAAGTAAAAGCCGACGAGAGCTATCTTGAAACACACAATTTTCAATTGATCGATGGTTGGCGTTCGATGGAAACCGTCGATACTACCGAGATAGATTGGCAGACGATCAACTTCAACTCTTTCCCTTATCGAATGCGCCAGCAAGCAGGCTCTAGCAACGCATTGGGTTTGTATAAGTTCAATACACCAAATAAGCGAGCCATCTATCTCCATGACACCCCAAGTAAAAGCTTGTTTAACGATGACTTCCGCGCCTATAGCTCAGGTTGCATTCGTGTTGAGCATGCCGAGGAACTCGCGGAGTTGTTATTTGCGACTAAGGTAAAGAAAGTACCCAATCAGAATGATGAACTTGCTCCCAATACAAAGGTTCGACTCAATAAACGAATTCCGGTACACATTATTTACCAAACCGTGTTGTTTGAAGAAGAGGGCATACAGTACCGTGGCGACATTTATCAATACGATAAACAGGGTGGCTAATGACAGATATGCATAGAATGGTGATCTTGACCAAAAAATGACAATTCGCCTTCTATAAGTAAATTTATAATGAGTATCAACAACTAACCGTGCAAAGGTTACAAATACTAACGTTTTGCAGTTTTTTTGTGCGTTGACGCAGCAATTCCCATTATGTATCGTGCGTTTTTTGTTCGGTCTAATTGGGTTTTCTTGCTGTATGTCTCAAAGTTTATTTTCACGCCGTCAGTTCCTGACTTACGCTGGTGGTACTGCTGTTGTTGCCTCACTTACTCCTTCTATTGCCTTTGCTTCATACCCTGATCAACCAAGAACGATTAGCATGAACAACCTCCACACTGGTGAAAGGTTAGAGAGCTGCTATTTCGATGGCACTAACTATGTTGGTGATGAGATGGCGCGCCTAAGCAAACTATGTCGCGACTTCCGCCGCAATGAGATCCACCCAATGGATAAGAACCTTTTTGACCAAATTACTCAGATTCAAAATATCTTAGGTATACAAAAAGAAGTTCAGATCATCTCTGGTTACCGCTCTCCAGCAACCAACGAAGCGTTACGCTCTAAGTCGAGCGGTGTTGCTAAAAAGAGCTACCACATGCTTGGTAAGGCGATCGATTTCCGTATCGATGGTGTTGATTTGAAAGAGTTGAGAGATGTAGCAAGAAGTCTACAAGCGGGCGGTGTTGGTTACTATGCTCGGAGCAATTTCATTCACATTGATACTGGCCCTGTGCGAACTTGGTAGAGCAAGACTCTGTAGGTGAGCAAAGCGGTAGGGGCTTGTCAAAGTAAACATCCAATGTCATAGTTTGCCCAAATTTCAGTTTGCCCTCTAAGGTTTGTATATGTCTCTTAAGTATCAAGTTGTGCCTGTTACCTCTTTCGCTCAAAACTGTTCGATTGTGTGGTGTGATGAAACCATGGAAGGCATCGTTGTTGATCCAGGTGGTGACATTCAACAGCTAGCTGCAATCATCGAAGAGCTGGGCGTTAAGGTAGTGAACTTGGTGCTGACTCATGGTCACTTAGATCATGTAGGTGGTACGGTGCCACTTTCTGAGATGTTGAACGTTGAGATTGTTGGCCCACATAAGGCAGATAACTTTTGGCTACAAGGTTTAGAGAATCAAAGCCAAATGTTCGGTTTCCCTCTGTGTAAAGCGTTTGAACCAAATACTTGGTTAGAAGAGGATGACAAAGTAACGTTTGGTAACCAAGTTATCGATGTAATTCACACTCCGGGCCACACACCAGGTCACGTGGTACTGTTTAGCGAGCAAGCTCGTTTAGCGTTTGTTGGTGATGTGTTGTTTAACGGTGCCATTGGTCGTACCGACTTCCCACAAGGCGATTTCAACACGCTTATCAAATCAATCAAGACCAAGCTTTGGCCACTAGGCAGCGATGTAACTTTCGTGCCGGGTCATGGCCCTGAATCAACATTCGGTCGTGAGCGCGCATCAAACCCATTTGTAGCCGATGAGATGCCGCTTTACTAAATCTCTGATTCAATACAGAACGATTGAAAATGAAGCTTAGCTTTTCTTGTGAAAGCTAAGCTTTTTTATGGTTCATCGTGGATTAGCGTGCGGATTGACTCTCTAAGCCTATTGGATGTTAATCAGAAACACGCTCGGCAGCGGCTAGGTAGCGCCGAGCCAAGCCTACAAACTCTTCCCCGCTAATATTTAGGTCATTGGTTGATATAAAAATATCGTAGCCGTGAAAACGTCTTTGGTATTTCATTCTGTTAGCGAGCATCGCCTGTAGTCCAGAGTAATCTTTGATGATGGCTTTCTCGTCACTTGATGTTTTAGAGGGTTCAGACGCAGCTTGTTTTTGGCTGTAACCAAAGTGGCTCTCTTCAGTGTTTTCTGATTCTTTAAATTGACTTAGCTCTACACAGCCAGCTTCAGTGCAGCGAGCATGGAAATGCGAAGAGTCGAGAACCATATCTTCAAAGTTGGATTCCTTACCCGCTTGTTTAGCTCCCAAGTACAAAAGTGCGCGTTGGCTGAGCAGTAATTCGCAGGTGATTTTAGGGCAGATGGAATCCAAGTAGGGTGAGTAATCTTTGACCTTAATCCCGATCCAAGGAAGAGGCTGATGCCAGCCGTCTTGTTCATAAGTACACAAGCCGATTTTTTGGATATTACTCCATTTTAAAACCCATCCACCTTTATAAAAGTGCTGCTGAAAATGTGTCGGAGTGAGTGTGAACATCACTCGGCTGCGTAGCAGTAAATAATAGCCTGTTCCAAGCAGCGTAATAATGCAAAAAGCGCCTACGATCACTAACTTTGGATTATCGCTATAGAGCGCAATGATGAAGCAAATAAAGCCCAAAATAACAGCTAGAATACGGTATGCTCGTGTGAACGAAGGCAAAGAGAAATTAGTGAGATGACGAGTGTCCATAGGTAACACCAAGTTTTCATATTTTGTCTGGATGGATAACCAGTGTATATGACCCTGAATTGATAAGTTGATGTTTAAATAATAGACGCTAGTAGACAATATCGGTATTTTTCGTCGACTTTCGGCGCTTCACTCTACAAATAGCTCCTGTTTTTTGGTATAAATCGCGCTTCAAATTTTCACCACTGCGAAAAGAGCAGTGAACTGGAGAAATATTCAATGAGACTTGCTCATAAGCGTAAGGTGCAGGCTAAACTGCAGAAACGCACTAAAGCGGCTGTAGTTAAAGCAGTGGCAACGCCGAAAAAAGCGAAGCCTGTCGCAGAGAAAGTTGTAGCAGAAAAAACTGTAGCAGCAAAACCAGCGGTAGAGAAAACAGTAGCAGCAACTAAAAAAGTTGCAGTAGCACTGACTCCTAAGCAACAACAAGTTCTAGACATCGTTGTTAGCAATGCTGAAGGCATTAACCCTAAAGGTATCGGCCTAGCAGCTGGTCAAGAAGACGCGAAAGCAGCTTCATGGGCAACAGGCGCATTGAAAAAACTTCTTGAAGAAAACCTAGTAGCGAAAGAGCAGCTAGCAGGTAACAAGGTTATCTACAAAGCTATCTAATCTCACGGGATGATTTTCGCTTCGTTAAGTTTTTAAGCCTCGATTATCGAGGCTTTTTTGTATCTGCAATACAAGGCTCGCTCTTATACTCCTTCCAAATTTGTTGTTCGCTTATTTAGTCTACCGTCTGGCTCTGCCTTTCATCAGTGAGCACCAAATTAGGGCGAACCCTGATTAAAACATCGATAATCTCTCCCGATTCATCAAGCGATGAATACAGCTTCATCACGAAATAGCAAACAATTGTTAATACGGCTTCATTGTAACTACTTAGGTATTGATCAATACACATTCTTCGTGTGAATAGTCTAAGTCCTTTAAAACTAGCGACAGTCATTTACCTCCTACGTAGTTCTACTTAGTTCTTTGGTCTAATACGTATCTTTGTGCGGAGTATCCGTGCGTGCTCTCCCTGATATCTTGTTGCCTCATCGCGGTGCACTCTTGTGTTGAATCATAAAAAATGCTCAAAGAAAGAGTGTTAACCCAACAAAGGACGTGAACATGAGTCTCATTTCTAACTCACTCACACGAGTTTTTAAAAACGTAGCGGTGACTGCTGCGGCTTGTTTAGCTTTGGTCGCTACTGGTGCAACAGCTGCGGATAAGGTTTACCGTTTAAAACTTGCTTAAACATGGGGACCAAATTTTCCAGTTTTCGGTGATGCTACGAAGAACATGGCGGCGATGGCTGAGAAAATGTCGAATGGTCGACTGCAAATCAGGGTCGATTCAGCGAATAAACACAAAGCCCCTCTAGGCGTTTTTGACATGGTTAAGTCAGGTCAATACGACATCGGTCACTCAGGTTCTTACTACTGGAAAGGTAAAGTTCCAAACACTCTTTACTTCACATCTATGCCTTTTGGTATGACGCCAGCAGAGCAATACGCATGGTTCTACCACGGTGGCGGTATGGAGTTAATGGAGCAGGTTTACTCTCCACATAACTTGATGTCGTTCCCAGGTGGTAATACGGATATCCAGATGGGCGGATGGTTTCAAAAAGAGATTAACAGTGTTGAAGATCTACAAGGTCTGAAAATGCGAATCCCTGGTTTTGCGGGTGAAATCCTAGTAGAGCTTGGTGCTTGATATTAGCGTGATTGGTACCGCGAGCAATGGCTTAGAAGCGGTTGAGATGGTTAAGACCTTACGCCCGGATGTGGTGTTGATGGACATTAGCATGCCTATCATGAATGGTATTGATGCCACCCATCTAATCAAAGAAGAGAACCCGCAAGCTAAGGTGTTGATGCTAACCATGCATAACAACCGTGAATATATTATGAAGGTGATGCAGTCGGGTGCGGTCGGCTATATGTTGAAGGAGATTTCTGCTGAAAAAATGGTCCAAGCCATCAAAACGGTCAATCAAGGATCGACGTATTTCTGTGAAAAAGTGACTCAAAATTTATTCACTCAACCAATTAGTCTGACATCATCTGTGAAGAATCCACTGAGTCGACGTGAAGAAGCCGTGCTGAAATTAGTGGCGAAAGGGGAGAGCAGTAAATAAGTCGCTAAGGCGCTGAATATTAGCTACCGAACTGTCGAAACCCATCGACAAAACATTAAGCATAAACTCGACATTCACGCTACTGCAGAGCTTGCCAAGTACGCTGTCAATTGTGGGATTGTGGATTGATCTTTCCTTTGAAGTAAATAGCAGCTCAAAGCAATCCTATGAGCCTAAATGGTGCATAGGCTAGGTGATTATGATTGCTTATGCTCCTAAGCTTATTGCTAGGTTTGCGAACAGAAAATCAATTGGTTAAACATCAAAATGCTTTGAGCTAAAAGTAATATTAAACAAAAGGCCGACATGTTCGGCTTTTTTTTCATCAGTAATTTGAGTATTTACGTGAATATTGGATGAAAACCAAACGAACCGATTGAGGTTTACTGAAAACAACAAGTTAACCTGCTAAACTTCAGACATCCAAGTATTTGAATTTATGTGACAACAGCTTGTACTACTTGGATTGTAGGGGCGAGTTTGTGATTGGGTCACAGATAAGTAAGGGATATTATTAGTATTCCGTAGAGAGGGGTAATGACTAAAGGTATAGATAAATACAGTATCGACAGTACCGATTACACTGTTGGTCAGGATAACGTCCAAAAATGGGGTTTCGACGTACACAACCCAGTATTTGGCATTAGTGCAGGTTTGATTGCTCTATTTTTGATTGGTGTTCTGGTTACGGATACCGCATCGGCGAAAGCAGCACTCGATGGCGTTAAAGGGCAAATCATCAATTCATTCGATTGGCTGTTCATCTGGTCAGGCAATATTTTTGTCATCTTCTGCTTAGGCTTGATCGTTTCTCCTTTTGGTAAAATCCGCCTTGGTGGTGTTGATGCCACGGCAGACTACTCATTCATGTCTTGGCTATCCATGCTATTTGCAGCGGGTATGGGTATCGGTTTGATGTTCTGGAGTGTGGCAGAGCCAGCGGCTTACTACACAGGTTGGTTTGAGACACCACTTGGCGTTGAACCGAACACACCAGAAGCAGCTAAATTAGCACTAGGCGCAACCATGTATCACTGGGGTCTACACCCTTGGGCGATTTATGGTGTGGTTGCTCTTTCGTTAGCATTCTTCTCTTACAACAAGGGACTACCGCTTTCGATTCGTTCTATTTTCTACCCAATTCTAGGTGATAGAGCATGGGGCTGGGCTGGTCACGTTGTTGATATTCTGGCGGTACTTGCGACTCTATTTGGTCTGGCGACGTCGCTAGGTCTAGGTGCACAGCAAGCAGCAAGTGGCATTCAACACGTATTTGGCCTTGAAGCTGGTTTGGGCTTACAAGTTATCGTGATTACGGTGGTGACTTTACTCGCAGTCGTATCGGTACTTCGTGGTATCGATGGCGGTGTAAAAGTTATCAGTAATATCAACATGCTGGTAGCCTTTTTACTGCTTATCTTGGTGGCACTAATCGGTTACGCAGTGACACTAGGCTCTATCCCAACAACCTTAATGGCGTACATCGAGAACATCATTCCACTGAGTAACCCTCACGGTCGTGAAGACCAAGCATGGTTGCACGGTTGGACGGTATTCTACTGGGCATGGTGGATTTCATGGTCACCATTCGTAGGTATGTTCATCGCACGTGTATCTAAAGGTCGTACGGTTCGTGAGTTCATCACAGCGGTTCTGATTGTTCCGACTACTGTAACTATCATTTGGATGTCAGTATTTGGCGGTATGGCGATTGATCAAATCGTGAATAACATCGGCACACTTGGTAGTGAAGGTTTAACCGACGTATCGCTAGCGATGTTCCAAATGTTCGATGCGCTACCGTTTGGTACGTTGCTATCAATCATTGCAGTGATATTGGTTCTAGTATTCTTCATTACATCGTCTGACTCAGGCTCTCTGGTTATCGACAGCATTACCGCTGGTGGTAAAGTGGATACACCGGTTCCTCAGCGTGTTTTCTGGGCGTTCCTAGAGGGCGCGATTGCAGTGGCGCTGTTGTGGGTTGGTGGTACTGAAGCCGTACAAGCTCTGCAAGCTGGTGCTATCTCGACGGCACTGCCATTCACCATCATTCTGTTACTGATGTGTGTTAGCTTGCTCATGGGTATGCGTACAGAAAAACGCTAAAGCTTATTGCAACAATCAAATGCACTAATAGGCGTTTGAAGTCAACATTGAATGAAGGCAGGTGAGAGATTCACCTGCCTTTTTTACATCTATCTTTAATACCTGTTTTACCGTGCTAAAGCCGACAGAAATTGTAATAACCATATCGTTAATGGTGCCTTGAATTTGGCGATATGCCAACTAGTTGGCACAAGCTAAGACTATGGTTTACAAAAAGATATTACGATATTAATTGTGAAATCGCTCGAAATTAATACTGACATTGGGTAATATGCGCGGGATTTCCTACCACTCGTGAAACTTTGACATGAAACTAACACTAAAACAGAAGTTAATAGGTGCTAGCCTATCTGCGGTTATAGTTATGGCAACAGCGTTGACCTGGCTATCAGCAAACCAACTATTTGAACAGACTCGTAATGGCGTATACCTACGAGCTGAAAGCGTATCGGAAGCTGCATCTGAAGGTATTAAAAACTGGATTGGTATTCGCACGGATATCGCATCAGCATTTAATGACTTTTCACGAGAAAGCGATGTTGTTCCTTTTCTAAAGCAAGCTCGCGTTGCGGGTGGTTTTGACGATATCTTTTTAGGTACACCAGAAGGTGGCATGTACCGTTCACACCCAGAACGTAACCGTGTTGGTTACGATCCTCGTCAACGCCCTTGGTACCAAGAAGCAAACGCAGCAGGTAAGCAGATCATTACTACGGCTTACCAAGATGCAATCACTAAAGCATTACTGGTAACCATCGCAGAACCCGTTCGTCACAATGGTCAGCTAGTTGGTGTTGTAGGTGCGGACGTACTTATCGACCAATTGGTTAATGACGTTATCAGCCTAGATGTGGGTGACAATGCGCACGCGATGCTAATTGATGCGTCTGACGGCACATTCCTAGCGCACCCAGATTCAGCACTAAGTCTGAAGCCGGTAAGCCAGCTTTCTAATGACATTTCTATGCCTATCATCGAGAACGCAGTGCGTACTGGTAGCATCGAGATCATTAAAGAACGTGGCGCTGAGAAGCTACTTTACTTCACGAAAGTACCAAACACTAACTGGATCTTCGCGGTTCAGATGGACCGAGCGACTGAAGAAGCAAACCACTCAACATTACTTACTCAGCTTATTATGACTGCTGTAGTGATTACGCTTATCGTGATCGTACTGGTTTCTTGGTTGGTTAGCTTTCTATTCCGCGACCTAAACCGTGTATCTGTGGCATTAGAAGAGATCGCTTCAGGCGAAGGTGACCTTACTCAACGTCTTGAGCCAAAGAGCGACGACGAGATTGGTCAGCTTGCACAAAACTTCAACCGTTTTGTGGGCAACATGCACACCATGGTGAGCAAGCTAAGTGAGGTGTCTGCTGCATTGGCTAACCAAGCGCGTCAAACAGCATCACAAGCGGAAGAGCGTAGCGCCCGCATCCAGATGCAACAAGACGAAATCAATATGGTTGCAACGGCTGTTAACGAAATGGCAGCGGCAACACAAGAGATCGCGGGTAACGCAGACCACACGGCACAAAACTCATCTGAAGCGGTTGGTGCATGTGAGCACGGTACTGGTCAAGTAACACAAACTCAAAGCTCTATCCAAAACCTCGCTCAAGAAGTTCAGATTGCAACTAATGTAATCCTAGAGCTTGAAGAGCACGGAAATAGCATCAACGCTATCTTGTCTAACATTCAAGGCATCGCTGAACAGACAAACTTACTGGCACTTAACGCAGCGATTGAAGCGGCACGAGCAGGTGAGCAAGGTCGTGGCTTCGCGGTTGTTGCTGATGAAGTTCGTGTTCTGAGTCAACGTACACACGGTTCAACACAAGAGATTCAACAGACTATCGAACTGCTACAAGGTACAACAGGCAAAGCGGTTAGCATCATGAATGACAGCCGTACTTTGGCTGAAACCAGTGTTGATGATGCCAACTCAGCGGCTGCAAGCTTAACGCAAATTCATGCTGCTGTT
Source organism: Pseudomonadota bacterium (assembly GCA_036126475.1). GTDB lineage: Bacteria > Pseudomonadota > Gammaproteobacteria > Enterobacterales > Vibrionaceae > Vibrio. The sequence continues at coordinate 2,597 of JAYYSE010000056.1, read as the reverse complement.
GAACGTATTAGCGACATGGCGACACAGATTGCTTCTGCGGCAGAAGAGCAAGCTTCTGTAACGTCTGAGATCACTCGTAACACTGAGGGAATCCGTGACGTATCTAACGAGCTAGCAGACGAAGCACACCAAGCGGCAGAGCAAGCAGCTCAGCTGTCTGAACTGTCTCACGAGCTAGAGAGCGAAATCAGTCGCTTCAAGCTGTAAGCACTAATATATTTAAAGCCGAATGTGATGATCACATTCGGCTTTTTTGTGCCTCTTAGTTGGAGGCTTAGGCACTAAGAACTAGTTGTTTGGTAGGTTTAGTAATTAGTTAAACTAAGCTATATCTCGTCAACCTTAACAATATCGTCGTTAAATTTAATGTATTCCACGTTGGTAATTTTATCTGTTCCACTCGAATTGCCAGAGATTTGTGTTACACCCCCAGCTAGCTTTTCAATCAAATAATCGCCTTTATTACCATTTACCTTTAAGACATCGATACCATCGGAGCCATCAAAACTGTTGTTAGACGAATTCCCTTCAAAATAGTTATCCTGAGCGTTCCCAAGTACAATTAAAGGTTCAGAGCCTATAACTTTCAAGTTTTTAATATACTGAGATTTAAAGGTGTACTTTTCATCACTATTAGAGGAAAACTGTATTTTAAATGTATTATTTAAGCTTGGGCGTCCCTTTAAATATTGATTAACCTTTTCACTGTCAATCCTTGCAGTATATTGATGATATTCAGGTAAGAATTCTTTGACCATAGCAAAGCCTTCTCCGTCACTAGGCAAAGTTTCACGAGTAACATATCGGTAGTTATCCATTCCTCCAAACTCAGTATTAAACCCACCATACATTCCATAATACGTGTCTGCTAATGCAGCAAAGTATTCGTGCGAAAAGGTTTGTCCCATTTTATACTGTTCTGGGAGCCCTAGGTTTTTACCTATATCGTCTCCGCCCCAATCTCCATCCCATTGTTCTTCACGTTTTTCATCAAGGGTCCCACCATCGGCTTGCGGGCTCCAAATTGAGCTCCCAGCAATGTAGTCTTTAGTCGTATCTTTGTCATCGTAAACATATAAGCCTGATACGCTGTCATACTTATAATCTTTAAAGATACTCAGGCTATGTTCGGTTATTCTCTTCTGTAGACCACCTTTATCACCCTCTCCAGTTAAAGGCGCGATTCCTTGGGCCTGAGTGATATGAAGAATCTCTTCAATCGAAGCGTCTCTTGAGCCAGCCCCAGTTTTTGAGTTATAGCCGGAAAAATACTCTGGTTCACCAACGTATGTCGTTTCGTTATAACCAAGAGCTTGGCTGTGAACAAACCAGCCATACTTTTTGAACAAAGCGTTATCTGAAGCTATTTTTTGGAGGAAATTGTCTTCAGTTGCAGAAGCCATATTAGGCTCACGAACTTTCAACAACCTAAGCAATTCCTGTTGAATTATCCCAAGGTCATCCTCCGACGAAGCCATAAGTAGAGTGCCCTGCCTTTGACTTATCGTTTTAAAGATATCTACTTTGCTTAGTTCCGTATTCGCTCCATTATTAGACAAAAGAGAGGTCCATACACCTATCGCTTGACGAAGGTCCTCATCACTACCTTTTGTCGCAAGAATGGTAATACAGATACTTGGATCTGAATGCAATGGTATTTTTATAAAGTAATCAAAGCCCGCATCCTTTGCTACTTGATAGTTACTTGGGAAGACCGTATTAAAAGCGCTATCGATATTGTAATTTGTAATCAAGCTCGATTCACGCGGCAAGGTAAGTCCAGAATTCGTAACATTAGTACTGTTATTGTTACCGTCACCGCTTCCGCCACCACACGCAGTAAGCATTATGGTAACAACAAGAGTAGGAATAATGAGTTTATTTTTCATAGAGAACCAAATTATCTGCAAGCAATAAAGCTCGCATGTTACAAGAGATGGTATTTTCTTTTAGTAAGCCTTTGTAAGATATGCATTGATATTACTTACAAATGACGCATTAATGATTTGCCTTGGCGGCAAATGGCCCACTACTTGAATTCTGGATTAGAAGTATTTTTTCGCTACTTCAACAGCTTTGTTCAAATCTGGAATGGTTCAACTAATTTAGGCAACAACACCCCTCCATACTATCAAGGTCTAACATCCCTGTATGATTCAACAAGGTCATATGAGATGTTTTCCGTGGATACCAAACACTGAGTCATATTTTTATTGATATTATTTGTGTTGTAGCAGCTTCTAATTAGTGACAAGGAGGAAATGGCCAACATTAGCATGAATAGCTTTTTAAGATAAACCAGAGTTTCATGGGGTTCCCGAATTCAACTGCGAAGTGCGACACTCTCCAATATCAAACAGCCAATACCATTTCTTTAAAGACAATCGCTGGTTGCTTGAAGTCTAAACACTTTTTGGGTCGATAATTTATCCGTGATACCGCGAATTCAATATCAGTGTCTGTTACCGTTGTTAAGTCGGTTCCTTTCTTCACATATTGCCTTAAAAGCCCGTTAGCATTCTCATTGGCTCCACGCTCCCAAGAACTATAAGGATGGGCAAAGTACACATCAGCCTCCAAGGCTTTTGCGATGGTTT
>JAYYSE010000055.1:0-32783 GCA_036126475.1 Pseudomonadota bacterium | reverse complement strand
GATTGCAATGGGAGCAGGGCGTATGGTGGCTTTGCTTAAAACACCGCACGCTCATAAACGGTTAAATCAAAGCGCAGGTGGCATCATGATTGCTGCAGGCTCATATCTGGCGATTAATCGATAAAACGACTTGTTTAGCTCGATTATTTAAAAAAGGCGAACCAAATTGGTTCGCCTTTTCGTTAGCTATATGCAGCTTCTATTTGGTCGTTCATGCTTTAGCTCAAATAATTGGATTAAAGTTGATCCGTATATGGCCTCATTCGATCTGATAGTATTATTGATAGAAAGCTTATTTGTGACTCTTTTGGGCATTCTAATGCGAGTCAATATCCTCCGGAAGGGGGTGTGTACGCTTCGTGTTGTGAATGATGAGTGTTAAACAAACGCATTCTTAGCTTTTAGAGAAAGAATAAAAAGCGCGGTATTGCCAATGGGCAGTAACGCGCTTTTTTGTATTAGTTGATTGGTTTAACTCAATTTGTCGCAGATCGTATCTGCTGGTGGCAAGTCACGTTTCTTAATCATGTATCGTAAGCGAAGGAGCATCAGAGCTGCTGAAACACTCAAGCCCGTTAGAATGCCAATCCAAAACCCTTCTTCGCCCATTGCTGGAACCACGTAGTCGGTTAAGCCTAACACCATGCCCATAGGTAGCGCTAAGCCCCAGTATGAAGCGATGGCTAAGATCATTGGGATCTTAGTATCTTTATAGCCACGCAGAGCACCATTTGCAGAGGTTTGCAGAGCGTCACTGAGTTGGTACATAGCGGTAAAGGTAAGCAATACCGCTGCCGTTTCGCTGATTACTGGGTCTGTCGTGTAAAGCCTAATGATTAATTCAGGGAGCAGTAGGAACATCGCTACCGAAAGCAACGAGATTAATGCTGCCACCAAAATACCGACTTTACTGCGCTCAATCGCACCAAGCTCGTCTTTTTCACCCAAAGCGTGACCAACACGAATCGTAATGCCAAACGAGATACTCATTGGGATCACGTAAGTGAGGCTCGATATATTGAGAGCGATTTGCGCTGCTGCCACGTTCTCTGCACCAATACGGCCTATCATTAATGCGATAACCGCAAAGATACTGCCACACACAGCGATGTTCATACCGATAGGTAAACCAAGCTTTAGAAGGTGAAGCATCTCTTTTGCTTTTGGCTTCGCGTCTGTAAAGCTAATAATCGTCTTGTAATGATGATGACCTTTAATGTAGGAATACAGCATGCCCGACATTAGCCAATACACTAAACTCGTTGCCCAACCACAGCCCACAGCACCCATTTCAGGGAAACCAAACTTACCGTAGATAAGCACGTAGTTGACCGGAATATTAATCAACAAACCAATTACCGAAATGATCATCGGTACTTTGGTGTTGTTCATACCTTCACAGAAGCCATTCAAAGTGTAAAACAGGGCAATACCTGGCACACCAAAGGCTAGGGCAAACGCATAGTCACTGCCGATAGGAATAATCTCTGATGCAACGCCAATCCATTCTAAGATTGGTTTGGCACTTACGAGGTAAGCGATGAGTAGTACGCTGGCAATTAATGCAAGCCATACCATTTGGAAGAACTCGACAGAGATACTTGGGAAATCACGTGCGCCTCGGTGGAAAGCGACTACAGGCGTTAACGCCATAATCACACCACGCAGCAACAGCAACACAGGAATCCATAGGCTAGTGCCAAGTGCAATTGCGGCCAGATCGGCAGGGCTTACTTGGCCAGCCATTGTCGTATCGACAAATCCCATCGCTTGAGTAGCTATTTGAGTCAAAATGATTGGAATCGAAAGATGCATAAGCGCACTCGATTCACGAGTAAAAGGACGAAGTTTTGTTAGCATGGAAGTTCAAAACACCAATATAAATGCACCAGTGAGGGCAGGATGGCCGGTGTGCATTTTAGGATGTGCCCCATTTGGGCGGCGACAATATAAACACCTTACCGTATAGGGTCAAGCATTGGATTTATAGAGTTTTACTTGCTCGGAGGTAAGGGTAGGTTGTGATGGTTACTACATGGATTTAATGCGCCATCGTTATATCTTTTATGTTAATTATTTAATTGTTACCCTTGCATCCGTATGAATGATTAGGTTGACCGTTATGAAATTAAGACTGCTGAGTTTAGTGTTTGCGCTCGTCCTAAGTGGTTGTTCTTTACTTGTGACTGAGAGCTACTTTGGTGAAAGTTGGACCGGGCATCATATAGATAAACTTTTAGATCAGTGGGGAGAACCCTACCAAATTAAGTCTAAAGATGATGGTGTGATTGAGGCAGAATATAGGATCTTCAATGACAGTTGCACCTATACTTTTATTACGGATGAGCAAGGTGTAATTGAATCCTATAAGTATCAAAGTACGTTTTTAGGAACATGTAAACCAATAGGGTAAACAGCCAATAAACACTATGGCGCCAATATCAGCTTGGCGCTATCTATCTTGTTCATACCATTACTTCCTAGCTGCAAGCCTAACGCTGTCCATCTCGTCTACTGCCACAACGCCAGCAGAAACAAAAAAAGACCAATCCCAAGCGTGACTTTTAAAAGTAATCCAAGAGGGGCTCCACCTCTTGGCGCTTTATTACAACATCCCATAATAGTTTCCTCATTCATCATTGTATTCATTTCATCTTAAACCTTTCCATTACGGTAAGGTCAATGCATTTGTTTACCTCGAATATCAGAAAACTAAAAGGCGAACCGTTTGGTTCGCCTTTGTTATGTTTCGCTGCTTAGCGCCGCTACGAATTAATCTTCGTAGTTATCGATGCTTGGGCAAGAACAAATTAGGTTACGGTCGCCGTATACGTTGTCTACACGGTTAACAGTAGGCCAGTACTTCGAGTTCTTCGTTGCTTTCGATGGGAAACAACCAAGTTCACGAGAGTAAGGGCGATCCCATTCTGCGCCAGCTAGGTCAACTTGAGTGTGCGGTGCGTTCACTAGAGGGTTGTTGTCTAGTGGCCATTCACCATTTTTCACTGCTGCCATTTCATGGCGGATTGCGATCATCGCTTCACAGAAACGGTCTAGCTCTTCTAGGTCTTCAGACTCAGTAGGCTCAACCATTAGCGTACCAGCAACTGGGAAAGACATAGTAGGCGCGTGGAAACCGAAGTCCATTAGACGTTTAGCAATATCTTCTTCGTTGATGCCTGTCTCTTCTTTTAGCGGACGAATATCGATAATACATTCGTGCGCTACGCGGCCGTTAGTACCACGGTAAAGAACAGAGTAGTGAGGACGTAGTTTTTCCATCACGTAGTTCGCGTTCAGAATCGCTACTTTAGTTGCGTCTGTTAGGCCAGGTTCGCCCATCATTGCGATGTAAGCCCACGAGATAGGTAGGATTGAAGCACTACCTAGATCTGCTGCTGATACCGCGTAGTCAGAACCTTGTACACCGTTTTCGATGTGACCTGGTAGGAAAGGTGCTAGGTGAGATTTAACACCGATAGGACCCATACCTGGACCGCCACCACCGTGTGGGATGCAGAATGTTTTGTGAAGGTTCAAGTGAGATACGTCTGAACCAATGAAGCCAGGAGAAGTTAGACCTACTTGAGCGTTCATGTTCGCGCCGTCTAGGTAAACCTGACCGCCCGCTGCGTGTACTTGTTCACACACTTCTTTCACTTGCTCTTCGTATACGCCGTGCGTAGAAGGGTAAGTGATCATGATGCTTGATAGGTTGTCTTTGTGCTTCTCGATTTTCGCTGCTAGGTCAGTCATGTCGATGTTGCCATCTTCATCACACTTAACAACTACTACCTTCATTGAAACCATTGATGCTGTTGCAGGGTTAGTACCGTGCGCAGAGCTTGGGATCAGACAAACGTTACGGTGAGCTTCACCGCGGCTTGCGTGGTAACGTTGAATCGCGATTAGACCTGCGTATTCGCCAGATGCACCAGAGTTAGGCTGTAGTGAGAAATCGTCGTAACCGGTGATTTCACATAGCTTCTCTTTAAGATCTTTCGCTAGTGCTGTGTAACCCGCCGCTTGCTCTAGAGGTGCGAATGGGTGAATAGAACCAAACTCAGGCCATGTTACTGGGATCATCTCAGCAGCAGCGTTCAGCTTCATCGTACAGCTGCCCAGTGGGATCATGCCGTGCGTTAGTGAGAAGTCTTTGTTCTCAAGCTGTTTTAGGTAACGCATCATTTGCGTTTCGCTGTGGTGCGTGTTGAATACTGGGTGAGTTAGGAACTCAGATTCACGACGGCAGTTTTCTGGAATTGCTGCAAACTCGTTTGATGCAATGTCAGAAGATAGTGCTTGAACGTCTTCTTTCACGTCGAAGATAGCGAATAGGGCATTCACATCATCCACTGTGGTTGTTTCGTCTAAGCTGATACCGATCTTGCCTGGAAGTAGACGTAGGTTGATGTCTGCTGCTTGCGCTTTTGCGTACAGTGCATCTGTCTTCTCTTCAGAGTTGATTGTGATGGTATCGAAGAAGCTGTTGTTCGTTAGCTCGTAACCGGCTTTAGTCAGGCCAGCCGCTAGGATAGCTGTCATGTGGTGTGTACGACGAGCAATAGTACGTAGGCCTTCTGCGCCGTGGTAAACCGCGTAGAAAGACGCCATATTTGCTAGAAGTGCTTGAGCTGTACAGATGTTCGATGTCGCTTTCTCGCGGCGGATGTGTTGCTCACGAGTTTGCATTGCCATACGTAGCGCTTGGTTACCGTGCGTGTCGATAGAAACACCGATTACACGACCTGGCATTGTACGCTTGTGCTTTTCACGAGTTGCCATGAATGCAGCGTGTGGACCGCCGTAACCCATAGGAACACCAAAGCGCTGAGCTGAACCGATTACTACGTCTGCGCCCATTTCGCCTGCTGGCTTAAGTAGAGCAGAAGCTAAAAGGTCAGTAGCAACTGTAACTAGTGTTTTGTTAGCTTGAGCTTTCGCAATGATGTCTGTTAGGTCACGTACTTCACCTGTTGTACCAGGGTATTGAACTAGTGCACCAAAGACGTCTTGCTCTGGAAGTGTTTCAAGAGCGCCAACCATTACTTCAAAACCGATGTACTCAGCACGCGTTTTAACAACTTCTAGTGTTTGAGGGTGAACATCGTCAGCAACGAAGAATACTTTGCTCTTGCTTTTACCAGCTCGCTTACAGAGTGTCATTGCTTCGCCAGCCGCTGTCGCTTCATCAAGAAGAGAAGCGTTCGCGATTTCCATACCAGTTAGGTCCATGACCATTTGTTGGTAGTTAAGCAGAGACTCAAGGCGACCTTGAGAAATCTCTGGTTGGTATGGTGTGTAAGCTGTGTACCAGCCTGGGTTCTCTAAAACGTTACGTAGAATAACGTTTGGAGTGAATGTGTTGTAGTAGCCTTGGCCAATGAAAGTACGTTTCACTTGGTTTAGGTTAGCGATCTCTTTAAGAGAGGTCAGCATGTCCATTTCGCTCAGTGGCGCAGCAAGTGTCATTGGTTTTTCAAGACGGATTTGTGCAGGAACCGTTTCGTCGATCAGTGCGTCTAGGCTAGTCGCGTTGATCGCTTCAAGCATTTTTTGCTGGTCTGCTTTATTTGGGCCGTTATGACGAGCAACAAACTCGTTTTGTGTACCCAAGTCTTTCAGTAATTGGCTTTGAAGTAATTCAGTCATGATATCGTTCTACTTTCTCTCTGGAGCCGTGAGCTAGCCCCTAAAATTAAGCTGCTCACAAGAGCAGCTTTATCGTAATGAGGTTACCTATTAGTCTTCTTCGATAGAGCTTAGGTATTCTTCTGCATCTTTAAGGTTGTCTAGTTCAGACGCATCAGACATCTTCACTTTAACAATCCAACCACCTTCATAAGGTTCTTCGTTGATTAGCTCTGGGCTATCTTCTAGTTCTTCGTTGATTTCTACGATTTCACCAGAGATTGGCGCGTAGATATCAGATGCAGCTTTAACTGACTCAACTAGAGAGAAGCTTTCGCCAGCTTCAATTTCGTCTTCAGTTTCAGGCAGGTCAACAAACACAACGTCACCTAGCATCTCTTGAGCGTGCTCAGAAATACCGATAGTTACAGTACCGTCACCGTTGTCTTTTACCCACTCGTGGCTGTCTGCAAACTTAAGTGTATTGTCCATTGCTTATTCTCCAAAAATTTATGAGGTTTTAATTTAAATCTTAAAAACGGATTAACGGTAAAGAGGGAAGCGCTTGCAAAGCTCTTTAACTTGCTTGCGAACACGTTGCTCAACTTCAGCGTTGCCTTCAGGGCTTTCAATTAAGCCATCAAGAACATCACCGATCCATTCACCGATAAGTTTGAATTCTTCAGTGCCAAAACCACGACTGGTTCCAGCTGGCGTACCTAAACGAATACCCGAAGTAATCATAGGCTTCTCTGAGTCGAATGGTATGCCATTTTTGTTACATGTGATGCCCGCACGCTCTAATGCTTCTTCAGTTACGTTACCTTTCAAGCCCTTAGGACGAAGGTCAACCAGCATCAGGTGCGTATCAGTTCCGCCAGTCACAATGTCACAACCGCGAGTTTGCAACACTTCAGCAAGAACTTTTGCGTTATCGATCACTGAATTAATATAAGTATTAAATTCTGGGCCAAGTGCTTCACCAAATGCGACCGCTTTAGCCGCAATTACGTGCATTAGTGGGCCGCCTTGTAGTCCAGGGAATACTGCAGAGTTGATCTTTTTGTTGATGTCTTCGTGGTTAGTCAGAATCATACCGCCGCGTGGGCCACGAAGTGTTTTGTGCGTTGTTGTCGTTACAACGTGTGCGTGTGGTAGTGGGCTAGGGTGAGCACCTGTCGCGATAAGACCCGCGATGTGCGCCATATCGACCATTAGAATAGCGCCAACTTCGTCAGCGATTTCACGGAATTTAGCGAAGTCGATAACGCGTGGGATAGCACTACCACCTGCAATAATCATTTTTGGTTGGCATTCGATTGCTTGAGCACGTACCGCTTCGTAATCGATCTCTAGTGTTTCGCGGTCTACGCCATATTGAACTGCGTTGAACCATTTGCCTGAAAGCGCAGGGCGTGCACCGTGTGTAAGGTGACCACCAGCGTCAAGAGACATACCTAGGATAGTGTCGCCAGGTTGAAGTAGGGCAAGTTTAACTGCACCGTTCGCTTGAGCACCTGAGTGAGGTTGTACGTTCGCGTATTCACACTTGAATAGCTGTTTTGCACGTTCAATCGCAATAGCTTCTACTGTATCTACGTGCTCACAACCACCGTAATAACGACGTCCTGGGTAGCCTTCTGCGTATTTGTTGGTAAGGCAAGTGCCTTGAGCTTGCATTACTGCTTTAGAAACGATGTTTTCAGAAGCAATAAGTTCGATTTGATCATTTTGACGAGTGTTCTCTGCTTGGATTCCAGCAAATACTGCGTCGTCAGTAGCAGATAGGTTCGTAGAGAAAAAACTGTCTAAGCTATGGTTTTGGTAAGCGTTCATTGTCGAGACCTTTCATTAAGCTAATGGTGATTGTTTTTATAGTCCATTAGGTCTTACTTAGATTTCTGCATCGGTATCGTTTGCGTTATATAGGTGTATAAATAGTGCGTTGATTGTTATTTATACGACCATAGCATCAAAGCGATCGTTGTAGGGTCAATGCAGCACGAATTGGTTCCCAAAAATTTCGGGAAAAAAACAGCTCTTGCAAATGTTAAATCTATCATTTGCTGCGAGCTGAAGTAGCATCTCTTCATCTAACAAGTCGATAACATAGCTCTGATAAAATCAATTTTCAACATAAATTTCCAATAGGAAACAGTTTTTCTAGTTTTGCTACAGGGAGCACGCTTTATTTCCCTGTGTGCTCTTTAATCAACAAAGCGCTTCATGCAACAATGAATTTATTAGACAGGAAGTAAGAAATGAATGAGGGACCTATGTCAGAAGACATTTATGATGAGTACCCATCTTTAACGCTAGCGAAGGAAACGGTAGATCAGAATATCGAGCCACTTAAGCTTGGTCATCGTATTAAAGATATCCGCGGCAAGTTAGGCATTACGTTAGAAGAGGCGAGCCAACGTACCGGCTTAGCACGCTCTACGTTGAGTAAGATTGAGAACGAACAAATTTCGCCAACGTTTCAAGCAATGCAGAAACTGGCAATGGGTTTACAAATCGATATGCCGCAACTATTTGAGCCACCAAGGAAAAAAGTTGCAACGGGACGTCGTGACTTAACTAAGGCAGGACAGGGTAAACCTCATCCAACACCAACTTACGAGCATGAATTGCTGGCGACTGAGCTTTCCAATAAAAAGATGATGCCATTCAAAAGCCGAGTGAGAGCACGCACCTTTGAAGAGTATAACGATTGGGTTCGCCACGATGGTGAAGAGTTCTTGATGGTTATCTCCGGTGATGTGATGTTCTATTCAGAATTCTATGAACCTGTACCGATGAGTGAAGGGGATAGCATGTATTACGACGCAAACATGGGGCACATGTTGATTTCCACCAGTACAGAAGATGCACTTATTTTATGGGTGACTGCAAAATAAGTGAACAAAACTAGAATTTCTTATAGTGAATGCAAACGTTTGCTTTTGTTTGTAACGTTTGCAAAAAGGCGCGATATTGCTGTGAAAAGCATCAATGTCGCGTTTTTGTATGCGATTGAAAATTGTTTTTAAATTGTTAAGTGTCACATTTTGAGCTGTTTTAATCTTGTTAAGGGTGTAAAACTGACTCAGGCTTGTTTACTATAGTGAACGCGGTTTACTCATGTTGATTGAAGTTTACTGAAGTGAATTCTTAAAAAGTGAGTTGTAGAGGTTTTGTACAGCTTTTTTTATAACGCTGACGATATAAGCCAATATAAAAGACATCACTTTTTACTATCTACTGTTTCTAACGTTAATCCGTATCGTTAGAGGCGACTCTAAATAGAGATATAAGCGGCAGACTCGACTTTGGAAAGCCTGCAACGCTTCATGGAGAAGAAAATGACTCAAGAACACGCTAATCAAGACCTACTAAAAACACCTCTGCACGCACTTCACGTAGAAGTGGGCGCAAAAATGGTTCCTTTCGCTGGCTACGACATGCCAGTTCAGTATCCACTAGGTGTAAAGAAAGAGCACTTACATACTCGTGACGCTGCTGGTCTTTTTGATGTTTCTCACATGGGGCAGCTGCGTCTACACGGTGAAAACGCAGCCGCTGTTTTAGAATCTCTAGTTCCTGTTGATATTATCGATCTTCCTGCTGGTAAGCAGCGATACGCGTTCTTTACTAATGAGCAGGGCGGCATCATGGATGACCTTATGGTTGCAAACCTAGGCGATCACCTATTTGTTGTTGTTAACGCAGCTTGTAAAACACAAGACATCGACCACCTTACCGCTCATCTTTCTGCAGATGTAGAGATGGAAGTGATTGATGACCGTGCACTATTAGCACTTCAAGGCCCTAAAGCGGCTGAAGTTCTTGCTCGTTTCCAACCAAGCGTTGCAGACATGCTATTCATGGACGTTCAAAAAGTTGATGTTGACGGTGTTGAATGCATAGTAAGCCGCAGTGGCTACACAGGTGAAGATGGATACGAAATCTCTGTACCGAACGATCATGCAGAAGCTTTAGCACGTAAATTCGCGGCAGAAGCTGAAGTAGAGTGGATTGGCCTTGGTGCGCGTGACTCACTTCGTCTTGAATGTGGTCTTTGCTTATACGGTCACGATCTAGATACAACGACAACACCAGTAGAAGCTAGCCTTCTGTGGGGTATTCAAAAGGTTCGTCGCACTGACGGTGAGCGTGCTGGCGGCTTCCCTGGTGCTGATATCATCCTTGAACAAATCGCAACTAAAGACGTTCAACGTAAGCGTGTTGGCCTAGTGGGACAAACTAAAGCTCCTGTACGTGAAGGTGCAGAGCTGTTTGATGCGGAAGGAAACAAAGTAGGTGTGGTAACGAGTGGTACTGCTGGCCCTAACGCGGGTAAGCCTGTTTCAATGGCGTATGTTCGCACTGACCTTGCTGTTATTGGTACAGAAGTATTTGCTGAAGTTCGTGGTAAGAAGCTACCAATGACAGTAGAAAAAATGCCATTCGTACCTCAACGTTATTACCGTGGCTAGTCTCTTGTAAGAGAACGTACAAAGAATAATTAAAGCCTATTGTTAGCTTCTCTTTTTAGGGATGTTTAACGGTAGGCTTTTCTGTTTTGGTTGGATCTTCGACCATCAGTATCCTGTCCTTCTCCGTTGACATGTTTAAAAAAATGTCGTGTTGAGATTGTAAAAACACGCTGTACTGAAAGTCGTAGCATGTTATTGTTGGGAATTATTCGAATTATAAATGAGTTGTTTGTGTTACAAGGAGTTATCTATGAATTTGAATCAAGCAATTAGTCCTATAAACAAAGTCGTTGTAGGTCTTTTAGCGCCGCTGATTTATTCATCAAGTGTTATGGCGGCAGAGAATGCGGTTGAACCGGCTCCTGATGCGGGTGTGGCACCTTATATTGTTAATGGCAGCAATGCATCAGTTAGCGATTTCCCTTCAATGGCGAGTTTGTTTATCGATCGTATTGATTACGATGGTGTGTACTCAACAGGTGCCTATTGCGGCGCAACCATTTTAGATCCGACTCATATTCTGACCGCCGCGCACTGTATTTACGGTAATGAAGAAGGTCAGCTGTTTACAACAGTGGTACCGCAACTTGAAGATACGTCTGAATTTCCTAATGGTAATATCCAGAAATCGCGCGTAGTTGAAGTTTACTATCGTAGTGACTATTCGGATGGCTTAAGTGATCTTTGGCGTAACGACGTTGCTGTTTTAAAACTTGAAAGTGCATTGAACATTGATTCAGTGAATGATGTGGTTAAGCGTCCGTCGAACGATTCTTATCGCAGCGCAGTTAATGATTTCGTCGCAGTAGGGCATGGTGATACTCGTTCTGGTTTTGATTCCACAACGATATTACAGAAAGCGCCACTTAACTATGTGGATAACAGCACTTGTGCTTCAGCCTTTATAGATGGTTCTGCGTTAACTGATAATCAACTCTGTTTTATTGGTGATTATAGTATGCTCACTCGGCTATATGGTGGTACATGCCAGGGCGACTCAGGGGGGCCAGTGTATTGGAAGGATGGTGCTGACTACCGACAAGTAGGTATTACCAGTTTTGGCCCTGAAACTTGTGGTGGAGGTAATATAACTTCGGGCGTGAAAGTGACATCTGTATTCACCGAGATCCTCGACTATGAAGCTTGGATTGATAGTGTAGTTGCTGGCAATGAAACACCTAAGTTTGTCTCTACCAATGCTAAGCGTGTCGCGTATATCAACTCCCTTACGCCATCTGGTTCCGGCGGCAGTGTTTCGTATGGTTTGCTTGGTATGCTGATATTGATTGCTGGTTTTAGAAAAGCGGTTAAGCGTTAGATATACATTGTTTGAATAAGTCGACGTTTCGTGAAATATGACGTCGACTTTTTGCTTTTGTATTACTGAATTTTTGATAGTGATCTATATCTATATTTATATCTATACTTTGATGTCCGTGGCTACATCAATACTACATTGGTCTTTCTACTGTACTTTTCGATTATCTCATCCATTTCTTTAATCACGTTATTGATATTGACAATGCCGCCTTTCGCCACGCTTTTTTCATTATAGTTTAACGCAGAAAAGGCCAGTTTTAGCTCATTACTATCGAGCATATCAGCGTGTAGTAACACTTCTTTGTAGGTAAGAAGTCGGTGCTGAACTGCAATAATATCAGCACGGGTAGTGTTTGAATCTAAAGCCTGTTTTATACAAGGAAATGCTAATTTGTAATGATTCGCAATTTCCAACTCGACGTCTTTCTTGTTTGCAATTTGCAATTTTTTATATTTCCTAATCCTGGGTTAAACCAAGTTTATTAGCCTAATTACATATCAATAACCGGTGCGTAAAGGTTTATGAAACGTAAGGTATTTTTAAGTATTGAATGATATGCCTTTAATGGCTTATGTAAATGTAGGTAAGTCAATATGGTCTGCTTCTTGCTGAATATAGGTCATAACTGTCTAGTTGGAGTAAGCTTATGTCACAAGAGCCGATTGTCATGGCGCTCATCGAGCGTAGGAAGCGAGCTAATTTGTCACAAGAAAAACTGGCTGCTAGTGCAGGAATGAGTTTAAAAACTTATCAGCGGATTGAGCGCGGCGAAGCAGACATTAAGATGTCACAATATCGCTCGATCATTCGGACATTGAAAGCGACAGATCTGGATGTGGTATTAGATGTTGTTGGTGCTTCACAGGTGTCGGCTGAAGATGTCTCCGCAGTCAGTCGTTTGCTCACAAATGAAGAACGCATGTTGCTGATAAAGCTAATTCTCGCGTTTAAAAAGCCACAGTGAATATGTACACGTGAAACGGTGGGGGTAAAGCGAGTATGGTGGAGGGTGCACCATGGGAAAGGAAACAGTTAGCTCACTCTTCCTCTTAGTTGCTTAGTTGTGCTTCTCTGTTTTTTGTTTTCTAAGCGTTTTCTTTGCGAGCTTTGCGTCGGCTTAGTCGCTCTTCTTACTTTTTGAACCTTTGTTGCTTCCAATATCAGTTCTTTCAAGCGTACTAACGCATCTTCCCGGTTTTGTTCCTGAGTTCTGTATTGTTGCGCTTTAATGATGATCACACCGTCTTTAGTAATTCGGCTATCTTTGAAGGCTAACAACTTTTCTTTGTAGAATTCGGGCAGAGTAGAGTGCTTGATATCGAAGCGTAGGTGTATTGCGCTTGAAACTTTATTGACGTTTTGGCCTCCCGCACCTTGAGCTCTGATCGCAGTTAACTGAAGTTCCCAGTCTTGAATTAATACAGAATTAGATATTTGTAACATAAACTTCCATTTGAACCGTAATTTGGCGTCATGATACTGAATATTGGTTATGGTATCAGTAACTTTCTTAAAGAGTGGTCACAGAGATGAAAATAGATTTAACGGCATATGAAGGATTAATCTTTGATATGGATGGTACGTTGATCGACAAAATGCCAGCTCATGTCCAGGCTTGGCAGCAAACGGCACAGGAGTTTGGATTTCACCCTGCGAAGAACTGATTGCCCTCAGAATGTGAGGTCGCTTAGGCGTTAGTTCGTACTAGGCGAATTCACTCACTTCAGTGTCTAAGAACAAACATACGCTATTACGCCCTGCAGCTTTCGCTTCGTATAGCGCTAGGTCGGCACATTTGTAGTTTAGGGCAGGGTCGCCAGTTAGGTTCGTGATACCAGCACTAACGGTAACAACCCTGTCGAGCTCAAGACTAACCGCAATTCGCAGTCTATTAAGCACGTAGTCAGCGTCTTCTATTGTGGTGTGAGGCAGAATAACCCCAAATTCTTCACCGCCAATACGAGCGACGAAGTCAGTTTCACGACACTCACGTTGCAATACTTGAGCAACGGTCTGAATCACTCGATCACCATAGTCATGACCAAATCTATCGTTAATGCGTTTGAAGTGGTCGATATCTAGGATCGCCAAACAAGAGTGTTCTCGGGTAGGGTAACGGTTAATACGGGAGCATTCATCGCGCAGCCCAAGATCAAACTTGCGACGGTTCCAACATCCCGCTAAGGCGTCTTTTTCACTCAAGTTTCTAAGTTTGTTCTCAAGCTCTTTATGTTTACTGATATCAACAAATGACGCGACATAAAACTGGATTACGCCTTTTGCATCTTTAATAGTTTGGATGCGAAGTATTTCAGTAATCAACGACCCGTCTTTACGACGGTTGACGACTTCACCTTCCCACATACCTTGCTTATTAATAACGCTCCACATTTTGATGTAGAACTCTTGGTTGTAGCGTCCTGAGGCGAACATTGAAGGTTGGCGGCCTTTTACATCTTCTAACTCGTAACCACTGACTCGGGTAAACTCTTGGTTTACCTTGATGATGCGGTTATTACTGTCAGTAATAACCAATGCAGACATGCCATTCATCGCGGCTTTTGCTAGCTGGCTTTCAATACTGTTCTTCTTATGGTTTCTGTTCCACAGTACAAAACATGCTGAAATCATTGATATTAGAATCGTGAGGGTAACGATTTGTATGACAATAGCGTGGTTCTCACGTTGGTACTGGCTATTAAACTGCTGATTCTCTATGTGAAGTACCATGTAGATAGGGCCTTCAAACTGCTTGATCTTAGGACTGATATCAGCATGGAAATACCAGACTTTACCATCAAAGTAACTGGAAGAAGTGTTGTTTTGTATTGCATTCCAGAGTTTAGGATTTAGCTTAGCATAAGTTTGTCCTGAGCGTGATTCAATAACGTGACCGAAAGACAGCGAAGGATCTGGTCCCATGATGATGTGACCAGTCTTATTGAGAATGATAGGGACAGCAGAGGAATCTCCGATTTGGTAATGAAGGCGTTTATAAATCTCTAGCATGTTTAAGTTGGCAATGAAGTAACCAATAATTCGATTGTTGTCAGCGACAGGTGACATAATGCGCAGTGCCGGAATCAACGGGCGAACTATCTGACCGTTTTCGGCTTCAAGATCGATGCCTTTAGTACTGATCTCACCGATCTTAAGTTCTTGAAGTGCGGAGAAGTAACTACGTGATGATTTATCTTGGAGTTCGTTTTCCGGAACAACCGAAGCATGGCCATCTTTGTAATTAATACGGAACACTTCATTACCGGTTAAATCAAGATAGCGTAATTGGGAATAGTACTTTTGGCTACGTGCAAGCATTACCCAAAGGTCTTGTAGAGCCTCTGTGTGAATGACCGACGGCTCTTTAATTGCTCGAAGTAACGTTTTGGAATCTGCAATAGAGGGAACGGAGTTAGAAATTTGTTCAACAATTACAGCGAGCTCGTGAAAGCTGTACTCAATTTGGTTTTGGCTAGATTGTTTTATGTTTAGCGCGTGCTGGGCTTCGACTCTATCGAATTCAGAGTTGATATAGAGGGCAGGGACTGATCCTAGGGCAAATATGGTGCACAAAAATTGGCCGACTAGTTTTTTTATACTTGTATTCATCACTGTCCTCAAAGAATCAGCGCAATACTATATATCCCATAGGTTTTTTAATGTGATCTTTACCCAGAACTTAAAACAAGATCTGCATATTACTGTGGTTTTAGTGCAATTTTGTGTACTTTGACTTGATTAATGAGCAATCACTTAACGATAAAATGATTGCTCAATATAGAATAGTGCTCCGGAAAACGAGGCGATTAAATCCCGAAATTTCGACATTTATCTGGATAAAGGTGTCTAACTAAGGCCAACAATATTTCCATAACTATCAATATCTAACGACATGAATGCCGGTTTATCTGGTAACCCAGGCATGGTCATTACATTGCCGCATAAAGCGTAAATAAAACCAGCACCAGCACACAGTTTTAGTTCTCTTACGGGCACGTCAAATTGGCTTGGTGCGCCTTTGGTATGTGCTTCCGTTGAAATAGAGAGTGGTGTTTTAGCCAAGCATACCGACAGGTCTTGATAGCCGTGTTGTTTAAACTCAGCCAACTGCTGCTTTGCTTTCGGAGAAAGTGTAATACTCGCTGCACCATAACCAATTTCCGCAACCGCCATGAGTTTCTCTTCTAAGCTTTGAGCTGTTTGATAGAGTGGCTTAAAGTCACTGTCGCTTTGGCATGCTTTGACAACCGCTTGTGCAAGTTTAGTGACACCGTCACCTCCTTGGCCAAATGCTTCACTGACTTCAACAGCGACGTTGCTATCGAACTCTATAATCATCTGTTTCAATTTGTCGAGTTCTTGTTGTGAATCTTGCGGGAAGCGGTTGATTGCGACTACGGTAGGCACACCGTATTGCTTAACGTTATTGATATGCCACTTTAGGTTTTCAAAGCCAGAGAGTAACCCGTCGTTGTCGTCACTGAAGAGCGAATCGGGTAGTGGTGTTCCTGGTCTCAAATCATACAAACCAGAGTTCGCCTTTAGTCCACGCAATGTTGCTACGACTACTGCGCAATCGGGCTTCTTACCAGATGCTTTGACTTTGATATTGCAGGCCTTTTCGAAACCCATATCTGAACCAAATCCACCTTCAGTTACAACGAAGTCGCTGAGTTTCAGTGCGATCTTATCTGCAATAATCGAAGAGTTACCATGAGCAATGTTCGCGAAAGGGCCTGCGTGTATAAGTGTTGGAACCCCTTCAAGTGTCTGCATCAGTGTTGGTTCGATAGAGTCTTTCATTGTTACTGTCATTGCACCAGCAACATCAAAGTCTTCTGCGGTTAAAGGCTGACCTTGTTTATTGTATGCCAGTACGACACGACCGATTCGTTTACGTAAATCTTGCAGGTCATCGGCCAGTGCTAAAATAGCCATAAGCTCTGAGGCCGCTGAAATATCAAATCCATCTTCGCGTTCATAGCCGTTGATCGTTTTACCCGTTTCGTTTTTACCCACGGTAATCATACGTAAGGCACGGTCATTATGGTCGAGTACACGTCGCCAAACGATTCTGCTAGGGTCTATATCCAGTGCTTTCAATCCAGAGCGAGTTTCAAATGCTTGTAAGCCATCACGCTCTTCATGATATAAGCGTGCATCAATAGCAGCAGAGGCAAGGTTATGAGCGGCTGTCACGGCATGGATGTCACCAGTTAGATGGAGGTTCAACTCATCCATAGGAGCAACTTGAGAATAACCACCGCCAGCAGCACCACCTTTCACACCAAACACTGGGCCCATTGAAGGCTGGCGAATACACGCCATTGCTGATTGGTTAATCTTCGCTAACCCTTGTGCTAAACCGATAGTCGTGACGGTCTTTCCTTCACCAAGCGGTGTTGGTGTAATTGCTGTCACGACAACCAGTTTTCCGTCTGGCTTTTGAGACAGGCGTTCGAGTGATGCTAGAGACACCTTTGATTTGAATTGCCCTAAGGGCTGATGTTCTTGTTCTTGTAGGCCGGCTTGCTTAGCAACCTCACTGATGTTTTTAAGGGGAGTAGAGCGACAAATATCGATATCAGACAGCATATTTGATCCTTATATCAGAACCGAAAGGTGGTACGTAAACGTTTGTGTGGCGATGGTGCTGTATAAATTTGCTAAGTAAAGGCAAACCACACAGATTATGTGCTGGAAGATAACAGATCTGAAGAGTCATTGCGCGAGATCAAATCTTAAATGAGCAAATTATTCGATTTGATTTTGCATTAAGTGCTTGTATTTACGCTGAATACAAAAAGGGCTGCATATCGCAGCCCTTTAAGATAGGAGAGGTAACTCACTTAATGAGTAACGTGGATTAACGATCCCAGTATGTTTCTTCTAAGCTATCTTCGCGTTCTGGTAGTGCACGAGAAAGGCGAGGTGAGTGCTGTGTTAGCACTTCGTAGCTAACGCGGTTTGCATACTTACAAATCTGAGACAGTGAAGAGTATGTTAGACACGTGTGTTCGTGTTTCTCTGAGTTTGGTACGTTAACGAAGTGGTAGCTGTTTGCTGCCATGTCATGTAACAGAGCAGAAAGCGCGCCATCACCCGCACCATTAGTGTTCTTAATCTCTAATGGACCACCAAGGTATGGGCCTATGTGAGAGTACACTTTAACTGGATTTTCACAGTCTTGCTTACGCATAGCGCGGCTGAATTCATATTTATTAAACTCAGGGATATTGCCAGGTCAGAGTGGAAGCGTAGTTTCGCGTTTTGCTAGCTCGTCTGTGTAACCTGCCATGTAAAGGCCGATTGGACCAGCAGTACACAGTACTAAGTCAACCCATTCTAGTGCTTTGTTAGCTGCAAGAAGGGGATCTTTTTCGCCTGTTAACGCTTCTCCTTCGTCTTCATTCATAGCAACGATAGTTACGTTCTTTTTCAGGTATTCTTGCCACCATTCAGCGTTACCTTCGATCACGTATTTAGTACCAAGTGTTAGAACAACAGGGACGTTGTACGCTTTTGCGTATTCAATCGCCTTTTGTACTGCTTTTGGCATTGGATCTTCAGGGTTACCGCGCATTAGATACGAAGAAACGACTAGAGCTGATGCTTTCTCGAACACTTTCTCAGGAATGCTTGCTGGAAGCAGCTGGTTCATGTGTCCTTCGTTAATCGCAAACGTACGCTCGCCATCTTCGGTAATTAGCGTGTAACAACGACCGATTGGACCATCTACGGTTTGTAGGTGGTTAAGGTTCATACGAGAAGACGTGCGGCAAAGGTAACGGTAACCAAATGAGCCAACTTCAATTTTCTTAGACATTACGCCAAGCAGTACAGATTTACTGTCTGCAAGTACGGAATAGTTGTGCAGTGTGTTGCCGATAGTATCGCCAGGGTATTGATGCGTAATCAAACCGCGCTCTACAAGCTCTTCATACAGCGCATCAGCTTTACTTTCTTCCAATACCAGTGAGTGACCTTTACTCAGCTCGTATTTATCAAGGAACGCACTGTCAACACGGGCTTCGATATCAACAATGGTTTGACCTACACCAACAATCGTTGCGCGGTGCAGTTTAGGTGTTTGTTGAACTTGATTGACCAACGGATCACGTGCGTGAGTTGGAAAGTAATGCTTAGATTTACGCTGTCCAGGAAACTTCATATGAAAAATACAGTGAAAAGATTTTGCCGAATGATATCACATTTTGTTTCTGTTTCTTTCATTTTTATTGCATTTTGAATCACCTGCACAATGTCTGTACAGGTGATTCATATTGATTATTCTGTTGGTACGAGTGTTTTTGGATCAACGTAAGCTGCTGTACCCCATAGAGGGACTGTAGATAGGCTGTGTTTGAAGCTACCTTCAGTCTCTTTAGTGGTGTAAGACAAGTAGAGTAGGGACTGGTTTTCTGCGTCATAAACACGGCGAACTTTCATGGTTTTGAAGAAGATACTTTTAGACTGCTTGAATACCACTTCGCCAGATTTACTCTTATCAATCTGCGCAATCATTTCAGGCGTGATTTCACCCGTTTGGCGGCAAGAAATAGAGCTATCACTTGGGTCAGAAAGACTCAGGTTCGCTTCGATGGAAGCTATGTGACACGTTACGCCCGGGATTTTGTCATCGTCTAAAGAAGACATCTTAATGTCCTTCATTGTGAAGAAACCCAAAGATACGTCGCCAACCTCGTTGTCCGAACAACCTGCTAACATTGTCATAATACCGGCTGCTATTAAGGCTTTTTTCATAAGAAGTCCTTTTTATTTGTATAGTTCTGTTTAATATAAGAAAATTGAAAGCTTGAATACGAGTGTAGAGCTTTTCGTTAAGTTCTTAAAGGATGTTGTTGGATAATGAAAAATATGAAGTATTTAAAGTACTTGTTGGCCTTAGTGATGCTCTGTATGCTCTCTGCATGTAGCTCGGCGCCTCAGCCGACCGTATGTCTGCCAAATAACTGTGATATTTGGGGATACTAACTGTAGGTACTAAAAGAATGAATAACGAAATACCTGAAATCGCATTAAAGAAAAATCAGTGGCTGTTTAGCCAGCTTGATATTGCTTACCCCGCGAAAGAAAGCCTCTTAGGTCTAGATATCTATAAGAACCAGCTTTCCCAAAAAACTTACCAACCTCTCCCGCAAGACCTAACGCCCTCACAAATTGACGAACTGCATAAAGTAGATTTTCACAAACTGACGGTTCTTTTCTCTCTAAACCAAGCTAGTGCTTATCAAGATGAAGAGGAAAGGGCGAACATTCTAGAATTCTTAAGCCAAATCATGCTGTCAGATGAACATGAGCTGTATGTAGGTACGAAAAGCGGTGATGTAGTGGCAAGTGCTATCGTCACGGCGAGTGACGATGAACTGTTAATATCAGATATTGTTAACCAAGACGATCAAAATACTGTCGGTTTTGCTAAACAGTTACATGATTTTTGGGCTCAACACCAAGATTCTACCTATAAGGTATTGTTCGAGAGCTAATGAATCTTTGAGAAAGCGTTAATCTGAGTACAACACACCGTCTTTTAAAAAGGGTTCGGTACTTACAAGCTATTGACCTCAATCGCTGTATTGGGTGTTAGCGCTTTTTTTCCTGCAATTTATGCTAATGACTGAGATGATAAACAAATCTTAGTATTACACTCATACGAACCTTCCTATCAATGGACCGCTGATTTCTAAAAAGGGATCGACAACGCGTTCAAGCAACCCTATACCGAAGTAAAACTCTCTATCGAGTATTTAGATACCAAACGCATTTTATAACCAAGACTACTACGACTCTCTCGTTGATTACTTAGAAGTAAAATATTCAGTTTATGAGTTTGATGGGGTTATCGCAACTGATAATAATGCCGCTAATTTTCTTGAGTCACTGGGTGCAGTTATAGATCGTTCAACGCCTATTGTTGCCGTTGGTATTAATGACATAGATACAGATATGGTTGTCGAGTTATTTGAACGCGAGTGCGGTTATCAATTCGATGCACAATTCACTCGATTACTTCTAAAACATTTGCCTGAGTTTGTCGCGATACGTGATACTTATCCTGATATCGCAGCTTTTGAATATAGCTTCAGGATAGAAGATAAATCCAAAGTCGAAGAAGAGGCGGCTGTCAGTTAACACTTTATACAACGATTTTTGTCTTCTAATATTTATATTTTCTACTATTAACCTCAGTATTTTCTCCTATTAACCTCAGTATTTTGTAAAGCTTTCAGACATTGATACTGCGAGTCTGCTGATAATTTGACGAAAAATGTTGCTTATGTCGGCTCAGAGGGTGAACTGCTGCATATTTTTCGAAGAGAAATAAGCATGTGTAATGTTGGCATAAAGGGCATGTCACGTCTTCGATGTTTGGTGTTCTGTATTATTTATTATGTGTCACCTGCAGCAAGAGGGTAAGTGAAAATAAATCCATATAGATAGACTACTCTTAAGCTCGTTTATTTGACAGTTCTGCTCCTTTATGTTCTCTACATTGCGACTTACTTCAAGGTAATGATAACCTCATCGTTAGTGAGTGTATTTTTCTTATGGAATTAACGCCATCCAATAAAAAAGGACTCATGTGAGCCCTTGCTTGTTGTTGTCCCTTTACTCTAAAACGAGATGATTCTTTCTCGCGATCTGGGTACTACTTATCTACAAACGTTTAGGTGCGATATCTGGCCAATGTCTGCGATAGGGTTACAGATGCTTCTGTCAACTTAGACATGCCATTCGATGAGTTTTGTGCCACATCTTTAATCACATCTGATTGACTGCGAATATCGTTAAGTTCAGCTGCAATGGTATTTGCCACGTTACTTTGCTCATCCGCTGATGTGGCGATTTGAATACTCATATCCATCAGCGCTTGAGCTGAATCTGCGATTGAGTTTACGTCGTCACCGATATTAGAAATCAACTGGCTGCTAGTTTGAGCTTGGTCGACCGTTTGCTCAGTGATCTTAGCGATATTTCGGCTCTCTTGTTGCAAACGCTCAATCATCGCTTGGATTTCTACCGTTGCAGACTGAGTTCTGCTTGCAAGCGTTCTTACCTCATCGGCGACAACTGCAAACCCTCGACCTTGTTCTCCAGCACGAGCGGCTTCGATCGCTGCGTTGAGTGCTAATAGATTTGTTTGCTCTGAGATTGCGTTAATTGTGGTGATTACTTCATTAATTTGGCTAGTGTTAACGTTCAGGCTTGTTACTGAAGAAGAGGTTTGCTCAATCAAAGAGGAAAGTGTGGTGATCTCTGAGATAGCTTGCTGAACTTTAGCGTGGCTGTCATTGATTTGTTGTGCGTCTTGCTCAGTTTGCTCGGTAGAGCGTGCAGAAATGTTTGACACTTCATTCGCTGAAGCGGTCATCTGATCCATAGCCGTTGCAACAGAATCGAGAGAAGCGTTCTGGCTCATGATTTGTGTTTCGCTGCGCTTCATCTCCGTTTCGAAGGAAGAGGAGGTTTCACTAAGCGTTGCAGCACTTTGGTTCACATTATTAATAAGCTCAGTTAATGTATCCATTGAACGATCTAGCGCGCAGCCGATCGTACCAAACTCATCGCGCCCAGGATGGAAGCCGAGTCGTGAGGTTAAATCACCGTCACCAATCTTTTGAGTGGTTGTGTAAAGTACCCAAAGTGCACCACCTAAGAAAGTAGCGACCCAGTAACAGAAAAGACCAAAAGGCACACACCATAAAAAGCTGAGTAATAAGGTGTACAGTGCTTGCTGCTTTTGGTTTTGAATATCGTTATTAGAAATGGTTAGTGAGTAATAATTGCCATCATTAGCGATTGCCGTTGCAGTCACAATACCATTTCTTGAAATCGTAGTTTGTTGTGGACGAGGTTGTTGAGTAATGCCACTCACGTTAGTAGGGTTGTCTGAAGCTGACAAAATGCCTTGGAGTTTATACTCGGCTTGATGCTTTGCACTAGCGTCAATATATTCCACTTTATTAACGTAATTTAAGCCTGACAAGCTTGCCACAGCGGCGAGAAAGATTAAGAAAATAACCCCAAATTTGTCGTTAATAGACATTTTGATAAACAGTTTGTCTATCGTTCGAAATTGTACTTCTTTCATAAAAACTCCACGGTAAATCCTTTACCGTGGACTCTAAATAACAGACTTCAATAAAAATGTGATGCAATCGGAATAATTGTGAAAACTAATGATATAGATATTTCATTAATGAGATATTGATCGACTATATCATCGGTGAATTTTTTTATTAGCCGAGTGACGGTAATAACCCTACAGATATAAGGATTTGAATTGCAATGATAAATACACCA
This sequence comes from Pseudomonadota bacterium, assembly GCA_036126475.1. GTDB lineage: Bacteria > Pseudomonadota > Gammaproteobacteria > Enterobacterales > Vibrionaceae > Vibrio. The sequence continues at coordinate 10,028 of JAYYSE010000055.1, read as the reverse complement.
ACACCACCCGCTAAAAACAGTGCTTTACTCCCGCCCAAAACTTGGTAATTAGATTGTGAGCCGTTAGTCGCAATGGTGAAATCTGTATAGCGTACTTTGTAGACCATGACAGTAGGTAAAAGAATGGCTAATACAGAAAGTGCGATGGCTGCGTAACCCAAAGCCATGATGAAGCCTTGTGGGTAAAAGAGCGCAAAGCCCAGCGGTGGTAAGAAAGTAATAACGGCAGTCTTTACTCGTTTTGCACTACCTAGTTTATTGCTTAATGAGTCGCCCATAAATTCGAACAGACCTAAGCTAACACCGATAAAAGACGTAAGAAGAGCGAGATCGGCAAACACACCAACGATCACACTTAGATTTGACTGATGCACAGTTTGCGACAGCGATACCAAAAGTGCACCCAAGCTTGTGTCAGAAAGCAGCTGCTCTTGGCTCACAACACCTAAAGTAACGCCTTGCCAAAAAATGTAGATAACTAAAGGTAGTGCAGAACCTACAATCATGACTTTGCGTAGAGAGCGTACATCACCATCAAGGTATCTTACGATAGAAGGGATACTGCCGTGGAAGCCGAAAGAGGTGAACACGACTGGAATTGCCGCAACAATCAGACCTTGCTGTAGTGGCATGCTTAATAGGTATTGAGAAGTAATGTTAGGTGCTAAGAAGCTAAGAACCAAAACCATCGCGACCAGTTTTAGCCCAAATAATACACGGTTAACCTTATCAACACTGTGCGTACCAATAGTTACAACACCAGCCACCAACAATGTAAACAGCAAAGTCGTCATTTGGCCATTGAGCTCAATTCCTGCGATGTCGGCAATTCGTTGATTAAACTGCGCACCACCGCCTGCGATGTAAGCGGCGCACAGTGCGTAAAATAGAAACATAACTGCGAAGCTCGCAATCCACTTTCCCTTTGTTCCTAAAATCGTGTGAGCCAAAGTGTGTAGGGTGGCATCAGATTCAACGAATTGGTGTAACTCCACCATTAATAACGCTGTAAATGCCATTAGTGCCCATAAACCAAGCATCAAGAAAAGTGAAGTTGAAAAGCCAATACCTGCAGAAGCAAGAGGAAGAGCGAGCATGCCGGCACCAATTGTTGTGCCAGCAATGATCAAAGTACTACCAAAAACCTTTGATTTATCCATTGTATATAATTCTTTACGTTAGGGTGAGTTTTAATTGTAATTCTTCTAGCTTAAGCGCATAAACCCAAAGAATATCTCTATTTTGGAGTATTCTGATTGAGTTTAATTCCAATTGCAACGGTCAATGTAATTTAAAACATCCACTGTAAATTTATGTTTACATTGATATTATTGAGGAGCAAAAAACGAGGTGAGCAAACGTTTGACCATGATCGGCTTCAAAATAATTAGAGTAATTTGTTGTACTTAATGTATGGTGGCAGTACATATGTCGTTCTCGTATACCCCTTTAACGTAGATAACCGTTAATGATCGCGAGTAGATTCAAGCTATAAATATGGAATGGGTAGAGTAGAGTGCGTTCATCAAAGTGACATAATATAAGTCCAAGATGGTGCACTGGTTAATTGGACATAACGTCCACATCAAGGAATAGAGGGGGCACTATGAGTGACCAATCTTTAAATGACGAAAGTCTAGAGTTGTTAGATGCAATGGAAATTGGCATTGATTTATCTGACTACGAACAGACAGTTAAACAGTTAGCTGAAGAACTTTTTCCATCTTCTAACTAACGTTTCATTTCAATTCTTATACTGAGCAAATCTGATTCGCTCACTCGTCATACCAAAAGCTATCCTCATTAAAGTTCGCGAAGATAAACAAGTACGTTTACCATGTTACTTAGTTCTCGACACTTTAATGAGGTTCAATGAACTTTCTCGCACACCTTCATATCGCTAAATACTGTAACAGCAACCTAGCAGGAAACTTGTTAGGTGATTTTGTGAAAGGCGACCCAAATAAACACTATTCAGATTCGCTTTCCGATGCTATTCGACTTCATCGGTTTGTAGACAGCTATACAGACAGGCACAATGTTTCTCGTTCAGCTAAATCACTCTTTTCAAATCAAACGAAACGCTTTGCACCTATCGCACTTGATATATTCTGGGATCACTGTTTAGCCAATCATTGGGCCAATTTTTCTAAGCAATCAATAGAGCGTTTTTGTCTCGATAGCCATCAACAAATATTTGATCATCAAGAACCTCATTGGCCGGAAAGCTTTGTGGTCATTCATCAGAAAATGGCAGAACAACGCTGGTTGGAAAGTTACCAGAATATGGAGTCCATTGAAATGGTGTTACAGCGAATGGCGTTGAGAAGGCCAAAGCTTGGCATGCTAAAAGCGTGCTACGCTGATTTGGAAAACCATTATGATACGTTGCAGTGTAACTTTAATGAGCTTTATCCTATGGTTTTAAAAGAAGTGAGTGAGTTTAATACGCTTCTATTGAAGAAAAACCAAAAGGAAAGGTAAACAGCGTAATGTAGGTTTGCTACAATCCGCGCCTATTTAATCTTTGAGCATCTTACTATGTCTGAATCTACCAAATCTTTTAATCAATTAGGATTGTCTGATCATCTACTTGCTACGCTAGAAGAGCTGAACTTCACGGCTCCAACCAGTGTGCAAGAACAAGCGATTCCTTTGGTTTTAGAGGGAAAAGATGTACTGGCTGGTGCTCAAACGGGTACAGGTAAAACGGCGGCTTTTGGCTTACCAATTATTCAAAGATTACTTGCTAGTAAAGATAACGTAATTCCAAATCCTAAACTGGTTCGAGCTTTGGTTTTAGTGCCAACCCGTGAGCTTGCACAACAGGTATTTGATAACGTAACCAGTTATGCAAAAGGTACCGATCTTAAAGTGGTCGTGGCTTACGGTGGTGTAAGTATGAAGGTTCAAACTGATAACCTTCGTCAAGGCGCTGACATTTTAGTCGCGACACCGGGGCGTTTGATTGATCATATGTTTACTAAAAACATCATGTTAAGCCAAACAGAAGTATTGGTACTTGATGAAGCTGACCGCATGCTAGATATGGGCTTTATGCCCGACATCAAACGAATTCTTTCGCGTATGAACGAGGTTCGTCAAACTCTGTTCTTCTCTGCAACGTTTGATAACAAAATTAAGGCGATCGCACATCGTATGATGGAATCACCAAGTGAAATCCAAGTAACGCCTACTAACAGCACTGCTGAGACCGTTAAGCAGATGGTATACCCAGTCGATAAAAAGCGTAAAAGCGAATTACTGGCGTACCTAATTGGCTCAAATAATTGGCAACAAGTATTGGTTTTCACCAAAACTAAGCAGGGCACTGATGCGTTGGTTAAAGAGCTTAAGCTAGATGGGATCAAGGCGGCGTCAATCAACGGTGATAAAAGCCAAGGTGCACGCCAAAAGGCTCTCGATGATTTTAAATCAGGTAAAGTAAGAGCATTGATTGCAACTGATGTTGCAGCTCGTGGTATTGATATCCAGCAGCTCGAGCAAGTGGTGAACTATGATATGCCTTACAAAGCGGAAGACTATGTTCACCGTATTGGCCGTACAGGGCGCGCTGGTAACAGCGGTTTAGCAATCTCTCTTATGAGCCATGATGAAGAGTACTTACTCGGCGCGATTGAACGCTTACTTGATACTCGTCTGCCGCAAGAGTGGCTAAAAGGTTTTGAACCAAGCTTAGAACAAGATGTTACCCCTGACCGAGGTAGACGTAGCAAGAGCCGTTCGTCAGAAAAGCGTAAGATGAAAGCAAAGCTTAAGATCCACCAAAACCGTGGTAAAGCCCGCCGTTAAGCAGAACTATTTTATTTTGATAAATGAACTCATACGCGCAGTTACAGAATCAGGTAATAACGCGTATGTTTTTCAAAATAACTGTACTAAATGCTTATTTATAGTGGTATTACTCGTATTTCCATATACAAGGTATATCATACATAAGCTCTTCAATAGAAATAGGATTTAAGGCCCACTTACAATCCACATTGAACTTCTCTATCATTTGCTCGTTAAACATTCTCCAGTGGTTTAACAGTGCTCCTTCCTGGGAAGTTTTCACTCCGTCAGCATTCCATGCTCTCTCCATGAATGGGGTTAAGCAAACAGCGCCGTTTGCATACATAAGCATTTGCCATTTTATTTCATAGATACTGACGGGCTTTTGAGAGGACAGAGCGTTATGTGCGTTAGCTAGGCTTGAAAGCTCGTGCTCAACAGTATCTACGTTGCTTATAAAGTAGTCAATTAAACTATCTTCTTGCTTCACTGCGTAAGAGAGGAACTGTATTGGTTTTTTTGAGTGGACCATTGTAGTGAATAGACGCATAACGAATAAGTAAATAGAAACGTTTGGCGAGGCATCTTTAGGTAACTCTGCCATTATTTTATTTATATAACGCTGAATGTAGTCATGTAAACAATCACTTACCGCATACCAGATCCTATCTTTACTGCCAAAATGATGTCGGATCAAGCTATGTGATACGCCAGCTTTTTCACTAATATTACGTAACGACACGCGCTCGTAGCCTAAATCGCAAAACATCTCAGCCGCAACTCTCAATATTTGAAATCGAGTTTCTTCAGCGTCTTTTGCGCTTCTTCTACCTTGTTTCTTTTCAGTCATCTTCAATTCACAGATTTATCTAATTACCACATTCTACACTGTTTTTACTCAAATAAAAATACTGCACAGTTGGAAAGTAAAGCTTGGGAATCTGAAGATTTTTAATATGCAGCACAACTGTATAGTAAATCATAATAATTAAATGGAGACGCAAAATGCAATCCAAGGTGTCTATTCAAGCCAAAGCGAGTAAGCAGTTAGGTGCGGTGGTCGTTGCACTGTTACTCGCAGGTTCGCTGAGCGGATGTAATAAAGTTCAGTCAGAAGAAAATGCTCAGGTTATTCCGCCTGTAAAGTTATTTGAAATACCTCCGAGAACGGATGTTGAAACCGATAGTTTTATCGCAAAGATCGATGCGACTGAACGTGCTGCATTGTCGTTCAGAGTAGGAGGCGACATTGATTTATTTAATGTTCGTATGGGACAAAATGTTAAGAAAGGAGAGGTTTTAGCAGTATTAGACCCAACGGATTACCGAATTGCAGTCGATGCAGCGCAAGCTAAATTCGACTTAGCCAATAGTCAATACAAACAGGTATCAGAGTTGTACTCGAAAAAGCTTGTGAGTGCCGATTATTACGACCAAGCCGTTAACACCTATACGACTGCTGAAGTTGAGTTAGAGCAAGCGAAAACAAACCTTGATTACACCACGTTAGTTGCACCATTTGATGGCGTGGTTTCCATGGTGTTTGGTAAGCAATATCAATTAATTGCCGAGAAACAGCCTGTTGTTAATATTTTGAATAATGATGAAATGGATGTGAGGTTTTCTATTCCAGTTTCTAAACTTGAAGACCGATCGATTCAAGATTTTGTCGGTTCAAATATGTGGGTAGTAATGGATAGCCATCGTGGTGTTCGTATTCCTACACGCTTTAAAGAAATTTCTACTCAACCAGACGAAGATACCAACAGTTATCAAGCGGTGGTCTCTTTCGAAAAACCTGAAGCTATCAATTTACTGTCGGGTATGACAGCGCAAGTTGAAGTGCAGAAAAACAGATCAGAATTGGGCATTGTCATTGTTGATTCAGCTTGGTTAGACAAAGACGAGAAATATGGTGAGTTGTGGCGTTACAACGCCGATTCACAATTGATTTCTAAGGTTAAAGTGACCCTGAATAAACAAGGGAATGTGGTTGATGGTCTTACGTCTGGCGACCTAATTGTTGAAGCAGGCGTTGATGTTTTATATGAAGGACAACAAGTAAAAGCATGGCTACATGAGGAAGGTATTTAATGAATTGTCTTAATTCAATCTCGGTTTTAGCATCAATCCTTTTTTTACAGGCTTGTAACGATAGAACACTGCATCGAGCTCCCGCCCCACTGTTGGCTTCTACTTTTGAAGTGGGCGCACCATTGACCGAACAAAACCGAAGTTTCAATGGTCAGGCAATGCCAGCAGAACTTACATCACTCTCATTCAAGCTTGCTGGTGAGATTCAACAAGTAATGGTAGAAGCCGGTGATGTTGTAGAAAAAGGGCAGCTACTCGCAACGTTAGATAATGTGATTTACATCCAAGAGCTGACTAACGCTAAATCACAGTTTGAACTCGCCACGAAGCAACTCGCGCGAGGTAACGAAATGCTTACCAATAAAATGGTATCGCAATCTGAGCTCGATCAGTTAACAGCTAACTATAAACTAGCCTCCGCTAACTTGGCATCAGCGGAGCGAAAGCTCGACTATACTAGGCTGCTTGCACCGTTTTCAGGCACCGTTTCGACCGTGAACAAACAACGTTTTGAAAACGCGACACCGGGTGAAACGTTATTAAGCTTGTACCAAAACGACAAAGTGTATGTGCGTATACAGGTATCAGATTCGTTCTTAGCGTCAATTAGCCCTGACATGCGTTCGAATAGCTATCGTCCGAAGGCGACATTTGGTGGGCACAAAGGGGAATACCCGCTGACATATTTGGAACATACCAGTGAACTGCACCCACAATCTCGCACTTACGAGTTTTGGATGCAGATGAAACAGCCTGAAAGTGAAATTCTACCAGGAACAAGCGCGACAGTTAATTTCGACATGGCCAATGCTGGTCTTAATGTTGTTCAAGGTTACCAATTGCCAATGACAACACTCGCAGCGTGCGTAGAAGCGAACCAGTTTTGCGTTTGGAAAAGAGAGAATGGACAAGCCTTCAAGAGTGAAGTCGAAGTCGAAAAAATCAGTGGTCAAGGCGCATTAATTTCGCATGGCGTTGAACGAGGTGACGTGCTTATAAATTCGAGTCTAGAAAAATTGCGTGAAGGAATGTATTTATTAGGAAAAGCAAAATGAACATTGCAGAATATTCAATTAAAAATAAAGTTATCAGTTGGTTATTTCTTTTCATTTTATTCGTCGGCGGCATAACGTCTTTTGGCAATCTCTCCCGTCTAGAAGACCCAGCTTTCACCATTAAAGATGCATTGATAATTTCAACTTACCCAGGCGCAACATCAATGGAAGTTGAAGAGGAACTAACCTACCCGTTGGAAAAGGCAATAAGACAACTTCCCTATATTGATAAGATCACTTCTACTTCATCCGATGGTATGTCGCAAATTAAAGTAACTATGAAAAAAGTTTACAGTGCGAACGAGTTACCTCAAATCTGGGACGAGATGAGAAGAAAAATTAATGATTTAAAAGAAAGTTTGCCGAAAGGTGTGAGTTCCTTGCAGGTTATTGATGACTTCGGTGACGTATTCGGTGTGATGCTCATGTTAACTGGATATGGTTATGATCAGATAGAGCTCAAACATTATGCAGATTATCTAACGCGTGAAATAGAATTGGTTGATGGTGTCGGTAAAGTAAGTATCACTGGCGATCAAGAAGAACAACTGTTTGTCGAGTTGTCACTGGAGCAGTTGGCGGCATTGAATCTAGATATTTCTACGGTGACCTCCTTATTAGCAAATCAGAACAGAGTAATATCGGCCGGTGAAATCATGGTGAATGGGCAAAGCCTCACTATCAAACCTAGCGGAACTTTGAGCACAGTTGAAGAATTAGAGAACCTAATCATTCATGGTCGTGACACTGGCAATCTAATTCGATTAAAAGATGTTGCCGAGGTTACACGCGGTGTGCAGGAAAAGCCGGTAAATGTATTAACGTACAATGGTCAACCAGCGATAAATATAGGTATTGCTTTCTCATCTGGCGTAAACGTGGTGGAGGTTGGCAAATCTTTAGATGCTGAACTTGAGCGCTTAAAAAGTATTAAGCCCGCAGGTGTACATTTAGATTACTTCTATAACCAGCCTTTAGAAGTCGACCGTGCGGTTACTAATTTTTTGATTGGCTTAGCGCAAGCCGTAGCGATTGTGATATTTGTTTTGTTTTTCGCTATGGGTCTGCGCAGTGGTTTGCTCATTGGTGTGGTGCTATTACTTACAGTATTTGGTACTTTTATTTTGATGGATTTTAACAACGTTGAATTGCACCGAATCTCGTTGGGGGCGTTAATTATTGCATTGGGCATGCTGGTCGATAATGCGATTGTGGTTGTAGAAGGAATACTGGTAGGTATCAAAAAAGGGAAGACTAAGCTTCAAGCAATTAAAGAAGTTGTTAGTCAGAGTCAGTGGCCTTTATTGGGCGCAACCATAATTTCAATCACTGCTTTTGCTCCAATTGGCTTATCAAATGACCCAACCGGTGAGTTTATGAATTCACTATTTTGGGTACTGTGTTTCTCGTTGTTTTTAAGTTGGATTACGGCACTCACAATAACGCCATTCCTTGCTGAAATGTTGTTCAAAGAAGAGAGTCAGGAAGACGGACATTCGGAACCATATAAGGGTATTTTATTCGCAGCGTTCAGTACGTTTTTAGAGATCGCTCTGCGTTTCAGGTGGCTAACCGTTGTTAGCATGATTTCGTTGCTTGTACTATCGATTATGGCTTTTGGTATGGTCAAGAAGCAGTTTTTTCCGACCCCAGCAACACCAATATTTTTTGTTAATATGTGGATGCCAGAAGGCACAGATATTCGTGAAACGATTAACCAGGCTGAAAAAGTTGAACGCTTTATTCGTAAACAAGAAGACGTAGAGTTTGTAACAGCTACAGTCGGTCGGGGTATGCAACGTTTTATGTTGACTTATCAACCTGAACAAAGCTACAAGGCCTACACTCAGTTTCAAATACGGACGACAGATCGAGAGAGTATGTTTGAGGTCATCAGTGTCTTGGATGCAGAATTAAGCCGAAAATTTGAATTTCCTACATTTCAGTTGAAACTTTTAGATTTTGGTCCGTCACCAACGTCAAAAATTGAAGCTCGCATTATTGGACCAGATCCTCAAGTTCTCCGAAGCATCGCAGTTAGTGTTGAAAATATACTATTAGCTGACCAAGGAGCTAAAAATGTTCGTCATGACTGGCGAGAACGAACCAAAGAGCTTGTTCCATTATTCAATGAATCCAAAGCGCGTAGTTATGGTATATCCAAAGTAGAGTTATCTAAAGCATTAAAAATGACATTTGGAGGTGTAGATATAGGGTTGATACGTGATGGTACTCATAAACTACCGATCATTGCACGTCTCCCTGAAAGCGAACGCCTCGACTATGATTCGCTTCATAACGTTAAAATATGGAGCCCATTGCTACAAAACTATATACCTGTTGAACAATTGATTGATGGTGTAGAACTGAAATGGTCTGAACCATTAATTCAGCGTCGAGATAGAAAACGTACTTTAACCGTTCTTGCTGATCACGATATATTGGGTAGTGAAACAGCTGCTAGCTTGTATGCAAGAGTAAAGCCAGAGATTGAAAAGATCAAACTGCCAGATGGATACAGTCTGGAGTGGGGGGGAGAGTATGAAACATCAACCGATGCCAAGTCATCACTATTTAATTCTCTCCCAAAAGGTTACCTTTTGATGTTTATTGTGACCATATTCTTATTTAATTCAGTTCGTAAACCACTCATCATTTGGTTAATGGTACCACTGTCTATTATCGGAGTTTCGTTTGGACTTCTTGCGACCAATCTTCCTTTCAGTTTTACTGCGATTTTGGGCTTATTAAGCCTCAGCGGTATGATTCTGAAGAACGGTATTGTACTGCTTGATCAGATCAACAGTGAACTTGCTACAGGTAAAGATCCATACTTAGCGGTTGTTGACAGTGCGATTAGTCGCGTACGTCCAGTATCTATGGCTGCACTTACGACAATCTTGGGCATGATCCCCTTGGTATTCGATGCATTTTTTGGCTCGATGGCGATTACCATCATGGCAGGCTTAGGCTTTGCCACAGTACTAACGCTAATAGTAGTACCTGTGATGTTCGCTATCCTATATAGAATCAAACCGTCCACTGCGGGTTATTAGGGATTGATATAAAAAAGATTCTTTTAAG
>JAYYSE010000054.1:0-10946 GCA_036126475.1 Pseudomonadota bacterium | reverse complement strand
CCGCACCTCAGTCTCATGATGAAAACTCCAAATGAGGTGCATGAAAAAAGCCAACAGCTGGCGCTGTTGGCTTAGTAACAAACTGTCAACGTATTTTAGGACGAGACACTCTAAAAGCTAAGAATGCGTTTCTTTAACACTCATCATTCACAACACGAACCGTACACACCCCCTTCAGGAGGATATTGACTCGCATTAGAATGCCCAAAAGAGTCATAAATAACCTTTCCATCAATAATACTATCGAATCGAATGAAGCCATATACGGATCAACTTTAATCCAATTATTTGAGCTAAAGCATGAACGACCAAATAGAAGCTGCATATAGCTAACGAAAAGGCGAACCAATTTGGTTCGCCTTTTTTATATAATCGAGCTTAACAAGTCGTTTTTATCGATTAATCGCCAGATATGAGCCTGCAGCAATCATGATGCCACCAGCGCTTTGATTTAACCGTTTATGAGCGTGCGGTGTTTTAAGCAAAGCCACCATACGCCCTGCTCCCATTGCAATCAGCATTAATCCAGCCATTAGTGCTATAGAAGCTAATACAGAAACTAAGACAATATCTTGTGAGCGTAAAACCGTCAGATCAACAAACGTGGGTAAGAAAGAAATATAAAACAGAATCACTTTAGGGTTTGACGCTGAGATCAGAAAACCTTGCGCGAAACTAGTAAGTTCTGATTTCTGACTTTTTTTGGCTGCGTGCTCTGCCGATCCTTGCACTTCAGGTAAGGCCTTGAACATCTTGTACCCAAGGTAAATAAGATAGGCAGCACCGACATAACGAATGATCTCGAAAGCAAATGACCAGTTTTCCGCAATAGTTGCCAAGCCAAAACAAGCAAGCGCTAGATAAATAAGATCACTGCATATCATGCCTAACGACAGGGAAATGCACTTGCGCCATCCATCGACCATTCCACGTGCCAAAATCGCAAATACACCTGGCCCCGGAGTAATGCCAAATATAAACATGGCAATAAAGAATGTAACCGCACCTTCAAACGACATGGGCTTGTCCTTATTCATAGCTCAACATGATATTTTCTGAACGTAACATGCGAACTTAAAGGGAGTAAAGGAACTATTCATCGATTCTTTACTAACGGTACCAAGGCGTTTAAATTTGCTTTTATTATTAGCTTATACCAATCGTAGTAAATAACTGGTCATCCTAGCTTGTTAAAAACCTCGATAACTTCGTTAGGATTTTTGATTGTAGAATAACTGCTTATCAGAAAACCCTGCCTTGTTCTCAAGCTTTTTTCCTACGCTATTTCTGAACACTTAATTGCTGTGATTGGTATTAGAATATTCACCTAATGACAGCCGTTCGCCAATGAACAACACTCAAAAGCCTTTATTACGAAAAAAGCGAATCGTATGGCTCGCTCTTAATATTTTAGCTTAAGTTGAAAAAACTGAACTAGTTCGCGATTGGTGACAGCAACTTAGGGTTTACGACTAAGTTTCTCACTCCGTGTGCGTGGTCTTCATTAAAATCGTTACCCTCACACCAGCTACCAACTGTTGCGATGCTCACTTTCGCCACTTGTGGTCTCACGCTCCATGTGACTTGGAATGGTGAGCCTTGCTCATTGTAGCCAGGTCCAGTAGTAGAGCCTGCATATTGAATCACAGAGCCAGTATTTTGTGGAATGTTGGTCGCTTGGTGCAAACCGTTCACTTTAGAGTGTTTAGCTAGCTCTTCAAAATCGAGCGCATTGTCGTCGTTCACTAAGACGTAAACTTGGGTTTCTACACGTAACTGAGGGTTGGTAATCGCATCATTGAAACACGCCCCCAATGTTTCCCCAGGTCCCACTTGTGCGGTTGAGTAAACATAATGCACCTCGATAGTATCACCAGAATGAAGTGAACCATGGTCGCTCGGGCAAATATCCTGACCGAATGGCTTCAGCTCAGCCTCACTTAGGTTACCTGTGTATTTGAATCCACTCTGGAAACCTTTGCCGTCACCATTACCTGCATACTGGGTAAACTCGCCGCCTTTGTGCTCTGCATTTTTATGAAAGTGAATATTACATAAGTTCATCGCGGATGAATCTGGCGCATCAGAAAACAGACGCTCGTTAGTCCCTTCGTATGAACCTAGATCACGTGGTGCCTGTGGACCAAAACCTTTGCCTTGTGTATTTTCGGACAGTTGTGCCCTTTGTTCTGCGATAACGCTGTCTGAAACCGCCTCATGGCTAGCATCAGACGCACTCGCCTGTGTCGATAACATAATCATGGCGACGCTTAAAAACACACTTTTGTTTTTCATATCTCTTTCCTAAACTCTTATTTAACCTAACTAACTGTGTCACAACGGCATATTACTATGCTCACGAGTGAATATAAGACATTGTCTTTGTAAGATTAGATTTCGATGCTTACTTTGGGAGAGTATTCAAACCCTTGGTACATCTCACAAGAGCAATAGGGTTAAATACGGTGACTCCCTTCCATAACAAGTAAATAGCGAACTGCGCTGACGTACCCCTTACTCAAATCCAACTCTTTTTGTGTTAGTGAGCAGAAATAAGACGTTACGTCATCATGACGAGTTTACTGCCAGTCACCAAATTCAGGATCAAAAAAGGCGAACCCATTAGCTCGCCTATTTTTTAGTCGCGATTTTTAAAATCCAGCTATTGTGCTGGTCGCGTTCCTGAAGCAAATATTCCGAAAGTCATGACATTCAAAGCATCTGTCACCCCCTCTAATGATTTGACGACTTGCTTCGTTGGCCCGTTATTGAATATGTGGTTGCCCAAGCCTTTTTCGCTATGAACCTTAGCATGCTCCTCAGGGGCTTGTTTATCTGTCTCTTGGGTATTTTCATTCGCTTTAGGAGATTCACTCAGCTCATGAGAAGCCGAACCTTCATCGCTATTGATATCACTGTCTTCTGAAGTAATAACGGAGCTGTCGTTAACGTTATCTGCGGCAAGCTCAATGAGTGATTCACTTGCCGTCTCATTAACCGCAGCCTCTTTAACACTGCTATCTAGCACTTTTCCATTACTTGGTGTGTTTTCGTCGGTTGAATTTTCACAGGTTGTCGCACAAGCGGATAAAAGCAACAGGCTAATAGTTATTGTGATTAATTTTCTGACCATGACGATTGGGACTGGATTAATACATTGTTCGATTGTAAATAAATTAGACCATAAGTGCCAGTTACACGCTTGTTTTGTCGTAACGAGATGTGTACATAATTACGTAATGCTCATAGACTCTTTGCTTTACGGAGTGTTACTTTAAGCTTAAATAGAGTAGCTGGTTTATGGATAGTACAATCCACCGACATCGACCTTCTAATAATTCGATACTTCAATTAGGTTGCAATCAGGATCTCGTAGATACATTGAGGTGATCTTGTCCACCGCACCCGTTCGCTCTACAGGCCCTTCTTCGATGATCACACCTTTCCCGTTATTTGATCGAACACCTCATCAATGGGTGTGTTGGTAACGAAACATAAGTCCGCACTCCCGGCTTGGACATGCTTAGCCTCAGGCTCGAACTCTTTCCCTTGTTGATGGGGATTTATCTTTTGGTGGCCAAACGATAATGCCCAGCGTCCCTCTCCAAACTCTATAGGTTTCATTCCTAACACTCTCTGATAGAAATCTACTGTTATCTCGATATTTTTAACAGTTAATACAAGGTGATCTAGATGACTTACTTCCTTATATGATGGCCCTCCATGAATAATCGACTTCCTAGTTAAACCATTCTACAAAAGCCCTGAATGTTTATCACTCATAATCTAGTGCTAAAAGAGTGACACAAGCATCTTATGCTTCTTTACACCTCATTATTAACGAATAAAGAGAGTACTTTTAAGCACTCCCTTTGTTCGATTTTCCTATTTGATTAACGGGTTTACTTAGTTACACATCCCGTCAAATGTCCAATGCCAGTAACTCTGGAATGGACCTGATCCCCAGTTATCAACATTGGCCGTGAAACGGTTACCCCAATACTGAACGGTAGCGCCTGCAGGATAGAAAATGTTTGAGCTCCACTCAGGAATATCAACACAAGAACCTTCTGGCTCTGGCTGTGGTTCAGGCAGTTCCAATAGACTGCTTACCGCTACATAAGCGTCCGTTGCCCCTTGTGCGCCAGATACCATTACGTAGATATCATCCCCTTGTATACCGCCAAAGCCACAATACTCGTAGTTATCCAAGTTGGTAGAAGAGCAATCAAAATCATTCAAGGATGCAGGGCGACCAATAGCAACATACAAATCAACGTTACCGTAACCATTGTAAGTTTGGATCCAAACATCGCTTTGAGAGCTGTTCTTTAGAACGAATTGCTGCTGATCGTTACCGCTGCTCAACACAGGTGCAGGCACATTAAACTCAAGAGCCGTGATGCCCGGTGTTGGCGGATTAGGGTTCGGATTCGGCTGACCGGAACCACAATCTTGAACATTAATTCCAACCTGGCTAAATGCAGTACGTACCGCTGATGCTTCGTAACCTAGCTTTTGCGCTGCCTTACAAACTCCATCTGCTCCAGCTTGGAAGTTAGATCTTGGCGTCCAGTACAGTTGGTTAGCAGTTGCGTAAGCCATGAACGCTTTTTTAATGTCCCAACCGTTGCTGGTTGCTAAGTGGTAGAATGCTTTGTTGAAGATTCCTGAACTGTGGTGTAAATCAATGCCATTGTAGTATTGGTTAACGTGATCGATAGACATCCCATCTTGGCTAGGTTGAATGAAATAGCGCATCGCAGGACTGTATTTCATTACATGCTCGCCCATTTTCCAGTTAAAGGCGCCATGAACATATTCACTTAAAGCTGCTGCTGCCACATCAGAGAATGACTCATTCATACCACCTGACTGACCACGGTACTCAAGGTTAGAGTTCTGTTCCGTAAAGCCATGGCTTACTTCATGCGCAATCACATCCCAGGTAGCCAATGGATACATAAACTGGTTGCCATCACCGAACGTCATCTGTTGACCGTCCCAGAACGCATTACCGTAGTTCGACCCGTAGTGCACACGCATCGTTAGTTTTTGCTGGATAGGACGAGTGTTCAACCACTCTTTATACATGTCGAAAACACGCTGGCCAAAGTAATGAGCATCGTTCATTGGCGCATATGCGCCGTTAATCGCACGATAGTCGTTGACGTTTCTACCGTAGTTACCATTACAGGCAAACTGGTGAACCTGACCGTAATCTTGGCGATTATTCATGTTCATGGTGACGACGTTTTGACTGTCCATCTGGCAATATGAATTAACTTGAAATCCACCATACTGGGTATTTGGGCCAAAGTAGTAGCGACCACTTTTTTGGTTACCACCAGGGCCTTCCGCTTCAATGAAAGCAATCCCTTCCCACTGATCAATTAATTCACCAGATTTTGCATCAACGAGCGTAATTGGGCGTGAAGGTGCCATACCTTGGGTTTGCAGGAAATCGACCTTATAGATTAGTCGAGCCTGTTGTTGGTCATCAAGCCAAATGAAAAGAGCAGCATTAGGGTTGCGCACTGTCATCACTGCAATGCCCTTATGCTGAGACTTGGCTATATCAATCGCCTGCTGCGCATTGATCATTGGCAAAGTAGAACCAATATCAGCTTCAATACCCGTTAATATTTCTCCATCAACGGCTTGAGCAATACCTCTTTGGGATAGATCAACAACGACTGAATGGCCGTAAACCGGCACCCCGTAATGAATCTGTTGCTTACGTAAGAGTGTTGTCTTGCCCGTCTCAACTCGACTTGCTTCTTGGTAACCAAGTGGTTGATTTACCATATTAGAGCCCTGATTTTTTTGATTTAGAACGGTTGATAGATCGACATCGGAATAATTCACGACATTGGCAGCTTGAGAAGTAAACGCTATTGGGAATAGCATTAGCAAATGTGTACCACGCTTACATCACCTTTATAACTTTGCTTTTGCAGATTCACCTAATGAATGAGTAGACAACTTAACGATAGGTTAGACGCATGATTAAATGCATCTGGTTTTATATGTGATATTAATTCAAAAGATAACCTTTCACGAAATGAAAAATGAGAATGTATGTCAAAAAAACCAATAAATACTTACACTTAAAAAAGCCTCAGTAAATAGATATAAAATATGAAGGGATATCAAGTTTTGATGATTTCCTGAAATTTGATACTTCAAATTGCTACGAAATTAAGGGGCGATATTGATTTAAAATAGCAACGCCAACTCACCATCACAAAATTCAACGCTCCCATTATAAGGGAGCAATTAAAATAATGATGAGGTCTGTTGGCCATGAGTATGTTGGTTGAGGTGGGACTTAGCCTTTGGCTTTATTGAGTGTGTAAGTGATTATGTTATCGTCGTCTACATTTAACACCCAAGTGCTGTCACCGCTGGTAAAGTGAAATTCATACTTGGACGAAGTTGGTGTTAGGTTAGCGATGAACTCGGATAGTTGAGACTCATCTATACGAAAGCTCCCTTCCGAAGTATTGGTGTCTAAATCGTTATTTACTTCAATCTGTGTAGCTGAACTAGCCACGATATCTGGTAACCAACCTCTATCAAACAAGCGACCTTGTTGAGCCAGCTAGTAAGTTACGTACTGGTCACTAACCACGTCAGAACACCTGCGGGAGACAAGTACCGTAACAAGAGTGATTTTTAAATCACCCTGTCATTTAGAGTATGTTCAAACCAAACACGCCCTTTGCGTCGAACAAAACAGCTTCCGTTTTCTCTCTCGAGACTCGCGTACCTTTGCGTAAAATATCAATCAGCTGTGATTTGTCATCTAACAATTCAGATCGTCGAGCTCTTATCGGCCTTAACATCTCCTGCAAGCACTCCTCTAATACCTTCTTAGTTTCTCCGTCCCCTAACCCGCCTCTGCGGTAATGATCCTTTAACTCACTGACATACTTTGCGTCACTATGGAACGCATCAAGATACGTAAACACGATATTCCCTTCCACTTGGCCAGGATCTTCAATTTTTAAATGGTTTGGATCGGTATACATGGACTTCACCGCCGTTCGAATCTCTTTCTCAGTCGCACCTAGGTTAATCGCGTTACCCATCGACTTAGACATCTTGTTTTTCCCATCCGTACTCGGAAGGCGTGATGCATTACTCAGAAGCGGCTTACATTCGTTCAAAATAGATTTACCAGCGAGTGAGTTTAGCTTTCGAACAATCTCGTTTGTTTGCTCTATCATTGGCAGTTGATCATCACCAACCGGGACTAACGTCGCATTGAACGCCGTAATATCAGCTGCCTGAGATATAGGATAAGTAAAAAAGCCTGCAGGAATAGAACGGCCGAACGCCTTGTTTTGAATTTCACTTTTGACCGTAGGATTGCGTTCTAAGCGCGCGATAGATACAAGGTTACTGTAAAACATGGTCAGTTCAGCCAATGCTGGTAGCTGAGATTGAAGGCAAATCGTCGTTTTAGCTGGATCGATGCCCACAGCTAAGTAATCGGCAACGACATTGAGAATATTTGAAGATACCTTTGCGGGGTTATGCGCGTTATCAGTCAAGCCCTGCATGTCGGCAACCAATATTGTTTGGTCGTGATCATGTTGTAAAGATACACGTTGTTTTAAAGATCCTACGTAATGTCCTAAATGCAAAGGACCTGTCGCGCGGTCGCCGGTAAGAATAATTTCTGATTTATTATTATTTTGATTTGTTTTCATTAAGTATCTCCAAGTTAAAAAGGCTACTGGAGATATAAAGAGAGGACAAACTTGATGACATTCTTAGCTACCTTCCAGCAGCGTAAGAATGTGAGTATTCCGTGCTGCTCTAGAGAGAGCACCACCAGAAGAAAGCTGAAGTTGAAGCGGGATTAAATTTCATTTTTAAAACGTACCAATATTATTGGCTAAAGACAAGCCATTTTATTAATTCAATTTAAGTTACTGTATTAATTGAACAATTGACAAATCTAAAAGCATGACTTGGCGAGCATCGGAGTAAGTTTTTTAATCAACGGTCTGCGCAACTAAGCTGACGACTTAGCAAGGTACGCTGCCATTTCTTGCTCAGGCACCATGCCTCCACCCGTAGCCCAAACGAGATGTGTGCTGTTGGCTAGTGTCGTATCGTCGATACCGACTCTCGTCAGATACTCACTATTGTGTTCTACATGGATCGCCCCCGACATGCCCGCTAAAGCAGAGGGTTCTAGCTTGATACCTTCTGTTAGATTCAACTCACCTAACAGCTGATACATGCGCTCATCCGTTAATGTGTAGTAACCATCTAACAAACGCTCCATCGCTCTACCAACAAAGCCTGACGCGCGGCCTACGGCTAACCCATCAGCTGCTGTAAGGTTATCAATACCTAGATCTTGCACGGCAATCTCGTCATGTAACCCGGTGTGAACGCCTAATAACATGCAAGGCGAATGCGTAGGCTCTGCAAAGATACAGTGAACATGGTCGCCAAACGCCATCTTCAAACCAAACGCTACACCACCAGGGCCGCCACCTACGCCACACGGTAAGTAGACAAACAACGGATGCGCTTTATCGACGACAATATGTTGCTGCTCAAATTGCTGCTTCAGCCTTTCTCCAGCAACGGAATAACCAAGGAACAGTGTTTTCGAGTTTTCATCATCAATGAAGAAACAACTCGGGTCTTGCTCTGCCTCTTTCCGTCCTTGTTCGACCGCGACGCCGTAATCTTGCTCATACTCAACCACATTTACGCCATGTTCGCGCAGTTTGTTCTTCTTCCACTCTCTCGCATCAGCAGACATATGAACCGATACGGTAAAGCCGAGTTTCGCGCTCATAATACCAATCGACATACCTAGGTTGCCTGTAGAGCCTACCGCAATGCTGTATTGTTTAAAGAAGTCTCGAAATTCAGGCTCTAACAGTTTGCTGTAATCATCGCTTTCACTCAGCAACCCAGCTTCAACCGCGAGTTTCTCGGCGTGAGTCAGTACCTCATAGATACCGCCACGGGCTTTGATTGATCCAGAGATGGGCAAGTGACTGTCTTTCTTCATCATTAACCGCCCTTTTATCGGCAATTGATAATGTGCCTCCAATGCTGTTTTCATCGATGGAATATCAACAAGCTCAGATTCAATTATGCCATTAGATATTTGAGTTTCAGGAAATGCTTTTGCTAGATAAGGGGCGAATCGTTCTAAACGTAGACTCGCATCAAGAATGTCTTTCTCATCCAAGCCGACATAAGGTAACCCTTGGTCTAGTGTTGTGACATTTGGGTTAAACCAAACCACCTCTTCGAGCGCCATAAGCTTATTTAGTAATGGAAAGTTACTGGTGAGGTTATTTAGATTCAGTTTAATCATGGGCTACCTTCTCTGGTATTGAGCGTTCTGCGCTATTTCAATCACTTGGTGTGCAGCCTATTAGAGCTGTAATCAAGAAATGATTCAATAACCTAAGTTTGCGCGCAACCTCACTGGATGGTATTTCCCTTTCTATACCCTTGAGGCGACAGTTCTGATGTATTCACTTGGTGACAGACCAAACTTACACTTAAAGCGCTGACTAAAACGCCCTTCAGACTGGTAACCACAAGATTGAGCGAGCATCGTGACATTCTGTTGGCCATTTTGCATAAGATACAATGCATGGCTCAAACGCACTTCCGCTAACACTTCACGATACTGCATGCCTTCGAGTTTGAGCTTACGGATTAACGTCGCACGACTCATTGCAAAACGTTCTGCAACATCTTCTAAAGGGTGTTTCTCGTCTTGTGAGTGAGAAAGGTAATGACTGAGCTTTTGGCAGAAAGAGACGTTAGAACTTTTAAGCAACCGATGTAAGACATCTCTCTCTGCTAGTTGTTGATACAAACCTTGCAACCAAAATTGCTGTGTTGTATCACTCATGCTTTGATGGTCAAACGTGAACAGTGCGTTCAAAGAGTCTTGCAAGTTACGATCTACTGCCACACTAGGCAAATCGGATGCATTCGAGTTCTTTTCACTCAGCTCGAGCATCGCCTGATTAGGTTGAAAATGAAAGCTGAAAACACGAGATATGAAACGCCCTTTCTGTGGCATATTCTCAAAACTCAGTGATACCGAAGCCTCAAACAACAAATCAGAATGAGTAAGCTCTGCTGCCCAGTCTTTCCAAAATAAACGCTTACTACCTGTGATGATTTGAATAATACTGGGGGATTTATCGAAGGGTATAAATAACAATTATAAAACAATAGCTTACAACAAAACCAACTGAGAAATGGCGACAAGATGGCGATAATTTTATTGTCCTATGTAACCACTCGATATCTGATATTTGATGTGCTCTAACATCAATTAGGATAGTTAATATGAGGCCTGATAAAAGGATTCATTTGTCGTTTTCCAGTTACAAACATTTGAAACTCATTTTTGGACAAAACCTTGCCAGTGCTTTTGTTAAATTAGAAAATCATCAATAACTACAGATATGGCAAATTTACTTGTGAAGATCTTGTGCGATGAGTAACATCGCACTAGCAAAAGTATTGGTTTATGTTTAGGTTCGCACTGAGTGACGTTTCGTTAAATCCGGCATAGAAAAACATTATTGATCAAACTATCATCATGCGTGGAGTTTCCTCCAGTTATCTTCGCGCGAAAAAAACGGCTCCCAAGTGGGAGCCGTTCTTGCGTCTAAACCTATCAATCTGGGTTCGCACTAAGTAACTACTTGTTTTTTTTACTACGGATTAAGAAGTAAGAAAAAAAGCCTCCTACAACGGGTAAAAACAAAGAAAGGCAGATAACAAAAACACGATTCTGCATATTTCTTTGTGTTAAGACTATGATAGAGGGTAAAAACCAAATAATAACTGACGAAACTAATAAAACAAAAGAGAGAGATAATGATATAACTTCATTACCATATAATTCGGGGAAAAATATATTTCTTAGTGCATTA
>JAYYSE010000053.1:0-3664 GCA_036126475.1 Pseudomonadota bacterium | reverse complement strand
GAGTGCTCAGAGCTTATTGAGAAGCTTGATTGGCTGAGAGTAGGGAATGAGATCATTCCTTACGAAACGTTAAGTAAGTTAATTGAGCTGTACAACGACCGCGATAGCAACAGCAACCGCCACCTGTCGATTGAGCGTCTTATCTCGGGCTTAGCTGTTCGCCGTAAAGTGTGTAAGCAAGTTCACGAAGGGCATTTAGATGAGAATGTGTTCTTAGCGTTAGATGAAATGGCGATTGGCCACTAATTCTGGGCCTGTTTTCAGGCCTGTGAATGTAATTTGAAACATCATTAGGTGTTGATAAGAACCGCACCTAACGCTGACAAAGTGATGACAAAGTAACGCACTTGGTTGATTATTATTGATCCCGAATAGACAACCTTTTGTCCTTTCTTATGATTAATAGATTGGCTCATATTTTGTTACATCATACTGAATAGATTTTTGCGAGTTCCCCAAGGGACTCGCTTTTTTTTGTTTAAAATTCGACTAGCCATTAAAAATCAATAGTTTAATGCATTTCCTTCAGAAGCATGATCAAGGTTAGATGTAAGTGTTCACCAAGCCCCTATTGACAGAAAAAGTGTGACACTCAGCACTTGATCCACTTTTTACTATTGAGTGATCATTCCAGTGCTTCATCCTGTTTGTTATGAGCAGAAAGAAAGCCCCTAAATTTCAAGAGAAACCACCCGTAGCCTCTGACCTTAATGAAGCAAACGCACTGATTGAAGAGTTGTGGGAACAGTTGCGCCACCTTACCGATAAACAAGCAACTAACTCCAAAAACTCATCGAAACCACCTTCGTCTGACAACCCTAAGGACAAGCATGAGCGAAAAAAGATCGGTCGCAATTCGAGAGGAGCTAAAGAAGGCCACACAGGGCATCAACGAAAACTCTCACGACTGAAAACAACTGATGTAGTTATCGATTGTTTTCCTGAAGTGTGCCCTTTCTGTGCCCAGTCAGATATCGATATTCAAGGTGGCCCTTACTACCGCCATCAGGTCTTCGATATTCCAAAACCCAGTGTCGATATCACTGAATACCGTTTATTTTCAGGTCAATGCCGCCACTGTAAAGAAACAGTAAAAGCTCAAAAGCCCGACAATGCATCACAAGGTATTATCGGTCCCAATTTACTCAGCTACATTGGCGTTCTTGCTGGACAATATCACCTTAGTGTTCGGAAAATCCAATCACTGCTCAAAGAGCAACTCGGCACAACGTTTTCTGTTGGTGCGATTAGCGAAGCACAAACAAAAGTCGCTTCAATGCTGACTCCATTGCATCAAGCAATCAAACAAGCGTTAAAGAAGGCACCTTTGATTCATGCCGACGAAACCTCTCATCACCGAAATGATGAGCAAAGCCTTCGTTGGTGTTGGTTAGTGGCCAGTGATGATCTTGTCTATGAACAAATACTTTATTCGCGCTCGACCTCATCAGCGAAAAAAGTCATTGATGAAGACTATGCAGGCATCGTGGTCAGCGACCAGTGCCCAAGCTATAACTGGATAGCCGCAGACCGTCATCAGTTATGTTGGGCACATGTTAAGCGCAATCTTCAACAAATGGCGGATTATAGTGGTGGTGGGCATACTGCTTATATAGGAAGGCACCTATGTCTTCTGACGAATGTTCTCTTCCATACTCGACATCGTTATGAGCAAGGTGAATTGGATTATTCACGGTACTTGCGGCGAATGCACAGGCTACAAAAATCGTTCGATCATTGGTTGAGCAAAGGGACAGGTGTGATGGTCAAGCGGTATCGAGGGCGATGCAAGTTACTGCTCAAACATAGAGAGAGCTTGTGGGTTTTCCTCAAGAAAACGTCAATCCCCTTAACCAATAATGAAGCCGAGCGATGTATTAGAGGCTTTGTAATCCAAAGGAAAATTAGCTTCGGAACGACCTCAGATGCAGGCGATAAATTCCGTAGTCGTATCCACACACTCATCGAAACTTGCAAAAAGCGCGGCCTATCAGCAATGTCAGTTCTGAATGAAATCATCACGTCAGTCGTTGAGAAGAAACCGTACCCGAACGTTTTTGATCTATAAACTGCACATGCTTCTTCAGGCATGGTAAGTCAAGATACCTCGGTGAACGCTTACGTGAAATCAGAGCTATTGTCAAATGTGGTGTATGGAGATCATGCAGTAGCCTGTTGATGAGTCTCCATTTCTTTCACTCCATCAATGAAGCGAACATCTTTCACAACGTCCGCTAGGAGTTTAAAACCTCGTAGGCGACGCCATTTAGTCTCAGCGCTGAGCATTAACTTGTAAGCCATCATCAACGTAGTCTTTCTGTTTCCACAGTTCTTTGTCTTGTTTGTGCGTAAACGTACTGTGGCGAACATCGATTCTATTGGGTTCGTTGTCCTGATATGAACCCAGTGCTCTGCTGGATAATCGTAAAACGCCAGCATTTCAGCTTTATCTTTCACCAAACAGTCTGTTGCCTTCGGATACTTAGCTTCAAAGCGTTTCTGGAAGGTTGAGAAGGCGTGATAAGCATCATCTCTAGTTTCTGCCATCCAGATATCTTGCAGTGCTTCCTTCATTCGCGGCTGTACGCTTTTAGGTACCTTGTTAAGCACATTCGCTGTCTTATGTACCCAACAACGCTGTTGGTCAGCCTGCGGCCAGCATTTAGCCACGGCTTTCCAGAAGCCAAGTGCGCCATCTCCGATGGCAAGCTTAGGGGCTAACTGTAATCCCTGTGCTCGTAACTGCTCTATGAGCTCCGTCCAACTGGCTTCTGACTCTCGGTGACCATCCAGAACGCCAAGAACCTCTTTACGACCTGTATCATCGACGCCAATAATGACGAGCAAACAGAGCTTATCCTCCATCCTTACGTGGCAATAAACACCGTCAGCCCAGACGTAAACATAGCGACGTTGACTGAGGTCTCGCATTCGCCACTGTTCGTATTCTGTAGACCACTGCTCCTTGAGACGACAAATGCTGCTGGCAGAGAGTCCTTTTGCATCCTTACCAAGCAGTGACTCAAGTGCGGGGAGCATATCTCCCGTAGATATCCCCTTGAGGTAAAGTAACGGGAGTAGAGTTTCTACACTCTTTGTTCGCTTGAGATATGGCGGTATCAAGCTGCTATTAAATTTAACACCATTACCGGAACGGTCTCGTACCTTAGGTATTTGTACCTCTACATCCCCGACACCAGTTTGCAATGTTCGCTCAGGCAGAAAGCCGTTACGGACAATGGCTTGTTTACCATCAACCATCGAATTTTGGTATTGAGCAAGCAACTGCTGAACCTCAGCTTCAACAGCTTGTGCAATGAGGTCTCTAGCACCTTGACGTATCAGTTCTGTAAGTGGGTCTTGTGGTGTATTAAGTGAAACAACAGTATTATCAGTCATGCGGTGTACCTTTCTGTTAATCGTTCTTGGGAGAACAGCATCAACAGATTACACCGCAACTTCCTTTCTCTTCCATACACCAGAAATCAGCATAGCTCGTTTTCAACCAATGCCCCATATATAAATTGCTTTCCCCTCTCAAAAGAGAGGGGAGTGAACGGCAACGAAATTTGTAAGTAGTTAACTATTCGTCATCATCAAAGTCTATGTCATAAGGGAACAGCACTACCTCTTCTTCTGGTATCACAGGCTCGCATTCCGCAAG
>JAYYSE010000052.1:0-22923 GCA_036126475.1 Pseudomonadota bacterium | reverse complement strand
TAGGTGAAAAGGGTTAACGCTCCTATACTGACCAACTCTCAATATAAATTCTATTAATAGGCACTTCGTGCCGAGAAAGTGACATGACACAAGACGAACAACAGCGTACACGCCAAGGAATACTGCTTGCGATTGGCGCGTACACCATGTGGGGAATCGCTCCCATGTACTTCAAATCTCTCAGTGAAGTATCCCCTCTCGAGATCCTGAGCCACCGTGTAGTATGGTCCTTTTTCCTACTCGCTTTACTGCTGCACGTTGGTCGTGGTTGGCGCAAAGTGCGCGATACTCTGACTTCAAAACCAAAAATGATGTTTTTGGTAGCAACCTCTCTGTTGGTAGGTGCCAACTGGCTGATCTTCATCCTGGCAGTCAATGCCAATCATATGCTGGATGCCAGCCTCGGCTACTATATCAACCCTTTGATTAACGTATTGCTTGGGATGTTCTTCCTTGGTGAGCGTTTGAGAAAACTTCAATGGTGTGCGGTGGCGCTTGCGGCTATCGGTGTGCTTATCCAGCTAATCGCCTTTGGTTCGATTCCAGTTGTCGCTATTGCACTGGCCTTTTCTTTTGGTTTCTATGGTTTGCTACGTAAGAAAGTGAATCTAGAAGCGCAGACTGGCTTATTTATTGAGACTTTAGTGATGCTGCCAGCGGCGGCGATCTACTTGTTATTTATTACAGACACAGCAACGTCAGACTTTTTGACGAATCCAATGCAGCTAAATTTACTGCTGGTCGCTGCAGGGGTAATTACCACTCTGCCATTGCTTTGCTTCACTGGTGCAGCAACCAGACTCAAACTTTCGACACTGGGCTTCTTCCAGTACATTGGCCCTAGCTTGATGTTCTTGCTTGCGGTGTTTATCTACGGTGAAGCCTTTACCATGGATAAGGCGATTACCTTTGCTTTCATTTGGGGCGCACTGGTGATCTTCAGCTTCGACGGTCTGCGCAATAACAAGAAGAGTAAGCAAGCGAAAAGCTAACACTGATCGTTTTTTACAAGACAATTTATAGATACAGAGATAAGCTTGGTTGAATTGATGATAATTTAACCAAGCTTTTTTATGCCATGGATAAAGTCCACTACTACTCAACATCTAGCCAAGATATCAGCCTGATCCAAGCTCAATACCAAGAGTTTGCCTTTCAGCGTCACTATCATTTGGACTTTCACATCGGCCTAATCACCCAAGGACAGCAAAAGTTTGTCTATAAAGGGACGAGTTACCACGCTGGCGCCGGACAAGTGGTGATGATGCCACCCGATGAGCTGCATGATGGTCATTCAAAGCTCGAATCGGGTTACCAAGTAAGTGTCTTTTCTGTCTCACCTCAATGGTTTGGCGATCTTGCTGATCACAGCAAAGATGGTCAGGCTTTGAGCTTTTCTGAGTTGATCCTCTCCGATCAAGCGACTTTTTTACAATTGCGTAACCTTCATGGGCTGCTTATCAACCCAAACATCAGTCAACTCGCCCAAGATTGCCTGCCATTCGAAAGTTTTTCGACGATTGTTGATCGTTACGCGCAGTTTGGATCGAAAACTCAGGTGAAACTTGGTACTCAATCAGTGAATACACTCAAAGACTATTTAATGGCAAACCTCGACCAACCGGTGCGCTTAGAGCAACTTTCTGAGCTTTGTGACCTGACAACAACTCAATTTCAGCGTCATTTCAAGAACAAAATGGGCATCACCCCTTATGCATGGTTAAGCCGCTTACGCATGGAGCAAGGCATGAGATTGATTAAATCAGGTGTCGGCGGAACCGAAGTCGCCCATCAAGTGGGTTTCTACGATCAAGCCCATTTCTCAAAGGCATTTAAGACTGCATTTGGTGTTTCTCCATCGAAAATTAACTAAGTGTTAATAATTTACAATTGAGAGAATCGAAATCACGGTAAGCTGCGCTCAACAACTCTCAACGGAACAACCCAGTTATTGGAACAGATATGAATGAAGTCACCATATTAGTCACCCTCGCCTCTATCCACTTTATCGCTTTGATGAGCCCAGGCCCTGACTTTGCACTTGTGGTACAAAACGCAACACGCCACGGGCGACAAACCGGCTTATACATTGCTCTCGGACTGTCGTGCGGGATCTTGCTGCATTCATTGTTAAGCCTGACGGGCATCAGTTACCTAGTCCACCAACACCCAACTCTTTTTGCGCTTATGCAATTGGCTGGCGGCAGCTACTTACTTTATCTAGGCTTTGGTGCGTTAAAAGCAACATGGCAACTCATTAGCCACCATGAAGAAGAGACAGACACGGTCAATTCGAAAGATCTGATTCTGACCAATAAACGTCAGGCATTTTCAAAAGGCTTTGCGACCAATATTCTTAATCCAAAGGCGTTAGTGTTCTTCATCAGTTTGATGTCGAGCTTGGTACCGGCTGACATGTCACTTTCAGGGAAAGGGTTTGCACTGCTGATCCTATTCGGCCTATCACTGTTCTGGTTCTCTCTGTTAGCGTGGATGCTTTCTACGAAGGCACTGCAAAAGAAGCTGAGTGAAGCGACAGTCTACATTGATGGCTTATGTGGTGTTGTGTTCAGCCTTATTGGCGTCAGTATTCTTTGGCAGTCGCTGTCTGGTTTAATCGCTTAAATTCGAATCAAGATTACAATTCGTTAACAACGCACTGGCTATCTTATCTTTCCACTGCCAATCTAGCTCTGCATATTAAAAGGAGAAGATCATGCAGTGGAAAACAAAACTAACAACCCTCGCCACTTCTACCCTACTTTTTGCCTCTCACGTCAGTTGGGCAAATCAAGCTGCCGATTCCGTCGCTCCCGAACAAAGTAGTGGTTTAGAAACCAAACAACTCGTAAAAGCTAACGATTGGATGGTTACCGCAGCCAACCCTCTAGCAACCCAAGCTGGTGCCGATGTACTTGCTCGTGGTGGTAACGCGATTGATGCCATGGTTGCAGTACAGCTGATGCTTGGCTTAGTTGAGCCACAGTCATCCGGTATTGGTGGTGGCGCCTTCCTTGTTTATTTTGATGGAAAGGACAAACAGCTTAAAACCTACGATGGCCGTGAAACCGCACCACTTGATGCGACACCACGTCTATTCCAAGACGAAAACGGTCAACCGCTTAAGTTTTATGATGCCGTGGTTGGTGGCCGCTCTGTTGCTACACCGGGCACGGTGCAATTGTTGTGGGACACTCACCAGAAATACGGCAAGTTAGACTGGGCATCGCTGATCAAACCTATTGCCCAACTGGCTGAGAAAGGTTTTACCATCAGCCCACGTTTGGCCACCTTGATTGAAAACGACCAAGAACGACTGAGCCGTTTTGCCACAACCAAAGCTTACTTCTTTAATGCCGATGGCAGCCCAAAAGCCGCAGGCACACTACTTAAGAACCCAGCATACGCCGCAACATTAAATGCAATTTCAAAAGATGGTGCTAAGGCATTTTACCAAGGTGAGATTTCTGCCGACATCATTAACACGGTACAAACAGCCAAAGGCAATCCGGGTGTATTGGCACAAAAAGACTTCGACACCTACTCAATCAAACAACGTGAGCCAATTTGTTCAGCTTATGAAAGCTACGATATCTGTGGCATGGGCCCCCCAAGTTCCGGCGCATTAACGGTTGGACAAATTTTAGCTATGACCGAGCAATTTGACCTCAAATCATGGGGACCAAACGATGCGAGATCTTGGCAAGTGTTAGCGGACGCATCTCGCCTAGCCTTTGCAGACCGTGGCATGTACATGGCAGACCAAGATTACGTACCAATGCCAACTCAAGGGTTAGTGAACACTAACTATTTGCAGGAACGAGCCCAATTAATTACCGCAGGTAAGGCACTAGAGAGTGCGCCTTCAGGCACTCCGCCGTGGGATCACGCAATGCTGCGCAGCCAAGATGTATCTATTGAACTGCCGTCCACCAGCCACTTCAATATTGTCGATAGCGAAGGCAATGTCGTGTCGATGACCACCACCATTGAGAATGCATTTGGCTCACGCTTGATGGTAAGAGGCTTCCTACTGAACAACGAACTAACCGACTTCTCGTTCAAGACCCACAACGATGGCAAACCTATCGCAAACCGACTTGAACCAGGTAAGCGTCCACGCTCTTCAATGGCACCGACTATCATCATGCAAGACGATAAACCTTACATGGCGATTGGTTCTCCGGGTGGTAGCCGCATCATAGGTTATGTAGCACAAGCGATCATTGCTCATACCCAATGGGACATGGATATCCAGCAAGCGATCAACCAACCGCACTTCCTAAACCGCTTCGGCACGCTAGATCTGGAAAACGGAACATCGGCGGAAAACTTTAAACCTGAGCTCGAAAAGATGGGATTTGAAGTTAACATTCGCGATCTTAACTCCGGTTTACACGCCATTCGCATCACAAAAGATGGTCTAGAAGGTGCAGCAGACCCTCGTCGTGAAGGTGCTGCCATCGGCCAATAAGGGTAAATACTCCCTTTTTACTCACTTTCTTGTGCGAGATCTCTCACAAGGCAGTGAGTAAATATCGATATTTAACTGCGAATTTAAGTACTAATATTCAGTAACCAATTGAAATAAAACAAAACGTTCATTTATCATACAAATAATTATATAGAAATTCGCTTATGCACCATTGCTGATAAATAAGGAATCGGTAGTATGGATGGTGTCGGAAGGATGCTGACACGGAACAGGAAACGCCAAGGATTTGGTTATCTTCAGGATGAAGATTCGATTACTCAGGATGAATAATCGGCATGGATAGCGAAATGGACATTGAATGGACGCAATAGTAACTAGGATGGTTGCTACTATGGAAAGACAATGGACACCTCTGGACGAGGAAAGGACTTAACATCAGGATGATGTAAAGGACACCGCTCAAGGAACAAGTGACGAGCGCTAACGAGGATTGTTGGCAGATCAGGATAAGATCAAGGACACCGCTAGGAAGGCGACGAAAGGAATACGCTGAAGGATAACAGCACACTATCATGGATTTGATGCATGGAGCACACTTAGTAGCCGGATTGCTGCGAGTAAGACTATAGACCCCGATGAGCGCAAGCTCTCGGGGTTTTTCTTTATCTGCCTCTTATCGATTGATGTTTTCACTCCCCCCGGAATCTAAGAGATACTTACAATTCTGACATTTAAATCATTAACTTCTTAACCGCTTCCGAGTAACGTAAGCCTTACTAGGCTCAACTAGCTTTATAACCACAGTTTAATTAAGGACAAATTCATGTCGCACGTTACCTTCAAAGGCGCAGCTGTACCGCTATCTGGCACATTCCCACAAACTGGCGAGCAGGCACCAAGCTTTGCACTAACTGCAGGCGATCTTTCTGAACTAACTCTTACTTCTCTTGCAGGCAAGAAAGTGGTTCTAAACATCTTCCCAAGCATCGACACAGCAACTTGTGCAACGAGCGTACGTACGTTCAACGCAAAAGCGGCTGAACTTGAGAACACAGTTGTTGTTTGTATTTCTGCTGACCTCCCATTTGCTGCAGGTCGCTTCTGCGAGCTTGAAGGCATTGAAGGCGTTCAACACGCTTCAACTTTCCGTTCACTTGAGTTCGCTTCAGACTACGGCGTAGCAATTGCTGAAGGCCCACTAGCAGGCCTGACTACACGTGCGGTTGTTGTTGTTGATGAAAAAGGTGTGGTAACACACAGCGAGTTGGTTGCAGAGATCACTGAAGAGCCAAACTACGAAGCGGCACTGACTGCGCTGTAAGCTCCCTTCCAGCCAATAATCTATTGCGACCACCGAGGCGATACGCAATAAAAAAGAGCAGCCATTGGCTGCTCTTTGTGTTTTTAACCTTGAATGGTTGTTAGGTCCGGGAATAACAGATTAGAGTTGCTCTAAGCGAGCATAAGCTGTTACTAACCACTTAATCCCTTCACCGTTAAACGCCACTTGCACTCGGCTCTGTGGCCCACTTCCTTCAAAATTGATAATCGTACCTTCACCAAACTTAGGGTGCTTCACACGAGAACCTAAGCTAAAGCCAGTTTCATTAAAGTTCTCTTTAACTGCAGTTTGGCTAAAGCGACCACTGCTCGCAGGACGACTCACCTGTGCTTTCATACGCACTTCATCCAGACAGGTTTCTGGCAATTCACGAATAAAGCGTGATGGTTTGTGGTATTTGTCTTGTCCGTACAAGCGACGCATCTCAGCGTAAGTGATGTACAGTTTCTCCATCGCACGGGTCATGCCTACGTAACATAGGCGACGCTCTTCTTCCAAACGCCCCGCTTCTTCAGCAGACATCTGGCTTGGGAACATGCCTTCTTCGACCCCCACCATGAATACCATTGGAAACTCTAGACCTTTAGCACTGTGCAGAGTCATAAGCTGAACCGCATCATCAAACTCATCAGCCTGACCTTCACCTGCTTCCAGAGCCGCATGTGTTAAGAATGCTGTTAGCATGCTCATCTCATCAGCTTCTTCAGGCTTCTCAAACTGACGAGTTGCTGTTACTAATTCTTCCAAGTTCTCAATACGCGCTTTAGACTTCTCGCCTTTCTCTTGCTCGTACATCGCAAACAGACCTGAAGATTTAATCACATGGTCAGTTTGCTCATGTAAGTTCAGCTCTAACGTGTCGTCTTCAAGCGCATTAATTAACTCGATAAAGCGGCTTAAGGCACCCGCTGCACGACCTGGCAGTACTTGTTCTTCCAACAAAGCGATGCTCGCTTGCCACATCGTCGCACCACGGTCACGCGCTGCAAATCGAATCGTTTCTAGAGTCTTGTCACCCAAGCCACGTGTTGGCGTATTAACCACACGTTCAAAAGCAGCATCATCGTTACGGTTACCCATTAAACGCAGGTAGCTCAATGCATCTTTGATCTCCTGACGTTCGAAGAATCGCATACCACCGTAGATTCGGTATGGTAAGCCCGCTTGAATCAACGCTTCTTCAAGAACACGAGATTGGGCGTTATTACGATAAAGCATCGCCGTATCTTCGAGTGCACCACCTTTCTCTTGCCACTCTTTAATCTTACTTACCGTAAAGCGAGCTTCATCAAGCTCGTTGTAAGCTGAGTAGACGGAGATTGGCTCACCATCGTTACCATCGGTCCACAACTCTTTACCCATTCGCTCAGTGTTGTTTGAGATAAGCTCGTTCGATGCTTGCAAGATGGTTTTGGTTGAACGGTAGTTTTGCTCTAATCGAATGGTTGAAGCGCCCGGGAACTCGTCCAAGAACTTCTGAATATTCTCGATTTTTGCACCACGCCAGCCATAGATAGATTGGTCATCATCACCTACGATCATCACTCGACAATCAGGGCCCGCCATCATACGCAGCCAAGCATATTGGATGTTGTTGGTATCTTGGAATTCGTCGACCAAAATATGCTTAAAGCGAGCTTGATAGTGCTCACGAATGTGTTTCTTGTCGCGAAGTAACTCGTGCGATCTCAGCAAAATCTCCGCGAAGTCCACCAATCCAGCACGGTCACACGCTTCTTGATAAGCCGAGTAAATCTTTAACCATGTTTGAGTTACTGGATCATGGTAGGCATCAATGTGGCTCGGGCGCAGGCCTTCATCTTTTTTGCCGTTGATCCACCACGAAGCTTGCTTAGCTGGCCACTGCTTTTCATCGAGGTTTTGTGCTTTGATTAAGCGGCGTAATAGACGAATCTGATCATCTGTATCAATGATCTGGAAATCTTCTGGCAATTTTGCATCTAGGTAGTGAGCACGCAGAATACGGTGACAAATACCATGGAAGGTACCGTTCCACATGCCTGACGAGCTGCCCATCATCAACTCTTCAATACGACCACGCATCTCTGCCGCCGCTTTATTGGTGAAGGTTACTGACATGATAGAGAACGGCGATGCTTGCTCGACACTCTGCAGCCAAGCGATACGATGCACCAAAACTCGCGTTTTACCACTACCAGCACCAGCCAGAATAAGTAGGTTTTCTAAAGGTGCTGCGACCGCCTCACGTTGTTTGTCGTTTAGGCCATCTAGTAAAAGCGAAGGATCTATCATTGGATATGCTCACTACTGGGTATTTATACATAAAAGTTGATTATAACCTAAACACTAGGCTGCGTTTAGAATATTAAGAGGAAAAAACAATCAAAAAATGACATCACTCAATCAAACACTTAACAGCTTAAGCATCACTAACTTTGATATTTTAGCTGTTAAATTATTTTCGGGTGATTCCTATCCTTTTTCAGCAAGCAAGTTTACAACTCATTAACCTGTGATGTGTAAATACTATTAAGTCTAGAGGGAATACTATGAAAAATTCTAATCTTGCTGTTAGAGCTGCAATCACAAGTGAACTAGCGCTTGGCGGTGCCGTTCTTACATCAGCATATGCGGAAGCAGCAGCGAAAGAAAAATACTATGGCGTATCAAAAACTGGCCAAAATGACTGTGCAATTAAAACACGTTCATGTGCTGGACCGTTTTCATTAGATATGAGTTTTGAAGACGCAATTTAAAGGCTAACTAAAACATCGGTACTCCCAAACGCAAAAAACCACTCAATTGAGTGGTTTCTTTTTTAACTGGGGTAAGCTTACTTTTCTAGAAAAGCCTGAAGCTCTTCAGCCGAGATTCCTTGCTCGGCTAGCTCTTTTGCTAATAGCTTAACTTGTTCACCTTTTCGAGACTCTACAACACGCTGAAATTGGTAGATGATATCTCGCAAAGTATCAATTGGAACTTGTTTTGCCGCACTGCGAATACGCTCTTCACTTTGGTTGCCTAGCTCTTTAAGCAATTTACCAAACATAACCTTTTCAGGTGCATCTTCCATTTGTTCTAAGACGCGCGCCATTTCGTAGGTTGTTAATGACATTACAGTATTTTTCCGTTGGAGACTTACGTTTCAATGAGTGACAAATATACCATGTTTTAACGTTTCGCAAACCTCCATTTGTATATTTTGTCACCCTTATTACTTATGCCTTTGCAAACGTTGCATGCCACGACTTACCAGACTTGCTCGCCAACACGAATAGCGCAGGAACAATCAAGAACATTTGTAGCGCAATCATCTCTTGTGACGTTACATCAAGACGCTGCATGGTACCAACAAGTAAGCCCGAACCACTCATTTGAAATAAGCCTAATAGCGCTGCGGCAGTACCCGCACGGTCACCAAATGGTTCCAACGCTTTACCTGCAGCCGCACCTAGAACCCAAGCGAAGCCAACAGATGACAGGAAGATAGGGAACATAAAAGCAATCGGGCTATTTTGTCGAGCAAGTAGCAACATTATCACACCCGCTAGACCGAGCATTAAAATACCGATAACAAGTGTTTTATAAGTCCCAAAACGGTCCATAAATTTTGGTGCGGTAAACGCAGCGGCAATATTGAATACCGCGTTAAAACTGAACCAAAATGTAAATTCCTTCATAGTCAAACCGAGCTTTTCCATCAATACAACCGGTGCTGAGGTTACATAAGCGAGTATCACAGCCATCGCCATCAAACACAAAGTGGCGTGAAAAAGGAATGAAGGTGTTTTCAATATAGACCAGTAGCGCTCTAGTTTGAACACCGCTACCTTTTTCGTCGCCGGGTTCGACTCTTTCATTTGGAAGAATAAGATGCTGCCAACGACAACCGCGAAACCCGCCATAAAACTGAAGTTCGCACGCCAACCAAATTGATGAGTTAGCCAAGCGCCAATAATCGGAGCCAAGGCAGGAATAAAACAAATAGCGCCATTCAAGTAGCTAATCATTCGACCGCTCTTCTCTGGACCAAATAGATCGCGAACCGTTGCAAAGGCTGCCACAGAAGTCGCACAAGCTCCTAAGCCTTGTAGCAGCCGAGCCATTAGCATCATATCAATCGATTGAGCTGCCCACGCCAAGCAAGCACTCAATGCATAGATACTAATACCTCCCAGTGCAACGGTTCGACGTCCTAGCTTATCCGCCAAAGGGCCAGCAAATAGTTGGCCGACACCCATAGCAAACAAAAACCAAGTAATCGTATCTTGTGCTAGTGCATGTTCCACGTGAAACGCTGTCGAAATCTGTGGCAGAGCTGGTAAATAGATATCAATAGCCAAAGGGCTAAAAAGGACCAGCATCGCCAATAAAGCAACCTGCAGTTTACTAGGGGTTGGAAGCGCGTTAGAAAGCACAAGATTCTCCGGATGAGTTAATTTAGGTGCATAATAACCAACTAAAGATATGAACAAAAATGGCATATAATCATTAGCATTATTCCAATAAGGAAATTCACATGAACATCGAGAAACTATCACGCCTCGACCTCAATCTGCTCGTTTGCTTGCAGGTGCTAATGGAAGAGTTGAGTGTTACGCGCACTGCGCATCGATTGTGCCTAAGCCAGTCAGCCGTGAGTAAGTCATTGGCCAAACTTCGCGAACAA
Source organism: Pseudomonadota bacterium (assembly GCA_036126475.1). Lineage (GTDB taxonomy): Bacteria > Pseudomonadota > Gammaproteobacteria > Enterobacterales > Vibrionaceae > Vibrio. Next base: position 12,495 of record JAYYSE010000052.1, on the reverse strand, counting down.
TTTAATGATCCTCTTTTTACGCGAAGTGCACACGGCCTGCGCCCGACACCAAAAGCGGTGTTCCTTAAGCCACGGCTAGAAACACTGATCAATCAACTTGATGTACTTACCCAACCCGAGACTTTCATTCCCAACAACAGTGACCACAGTTTTCATATTGCAGCAGTTGAAAGTGTCTACCCGTTGATTCTTCCTCACTTCTTACCCGCGATCTTTCGCCAAGCGCCGAAGGTAAATATCAACACTCACGCTTGGACAGAGCAAACCTTTAAGAAATTACAACTTGGTGAGTTAGACATCGGCCTCACAGGCAAAGACATCGACATCAACGATGCGCGCCTGACCATGCTGCCACCAGATGATATTTGCGAACAGGAGATCTACCGTGACGCACAGATGTGTGTATTGAGACGTAACCACCCCGCTTTGAGTGGTCAATGGGATTTAGAAACCTATCTGGCACAGCGCCATGTTCAAGTAAGGTGTGACGGTAACGCTCGCTGGCTACTCGATTACAAATTGGCAGACCTCGGCCATCAACGCGATATCGCTATCTCCGTGCCCGACTTCAACAGCGCGGCGAGCCTATGTACTTACACCGACTTTGTATTTACCGCACCAAGCCACTTCACCCATCTTATTGCGAAGCAGCTCGACTTAGTGGTTGTGCCTCTGCCAATGAAATTTCCACCAATGGCATACACTCTGTTTTGGCACCGTGATAGAGAAAACGACCCAGCCTTAAATTGGTTGCGAGATATCATCAAAGAAAAAACTCTGCACCTTAGATAAAAATGGCGTACAGCGTTTGCAGCAAACGGACAAAAGCGCTAGCTTATTGACCTAATAAGTCCCCTCACAGGTATATAGGCTGTGAGTATTAACAAGGACCCTAACGATAAGGATAAACACAGATGCACAATATCACTGCGGAACGCGTTACTGCGGTTCGAGCTTGGCTTGAAGCAAACCACTTAGATGCTGTTATCATTCCCCATGAAGACGAGTACCTAGGTGAATACGTTCCAGCTCATAACGAGCGACTTCACTGGCTAACCGGTTTCACTGGCTCTGCAGGTGCGGCTGTTATTACACGTGAAAACGCGGCTATTTTTGTTGATGGTCGCTATACCGTTCAGGTTCGCAAGCAAGTACCCGGTGAGCTATTTGAGTATCGCCACCTTATTGAAGAACCAGCTTTAGATTGGATCATCAATTCACTAGCACAAGGCAGTAAAGTTGCGTTTGACCCACGAATGCACACAGCCGCTTGGTTGAAAGGCGCACAAGCTAGACTGACTGATAAAGTAGAACTTACAACATTAACAGCAAACCCGATTGATGAGCTTTGGTCTGATCGCCCTACACCTGTTGTCTCTGATGTTCGCCTCATGGCTACCGATGCCGTTGGCCAATCAAGTGAAAGCAAACGTGCAGAAATTGCAGGGCTACTAAAAGCCAAGGGTGCTGATGCCGCTATCCTTACTGAACTGGATTCAATCTGCTGGTTACTCAACATTCGTGGTTTAGACGTATCCCGTCTGCCGGTTGTATTATCTAATGCCATCATTCACGCCGATGAAAGTGTCGATTTCTTCTTAGAACCAGCGCGTATTCCTGCAGGCTTTGAAGCACACGTTGGTAATGGTATTCGTGTTTCTCACCCATCAGAGCTGGAAGCTCGCCTTCAATCTTTAGAGGGTAAGAATGTGTCTGTTGATTCAGGTACAAGCAATGCTTGGTACACACTTGTTCTTCAAAACGCTGGTGCCCATATCATTGAAGCCGCCGACCCATGCCTAATGCCAAAAGCTGCGAAGAACGAAACAGAAATTGCAGGTATGAAAGCATGTCACATCCGTGATGGCGTGGCGATGGCAAAATTCCTATCTTGGATTGATGCAGAAGTCGCGCAAGGTAACCTGCATAACGAAGCGGTATTAGCTGACAAAGTACAATCATTCCGCGAGCAAGATCCTACCTTGATGGACCTAAGTTTCGACACAATTTCAGCGGCAGGCGGAAACGCAGCCATGTGTCACTACAACCATGAGAACCAGCCTGAGCCGGGTCAGCTAGAAATGAATACGCTATACCTAGTCGATTCAGGCGGTCAGTACCTAGATGGCACAACAGACATCACACGTACTATCGCCATTGGCCAGCCAAGCGAAGAAATGATTCAACAATTCACCCTTGCACTTAAGGGTCACATCGGTATTGCACTTGCTCGCTTCCCTCAAGGTACTCGTGGCTTCCAATTGGACATCCTAGCGCGTCAGCACTTATGGGCACAAGGCTACGACTATGACCACGGTACTGGTCACGGTGTTGGCCACTTCCTAAGTGTTCATGAAGGTCCGCAAAGTATCTCTAAAAAGCTGATCGACGTTCCTCTTGTTGAAGGTATGGTGTTATCAAATGAGCCGGGTTACTACCGTGCCAATGAATTTGGTATCCGTATCGAAAACTTAGAGTTGGTTGTTGAGCTTCCAACTCAAGGTGATTTCTCAGTGCTAACGTTTGAATCGCTAACACGTTGCCCTATCGATAAGCGCAATATCAACGTAGACCTACTGACACGTCCGGAGCTTGCATGGCTAAACGATTACCACCAAAAAGTGTGGAACGATGTTAGCCCATTAGTTGACGGTAATACGTTAGAGTGGCTACGCCAAGCAACAACGCCACTAGCTCACGCTTAACGCCTAACTAGATAGGTAACTTAGCCACATCATTTTAGCTAAGTTAGATACGAAAACGGCTACCTAAGGGTAGCCGTTTCATTTGTCGATATCACATCACTGATGTTTCACGTGGAACATCAATCAAGCAGCAAGTTAGCCAGAGTAAGCGCTGTGCCAATCTCGCCACACCGGATCGAAGCCACGTTGACGAATCATAGCTTCAACATCAGCAGCACCTCTCTCATCACTTATCTCAAATTGTTCAAGCTCTTCCTCACCAGAAGCATAGCCACCAGGTTGCGTTTTTGATGCCGCTGACATGCTAGTGATACCTAACGGAAGCACATTGTCGCGGAACGTTGCTGACTCACGAGTCGAAAGAGACAACTCAACCTCAGGGTTTAATAGTCGATAAGCACAGATAAGTTGAACTAGCTGTTTGTCGCTCATGATCGACTTAGGTTGCAAACCACCCTCACAAGGACGAAGACGTGGGAAAGAAATCGAGTAACGCGTTTTCCAGTACGTACGTTCAAGATAGTCTAAATGAGCGGCCACGAAGAAGCAGTCCGTTCGCCACTCTTCCAGGCCAATCAGAGCACCAATACCTATCTTATCAATACCCGCTTTTGCCAAACGATCGGGCGTTTCAAGCCGGTATTCAAAATCCATTTTGTTACCACGCAAGTGGTGTTCAGCGTAGGTGCTTGGACTATACGTTTCTTGGTAAACCATCACGGCGTCTAAGCCTAGTGTTTTAAGCTCCGCGTAGTCGTCTTGATCAAGCGGCTGCACTTCCATCGCTAGGTAATTAAATTGCGCTTTGATATTCGGCAACACCTCACGAAAGTATTTAATACCAACTTTCGTTTCGTGTTCGCCGGTAACCAACAACACACTATCGAACTTCATCTTTTTGATGGCTGCGCTCTCAGCATCAATTTCATCTAAAGTTAATGTGCGACGCTTGATGCGGTTCTCCATCGAAAAGCCACAATACGTACACGCATTCGCGCACAAGTTGGATAGATATAAGGGAATATACAACGACATCGTGTTGCCAAATCGCTTACGTGTCAGCGCCAACGATTGTTGTGCCATCTGCTCTAAGTAAGGTTCTGCGGCCGGAGAGATCAAAGCCTTAAAATCTTCTAAGTCTCGTTTGGATTTACTCAGAGCTCGTTCAACATCCGCAGCCGTTTTACTGAAGATCGACATACCAATGTCATCCCAGTTGAGCTGTTTAAATCGATCAACAAACGTCATAGTAATGCTACTCGTCTAGAAATGAAGTTAATGGACTAGAAGCAACCGCATGAGACACTTGACCTGCAAGACCAGCACGATAAGCCATACGTCCCGCTTCAACTGCCCACTTAAAGGCAATCGCCATTTCAACCGGTTGTTGAGAAGCAGCAATCGCGGTATTCACTAACACAGCATCAGCACCCATTTCCATTGCACGAGCCGCATGCGACGGAGCACCAATACCGGCATCCACAATCACAGGGACATTCGCTTGGTCGATGATGATCTCTAAGAAGTCAGCCGACACGACTCCCTTGTTAGAACCAATCGGCGCACCAAGCGGCATAACCGCAGCACAACCGACCTCTTCTAAGCGCTTACACAATACGGGGTCAGCATGGCAATAAGGCAAGACAACAAAACCATCTTTTACCAGTTGCTCAGCCGCGTTCAGTGTCTCGATTGGGTCTGGCATTAAGTATTTTGGATCTGGGTGAATCTCAAGTTTAAGCCAATTGGTGCCAAGCGCTTCACGAGCTAAATGAGCAGCAAAGATGGCGTCCTTCGCGTTCTTCGCGCCAGAGGTATTCGGAAGTAGGTTTACGCCAGCATCAATAATAGGCTGTAAGATATCGTCTTGCTCAGAACGAATATCGACTCTCTTCAGTGCCATGGTTGCCAGTTGAGCACCTGAAGCTTCGATAGCACTCGCCATCAAATACTTATTGGCGAACTTGCCTGTGCCAGTGAACAGTCTTGATTGGAAGGTTTTATCTGCGATGGTTAACATAGTTAGCCCCCTGCAATAGCTTGAAAAAGAGAGATAGAGTCGCCTTCATTGACGATGGTTTGTTGCCACTGGCTGCGTGGGACAACCGCATTATTGATAGCGAATACATACCCTAAATCAGGTAGCGAAAGCGAATGAATAATATCTGCAAGAGAAGATGATTGCGCGACCTGCTCTGGTTGCTCGTTAATTGAAATAGATATATTGCTCATAGTGCTTGTTCTTCTAAATTATTGGTCACTGACGAATTGCACACCGGACATTCGATATCTTGCGTGACTATTAGGTTTTGCCAGTTCATGCTCTTACCGTCGAACAGCTTGAGGTTATGTGTCACCACTTGAAACTCGCCACTGCTAATGCGCTGAATAGCAGCAAGAGCTTGGAGGTTTCCAATAGTCCCGACCACAGGCCCACTGATGCCACTGTCACTACAACGCGTTGTTTGTGGATGGTGGTCAGACGGGAAAAGACAGTGGTAACACCCCTGCTGGTTTTTATAATCGAAGACAACAAACTGACCTTTCCAACCAATTGCGGAGCCTGATATCAATGGTGTGTTAGCCTCGAAACACGCTTGGTTAACTTGTTGGCGGGTCGCAAAGTTGTCGGTACAGTCCAACACAACGTCAGCTAGCATCACTTCCAGTTTTAACTGGCCTTCTGCCATTCGCTTGTTGATGGTCCTAACTTGGCTTCGACCATTTAGCTCACTCAACTGAAGTTTCAACGCATCGACTTTAGCTGTGCCAAGATCGCTTTCTTTGAAAGCGACCTGTCGTTGTAGATTGGACGAGTCGACACAATCATCATCAACCAGCACGATTTTGCCGATGCCAGACGCCGCTAGATAAAGAGCCGCAGCATTCCCCAAACCACCACAACCAATCACTAACACATGACCGTTTAGTAGGTTTCGTTGTCCTTGTTCACCGATTTCAGGTAATGCGATTTGGCGTTGATAGCGTACAAATTCAAAGTCACTCAGCATGGCACAACTCCTGACCAACCTCTTCAGTAAAGGTTGAAGAGTTGCCATTCATAAGAGCTTCGAAAAACTGAATAACCGCTTTTGGATCTTCCGCCAACGTAATTGCACGCACTACCGCGAGGCTTGATACGCCACAATTCCACACCTGCTCTGCCGTCGATTGATCAATCCCACCAATAGCCACGGTCGGATAACCAACAAGCTTTTCTGAGTATGGGATGGTATCAATTAGCTGTTGGTACAAAGATAAACGTACCAAACCTTGAGGCTTGGATGGCATCTGTTTCGTGGTGGTTGGGAAGATATGTCCTAACGCGATGTAACTTGGGTTTATTTGCACGATCCGTAACAACTCATAGTAGCCATGCGTCGATAGACCTATCTTGATGCCCGCTTTACTCAATTGTGAAAGGTTCGACTCTTCAATATCCTCTTGTCCCAAGTGCACACCAAAAGCGCCATGCTTGAGTGCAAGTTGCCAATAGTCATTGATAAAAACTTGAGCCTGGTATTGTCTGCCGAGTGCGACAGAACGTGCGACTTGATGTTCCAAATCCGCTTGCTGAGGATTCTTAATTCGCAGTTGCACAGTATTGATTCCAAGCTTAAGTAGCCTTTCGATCCACTCAACATCATCGACAACTGGGTATAATCCTAGGCTTTTCTTAGTCAAGTCAGGGAATGAAAGTGACGTTCCTTGATGAGTCCAACCAACGCTAATTCCTAAACGCTTGTCTTCTAACACCGGAGTTGGGAACTCTTGATAATGGCTTGGCCATGTTCCACGTGAAACATTAGACGCAGCGCGTGCTAGAACCAATGTATCTTCTAATGGGAAATCTAGAGCCAATAATGTTAGTAACCACGCAAAGTGATGGCGGCTATCTATAGCTTCTTGGTCAGTGGTAATACTTTTGATAGCTCGATTGGCGTTTAAGTGTGACCAAATATCTAATACCGTAGCCTTATCGGCTACACCGACATATATCGTATTAGGGTATTGCGCTAAAGCATCTCGAACATCTGTCAGCGATAACGACTCGTCATAACTTACGATGTGATCAAGCGAGCTTAGCTGCTCCGCTTCAGTTGAAACGACATCGGAAGCAAAGCCCATAGCAAGTGAGTGCTGAGAATCAACGATTGAGAAGCATTGAGTTGGGCTGACACCCAACTCAACTGCATCGGTTGCTAAACCTTGTCGCTTAGCAACCAATAGACAGTGTTGAACCTCTCCCGTTAACTCAATATATTGAGGTGGGATCAGAATTTTCACTGTCATTACTCCTCTAATTGAGCTTCTTTTACACCAACGGCAGGATGGTAAAGTTCAGAGCCAGTATCACGGAACTCTTGTGATTTTTGGCGCATCCCCTCCAACGGGTTATCTAGCATCTTAATCTCGATAGCCTGATCCGCTGCTACTTGTTCTGTGTCTTTCGCGTACTCTCTCACTTCCTGAGAAATCTTCATCGAACAGAATTTAGGTCCACACATAGAACAGAAATGCGCAACCTTACCTGATTCTTGTGGCAAGGTTTCATCATGGAAAGAGCGGGCTGTATCTGGATCTAATGCTAGGTTAAATTGGTCTTCCCAGCGGAATTCAAAGCGCGCTTTAGAAAGCGCATTGTCACGGATTTGTGCGCCTGGATGCCCTTTTGCCAAGTCAGCAGCGTGTGCCGCCAGCTTGTAAGTAATCAAACCAGTCTTCACGTCCTCTTTGTTTGGCAAACCTAAATGCTCTTTAGGAGTCACGTAACAAAGCATCGCACAGCCGTACCAACCGATCATCGCTGCTCCAATACCAGAGGTGATATGGTCGTAACCAGGGGCAATGTCTGTAGTCAGCGGGCCTAATGTATAGAAAGGCGCTTCGTGACAATGCTCTAATTGCTCATCCATGTTCTCTTTAATCATGTGCATCGGAACGTGTCCAGGGCCTTCGATTATCACCTGTACGTCATATTCCCACGCCACTTTCGTCAATTCACCTAAGGTACGAAGTTCAGCAAACTGAGCCTCGTCATTGGCATCTGCAATAGATCCCGGGCGCAGGCCATCACCTAATGAAAGTGCTACATCGTACTTCGCACAGATCTCACAAATCTCACGGAAGTGGGTATATAGAAAGCTTTCTTGGTGATGAGCAAGACACCATTTCGCAATGATAGAGCCACCACGAGAGACAATGCCGGTAACACGCTTAGCCGTCATAGGGACATAGCGAAGAAGCAAGCCAGCATGAATCGTAAAGTAGTCAACGCCCTGCTCTGCTTGCTCAATTAAGGTATCACGCATCACTTCCCAGTTAAGGTCTTCGGCTACGCCATTCACTTTCTCAAGTGCCTGATACATAGGAACCGTACCAATTGGCACTGGACTATTACGTAGAATCCACTCTCGTGTTTCATGAATATTTCGACCAGTCGACAAGTCCATCACCGTATCGCCGCCCCAGCGAGTTGACCAAACTAGCTTCTCAACTTCCTCTTCAATCGAAGAGCTTACCGAAGAGTTACCGATATTAGCGTTTACTTTCACGAGGAAATTACGGCCAATAATCATCGGCTCTGATTCTGGGTGGTTGATGTTTGAAGGGATAATAGCTCGACCTTCAGCAACCTCTTTGCGCACGAACTCAGGGGTAATTTCTTTTGGTAGGTTTGCGCCAAAGTTATGGCCAGGGTGTTGGTGGTTCAGTTGCTCATCTGCGAACTTCTGACGTCCCATATTCTCGCGAATCGCAATGTATTCCATCTCAGGGGTAATAATACCCTTACGAGCATAGTGCAACTGAGTCACGCATTGCTCGCCAGTCGCACGACGAATTCTAGGTAGGTTTCCGTAACGAAGCTCGTCTAAGGTTTCGTCCTCTAGACGCTCTTTGGTATAAACAGAACTAACATCATCTAATATCTCAGTATCACCACGCTCTTCGATCCACCGCTCTCTTAGCTTTGGAAGGCCGTTATAAAGGTCTACCTCGTGCTTTGGGTCAGTATAAGCACCGGAGGTGTCATAGACGTGAATAGGTGCATTACGTTCAAATACAGGCTCTTTTTGGGTACCGCCAACAAGGCTATCAGCGAGTGATATCTCTCGAACTGGGACTTGAATGTCCTCTCGATAGCCTTGGATGTAAGCTTTCTTTGAATTTGGATAAGGTTGTACTGATAAAGAATCGATGAAATTCTTCGCTTCCAGTCTTGCTTGTTTACGACTCGACATAGCATTTTTCCTTGGCTTTTAGCCATTATTTATTGGGATAAAAATGCTTGACGGATTGATGCTACAAGAGGGATCACGGTAAGAAATACAGTTGTGATCTGGTGATAGATCTCTAGAGGGATTCTAGTTAGATATCTACTCTTGTTCCCTTCGCAGGTATTAGCCTGATCAGGTTCAACGGATCCCGAGTTAACGGTCTCAGCCATATGGCACTCCGACAAGTACTATCGAGTATATAAAAACGGCTTGGATAAACCAAGCCGAGTTGTTAACAAATCGTAAGAAGATTTTATGACTTTATCAAAAGTTGGAAGCCGATCCATGCCGCAGAGATACTTAACACCACATTGAGTAGTACGTTTAGTCCCATTTTGAAAAATGCGACTTGCTGCATTAAAAGAACGTTATCCATCGAAAAAGTTGAGAATGTAGTTAAAGCACCAAGAAAGCCCAAGCCAATGATCTGTCTCCATGGCTCAGTTGCAACCATCTCATTTTCAAATGCAGCAATCAGTAGACCCATAATGAAAGAACCAATCACGTTAACAGTTAGCGTACCATAAGGAAAACCACGCCCAAGCAGTAGTACACACAGTTCTGAAATCAGATAACGTGAACAAGCACCAAATGCACCACCAATGGCAATAAAGCCTAAAATAGATAACTGACCCATGAATCCTCCCAAATAACAGTTCCTATATTCTAGCTTTACCGCCGATAAAAGCGAGGATGGAGACTAAGAACGTATGCGCAAATATTAAACGTTACAGGTGTCACTTAACTTCGATATAACCCATTAGCCCTGTTTTCATATGTTCAATCACATGACAGTGATACATCCAACGTCCGGGGTTGTCCGCTACAAATGCCGCTTTCGCTCGACCGTTCTTTCCAAGTAATACGGTATCCGTGTGAAAAGGCTCCTCAATTTTTTTGCCATCTAAATCAAGTACCGTGAACGTGTGACCATGTATATGGATCGGGTGATGGTATTGGGTAACATTCTTAAGATCGAATATATAAGTTTTACCGAGCTCTAATGTAGCGAGTGGTTCTGGGATATTGTTTTTACTCATCCCCTCCCAGGCTCTTTTATTGGTCAGCCAAAACTTAGGCATGGATTTCCCACCTTTGGAAACCGGCGACACCGCCCCTTCCCACTCAAACACAAAATCGATCTCTTCTGCGTTAGCGAGATCTAACTTAGGCACAGGATTAAGAGGTAATAGCGGAAGTGTTTGGCCTTCTATGAGCGTGGAATCTACAACCTCAAACTCACATAAAGAAAAAGGAAAACGTCCCTTCATTTGCAGTACATTCACTCGCTTACCAGCCTTTGGAGCAATCAGACCGATGTCGACACGCATACCTGGGCCGATTTTATGTTCAGTCAACCTATAAGGTGTTTTTATCGGGTTACCATCTATGGCAATAACCCATGCTTCTACACCTTCAACAGCGATAGGATAAGTGATTGTGTTATCGACATTTGCTATACGAAGCCTAGTCGTTGCATGTTGCTTTAGTTGATAAGTAGGCTCATGTACTCCATTAACACTGCTCCACTCCCCAGGAGTCCCCATACGAGCGCTAAGACGTGGGATCATTAAGTCCTTCCACTGTCCTTGTTTATCAAGGTGCCAGTGTTTAAGCATCAAAGTATGCTCTTCATCGAACTGAACTGGTGTGCTCTCTTCAACAACAATTAGACCGACTAAGCCCATACCAAGTTGTTTAACACTGTTCATGTGTGGGTGATACCAGAACGTGCCTGCATCTGGTGGCGTAAATTCATAGACGAACGTTTCACCGGGCATGATTGGTGGCTGACTCAAGAAAGGCACTCCGTCCATTTCTATAGGGATTCTTAAACCATGCCAGTGAATTGTGGTTGGTTCTGATAGTTTATTAGTGAAACGAATCGTAACTTTGTCGCCCTGTCGACAACGAATTGTTGGCGCAGGGATCTGACCATTGAACCCCAAAACGTTAGTAGTAAATCCAGGTACAATTTCAGCAGTAGAAGGCTCAGCAGTTAAGTCGTAAACATACCCTCCCTTCTCATCAACCGATCTCTTCATAGAACAAGCAGGAAGGACTGTAAGTGCAGATATAGCGAGAGATGATTGAATAAATTTACGACGAGAGATGTCCATATTTGTAGCCTTTTAGTAATAACGACCAAAATGTAACAAAATATTGAGAATAATTCTCATAAAGAAATGAAGTTTGTGGCTTGGCTATTAATACCAATCACAGTAAGTAAGTGATCAAAAATAGCGTAGGAAAAAAGCTTGAGAACAAGGCAGAATTTTTCGATAAGTAGTTATTCTACAATCAAAAATTATGTCTCGTCCTAAAATACGTTGACAGTTTGTTACTAAGCCAACAGCGCCAGCTGTTGGCTTTTTTCATGCACCTCATTTGGAGTTTTCATCATGAGACTGAGGTGCGGCCTCATATTGTTATAGATATTGATAGACTCTTTTACTAGTCGTTTAAGCTCCTCAAGATTCTTGCACCTATCAAGTAAGAACTCTTGTTTCAGGACCCCATTTATTCTTTCTGCTAAGGCATTTTGGTAGCAGTCATAACCATCTGTCATCGAAGGCATTATGCCGCTAATTTTCAATTTATCTTGATATACACCTGAGCAATACTGCAGACCACGATCCGAATGATGGATACAAGAACGGTGATATTGACGCCCTTTGATAGCCATATCTAACGCTTTCACGACATCCGTCGCTTTCATTTCATTACTCAGCTCATAGCCCATTATTTTTCGGCTAAACGCATCCGTAACCAATGATAGGTAGTGAACTCCTTCATCAGATTGAACATAGGTTATGTCGCTCACCAACACACTCTCTGGACTACATGGCTTGTAGTCCTTTAATAAGTTCGGGTGTTTCTTCATCCAGTGCCGACTATTGGTCGTTTTTGTAAAACTACGCTTAGGTCTTACCAACAATCGCTCAGCGCGTAAGTAGTTGAAAAGCGCATCTCGGCCTAACTTAATACCTTGTTCTTGTAGTCTAGGCTTAATTAAAAAATAGAGCTTCCTAGTACCAACCCGAGGCATATAACGTCTAATATCCAACACCATTTTTTTAATCGGTTTAAGCTCTAACCGACGATGATGAGCTCGCTTTTCTCGTTGATAAATGCTCTGTCTTGTTATGCCACAAAGCCTACATACCCGAACTAAACTTATTCCTTCCTGTTTTTGAAGGCTTCTTGCTCCTTGGCTAGATACTTTTTTCTGAGATTGGTTCCGTGCTCAGCATCAAGAATATCAACCACTCTGTTTAAGAAGAGGTTCTTGATTTTTTCGTCTTCCAACTCTTTCTCAAGACGTTTTATTTTCTGTGCAGGCGACTCTTTAGGCTTCGGGGATTGGCTCATGACATTCATCCTTGGATTTTGCGCCCAATTCATCTTACCGTGCTTTCGAAGCCAGGTTAAAACGGTTGAACGGCCTTGGATACCATAAATGGTTTGGGCTTGTTTATAGGTCATATCGCCTCTTTCTACAGCTGCGACGA
>JAYYSE010000051.1:0-2971 GCA_036126475.1 Pseudomonadota bacterium | reverse complement strand
TCTTGCTCACGAGCCGAATAAGTAGTTCGCTCAGAAATTTCACCAGAGATAAATGCATCAATACCTTGAGAAGCAGCAAGCTCAATGTAATCTTGGCCACCGCCAGTACACCAACCTACTGTCTCAATCATTTTATCGGCGTTCTCAGGAGCAATATGTAGCGGCTTACGATTCAGCACTTGATCAATTTTTGCTGCAAACTCAGCACCTGTCATTGGTGTCTTCAATCTACCAAACATAGCGACTGACTGAGCGTGCCCTTCCAAACCACCTTCAACATCGATCTCAAGTAACTCTGCCAGTTTGGCGTTGTTACCAAGCTCAGGGTGAATATCAAGAGGAAGGTGGTAGCCCAATAAATTGATATCGTTCTTGATCAATGTACGAATACGCTTACCTTTCATGCCGCGAATCGCTTCCGGCTCACCTTTCCAAAAGAAACCATGATGAACTAACAAAGCGTCAGCCTTTAGCTCAACCGCTTTATTAATCAAAGCTTGCGAAGCCGTAACACCAGTAACGATACGCAGTACCTCAGCACTGCCTTCTACTTGAAGACCGTTTGGGCAGTAATCTTTAATCTGCTGTGGCTGCAGTTTTTCGTTAAGTAGCTTTTCTAATTGTAAGTTATTCATTTTTATTTCCAGCTTACCTTTATAATAACATCGTTATATCAATTTACGGGTAGAATGTCGAAACTCCTTCCACTCTGTTTCTAGAGAACAGATGACTGAAGTTTACGAGGAATCTATGACCGAACTACAACGCTTTTACCAATGGGTGATTAGCTCGCCACCGCTACTAGAAATCAAACCGCCCATTTCTGATCTCACTGTGTTCTCAAACCACCAAAAGCTCGACGATGCACATACTTATGATGGAAACCCTAGATTAGGCTTCCTCTACCAACACCTATGTGAACAAGTCATCACCACTTCGGATAATTATTCAATCAAGCACGATGAGATCCAGATTAATGTTGAGGGACGAACACTCGGCGCAATCGACTTTATCCTAGAAAACGCAAGTAGCGAAAAGTTAGAACACTGGGAAGTGGCAATTAAGTTTTACCTACTTCACGAGCAAACATGGTTTGGTCCAAACTCTCATGACCAATTAGACAAAAAGCTCGATAGAATGCTCAGCCACCAGCTTGGTATGTCATCTTCAGCCGCCTTTGTTGAGCAGTACCCGGAGATCGATGTCGACTCAAAACACCTTTTGATGCAAGGTCGCCTCTATACCAACCCATTTCTAGAACAAAACGTACCTACGGAGTGTTTGGGGTTCGACATTAACCCCGGCCAAGTAAACGGATATTGGTGCTATCAAAATCAGGCTCACCAGATCACCGATACACTCTATCCTCTAACCAAAGAGCAATGGGCCGCAGGAACGGATGATTTCAGCGGTGAACCTATCACCGAATTTGGTGACCGCTTCGTTCATGGACAAACCAAGTCTGGTCAATTCTGGTTTGTAATGCCGCAAAGCTGGCCACACGGCTAATCCATTCGTCATTGGGTTGACTTAGTCTTAGCTGGTTACTTACAGGCAAATAAAAAGGGCTGATGCTTTCCCATCAACCCTCCTTCTATTTACGTAGCGACTCTAGTAATCGAGATTCGATTATAGGCCAGCGGCTGCAAATACTTGATTAACAATCTCTTGAGCTTCTGCTTCAATTGTTTTTAGGTGCTCTTCACCTTTAAAGCTTTCGCAGTAGATCTTGTAGATGTCTTCCGTACCTGATGGACGAGCAGCAAACCAACCATTTTCTGTTGTCACTTTAAGACCACCGATCGCAGCACCATTACCTGGAGCATGCGTCAAGCGAGCAGTAATGGCATCACCAGCAAGTGTTTCAGCAGAAACCATCTCTGGAGATAGCTTTTTAAGCACATCTTTTTGTGCACCATTTGCTACCGCTTGAATACGGTTGTACTTAGATTCGCCGTGTTTTGCAGCTAGCTCTTCGTAGTACTCTTGTGGGTTCTTACCAGTTACCGCAGTGATCTCAGCCGCCAATAGGCAAAGAATTAGGCCATCTTTGTCTGTTGACCAAGGTGTACCGTCTTTACGTAAGAAAGAAGCACCCGCACTCTCTTCACCGCCGAACCCAAACTGACCGTTGTATAGGCCATCAACGAACCATTTGAAACCAACTGGCACTTCACAAAGTTCGCGACCTAAATCTGCTACAACACGGTCGATCAATGCACTTGATACCAATGTTTTACCAACAGCAACCTCTTTACCCCAACCTTCACGGTTACGATATAAGTAGTCGATACAAACTGCTAGGAAGTGGTTAGGGTTCATTAGACCTTTAGGCGTAACAATGCCATGGCGATCGTAATCTGGGTCATTACCAAACGCTAGTGCGTACTCATCTTTAAGCGCAAGCAAGCCAGCCATTGCGTATGGTGAAGAGCAGTCCATACGAACCACGCCATCTTTATCTAGAGACATGAATTGGAAAGAAGGGTCAACCGCTTCACTTACCAAAGTAAGGTCTAAGTTGTACGCTTTACCAATTTGACGCCAGTAATCGATGCCGCTTCCACCCAGTGGATCAACACCAATTTTGATGTTCGCTTTCTGGATAGCTTCCATATCAACCACATTAACTAAATCAGCAACGTATGGAGCAACTAGATCGACTTCTTTCACTAATTCAGACTGTTTAGCCTGTGCGATAGGCGTACGTTTAACACCTTGCATTTTCTCAGCAATAATCATGTTCGCACGATCTTCAATAGCTTGCGTTAGTTCCGCTTCAGCAGGGCCACCGTGTGTCGGGTTGTATTTGATACCGCCGTCTTGAGGTGGGTTGTGCGAAGGTGTGATAACAATGCCATCAGCTTTTTTGTCATTCACTAAATTGTGCGAAAGAATCGCGTGCGAGATACCTGGTGTTGGAGTAAAGCCATTGTTTTCTTGAATAATAACTTCAACATCGTTCGCTACA